>JADYUK010000040.1 GCA_021531755.1 Hoylesella loescheii
GTGCGTGAGGGGGCTGCGCCGGGATTCTTCATCAACGGACAGCGCCTCTTCATCAACGGAACATGTGAGTATGAGCATCTCCTCGGAGGCGGACACGCCTTCTCGCCTGAGCAAATCAAGGCGCGCGTGAGACTCATACGGCAGGCAGGCTTCAACGCCTACCGTGAGGCCCACCAGCCACACAACCTCCTATACCAAAGCCTTCTCGACAGGGAGGGTATGCTCTTCTGGAGCCAGTTCTCAGCCCATATATGGTATGACACACCACAGTTCCGCGAGAATTTCAAGATGCTCATGCGCCAGTGGATAAAAGAACGCCGCAACTCGCCGAGCATCATACTCTGGGGATTGCAGAACGAGTCGACCCTGCCACGCGATTTCGCTGAGGAATGCACAGCGATAATACGCGAGATGGACCCTACATGCGCATCACAACCAGGACTCGCCGGACGCCTCGTCACAACATGTAACGGAGGAGAGGGCTCTGACTGGAATGTCATACAGAACTGGAGCGGGACATATGGCGGCACAGCCCTCAACTATGACAAGGAACTGAAACAGCCGTCACAGCTCCTCAACGGCGAGTATGGGGCATGGCGCACACTCGGTTTGCATACTGAGGCACCATTAGACTCGATACGTGTCTCCAAGTCATACACCGAGGAAAGGGCGACAGACCTCCTCGAGACAAAGGTGAGGCTGGCAGAAGAGGCGGCTGACAGCGTATGCGGACACTTCCAGTGGATATTCGCCACACACGATAACCCAGGACGTGTGCAGCCCGACGGAGCACTGCGCATGGCTGACAAGATAGGCCCGGTAAACTTCAAGGGACTGACAACGGTATGGGAACAGCCGACGGACGCCTTCTTCATGTACCGCTCCAACTATGTCTCGCCTGACACAGACCCTATGGTCTACATAGCCTCCCACACATGGGCTGACCGCTTCAAGACATCCGGACCACGGCGCACAGACATTGCCGTATACAGCAACTGTGACAGCGTGATGCTATATAACAGTGCCGACAACTCTGTCTTCCTCGGACGGAAACGTAACGCACGGAAGCCGGGAACACACATGCTCTGGGAGCATCGCAAGGTGGAGTATAATGTCCTGCGTGCTGTCGGCTACCGACATGGGAAACCTGTCGCTGAGGATATCATCCTCCTTGAGGGCCTCGCTGAGGCTCCAGGGTTTGACTCCCTGTATGGGCCATCAGCTGTCGTGCCACAGGCTGCCGATAACAACCGTGACATCCTGAAGCCAGAGACGGGGGCTTACTGTGTCCGCCTCAACTGTGGTGGCAACGCCTATACCGACTCTTACGGCAACCGTTGGGAGGCCGACGACACATCGTTCTCACATTCTTGGGGAGAGACTTTCGCCTCAAGCCGTGACGATGTCCCACAGCTCGTCAGGGCGTCACAGTCGTCAGTCGCCGTCCCTGTCCACGGCACACGTGACTGGCAGCTCTTCCAGACCTTCCGATATGGCCGCCATAGGCTGGCATTCGATTTCCCTCTGCCTGACGGAGAGTATGCCGTTGAGATGTATTTCGCTGAGCCATGGCTCGGTATAGGTGGAGGCGTGAAGACTGACTGTGAGGGACAGCGTCTCTTCTCTGTCGCAATAAATGGTACGGTGCGCATTGCCGACCTTGATATATGGGCTGAGGCTGGATATGCCGGAGCACTGAAGAAGACTGTCATCGCCGAGGCCAAGGATGGCCATCTGCGCATCTCTTTCCCAGAGACAAAGGCTGGTCAGGCCGTCATTTCTGCCATCGCTGTGCGGCAGATACTGCCCGAGGGAACATCACAGGCAGCAGCGGTCGCTCCGTTGAGGGCTAAGAAAGATAATTTCTGGGACACCATAAACGCTGATAAGGTGGAGCGTCTCCCAAAGAATCTCCTTCCAGCTGACGACGAGGCATTCCCAGCGACACGCTACACTCCTGTCACTGGACAGAGGACAAAGGACAAGGCGGAGACAATGTTCCGCATAACGCCGGGCGTAGCGCGTGAGTATGCACTGCGGTTCAGATACAAGAATGTCGGCGAGGCGAGGACGGCACGCATGAGAATCATTGACGAGAAGGGCAGCATCCTTGTCGACCGTGACATCCTCTTCCCTACGACACCAAAGAAGTTCAAGCTCGTCAGCACCACAACGGGGACTCAAATCAACGCCGGCAACTATCATCTACAGCTCCTCCAGCCCGGGACAACAAAGTCATTGAAGGGCGTAGAGTTTGAGTATCTTGAGGTGCAGTGAGTTCTTTCCATTAACCATCTTCCAGTCCCATCATCCTGCCAGAGACCGTTATGAAGATTCAGGGATGCGGGATATAATCAGTTTTCATAGCATTATGAGGAACGCTTTAGTCATATTATTCTCATTCGTCACGACGCTCTCATCCGCCCAGCTGGCCCACGACTGGGAGAATGAGCATGTCGTGCAGATAAACCGCAGGCCGGCACGCAGCTGGTTCATGCCTTACGTCTCACAGCCAGGCGACAGCCATCTGTCGCTCAATGGAACATGGAGTTTCCGCTGGGCACCACGCCCCGAGGCCATCTCCTCGGCATCATGGACCACTATCAATGTCCCCGCAAACTGGGAGGTGAACGGCTTTGGCACACCGATTTACTCCTCGGCAGGCTATGCCTTCAAGGTCTGTCCGCCTTATGTCATGGGAGAGCCGAAGGAGGGTTATACCACAGTCGTCGAGCGTAACCCTACGGGAGAGTACCGCCGGGCATTCACCATCCCTGACTCATGGCGCGACGGCGGGCACACCTTCATACGCTTTGATGGTGTTATGTCGGCCTTCTATATCGATATCAACGGCCGCCGCGTAGGCTACTCGCAGGGCAGCAACTCACCCTCAGAGTTCGATATAACCCCTTTCCTGACAGAGGGGGAGAACACCATAACCCTGACAGTCTACAAGTATAGCGACGGCTCGTACCTTGAGGACCAGGACGGATGGCGCTTTGGCGGCATACACCGTGATGTCACCCTGTTCCATACGCCACAGCTCCATATACGCGATTTCACTGTGCGCACGATAGCCACTGACGATACATACCGCGATTTCCTGTTGCAGATAACCCCGCAGTTGGAGAGCCTCGGCGGTGGCAAGGGCGACGGATTCTCTGTCTTTGCAACACTGTATGACACGGAGGGAAACCATGTCGCCACCTCTGACACCCTCCCCGCCACACCGATAATTGACGCTGACAACAAGGCTGCCGTGATGAACGAGTGGTTCCCACAGCGTGGAAGGATGAAGTTCGGACGCATCTCCATCCCTGTCATGAATGCACGCCAGTGGACAGCCGAGACACCTTATCTCTATTCGCTCCGCATCACTCTCCTCGACGCTTCTGGGCACATCGTGCAGCAAGCGTCACAGCGTGTGGGCATGAGACAGTTGGAGATAAAGGACGGACGGTTCCTCGTCAATGGGAAGCAGGTGCGCTTCCGTGGCGTGAACCGTGTCGAGCACGACCCCCATACCGCTCACGCGATATCATACGAGCGTATGCTTCAGGACATTATCCTCATGAAAGAGGCCAATATCAATGCAGTCCGCACGGCTCATTATCCAAGCCATCCGCGCTTCTATGACCTCTGTGACTCTCTCGGGATGTATGTCCTCGACGAGGCTGACTGTGAGAATCACGGCGTGCGCGGCAAACTGACATCAACCCCGTCGTGGAACACGGCTATGATGGACCGTGTCATACGTCTCGCCGAGCGTGACAAGAACCATCCCTCGGTGGTCTTCTGGAGCCTCGGCAATGAGAGCGGCTTCGGGGCTAACCATAGCGCAATGGCTGGCTGGCTGCATGAGTTCGACCCAACACGCTTCGTACATTATGAGGGCGCACAGGGCACTACAGAGGGCGAGGCGGAGGCTATGCTGAAGGCCGACGGACTCGCCGCTGACTCCAGGAGCATTGCCACATGGCGTGAGGGATTCATCCCCGACCCTCCTTGTGTCGACGTCATATCACGCTTCTACCCACGTGTCATGGACGAGTATCTTAACCCCGGCATCCCGGAGGGCTCTGACAAGGAACGCGCCGAGAATGCACGATGGGAGCATCTGCTTGCAATAGCCAAGAGAGAGTGGAAATTCTCGCGCGGATATCTCAACGGTGTGACAGACACACGCCCTGTCCTGACATCTGAATACGCCCACTGCATGGGCAACGCCTTGGGGAATTTCAAGGAGTACTGGGATGAGATTTACTCCAATCCCCGTATGCTCGGAGGATTCATCTGGGACTGGGTCGACCAGGGTATCATACGCGATGGCAAGGTGCTTTACGGAGGCGACTTCAACGACAAGCCTAACCTGAAGGCCTTCTGCCTTAACGGAGTCGTGCGCTGTGACCGCTCCCTGACAGCCAAGTACCATGAGGTACGCCATGTCTATTCTCCAGTTCAGTTCTCTATGCATGACGATGGCGCGCTCTTCGTCATAAACCGTAACCATCATATCGGGCTGGAGGCTTTCGTCGCCTCCGCACGCTTTATCGTCGACGGGAAGCCGCAGAAACCCTTCACCGTCTCTTTCCCCGATGTCTCACCAGGCGACAGCACTGAGCTGGGAGACTTGACAGCGAGAGTAAGGGAGATGGCTGGCAGCGGCAGCGATGTGCGCCTCGATATCTCTGTTGTGCGGCGACGTCAGCAGACAACAGTCATTTGTGAGCAGATAACACTCAAGGCGGACACAAAGCGGATAATTGCTGATGTGAGGAAGAAGGCCGTGCGTGGCTTGAAGCCTGGCCGGAAGGCACTGCCTGAGATAAGGGCGACATTCTTCCGCGCTCCTACCGACAACGACAAGTCGTTTGGTAACTGGCTCGCGAAAGACTGGACACGTAACAATATCGCATCGCCTGAGATATCTGTCCTGAAAGAGATGACAGCTGAGAATCCCTCTTGCCCTGACCGCCCAATGACTGTCAGGGAAGAGAAGTACAGCTTCAAGGAGGGCCATATCATAGTCACAACGACAGTGAAACCTCTTACCGACGGCTCCTATGACGTTGAGCAGCAGTATGTATGTCATGGTGTGCTCCCTGAATTGCCACGTATGGGTATGCAGATTATTCTCCCACGTGATTTCTCAAAGCTCGAATACTACGGCCGCGGGCCATGGGACACATTCCCTGACCGTTGGCGTTCGACAAGGGTAGGGTGGTGGAAATCGTCCGTCACGGATGAGTATGCGCATTATCCTGTGCCGCAGGATTGTGGCAACCATCGTGAGACATCGGCCCTGACACTCTCTTCTGCTAAAGGAGAAACCATCACTGTGACAGCCTCTGGCGAGCCTTTCTCCTTCTCCGCTCTCCCTTTCACGGCTCAGGAGATATCTTCAGTGCGCCATGACCATGATCTTCCACAGTCCGGCCATACAGTCCTCTGTATCGATACCGCCGTCCTTGGCATAGGCAACAGCAGCTGTGGACCAGGTGTCTTGAAGCGCCACAGCATAGACAAGTCTAAGACTCACACGCTGAGGCTTAACATTGTCGTGAGGTGATGTGACTCCCTCCCATAACGCAATCGAGGCTACAAGCAGCTTGATACCGCTTGTAGCCTCGATTTTATTATGCCATCATCCTGACGTTTTTCTGCTGTCAGGTTGATTTTCTTATGCCATCATCCCAACGTTTTTCTGCTGTCAGGTTGAATGTCTTATGGCTGCTTGCCGATGTAAGCGAGGATACCACCGTCAACATAGAGCACATGTCCGTTGACAGCGTCTGATGCCTTTGATGCGAGGAACACTGCTGGGCCGCCAAGCTCTGATGGGTCGAGCCAGCGTCCTGCTGGTGTCTTTGCGCAGATGAATGAGTCGAATGGGTGACGGCTGCCGTCTGGCTGACGCTCACGAAGAGGGGCTGTCTGTGGTGTTGCGATGTAGCCTGGGCCAATGCCGTTACACTGTATGTTGTACTCGCCGTACTCAGAGCAGATATTACGTGTGAGCATCTTCAGGCCGCCCTTTGCTGCTGCATAGGCGCTGACAGTCTCACGGCCAAGCTCTGACATCATAGAGCAGATATTGATAATCTTACCCTCGCGGCGCTCCATCATCTCAGGAAGAACAGCGCTCGCGCAGATAAATGGAGCAACAAGGTCGATGTCTATAACCTGCTGGAACTCCTGACGCTTCATCTCGTGCATAGGGATGCGCTTGATTATTCCAGCGTTGTTGACGAGGATGTCTATCTGTCCTACTTCCTCGTGTATCTTCTCTACGAGAGCCTTGATAGCTACCTCGTCTGTCACGTCGCATACATAGCCCTTGACATTCTCTATTCCTGCTGCCTTGTAGTTGTCAAGACCGCGCTGCAGAGCTGCCTCGTTGATGTCGTTGAAGATAATGGTCTTAATGCCGGCTTCTACAAAAGCCTTGGCGATATTGAAACCGATGCCGTATGATGCACCAGTAATCCAGGCATTCTTGCCTTCAAGAGAGAATGGATTTGCCATAGTGTTTTTGATTTAAAAGTTATAAAGTTCGTGATATGTCCTCATATATAAGATGCTGCACCGCCGTCTAACTTATTCAATGTTAGTGCAAGTTGAGCGCAATGGAGCTTGCTCAATATTGCCGAGACGTAGCCTAACTTATGCAAAGATAATAATTTTTTCTTTTCTTTCTTATATATACCTATACGATTTAGGAAAATTTTATACTTAATTCTTTTCCTGTAACAACTCAGCCTTTTCATTAATATGCTAACATAGTATATCGGCTTTATTTATTATGCAGGCGGGATGATTGATAATGACCTGCCTTCCTGGCTGCTGCAGATCTCTGTACAGCCTTCCTACTTCTGCAGAACTTTCTGATGCAACATTAGCTGCCTGCAAACCATCGTACCACATCAACAGCAATAAAGAAAAGGGGAACCACAGCCTGATATTCTCAGGATGCAGTCCCCCTCACGATTATAGCGATATTGTTATGTTTACTTTACCGACTTTACTACGCTTCCATCAGAGTAGCGTGTTATGATGATACCCCTCTGCTTTGAGCCAACTGTCTGGCCTGCTGCATTATAGCGTCCTGTCACCTTCTTCTCTGCCACACCCTTGTCTATGTTCTCTATCAGAGTTGTTGCCGACTTGGTGAAGTGGATGGTGTATGTCGCTGTTGAGCTGAGGTCCTCGCCCGATGTGATAACGGTGACAGTCTTGTTGTCATCGCCGAGAGTGACGCTTGTCACACCCTTTGCCTCCACGCTAATCTTCGATGGGTCAGCTGTGTCGTCTATGGTGTACTCGTATGTCGTTGGCGAGAAACCATCTATCTCCTTGCCGTTGAACTTTATCGACTGTGCCTCAGGGTTGTACACAAGTGACAGGTCGTCGACAATGATATAGTCTCCTGACGCTCCTGTTCCCGGTGTGCCATTCGTTGATATAGTCACGAGGATAGCCTTTGGCTCCACATTGTTGCCCTTCTCCTTGAATGGGACAACAATCTCCTGCCACTGCTCGCCGGTGTTGATAGCTGATTGTGCCTTGCTGAAGACATTATTATATGTCTTGTCCTCTGGGTCCTGATAGTATGTTCCGTCGGTTATGACAGCGCTTATTGTCGCGTCGCCTGATTTCACCTTTGTCTTTGCCCATACCTTCACAGCGTCCGGACGGCCGTCCATGAGAGTGTAGAATGGGTCGCCATTGGCATCCTTGTCTGTGTCTGATATGTCTGTCTCAGCATGGTTCTTAGGGTCTTTAGCTGTTGTCGACCCTGCTATCATGCGTCCCGTCGTCATAGTGCCGTTGGCCCATATCTTTACAAATACAATCTTCATCTCTATTGGCACGAGCTTCACGCTTGTCTCTCCGCTTGTTCCAGGGCGTACATCTGTGCTCTTTGTCAGATGGACATTGCCTGTAACCATGCTGGCGAGGCTACCCGTAGCTGACTGGAATGAGTGCCAGTGGTTTGGCTCGTCGGCTTTGCCTGCTTTGTGGAAATCCTCGAATCCTGAGTTAGGTATCTGGTAGTTACGGCTGCCGAAGACAACATTGATTATCTGGCCGAGTGACTCCATCATATTGATGTCTATCACAGCGTAGAGATTGCTGCCCTTCAGGCTTGCGCGCAGCTCTACTGGAACCTCACCGAGCATAGGGCCCAGCCACATTTCCACGCCCTCCATAGTTCCTGGCTCTATGGTTATCTTGCCGTTGAACGCATAGGCCTTCTCGCCTGCTGTCGGAGCGATAGCGTCAGATACATTCTTCAGTACGATATTGCCGACAGGCATCACTGTGCCAGCACCGTCGTCAAGACAGAAGTTGTTAAGCATCAGGGTTGTTGTGCCGTCTCCCTCTTCTATGAGGCTTATTGTCGCCTCCTGTGTCGCCCCGCTGCCGTTTACGAGCACCTGGAGCTTGTCTGTGTAGTCTGTTGCCATGCTTGCGAGGGCAGTCATGACAGCTGCTATAAGCGTAAAGATTCTTTTCATTCTTCTTCTTTTAAGTTTAATCCTTATATCTTTTAACCTTGTGATGGCATCTCTGTATATGCCATAAATCACCGTGCAAAGTTAAATCTTTTTTCCATCATAAGCAAATTTTTCTCTTCATAATCTTTCAAATGTAGCACATTTTCAAGCTTTTGAACATGTTTTTGTCTTATATTAACTATGTATCGGAAACTAATCTACTGCCTTTAGTGTTCTTATTTTGGCTCCTCCCGTTCCCCTCGTTCCCCCGTTCCCCTCGTTC
>JADYUK010000041.1 GCA_021531755.1 Hoylesella loescheii
GGAGAGAGGGGGAGAGAATGGTGGGGGGGGTACAAGCCCCTTCCCTCCATCTTGGTCTATATATTACGGCCAGCTACGCCTACCAATCCTTATATCCTCCCAAGCTATCTCCCCATTATCTCGTCATAGTCGGCTTGTCTCTTCAGCATCCTCGGCCTGCGGGGATTGTACTGTGGAGACAGGATATCAAGGTCAGGGCGATAATACGGGCAGTGTATACCGGCCAGCGAGAAGAGCATGTGTGGCATGGCGTCAGTCATATAAGGCAGCGACGAAGCCCTGCGTATAGCCTCCATCACATCGGGATGGTTCTGCCGGTATTGTCGCGATGTCCATATCCAGAAAGGAATTTCAAATTCCTCTCGCGCAAGTCTCTTTATTATCTTTGTCGAGTGCATACGTCCCGAGAAGTGTGGCAGTTCTCGGGAATGCACCTCTTCTCCGTGGTCAGGCATGTAAATGACAATGGCGTCCTTGTCACGGAAGAGGTCTGTAATAGCTGTCACGATTGAATCGTTGTAGAGCGTGGCGTTGTCATAATTGCAGAGATTGCGTTTCCAGCGTGGATTGACGAGGTCTGTCCTGTCAGCATAGTCGGCGAGGGTGAATCTCTTCCTGGAGTTGGGACACCGTATCCGGTAGTCCTGGTGTTGGCCTATGAGGTGGAATATTGTCAGGCGTCCTTTCTTTACCGTGTCACCAGCAAGGCGGTGCTCCTCCTGTATGACGCGGTAGTCAGATATGAGTCCCTCGTCAAAGACATGCAACTTCTCGTTCCTGTCGTCAAACTGCTTCGCTGACAGGTCAGGATCGTTCAGGAAGAATCCACCGCTGAAATCAAATACCTGCTGCTTGGCCTGTGGCAGGAACTCATTGGTGAGGAATGTGACATGATAGCCTGCATTGCGGAACACCTCGCAGAAGAGAGGATAGTCACACCAGTCGCCCTTGTCTCCGACAGCGTAGGTGGACATCATAAGCTTGAAGACATAGCTTGTGAGGTTCCATGGCGAGACGACATCCGTGAAGGGTATGAGCTCTCCCCGGCGCTGCAGCTCCATCTGCCGTGGTGTTGTCGGCCTGTCATAGCCATAGAGCTGCGAGTGGCGTTTGCAGTATGCCTCTCCGATGATGAACACTATCTCGGGCGAACGGAACGAGCAGCTGTCCACCCTCACATCCTCCGCCACTCTCCCCAGCATTACCACCTGGCGTGCGGTAAGATGGTTGGCATAGACACTGAAAGCCATACGGTACATGGACATGAACTGTCGTCCGCAATCCTTCTCCGTCAGCTTGTGCTCGACACTGCCTATCGTGTCAAGCGTCATGAGCGTATGCATAGCACGCAGATTGTGGCTGCTCAATACCCCACTGACAACAAGCGACGTGAGGACAAGAGCTCCTGAGGCGGCTGGGAGGACGGCAGATGGTGGCAGATGGCAGGCCGGACAGCGGCGGGGCCATCGCGGCAGGCCGAGGCGGCGCATCACAGTCCACACGATATGCAACAGCATGACAAGCAGAACCCATCCCACATTGCTAAAGAGGACATCTGGCGTCAGATAGGCCGTGAAGAATTCGCTGGCCTCCCTCGGGTCAGTCTCAGCCACAAGCATGAGTATGGATGGGTTTATGGCCGACTCGAACTTGACGAAGCAGTACACATCAGCAATCGTGACACTGTATGCGACAATGTAGAACACGGGGCGTGCTATGCGGCGGACAACAGACGGCAGGAAGGCGAGAACCAAAGCGAAGGCGTATACCCAAAGCCAAGCCTCGCACCACGCATAGTCATACAGTTCCTGCTTCCATCTGTAATTGACCGTGCAGATGGCAGAGACCATGAACAGCGCGTACATGAAGAAGCAGAACTCAGGGCTGCGTCTTATTGGTGTCAGGAATGAGCTAAAGGCTCTCAATATGGTTGTTTTTCTCATAAAGGTGATTCGTGCGGATATATTTCTCTACGGCTTCTGGGAGAAGCCCTGTGACATCATGCCCCCGGGCTATATTACCGCGTATCATGCTGCTGCTTATATCCATCTGCTGTGCGTCGAGAATGACATGGTCTACGGCCATGTCTCTGAGCGCGTGGGGAGTGACGACAGGGCTCCCCGGCCTGGGATACACGGCGATGGTATGATGTGCGAGTATCTCACGGTATTCAGCCCATTTGTCGAAAGCCGCCCAGTTGTCTCCCCCCACGAGGAGGACAAATGTGTCGGAGGGGAAATCGTGCCGGAGACTTCTCAGTGTCTTGTATGTATATGACGGTGTCGGGAGGTTGAGCTCGTAGTCTGAGGCGACGATTCCGTCCTCTTCTTCCACGGCGAGTCTCGCCATCATGAGGCGGTGATGGTCAGGTGTCATCTGCGAGCCGCTTTTCCATGGGTTCTGTGGCGAGACCATGAGCCACACCTCATCAAGACCGAGCTTTTCCCTGCATGTGACGGCCAGCCGTATATGGGCTTTATGTACAGGGTCGAATGTTCCGCCAAAGAGTCCGATTCTTCTCATCAAGCAATAAAAGCGAGGACAAACATCATTCAGGTATGGTTATCTCACGAGTCAAGGAAATCCCTTACTGTCTTCAGCGTCTCCTCCTTTGCCTTCTCGAGATTGTCATTGACTATGACGACATCAAACTGTGGCGCGAATGTCATCTCGTATCCTGCCTTGGCGAGCCGTTGCTCGATAACCTCAGGCGAGTCTGTCGCCCGGCCGACGAGTCTGCGGCGCAGCTCGTCGAGCGACGGTGGCTGTATGAACACGCTGAGGGCCCTGTCCCCATACTGGCTCTTTATATTGCATCCGCCTTTCACATCGACATCGAAGACGACATTCTCTCCCCTGTCAGTCTGGCTTGTCACCTGGGATTTCAGTGTCCCATAATATTTATCCTCGTAAACCTCCTCATACTCCACGAACTCGTCACGCTGTATTCTCTCCCTGAAAGACTCAGGCGTCAGGAAGAAATATTCCACTCCGTCACGCTCTGTGCCACGAGGTTGGCGTGTCGTGCATGATATAGAGAAGTGTAGGTTCAGCTCAGGGTGTTCAGCCATAAGCCACTGCACCAATGTTGACTTTCCGCTTCCGCTCGGTGCGCTGAATATCAACAGTTTTCCTTTATTCATGAAAAAAATATTATTTTTGTCAATAGTATATATACGTCAAGGTGGGTCGGGGCAAAAAAAAGCACACGCCCTGCGGCCAGAGGGTTCCACAGGACAAGTCTCCCCACCGGAAAATAAGGCATCTCCATGCCGCGCCACTCCCCCACCCCGCTTATTCAGCTGAAAAAGCATGGGCGGCACGGAAGGGCATTGGGGACATGGAAGGGCATTGGCGGCATGGAAGGGCATCACAGGGCATTAAGCACCTGCTCCTTTATCTGCTCCAGCTCGTCTTTCATCTTCACCACGATATTCTGCATCTCAGCCTGATTGCTCTTTGAGCCCGTGGTGTTTATCTCCCTTCCCATCTCCTGGGCTATAAACCCGAGCTTCTTCCCGACCGGCTCGTCAAGCGCCATCGTGTCGCGGAAGTATCCCAGATGGTTTGTCAGCCTCTGCTTCTCCTCAGATATGTCGAGTTTCTCTATGTAGTAAATCAGCTCCTGCTCGAGTCTGTTCTTGTCATAATCAACATCAGGGATAGCTTCGAGCTGCGACACAATCCTCTGCCTTATCTTCTCCACACGGCTTTTCTCATAAGGCTCAAGCTCACGCTGCAGAGCGGCGATATTGTCAATCTTCTCTGTGAACTTGCGCTGCAGAGCCTCGCCCTCCTGTTTCCTGAACTCGACGAGCTGTCGCAGTGCCTCGTTGATGGCACCACGTGCCACCTGCCATTCCTCCTCAGAGAGGATTTCCACCTCCTGCTTCGTCATGACATCAGGCATACGCAGAAGAGTAGCCCAGTCGAGTTCCAGAGAGATATCCTTATGATAGGCTATCTCATTTATCTGCTGGTAGTAATACTCTACCATATCAGCGTTAATCGGTGTGGCTGAATCCTTCTCGTCCTTATCAACCCAGATACTGAACTCAATCTTTCCCCTATACAGAGTTGAGGAGATAATCTGGCGTATCTCCATCTCTTTCTCTCGATAGAGCGGCGCAATACGTGTCGAGAGGTCAAGCGCTTTTGAGTTAAGCGACTTCACCTCGACATTGATTTTCTTGTTCTCGAACGTCACGGACGCTTTGCCGTAACCCGTCATTGATAGTATCATTTTATATGGATGTACGTTAAATTTATGCAAAAGTACAAATTTTTCAAGAAAAAAGTAGTAAATTTGCAGATATTTTAAGCGCTTACACGAAAAATAATCATGTCTTGTATATTAAATATAGAAACGAGCACAAGTGTTTGCTCTGTCGCTGTCAGCGAGGACGGGAAGTGTATATACAGCGACATAGACCGCACAGGGCCCAACCACAACGAGCGCCTTGGCTCTTTTGTCGATGAGGCACTGGGCTTTGCAGACAGCCATGCCATCCCTGTCGACGCCGTGGCGGTCAGCATGGGGCCAGGGTCGTATACCGGTCTGCGCATAGGTGTCTCTATGGCCAAGGGAATATGCTACGGGCTGGACATCCCGCTCATTGCTGTCCCTACACTGGAGACAATGTGTGTCCCGGTATTGCTGCGCCATGACAGCCTGCCAGACGACGCGCTCCTCTGCCCAATGATTGACGCGCGCAGGATGGAGGTCTACTCTGCTGTATACGACAGGGCGCTCCACACAGTCAGGGAGACACAGGCTGATGTCGTGACAGAAGAGACATACAAGGAATGGCTCGACAAGCACCCCGTTTATTTCTTTGGAGACGGAGCAGAAAAGTGTATGGATGTTATAAACCATCCCAACGCTCACTACATAGCCGGCATAGAACCTTTAGCTAAGAACATGTTCCCCCTGGCTGAGCGCCGCATGATGAACGGGCAGACAGAGGATGTGGCATACTTCGTCCCGTTCTACCTGAAGGATTTTGTGGCCTTGAAGCCCAAGAAGCTGCTATAGGAGAAAGAGAGAGAGGACACAGCCACGACAACACTTTCACGACACATGTGAAACGCCATTATTACCCCCCACTAACACGATACGCCAATGAATATTGAAGGACTGGACTACAACACCCAGCGTGAGAAACTCCGCATGCCGGAGTATGGACGGAGCATACACCAGATGGTGGAATACTGCATAGGCATCGAGGACCGTGCGGAACGCCAGCTGTGCGCTGAGAACATCGTTTACGCCATGGAGCTCCTCAATCCCTCTCTCCGTCACCAGGCAGACTATAAGCAGAAGCTGTGGGACCATCTTGCCATAATGTCTGACTTCAAGCTCGACATAGACTATCCGTATGATGTCACCACAGCTGAGAAGATAGCCGAGAGGCCATCACCGTTAGCCTACCCGAAGCGCAACATACCAGTAAGGCACTATGGCAGCCTCGTCTTCCACACCCTAAACCACCTGAAGACCATGGAGCCAGGAGAAGAGCGCGACGAGCTGACACGCCTTGTGGCAAACCAGATGAAACGTGACCTCATGATGTACGGCAACGCGTCGCCCGACAACGAGCGTGTGATATCAGACATAGCACGATTCACGGATGGTGTGATACAGATAGACCCCAGCACTTTCACATTCGAGTTTATCGTGGTGGACAAGAAGGCTGAGCAGAAAGGCAAGAAGAAAGGTAAGAAGAAATGACCACAGCCCCCTCTCTGCGTGAGCCCCACATCGGCTACAGCCTTATGCTGACCATAGACCGGGGACACGCCAGCAGTATCCCTCCCCCCTCCTCGACAGGACAGACCCTTGGACAAACATAAGAGGCTGGGAAGCCCAGGTGACTGACACCCAATCACCGCATCACGAGGCATAAAAAAAAGAAGAAACGGAAAAACAGAACGCCTAAAACCCAACCAACCCCCATAATGGACACATTCATAATCGAAGGCGGACGCCAACTGACAGGAACCATAACACCGCAGGGCGCAAAGAACGAGACCCTGCAAGTCATCTGCGCCACGCTCCTCACCTCAGAGCCAGTACGCATAGACAACATTCCTGATATCCTTGATGTCAACAACCTCATCGCGCTGCTTACAGATATCGGTGTGCGGGTGACGAGACACTCACGCACGAGCTACACCTTCCAGGCCGACAGTCTGAACCTTGACTTCCTTGAGAGCGATGAGTTTGTCCGTAAATGCTCGTCGCTGCGCGGCTCGGTGCTTATGATAGGCCCTCTGCTCGGCCGTTTCGGGCGTGCCATAGTGGCAAAGCCAGGCGGAGACAAGATAGGGCGCCGCAGACTTGACACCCACTTCCTCGGCTTCAGCAAACTCGGGGCTGCCTTCGAGCATGTTCCGGGCAGGGATGTCTACCAGCTTCATGCCGAGAAGCTGCGTGGCTGCTACATGCTTCTCGACGAGGCTTCTGTGACAGGCACAGCGAACATAATCATGGCGTCAGTGCTCGCAGCGGGCGAGACGACGATATACAATGCCGCCTGCGAGCCCTACATCCAGCAGCTCTGCCATATGCTCAACGCTATGGGCGCTGATATCTCAGGCATCGGCTCCAATCTCCTCCGCATACGTGGGGCGAAGGCGCTTCATGGATGCACACACCGTGTCCTGCCCGACATGATAGAGGTAGGCTCGTTCATAGGCATGGCAGCCATGGTAGGCAACGGCATACAGATAAAGAACGTTGCGACACAGCATCTTGGCATCATCCCCGACACATTCCGCCGCCTTGGCATCAATGTCATAGAGATGGGCGACGACATCTTCATACCCCATCATGACAGCTACACCGTCGACTCATTCATGGACGGCACGATAATGACTCTTGCCGACGCTCCTTGGCCAGGCCTCACCCCCGACCTCCTCAGTGTCCTCCTTGTCGTCGCCACACAGGCCCACGGCTCTGTCCTGTTCCACCAGAAGATGTTCGAGTCACGCCTCTTCTTCGTCGACAAGCTCATCGACATGGGAGCGCAAATAATATTATGCGACCCTCACCGCGCTGTCGTGGTAGGACTGAACCACAACAAGCGTCTGCATGCTGGCAACATGACATCGCCTGACATACGTGCCGGCATCGCACTGCTCATAGCGGCGCTATCGGCAGAGGGAACATCACGCATAGCGAACATAGCACAGATTGACCGCGGATACCAGGACATAGAGCAGCGCCTGAATGCCCTCGGCGCTAATATCATACGCCAATGATACAAGAGAAGGACGTTTACCGCATAGGCCGTGTGGGGAAACCACACGGGATAAAGGGCGAGGTGCAGATACAGGTTGACGACGATGTGTTCGACCGCACCTCGACACCATACCTCATACTGAGGGTCGACGGCATCCTCGTCCCGTTCTTCATGGAAGAATACCGTTTCAAGAGCGACGAGATTGTCCTTGTCAGGTTTGAGGATATATCATCGGCAGAGAAGGCACGCCAGCTGACAGGATGCGACGTGCTCTTCCCGAGACATCTCGCCGAGGCTGAGGAGCACGACCTGACATATGCCGAGCTTGTCGGATATGAGGTGATAGACAACAACAGCGGGAAAGCCATCGGCACCATAGCGGCTGTCGACGACACGACAGAGAACATTCTCTTCGAGATGGAGGATGGAACGTTGATTCCCGCCCCTGACGACCTCATATGCGATATTGACTCCGACAAGCACACCATCACTATGGAAATCCCTGATGGTCTCCTCGACCTCTAAGCTCCCCTATCCCTCACCCCTAACTCACTCTTTGTCCCCCTATCTCGCCCCTATCC
>JADYUK010000042.1 GCA_021531755.1 Hoylesella loescheii
CAGACAAGGCGCACTTGCGTGACCTGTTCGACAAGACTAATTTCAACGATGTCAAAGAACTCGATTATCCCCTTTTTAAGGGACTATTTGATTAAATTAATTAACTCGTCCATTTTTATTGGACACTAATGAGAGTTTATGAGAAATGATGAGTCAGGGTATATAATATTATCTTGAACACAGATTTTATCCCACAGTGTCATTCGTGAAAATGTAGTCGCAGCAAAAATCATATACACATGATGAGAACACGAACAGAATGAGAGCAACGCTATAAACGAGCTTTCTCAGATGTTCCATAGTTTACATGTTTTTAATAAATGATTTAAGGTATGTTCTGTTAGTTGGCTTTGTTGGACTTCCTCCACAGTATTCATTAAAGCCACACAAGTTCCAAATGTTTGGGAATGAGCGTTTGGAGCACGCCCCGAAGGGGCAACAGCCCATAGCCCAGGGCAGAGCGTAGCGACACCCTGGGTAAATCAATATATCGTATCTACGCCCTGCAAGGGCAAAAGCGTTCTTTCATAATCGCTTATATAATAATGCAGTAGCCTCTTCTGGGTATATAATAAACTATGACACCTAATCATTTTAACTTGCTTAGTTGAATACTTTTTAGAAAAAGCATGTGAGACCCATAATTCTTCTAAACACCACATCAGCATGGCCTGTTATGCCTTGCGACTGCCACAAGCAGGAATTATTTACCCACTTCAGAAGAAGTCTCAACTTATTATATGCCTTTTGATATTCGCTTAGAAATAAGTTCCCCCTTAACGAATGTCAATATCATACTTGGGCTGTCATTCAAGACAGAGCAATCTAAAGGTCTTTCTTTTATTAAGACCTCGTACTCTTTGGGGAACCACCTTCGGGCTATCTCCCTATGAAGTTCTTTGCTTGTAGAGAATATCCCTCTATAGTTATTTGATGGATATATTACTACATATTTGCCGCCTATATCAGCAAGCCATGTGGGATTATCTTGCATATGCCAGGTATCAAGGCAGAACGATATTACATATTTTGTTACAGAATCGTTTATATTATGCTCATATACCGTAAGTAGATAATTACAGTTTGAAGCCCCAACAAAAGAGTCTGGATTATGATGTAGAATACTATCATATTCTATTATCGCATCTTTAAGTTCCTTGCTTTCTATTTCAATATTTGGCGCTAGATGCTTGCTCTCGTGGTTATAGCACGAGACAAGTAGAGCATGAAGAGCGAAACAGTAAATGAATAAATGGCGTAACATAATTTTAAAAAGAATACTTTAATTGTGGATATTGTAAACCGTTTCCATTTGTCCCAATTCGATAAACACCACTTTGCATTCGGTTGCCTGACTTCACCACTAATATATCAAGCGTGTAATCAAAATGGATGCTCAATGTTATATCTTCATTGGAAACGCTCAAAGGATTATCAAGGCAATTTATACCATCCACATATGGATGTGTGTGTACAGAACCCTTTGCAACTACTGTTGTTCCATTAATTTCCACCATTAATTTGCCATCTTTTTTGACAAAATAATAGTGTGACAGAGTCTTGGTGTTTCCTTTTTCTTTGAAAACAAGTACATCCCCATTCTCTAAATATGCAGCATTTAACTCATAGCCCATTTTAGCAGAACGTTTTCGCATATATTTATATGCTCTTTCACGTGCGTTTTTGCCATGAAATAGTTGTCCCCTATTAACAGGATCATGTTCCTTATGATTAAGTGCTCCTATTGTAATTCCTTGCATCGCACCTTGTAAGAAATCCTCTCCTGTAATCCATGCGACTGTGCCACCCATGACAGTTGTGGATGCTATCATAAGGCTGGAGTTCATGTTCACATTTTGTGCATATGAACCCATTCCAGAAGCTGCTGCACCAGAGACGAATGAGCTGATAAAGTTTCCACCGTTCAAAGCAGATACCACTCCGCTCGACAACCCATGCGCCCCTGCACGCAACAGCTCATTTCCGAAAGTACATGCGACATTCTTGAATGCTTCTCCTATCCCATAGCTTGCGGCTGACGATATCAGGCTCAGTGCTCCAGCCTTCCATACACTCTGCCCGTTAAATGCCGCGCTCATCATGCTGCTTGCCACATTGAATGCGGTAAAGGCGATGATGGCGTCATCTATACCGAACAGCTCGCCTGTCGGGTCAGTGTACCTCAGCGGGTTGTTCAGACAATACGAGTAGCGGTTGAAATTCTGCGAGTTGTCCGGCTCCTGCACATAGTTGTCGCACGAGAGGAAACGGCCGACAGCGGGGTCATACACCCTGCCTCGCATGTCTATCAGCCCATACTCCGGGAGCATCTCATGCCCACAGTATCCGCGTCTTAGGTTGATGGTGTTCAGCGTCACCGTCTGCCTGCCCCATGCGTCGTAGCTCGCATCAAAGACCTTCCCGCCGTCTTCGTCGAAGACAGACAGTATAGACCCCTGTATGTCAGTGAACGCCTTGTAGAAGCTGAGTTAACTTTCAGTTTTCTTCCTTCGCACCTCAGCAATGAGAAAGTGAACTTTCCATTGCGTTCGGTTTGGCGTCAGTTAACTTTCTGTTTGGAATAAACCCACATGACTTCAAGTTAACCGCACAAGGTCTTATTACTCCTTATCATACGCCTGATATCATGTGGAATGGCCAATGTTTACATTTATGACATTGCTACCAAAAAGGCTGTGAGAATACCTAATCCTCCTGTAAGAATTGAACCAAAGCAAAACGCAATTGTTATCCACATCCACTTCTTGTGCCAATTCCCATCTTTCTTCTTGAATTTTTTGAAGTATTTCAGATACTTGTTTTTGGTGAAAACAGCTCGATATGCCGGAATATAACCTAATCCTATTGAAAGTGCCAATAGTAATAATCCGGCATATGGCCATTCGCCTGTTTCCCTTAATATTAATCCAGATATTACAAAAGGGAAAAAAGAAAAATATGCAGAGTAGAAATATCCGAACCAGTGATTTGCCCATTCGATATGAAACCCATTTTCTTGGTCATAAAAGAACTCGTCTATTTTCTCCTGCTCTTTATTCATGAACTCTTCATATTTTCGTCTCCGCTCATTTGTGCAGAGATGTTTTAGAATAAATGAACGTATTCGTAGAACTATTCTTCTGTCAAAATTGCCCAATTTTATATCAATGAGCCACATGCAATAGTGTATTGCATTTAAGAAATATTCAAATTTACCACTCATTTCTTGCTTCATAATTACATTCCATAAAATATATCAACATATGTAGTTCCTGCCCAACTACCACAGTAAGCTCCAGCGAATCCGCCGATAGCACCACCTATAATCGAACCTGGAATAACACCTACACCTCCAAAGTACATGCCAATTGAAGCACCTATCCTTGCACCACATGCTGCACCTGCCCAACCTCCTGCAATATCTGCTGTATCTCTAATCGTATAATAGCCCATCTGGTATCCGTCAAGTATGTAACCTGTGATATTTTATATCCATCTATCAAATTCCCCACAGAACCGGAGACTTTTTTAATTCCATTACCTACAGTTTTCAGCCCTACAGTTTTCACATGTTAGTTGCCGTAGAATCCCCGCTCCTTAGCATTATGCCAATAGAAACGTCGATTGTTTCCATAAGTGGAATTGCCACCTTTTTGATGGATCAGACCACGCATAGATATCTTTCCGTACGTGGGCGATATCTTTATTGTCTCTAGAATCTGGGTAGATATTCATCATCCACTTTGAAAGTGTGTTTCTTAGCTATCCAATTCTTTAAGTTTTTACGGTATGCTTCATAGATGTTCAGAGTTTTCAAATCTGTTTCGCTTTTGCCAAATCGTTCTATGAGTTCATAAGCAATCCTAACCCTTTCGTCTATAAATGCAAAAGCTTTATCAAATTCTCCGTTGAAGTAGTAGGCGAGCGGTACGTAATACCAAACGTCAACACGATTATAAGGATTAAAGTATTTCTCACGGATAGGACTGAGATAGATTTCCTTTTGAGTCTTGAATTTATCGAATACAGTTTGTATGTCATACTGAAACATATTAGCAAAACTTTCAATATTCTCAGACATTGGGCGTTCACCTATGAACTCCGTATGAATTACGTCCATACCATCTAAAGTGTTAAGATAGGCAGGAGTGGAGACAAAATCTCTAAAATCAATTTTTCCATCTGTTATTTCATACAGAATTTCATTTAACGACTTAGACGAAACAGTTGCTGATACCCTCAAGAAAAAATAGTGATTCCGATAGTGTGTTTCATCAGCATAACTTATACTCTGCTCTATATCCTCATTTAGCATTCGGACATAAGAGCAATATTTTGCCTTGTATTTAAAGCCAAAAGGAGCGAGGTATCCTTTAATGGCCTTTTCCATTTCTCTTTTATATGACATAGTAAACTATTTTTGAAGCCAATACATATCAAAACTTACTTTATCGACATTCGACGGCAATATTCTGCCAAAAACCTGATGCGCCTTTGCTTCAAACGGAACAATTTTTAACATCTCCCCCCTTCAGTAATGCAGCCGCGGATTCAACTAGCAAGTGCAAATATACGAAATCTTTCCATAAAAGCACTCTCTTGGTGTTGAGAAATTGAGTTTTTCCCTTGGTCTTGTGTTGATTTTATGCATAATCGAAGTAATATGATGATGTTAAGCATAGAGTTAAGGTCTTGGTTATTTTTGCCTGCAAAATTAAGGAAATAACAGAAGACGAAAGAAAAAAGAGTACACAAAAAGTACACAAATGTGTCCGATTCGTATTCAAACACCAAAGTCACAGATACTTGTATGGAACGAGATAGGAGAAAATCGTCATTAGGCGATAGCTGAAACATATAGATATGTTACATGGCTGATGTAACATATCTATATATTTTAGCCATATGTTATGATGTGTCTGCATCCCTCTTTTGCATATCATATGCCTAAGTGTTTACTGCTATCTGCTCACCAGAACTTCACGACAGCAGTCTGCCCTTTCCTTATCTGCACGTCTTTTGTATCGACTCCTGCATACTCGGCTATCATCGCTATGCGGTATGTGCCGACATTGATGCCGTTAATCTCGATAGGTATCTTTCCGTATGATACTTTCTCGTATGCGTGAAGCTTCTCATTACCCCTGATATCCATGACATATATTGTCACCTTCTCGTCGTGTCTGATGTATATATCATTGGTAAACTCAACCCTAAGATTTCCCTCCTGTATGAAGTCGTCCTCGTCAATGCACGACATGAGACAGAGCGTGACTACTGCCGTAAGTGTGAACAAGATGTACTTTTTCATTGTTTTGTATATAGCTGTTATTATTTGCTTATACAAAATTGCCTTGTTCATTTGTTATTTCTCCTTCTTATAGAAGCTATGGGTAGGTGAGCTAAACTCGCTGATGATACTACCCATAGTATTTCGTATAGCAGCTATCAATCGTGCTTACAACTCTTAGCCCGTATTTTATCTATCGTGGCAATCTCTACAACCGAGAATCCGAACAAGAAGAGCCAGATAAGAGTCTCAATCGTGCTGGCCATGAGATAATGGACGATAAGTCCGGCAAGCGTGATGATCAGGCTGAACATTGTCTCTGGCAGCGACACCTTCAAGGTCTCAATAAACTCTGACTTCGATTCCTTGTATAGCTTTACTTTCAGTGAGAAATCAATGATTATCAGCACTGTGGTTATGGCGAGGTCCGTATAGAATATCCAGTATACATTCTTGAAAACAGGAAATATAGCCCACATCGTTATGATATACATGTAGACATATCTATCAAACGCTTTTGTCTTTTCTTTTAGTGTCATAATTGTTGTCTATTAGTTATAGATTACATTCCAATAGTTAAAACTATACAAAGCTGTGGCCATTCCATATTTTATACATTCCTTGTCTTCGTCACTAAGCTCCGTCGAGTTTTCTATCGCTTCCAGATACCGGCTTATTATTGTTGCCACATCTTCATTGGACGATGAATATTCTGTAAAGATGTTGATAAATAGTTGTATAGCGTAATCAGCTACAGAATCTGCCGGTATTTCATCTATAGATGCTGTCGTGTTCTTTGCATCTTCAAATGCGGCCTCCATCTCCTGAGAGGACATGATAGCTGTATATATAGAATCTTTTGGTGTCGTATCAAGCGAATCGTTAATGGTGATTGTGCCTTCTATGATTCCCAACATGACATTGTGAAGTTTGCCGACATTAAGATATTTTTCCTCCAGAGTACTTGCATCCAGACTGATGCTGTCAGGGTCAAACTGTTTTGTGTTTGGCTTAATAATCAGATTGTTTGGGGTGAAATTGAGATTACCGTCTGTACTCGCATCTATTCCTGTGTTCATATCTGTATATTGCACTCCGTTGCCTCCGTCAGCGCGTGTCTTAGGTGCTGCTATCCATGATTTGACGGTACCACATAATATTCCACCTAATGCTGTTCCAAACACGCCTCCAGTTATTGGACTTCCTAAGGCGAGCCCCACTTTTGTGCCCACTCCAAAACCCGTTTTTGCGCCTTCGTAAGCCCCATACAAATCACACGCCGCTACAAGCAGAACTTGTGTTTTTGTCCATTTTGCTCGTGTTCTTGAGTCGGAAGCCAACAGACTGTCATTGATGTGTTCCAATGACTTTATAAGCAAAGAATTCTCAATGGTTACTTGCTGTTTGTTCTCGCACACAGAACTACCTGGCACGTCTGATGTACATGAGCTAAAACAGAAAATAAAAGTGCACAATAGCGAATAAATATAAACTTTCATTTTTTTCTTTTAATTTTTCAGCTTGTCCTAAAGATATCATGCTGTGGTTAGTGTTAAGGATATTACCTTGTGTGTAGATATGTATGCGGCTTCCATGCCTTCAACCTCAAGAGAAGAGCATGGGGCGGCAATACATATCAGCACATTCGGTAATCTTTAGGTATCCTGTAATCATTATGAAGTGAACTGTA
>JADYUK010000043.1 GCA_021531755.1 Hoylesella loescheii
CATCCATTTCCCCTTATGCCGTCAATACCGCGGCGATCCAATAGCCGCCTCAACCCCAAACCTCCCCCCATCCCTGCCTATGAACTGGACTGAAGAATACTGGCCCCTCGTCATCGAGCTGTACATGGAGAAACCCGTCGGGATAAAAGCCATGTACTCACGCAAGACCGTCGCCCTCGCCCTCGAGCTCCACATACACCCCTCCATCCTCTACAAGAAGATGTTCATGATACGCCAGCCACAGACACCGACACTGAGACACCTCACCGAAAGCCTCTGCAACAACACAAGGAAACTCAGGAAGACATGCCGACAGCTGAGAGACATAATAAACATGGGCAAAGGCTCCACATTCTACGACGACGTCGAGACAAACGAGACATTCGAGCTCGACTTCCGCCCCGTCAACGCCCCGACAGCACAGATAATGAGACGCCCACTCTTCACACCAGCCATGCTCATCATCATACTCGACCTCTACTTCCGGCTCATACCATCGACAATGACCATTGAGACACCCGATGTCAGAGACGTCGCAGACCTCCTAGACATAGACCCAGGGAACGTCGTCGACATACTCGAGATATACCAGTATTGCGACCCCTTCATGAGACACACCGACACACTCATGGACCCCATGCTCCCACCATGCCACAAGATATGGGAGCGGTACAGCGAGAAAGACCCCACCCTGCTCTCATCCACAGCCAAGCAGCTGAGAGAATATTTCATATAGAACAAGAGAGAACAATCCATACAGAACAAGAGAGAACAATCCACACAGAACAAGAGAGAACAATCCACACAGAAAAAAACACAAGGAATAAACCGAAACAACCGACAGAAACCCACCCATATGAACAGCCAATCCCAAGCCGCCATACAGACACAGCAGCAGCAGCAACTGCAGCAGTTACACCTGACACCACTGCAACTACAGACAGTCAGAATGCTCGAGATGCCACTCGCGCAGCTTGAGGACAACATACGCCAGGAACTCGCAGCCAACCCCTCGCTCCAGGCAGAGCAGCCAGAAGGCGACGAGTACAAGGACAACACACAGCAAGAGACACAAGAGACACAGCAAGACGAATACCCCGACACATACGACGACAGCAGCGACGGCCTCCTCTCCGACGACTACACACCCTCACAGGCCACACCCACCCAGGCCACCGGAGCAAGAGACATAGAGCGCGGGGCCATCACATCATTCTCAGACACACTCGCAGAGCAAGTCGGCGAACTCGACATAACCGACACCCAGCGCCAGATAATCGAGTACCTCATAGGCTCGCTCGACAACGACGGACTGCTTAGGAAAGACACCACAACCATCTCAGACGAGCTCGCCATATACAACAACATATACACCACAGACGACGAGATAGAGACCATGATAGCCATGCTGCAGGAGTTCAACCCAGCAGGCATCGGAGCGAGAGACCTCAAGGAATGCCTCACGATACAGATAGGGCGCATGAGAGCCACACCCACAACAATGCTCATGTACGACATCGTCACACGATGCTATGACGACTTCATATCAAACAGATGGCAGAACATATGCCGCACACTCGGCATCAGCGAGGACACCGCACGCGACATCAGGCACGAGATAAGGCGCAGACTGAACCCAAAGCCAGGAGCAGCCATGGGAGAGGCAGAGGGAAGGACACTCATGCACATCACACCCGACATAACCGTCAGCGTAGACGACACACAACACATAACATTCGAGGTAAACCACGGCAACATACCCATCCTCCACGTCTCAGACGACGACGAGCGCCTCATAGCCGACTTGCAGCGCAACAACACCCAGGCAGGCAAGGAAGCCCTCGCCTTCACACAGCAGTACGTCGACAAGGCCAAGATATTCATCGAGGCCATAAGGCAGCGCGAGGAGACAATGGCGAGGACAATGACAGCCATCATACACCGCCAGAGACAATACTTCATAACAGGCGACGAGACAGACCTCGCCCCCATGAAGCTCAAGGACATAGCCCAAGACACAGGATACGACATATCGACAATATCCAGATTCTCACGCTCAAAATACATAGAGACACGCTGGGGCACGATAAGCGTACGCAGCCTCTTCAGCGAGGCATACGACACCGGGAAAGCCGGCATCGTCTCCACCAAGGCCATAAAGAACACCCTCAGCGACATCATCCGCGGCGAGGACAAGACAAAACCCCTCTCCGACGACAAGCTCGTCGCCCTGATGAAAGAGAAAGGATACCCCATAGCCCGCCGCACCATAGCCAAATACCGCGAGCAGATGGGAATCCCCGTAGCAAGGCTGAGAAGAAAATAATCAATAACGATAATAACGTTAATAACGTTAATAACGACAATAACGTTAATAACGTTAATAACCATATGAGGGCGTGTCAGAAATAACTGACACGCCCTCATATTATTTTACGGCAAAACTCAGGATGAGTAACGATAGGTTTACCGGACAAACAGGGACCTATCCTCTCTCTCCCCTAACTCCCGAGTATTCCCTTTATCTCGTTCAGCTTGTTTAGGGCCTGGAGGGGGGTGAGGTTGTCTACATCGAGGTGGAGGAGGGTGTCGCGTATCTGCTCGAGGATGGGGTCGTCGAGCTGGAAGAATGACATCTGGCGGGTCTGGGTGTCTTTCTTCGAGCTGATATGGCGCAGGGCGGTCTCGTCGCCGACACTGCTGCTGTCTTTCTCGAGCTGGAGGAGTATCTCGGCGGCGCGGTCGGTTATCTGCTTTGGCATGCCGGCTATCTCGGCCACATGGATGCCGAAGGAGTGCTCTGAGCCTCCCTCTACGAGCTTGCGGAGGAAGATGACCTTGTCGTCGGTCTCCATGACTGAGACGTTGAAGTTCTTTATGCGGCTGAAGTGGCGGGCCATCTCGTTGAGCTCATGGTAGTGTGTGGCGAAGAGTGTGCGGGGTGTCACTTTCTCGTGGAGGTACTCTACGATGGCCCATGCTATGGATATGCCGTCGTAGGTCGATGTGCCGCGGCCGAGCTCGTCGAAGAGGACGAGGGAGCGGCTGGTGGCGTTGTTGAGGATATTGGCTGCCTCTGTCATCTCGACCATGAATGTCGACTCTCCGGCGGCTATGTTGTCGCTGGCTCCCACGCGTGTGAATATCCTGTCGACTATGCCTATGCGGGCGCTCTCGGCGGGGACGAAGCATCCTGTCTGTGCCATGAGCGTGATGAGGGCTGTCTGGCGCAGTAGGGCTGACTTGCCTGACATGTTGGGGCCGGTGATGATGATTATCTGCTGTGTGGTCTCGTCGAGGTGTATGTCGTTGGGTATGTAGTCCTCGCCGGGCTGCATCTGTGTCTCTATGACGGGGTGGCGGCCGGCGCGTATGTCTATGGTGAGTGTGTCGTCGATGACGGGGCGTATGTAGCGGCGCTCGAGACTGACGATGGCGAAGGAGAGGAGGCAGTCGAGGCGTGCTATGAGGAAGGCGTCGCGCTGTATCTCGGGGATGATGGTCTTGAGGTCCTCGACGAGGCGCATGTATATGCGCTGCTCTATCTCGAGTATGCGTGTCTCGGCTGTGAGGATTTTTGTCTCGTACTCTTTCAGCTCGGGTGTGATGTACCGCTCGGCTTGTGCGAGGGTCTGCTTGCGTGTCCACTCCTCTGGGACGATGTCGCGGTATGTGTTCCTCACTTCGAGGTAGTATCCGAAGACGTTGTTGTAGCCTACTTTGAGCGACTGTATCCCTGTGCGCTGTGCCTCACGCTCCTGCAGCTGCATGAGGTAGTGCTTTGAGTCGGTGTGGAGTGTGCGCAGCTCGTCGAGCTCCTGGTCTATGCCGTTGCCTATGACTCCTCCCTTTGCTATGAGGAGTGGTGTGTCGGGGCGTATCTCCCGCTCTATGCGCTGTCGCATCTCTGTGCATGTCTCGAGCTTGTCGGCGGCGGCTATGAGGGCGGCGTAGTCTGTCTCGCGGCATGCTGTGCGCAGGATGTTGATGGCGTCGAGGGCCTCGGCGAGCTGCCGCAGCTCGCGTGGGTTGACTCTGTTGACGGAGACTTTGGATATGATGCGCTCAAGGTCGCAGATGCGGCGCAGCTGTTCGTGCACTGTCTCGCGGAACTCTGGCGAGCGGAGGTAGTACTCGACGGTGTTGAGACGGTCGTCTATCTCGCGGCGGTCTTTCAGGGGGAATGTCATCCATCGTCTCAGCAGCCTTCCTCCCATGGCTGTCTGTGTGTTGTCTATGACGCTGAGCAGTGAGACGCCGTCGTCGGCCATGGGGCTGAGTATCTCGAGTGAGCGCAGGGTGAAGCTGTCGAGGCGGACGTAGCGGTCGGTGTCTATGCGCTGGAGTGATGTTATGTGGCGTGTCTCGGTGTGGTGGGTTATGTCGAGATAGTGCATGATGGCTCCGGCGGCCATGATTCCGTTTTTGAGGTGGTCTACGCCGAATCCCTTCATGTTCCTCACTCCGAAGTGGCGGTGTAGTCTCTGCTCGGCTGTGGGGAGGGAGAACATCCAGTCGTCGAGGGGGTATGTGCAGAGGTTGTGCTGGAAGTGCTGGCTGAAGTCGGTCTCTCGTGTGCGGTCGTAGAGCACCTCCTTGGGCTGGAGGTCGTCGATGAGCTTTGCGGCGTACTCGTATGTCCCTTCTCCGCATAGGAACTCTCCTGTCGATATGTCGAGGAACGCTACGCCGACGGCTCCTCTGCCGAGGCTCAGCGCGGCGAGGAAGTTGTTCTCCTTTACTGTGAGGACATTGTCTCCCATCGCCACTCCTGGTGTGACGAGCTCTGTTATGCCTCGCTTGACGAGCTTGTTGGTCTTCTTGGGGTCCTCAAGCTGCTCGCAGACAGCGACGCGGCATCCGTGCCTTACGAGCCTTGGGAGATAGACATCGAGTGCATGGTATGGGAATCCTGCCATGGCGTCGCCTTTTGACGCTCCGTTGTTGCGCCGTGTCAGTGTTATGCCGAGTATGCGTGATGCCTTCTCAGCGTCGTCGCCGTATGTCTCATAGAAGTCTCCACACCTGAAGAGGATGAGACAGCTGGGGTTCTCTGCCTTGAACTGGTAGTACTGTTGCATCATCGGCGTCAGCTCGCCAGAGGATTTCTTTGCCATGTTTTTTTTATGTGTGTGGTTATTTTTATTTATTTTTGGTTTGGACCGGAGGAACCGGAAGACCCGGATAATCCAGATAACCCGGATAATCCGGAAGAACCGGAATATCCGGATAACCCGGAAAGCCCGGATGACTCCGGGAGGGACCCGGTAGAGGACAAAATTAATGTTTTTTTTCCACACTCCAAAATTATTATATTATCTTTTTTAAAATATATAAATATTACTATGATAATGATGATAGCGTGTGGATAACGTGGATAACCTGTCTGGGGGAGGGGCATGGAGGCATGCAACCCTTTGTCTTTCATCACATAAAGCGCGGCGGAGGACTGGGATGGATAATTGTGCAAACTACGTGTATAACGCTTTTATAACTCATGGGGTTATCCACACATGGGGTCTCGGGCGATGGGTGTGTGGATAACCATGATTGTTTTCCACATGTATATCCACATGTTTTCCACAGTTTTCAGGGGGTTATCCACATGTTAACAGGGGGGATGGGGGATGGCGGCGATTGGATCGCCGCGGTATTGACGGCATAAGGG
>JADYUK010000044.1 GCA_021531755.1 Hoylesella loescheii
TCGTAGCGAAAATTGAGTACTTCAACCCTGGCGGCTCTGTGAAGGACCGTATCGCACTCGCAATGATTGAGGATGCTGAGAAGAGCGGCGCACTGAAGCCGGGGGCAACGATAATAGAGCCGACATCAGGAAACACAGGCGTCGGACTGCCACTCCCGGACGATAGCCAAGGAACTTCTTGTATGTAGGCTTTGCATCATACTTCTCTGTCTCTATGAACTGGTGGTCGAAGTCAACATCACACATTTTTCCTGCCTTCAACTGCCCAGTCGCAAACAGACAGTTCATGAGCAACGTGTTCAGTTTGTCTGCCGTGTTGAAGTCATAGGTCTTGCCTGTATCTGATGTATATGATATGTTTTCCTGAGTCAGTTCCTTTATGGCTCGGAGAATCGTGTCGGCACTACAGGTGCGAAGTGTCGGGTGAAGCGAGAGGTGGCTCATCAAATGAGTAGTTACATCCTCAATACATGAGCCGCCACAGAAGTAAACGCTCATTAGCGAACGGATGATTTCACTGTATTGATACCCATACTGCTTGCATCTCAAACCAGGGTTGAGTCTATTACAGATGAGAGTCTGGAGTCAAATTGCTCCATGATTGAAAATATTCCTTCAAAAGGAGTGAGTTTCTCGGATTTTATTGCTACCTTTGCCATGTCATATCAGAGTTTTGCTTGTTTTTGATTTGCAACACTAAGATAGGTGAAATTTCTGACATGACAAAATCCTGAGCAACTTTTTGTTGCTCAGGTGCTTAAAAAGTATAATTTATAATGGTTTTGCGGAATTAAGGATATATAAGTTATGGCTAATTCTAAGTTTTACATTATCCCGGACAAAAGAACAGTCACATCTGGGATGAAAGAAAGTGGGAGTTACTTTTTGTGCCCCTCTAATACTGTAATGACCGGACGTTACCACAAAGGTGATGAAAATGGGCAAACTCAATATGAGTATGCGACTCTCAAAGCAGTGGATGTAAATGGAAATCTTGTTTCAGGAACTATTACTGTTGAAGATGTCAAGTGGGATTCTTCTATTAAAGAATCTTCTGGAAATGGTTATGATGCCCCCGCAAATCGAGTTATAGTTGGGCGGCAGCACAAAGGAGATGAAAATGGGCAAACCCAATATGCAACTGCCATTATTAAAATAGATGGTAAAACAACGACATTAGAGGAAGGCATCAATTCACCTTCAATCAAAGAATCATCCGGAATTTGGTTTAAGACAGATGAAAACCGTGTAATGACTGGGCGCCTCATAGCGGTGATGAAAATGGACAAACCTACTATACTTCTGCAAAGGTAACGATTAACTATTCCTCTACGGAACCGGCTCCCGAAGGTACAATTATTGTTCCCAATGTGAGAACAGAAAGTGCTAATATGAAAGAAAGCGGAAGTTCTTTTATGTGTCCTTCCGGAACGATAATGACCGGACGCGCACACACTGGAGATGAAAACGGCAACACCCAATACGAATATTCCACGTTGAAAGCAATTAATTCCAAAGGGGAAGTTATCATCGGTTCCATAACCATTGAGGATATAGAATGGGATACTGAATTTAACGAATCTTCAGGAATGGGTTATGACGCTCCTATAAACCGTATTGTAGTTGGAAGACAACATTTGGGAGATGAAAACGGCAAGACCAAGTATGCCACAGCCGTTATAAAGTTTAATGGACACCCAACAGAAATAAAAAAATATGCAGTATCCGAAACCCGAAAAGAATCAGGTGGATGGAATTGGTTTAAAACTTCTGAAAAACAAGTTTTGACCGGTCGACATCACTTTGGGGATGAAAATGGCAATACATATTATTCCGTAGGAACAATTTCTTGCGATATAACGAATAAGCCACAAGATAAGTTCGAAGTTATATTAGCATTACATCCTAAAGACAAATGGTTTCCAATGAATCCCACAGACTTCATTACGCTGTCTAGATTTCGCAGACATAACGGGGGAAGTTCAGATGATGGATATAATAAAAACAATAATGGGTTTGTGAATGGGAACAGCCATAGTGCTGAGTATTACAACATTCCGGTTAATACAATAAACTCTTATCATTTAATGGGTAGTGATGCTTTATACAATTTACGACCAAGAGATAAAAATAGCATTGGAAATAACGAAGTGTTTTTACAACCAGATGATCATTTGAATGGGAATCTAAATCCTAATGGAACTGTTCCCGTCTTTACCTACTCTTCGTTTTATACAGATATAAATTCTGGAATAAAGGGAGAAAGAAGAGAATTCTGGGTGTTCTATGGATATGATGAGGCAGGAGCAGCTGGAGTCAGTTTTTCTCATCAAGGAGATTGGGAAAGAATTATATTAGACATTATAGATGACAACATTCAAGGTGCATGGCTTAGCCAACACACAAATTTAATATATTATCCAGCCGAACAACTTGAAATATCAAAATCCAATGGGATTCAGACATTAAAAGTTTACAGTGCCGAAGGCTCTCATGCACACTATAATAAAGCCGGAGATTTCTCTATACTTGACATTATGGGAATAGACATTGATAAAGATCATACTAGAGATGGTGGCTATCAATGGAATATTACAAAGAACGTCCTGCCACTTGAACAACAAGAATGGAAAGATTATGCTGGAGCATGGGGGGAAATTGGTACTGGCATACAGCCATGGGGTGATGCTACAAGTGGCCCACTTGGCCCTTGGTATAAAATATGGGACTTTGGTACACAGAATGATGAGCATATTCCACAATCATCTTTAATATCTTCTAATCAAATTTTATTGGTTCCTGATGTCAGATATGAATCAAAAGAAATAAAGGAAAGTAGTGGAATAGCTTTTGAAGCCCCTACGAATATGTTGATTACAGGAAGAAAGCACTCTGAAGATGAAAATGGCTACACACAATATCAATATGCATCATTAAAAGCTATTGATTCTTCTGGCAAACAAATAAACGGCATTATCACCATTTCCGATTTACAATGGAGCGAAGAACATAAAGAGAGTGATTCTGCTAACTTCTTCCAAGCACCCAATGGAAGAGTTATAACTGGCCGTCAACACTTTGGAGATGAAAATGGTAATACCAGATATCAGACGGGAGTCGTTCTTTTCAATGGGAAACAAACAACAGTTTTATCTGCTTCTACTCTGTTAGCGAATGTAAGCTTGAAAGAATCAGGTGGAACATTTTTCAGATCAGCTTCAAGATTCATTCTTTTAGGTAGAACACACTCTGGAGATGAGAATGGAAAAACCACCTATTATCAAGGATATATACGAATTGATAAATAGAACAAATATAGTAACCCCACTACTCAAATTTCAACCCAGTTATGCGATACATCTATACTATTCTGTTTCTGATTTATGCCCTATCAGCAAAGGCACAAGGGCATGAATCATATTCACCGACTTGTTTATCCTCTCCCCTCTCCATATATGAAGAAGTGGAAAAGGCGAACATGCAAGAGGCATATAAACAAACCATTTATTGGAAAAAGCACAAGAAGCTCAAAAGGTATGCATATAGCGTACTTGGATTGGGCGTTTGCAGTACAATTGTTGGCAGGATTGGGGCAGTTGGCAATAATGCACACACTAATAAAAATTGGAAGGAAGACGGGAAAGCATGGGATGTTGTTTTAGTGGTAGGTGTAGGCTTAACTGTTTCCAGTATTCCACTATTTGTCTTTTCGCACAAGAACAAAAAGAAAGCCAAGGAAAGCGTGGAACTTTCATTGACAAGCTCAAACATCCATTTGGATTTGCCAAATGGCATGAAGCAAGCACAACACGCTGTGGGAGTTTGCATAAACTTTTAAGTCATTAATAATAAAGTAATTTAATTGGCGAAAAGAGTAACAGTAATTTTATTATTCTTTTCGCCAATGTGTATTTTTACACTTCAAACAAAAGACAATAAATACGAGAACTTACTGATAGATGTATGTTTAAGTACTATTTTCAGAATATATATTTTCTTATATATACTGTAATTTGTATGCAAATTGCATGTTTGGTAATATGAATATTGAGAGGAATTTAATATTTAGTTTATTGATTATCAGTATTTTAAACAATTAATTGTAAACATTCCATTTTAACATTACGTTAAGACCATAAAGTAACCGACTGATTTTAAGCGTTAAGCCTAAGGTCAGTCGGTTCTACCGAGCGTCTGTTGTTCTTGATAGGTTTGGTTCTCACTGTTACCTTTCTACAAATGTTTGTCATATCGTTTGTTGCTTTATTCGTAATTATATATAATGTGTATGGCTTTCGCCTTGATTTGTTGCCAGTGTGTCTTGATG
>JADYUK010000045.1 GCA_021531755.1 Hoylesella loescheii
CCACAAGATCTTTGACATTTTGACACAAGCTAGACTGTAAAGAGCAGTCTGAAGGCCTTCGGCCATCAGGCTGCGGGAAAACAGAGAAATACTCTATCGCAAGATAAAGAATACAATTTCCTGATTTCTTAGAACGAAAGAATACAGCTGAAAGTATGAGCGTGATGACACTCTGCTGACGTGATGTGAAAAGCGTCGTTGAAGCGGGTGTCGGCGATATAAAGTAAGTAAGGGCGCATGGCGGATGCCTTGGCTCACAGAGGCGATGAAGGACGTGATAAGCTGCGATAAGCCGCGGTAAGGAGCAAATATCCCTTGACCCGCGGATTTCCGAATGGGACAACCCGGCCGCCTACGGCGGTCATCCCGGCAAGAGCCGGGAGGCAAACGCAGGGAACTGAAACATCTTAGTACCTGCAGGAGAAGAAAATAACAATGATTCCCCCAGTAGTGGCGAGCGAACGGGGAAGAGCCCAAACCCGGTGTGTGGCGACGCATACCGGGGGTTGTAGGACCACGCTGTGGCACGTTGATCATGAGCGGAACATTCTGGAAAGTTTGTCCGTAGAGGGTGACAGACCCGTACGCGAAGTGAGAGACGGCCTAGTGGTATCCTGAGTAACGCGGGACACGAGGAATCCTGCGCGAATCTGCCGGGACCATCCGGTAAGGCTAAATACTCCTGTGAGACCGATAGCGAACGAGTACCGTGAGGGAAAGGTGAAAAGAACCCCGATGAGGGGAGTGAAATAGAACCTGAAACCATGCGCCTACAAGCGGTCGGAGCACTGTTAAAGTGTGACGGCGTGCCTTTTGCATAATGAACCTACGAGTTACCATCACCGGCGAGGTTAAGTCCCTCAGGGACCGAGCCGCAGTGAAAGCGAGCATGAAGAGTGCGTATAGTCGGTGGGGGTAGACGCGAAACCAAGTGATCTACACATGTCCAGGATGAAGTCCCGGTAACACGGGATGGAGGTCCGCACCAATAAGCGTTGAAAAGCTTCTGGATGAGGTGTGTGTAGGAGTGAAAGGCCAATCAAACTTGGAGATAGCTCGTACTCCCCGAAAGGCATTTAGGTGCCGCGTGCCGTGTTCACCGTGAGAGGTAGAGCGACCGATAGGATGCGAGGGCTTCACCGCCTATCAAGTCCTGACGAACTCCGAATGCTCACGGTCAGTAGCGGTGCAGTAAGGGGGCGGGTGCTAAGGTCCGTCCCCGAGAGGAGAAGAATCCAGACCGTCGTCTAAGGTCCCGAAGTACTGTCTGAGTTAGTCTAACGAAGTGTGGTCTCAGTGACAGCTAGGATGTTGGCTTGGAAGCAGCCATTCATTCAAAGAGTGCGTAACAGCTCACTAGTCGAGAGACCGTGCATGGATAATAATCGGGTATAAGTCAGTCACCGAAGACACGGGATAGCATTTAATAAAAGTATCGGTAGGGGAGCATTCCATGTGCGCTGAATCATGGCCGGCGAGGCTGTGTGGAGCGCATGGAAAAGCAAATGTAGGTATAAGTAACGACAAGGAGGGTGAGATTCCCTCCCGCCATAAGACTAAGGTTTCCCGGGCAATGTCAATCATCCCGGGGTCAGTCGGGTCCTAAGTCTCAGCCGAACGGCGAGGGCGATGGCAGAAACGGTTAATATTCCGTTACTATGGTATGGAGCGATGTGGAGAAGGAGATGTGACACCACCGCCTGCTGACGGAAATGCAGGTTGAAGGGCGTAGGCTATGAGGCTGGCAGGCAAATCCACCAGCCGAGCTGAGACCCGATAGTACGGCAATCCCCGTGTGGGAGCGCTGATAGCGTGGGTAACCAGGCTTCCGAGAAAATCCGCTAAGCATATGCATACCGTACCCGTACCGCAAACGGACACACGTAGTCGGGTAGAACATACTGAGGCGTTGGGAGATTCATGGTTAAGGAATTAGGCAAACTGACCCCGTAACTTCGGGAGAAGGGGTCCTCATAGAGATATGAGGCGCAGAGAATAGGTCCAGGCAACTGTTTAACAAAAACACAGGGCTGTGCGAACTCGCAAGATGCAGTATACAGCCTGACACCTGCCCGGTGCCGGAAGGTTAAGAGGAGATGTCACCGCAAGGGAAGCATTGAATTGAAGCCCCGGTAAACGGCGGCCGTAACTATAACGGTCCTAAGGTAGCGAAATTCCTTGTCGGGTAAGTTCCGACCTGCACGAATGGTGTAATGATCCGGACGCTGTCTCAACCATGATCCCAGTGAAATTGTAGTATCGGTGAAGATGCCGATTACCCGCGATGGGACGAAAAGACCCCGTGAACCTTTACTACAGCTTAGCACTGACTTTGGTCATCCGATGTGTAGGATAGGCCGGAGGCTGTGAATCGCGTACGCCAGTATGCGTGGAGCCATCCTTGAAATACGGCCCTTTGGCTGTCTGAAGTCTAACGCGTGAAACGCGGACACTGCTTGGTGGGTAGTTTGACTGGGGTGGTCGCCTCCAAAAGCGTAACGGAGGCTCTCAAAGGTGCCCTCGGGCCGATTGGTAACCGGCCTCACAGAGTGCAATGGCATAAGGGCGCTTGACTGGGAGGCAGACATGCCGAGCAGGCAGGAAACTGGGACATAGTGATCCGGCGGATGTGTATGGAAACTCCGTCGCTCAAAGGATAAAAGGTACTCCGGGGATAACAGGCTGATCCCCCCCAAGAGCTCATATCGACGGGGTGGTTTGGCACCTCGATGTCGGCTCGTCACATCCTGGGGCTGGAGAAGGTCCCAAGGGTTGGGCTGTTCGCCCATTAAAGTGGCACGCGAGCTGGGTTCAGAACGTCGTGAGACAGTTCGGTCTCTATCTATCGTGGGCGTGGGAGTTTTGAGTGGGTCTGACACTAGTACGAGAGGACCGTGTTGGACAGACCTCCGGTTTACCAGTTGTGCCGCCAGGTGCACCGCTGGGTATCTGAGTCTGGTTAGGATAAGCGCTGAAAGCATCTAAGTGCGAAGCCATCCACAAGATTAGAGCTCCATAGAGGGTCGTCGCAGACTACGACGTTGATAGGAGGCAGGTGTAAAGACGGTGACGTCAAAGCCGAGCCTTACTAATTGCCCGAATACTTTATGTTTAGCTCGCAATGAT
>JADYUK010000046.1 GCA_021531755.1 Hoylesella loescheii
GGTTCATATGCAGTCTTCTATTTGACTGCAAAATTACAAATTCAAATCCGTTTCATTTCAAAAACACGCCTAACAGACTGAAATTCAATTATTTCAAAGACCGATTAGCCAACTTTTATTGGACAGTAGTGATTTGTAATCATTTGTCAGTATGCAACGGTATGTATATTCTCCCTCCCAGATGTCAAGGGACTCATTGATTCTCCTTTGTCTCTGGATAACAAGACGATATACCTTACCCTTCCATTTCTCAACAAGGATGGAGTTCAGTTCAAACCCGATGTCGTTAATCTCCTCCTTCTTCCATCCGGAGAGAGCGAAGATGTCATCATAGAGTGAACTGCATCGGTTTGCACGTACAAAGAACAGCTTACAGTGCTTCTCTACCTCGCTGACGATATCTTCAGAGCATGAACCGCAGTCAGCTCTGAAACGGTTGATGCTCAGCTTTGCCGATTCAAGAGTTTCTCAAAGAACCTTTTCAAAGTATCTTCCTGATGAAAACGCACATTGGTATTGCCGTCACTGTTCTCTATGCCGACAATCATGTCACCAATGACTGCAACTCCTGGTCTGTAGCCGGTAAACTTTTTGTATGCAGGCTTCGCATCATATTTTTCGGTCTCAATGAACTGATGGTCAAAGTCAAGATCATACAGACATCCTTCCTTCAGTTCTCTGCTTGCGAGCAATGCCTTTATGAGAAGTTCATTGAGCCTGTCTGCTGTATTGAAGTCGTATGTCTTACCGCAGTCTGCGACGTGTAGGTAATGTTCTCTGTAGTGAGTTCCTTGATTGCTCTTAGGATAGTGTCTGCGCTGCATGTGCGAAGCATTGGGTGAAGTGACAGGTGGGGCATCAAGTGTGTGGTTACATCCTCTATGCATGAGCCTCCACATAATAGATACTCATGAGTGACCGAATGATTTCACTGTACTGATAACCGAAAAGTTTGCATCTCAAACCCAGGGTTGAGTCTATTAGTGATGAAAGCATGTAGGCAAATTTCTCCATAATTGAAAAAATTATGCCAAAAGGTGTGAGTTTTTCAGATTTTATTTGTACCTTTGTCACGTCTTGTTACGATTTTATTTATTTTTGGATTCGCAACACAAAGATAAGTGAAAAATCTGACATGGCAAAATCTGGGCCGCTCGGCTTTGCCGCTTGCCACAAGCAAGAACTTTTTGTTGCTCAGGATATTATAAATAATATTTAATAACTATGTTGCGGAATTAAGGAATATGAAAAAAACATTTATACTCACTCTAATCTTATCATGTCTTTCATTGATTACTAATGCACAAGATGTAAATATACGCTTAACTGTAGAACCAACCAACACAAAGGCTCAGACTATTCCAAGAGTAGATAAAGATGGGGTGAAATGCGCAATTGTACTTGTGGATATTGTCGGAGTAAAAGACATGAAGTTTAAAGAAAGTTTCGGTAATGTAGACTATGCTTTCAATGAATATACCGTTTATCTCACGAAAGGCACTAAAACCTTGACATATAGCAGCAGTTCAATCAAAGGAAGCATTGACTTTGATGATTATTTAGATGGTGAAATTGCTGCAGGAACCGTATATCGATTAGTATTTGAAAGTGGTCAAAATCGTTCTGCCGTATTTTATATAAAACCAACTAATGCAAAGCTCATAGTTAACGACCAAAAAGTATCGCTCAATAAAAAAGGTGCTGCTTCTATAGATTTACCTAATGGTACATATAAATATAGTGTAAGTGCAGAGGGAAGAATCTCGCAATTTGGAACTCTTGAATGGGAAAATAATCCTATAATAACTAAAGACATCGAATTGGAAGAAGTAAAATTGCCTTTAACTATCAATACAAATGAGCCTTCTGCAACAATATTTGTAGATGATATTCCTTTAGGTAGCATTGAAGGCAATGACGGAAAAGTAAACCTTCCTATCGGTAAACACAATATTCGTATTATCAAAGAAGGATTCAAAGAATTTGATGAAGTTGTAACTATTAGTAACCAAGGAGAAATATTGAATGCAGAATTAAAACAAATCAAAACACAAATAATTAAGCATAAGTACGAAAGGACTAAAAGTACTATCAGTCTACGTTCACATGGGGATATTACATTTTCTGGTTTGTATTTCTTAGAAAAAGATGCTAAAAGCGGAGCTGGAAGATTCAATGTGGACTTTCATCAATACCTTGGTCTTATTGCTTTTAAAGAAGGATTTGGTTTTGGATTCATAGCTCTTTCTGATGAATTTGCTAAAAACAAATATGATGACCATTTTGATGATGTAACAGGCGAATCTAACAAAGTTGCACTTTTAATTGAAATGCCTTTGCAGATTGGTTTTGCTGTACCTTTGAGTAAATATAATACAAGCCACATGGGTATATTTGTAGGAGGTTATGGCTCATATAACTATATAGGACACGCTAGCGAAAACATGAATAATTCTAAAGCCGTCTCAAGTGAGAAATTTGACTATGGCTTGAGAGCTAATGTCAATTTCTACCTCCACAAATTTATAATTGGTTTTGAGGGAAGCCATAGTTTGTCAAAAATGAAATTAGGCACTTCTGTTGCAATGTCGATAGGTTTGCGAATTTATAATGGTGGGGATAAATATAAGTCACTACTGTCCCGTTAAAGTGGACAAATCGGTCTTTGAAATTATTGAAATATAGTCTTTTAGGAGTAATCCGTGTTCTGGTGGGCAAAGTTCCGCAAGAAGAAAGGAGGCGTTAAGGCGCATGTCCTTTATGACCTGGAATCCCAGGTTCCTGCCTTCTTC
>JADYUK010000047.1 GCA_021531755.1 Hoylesella loescheii
GATGACCCTTTGTAAGGGTCTGATAGATAAAGAGTTCTTTGAAAGATTTCAATAAACAGACAAGTAGTACAAGAAGCGGATGTCCGTTATTGGGCATCCGGGTATGAGAAAGTCAACCGTCAATTTCCCGGTACTCTTTTTAGGGTTATCGGGTAATAAGAAACGAGACGATCTGGTGTCCTGACCTGAACTGATTCTTCTGCCCCCATGTGGGGCGAACAAAGATATTTTACTATGAAGAGTTTGATCCTGGCTCAGGATGAACGCTAGCTACAGGCTTAACACATGCAAGTCGAGGGGCAGCATGGGGTTTGCTTGCAAACCCTGATGGCGACCGGCGCACGGGTGAGTAACGCGTATCCAACCTTCCCGTCACTCGGGGACAGCCCAGCGAAAGCTGGATTAACCCCCGATGTTGTCATATGATAGCATTAGAGTGTGACGAAAGGCTAACGGTGACGGATGGGGATGCGTCTGATTAGGTAGTAGGCGGGGTAACGGCCCACCTAGCCGACGATCAGTAGGGGTTCTGAGAGGAAGGTCCCCCACATTGGAACTGAGACACGGTCCAAACTCCTACGGGAGGCAGCAGTGAGGAATATTGGTCAATGGGCGAGAGCCTGAACCAGCCAAGTAGCGTGCAGGATGACGGCCCTACGGGTTGTAAACTGCTTTTATGAAGGAATAAAGTCACCCACGTGTGGGTGTTTGCATGTACTTTATGAATAAGGACCGGCTAATTCCGTGCCAGCAGCCGCGGTAATACGGAAGGTCCGGGCGTTATCCGGATTTATTGGGTTTAAAGGGAGCGTAGGCCGCCTGGTAAGCGTGTTGTGAAATGTCGTTGCTCAACAACGTCACTGCAGCGCGAACTGCCGGGCTTGAGTGTGCGGAAAGCGGGCGGAATTTGTGGTGTAGCGGTGAAATGCTTAGATATCACGAAGAACTCCGATTGCGAAGGCAGCTCGCTGTAGCATTACTGACGCTGAAGCTCGAAGGTGCGGGTATCGAACAGGATTAGATACCCTGGTAGTCCGCACGGTAAACGATGGATGCTCGCTGTTCGGCCTTCGGGCCGTGTGGCCAAGCGAAAGCGTTAAGCATCCCACCTGGGGAGTACGCCGGCAACGGTGAAACTCAAAGGAATTGACGGGGGCCCGCACAAGCGGAGGAACATGTGGTTTAATTCGATGATACGCGAGGAACCTTACCCGGGCTTGAACTGCAGCTGCATGGAGTGGAGACACTCCTTCCCTTCGGGGCCGCTGTGGAGGTGCTGCATGGTTGTCGTCAGCTCGTGCCGTGAGGTGTCGGCTTAAGTGCCATAACGAGCGCAACCCCTGTCGTCAGTTGCCATCAGGTAATGCTGGGCACTCTGGTGATACTGCCACCGCAAGGTGTGAGGAAGGTGGGGATGACGTCAAATCAGCACGGCCCTTACGTCCGGGGCTACACACGTGTTACAATGGCGCATACAGAAAGCAGGCATTCCGCAAGGCGTGCCGAATCAGGAAAATGCGTCGTAGTTCGGATTGGGGTCTGCAACCCGACCCCATGAAGCTGGATTCGCTAGTAATCGCGCATCAGCCATGGCGCGGTGAATACGTTCCCGGGCCTTGTACACACCGCCCGTCAAGCCATGAAAGCCGGGGGCGCCTGAAGTCCGTGACCGCGAGGATCGGCCTAGGGTGAAACTGGTGATTGGGGCTAAGTCGTAACAAGGTAGCCGTACCGGAAGGTGCGGCTGGAACACCTCCTTTCTGGAGAGCATATGTGTGTCATGGCGTCAGCCTGACATAAGCTCACAAGGAACAATAACAAGAACAACAGGAAATATAAGGGACGCCGACTGAAAGAGAAGTCAGTTTCAGGTTGTCTTCCCTCATCCCCAGCTTCTTGTACAC
>JADYUK010000048.1 GCA_021531755.1 Hoylesella loescheii
AGGGGATAATCGAGTTCTTTGACATCGTTGAAATTAGTCTTGTCGAACAGGTCACGCAAGTGCGCCTTGTCTGTCAATGAGATGCTGAGGATTTGCAAGACCTCATAGGTTGAGCGTTCCAACCTCATGTCGTGATGGACAATAGCCACGAGACAGTATGTGATAATAGCCACACTGATTTGTATGCGTACAGCATTCTCTGTTGTACCCCAAAATCTCTTTATCCTAAGATGTTGCTTGAGCCATTTGAAGAACAGCTCCACCAACCATCTTTTCTTATAGAGATTAGCAACGTCCAACGCAGAAAGGTGTTTCGCATTCGTCAGGAAAGTAAATTCACGGTCATCTTCTTCGTCATAATATCGAATGAGTCTGAATGACTCTGGATACTTCTTTTCGGAGAGATATCCTGTCAGTTTTATTTCCGCATCAGATAGTACATTCTTTGGCATTCTTCGCTTCCATTTGACTATCTTATATTTCAGATTCGTCTTGGCTCTGACCACATAGAAAGAATCCTTAAGGTGTATCTTGTAGAGTTCTTTGAATGAGTCATAAGCTCTGTCGAATATGTAATAAGCGTTTGGTTCATAATGGATTGACGACATTGCAGTAGAATCGTGTTTTGATGCTGTGGTTACAGTGTAGAAGGCAGGAACCTGAGCCTCAATATCATAAAGTACATGAGCTTTGACTCCTCCTTTCTTCTTCCGGAACTTTGCCCAAGGAAACGTAGCCAGACACAATGGAATGGCCGTTGAGTCGAATGCGTATTTCTTTCCAGGAATATCTAGAATGTTGGTTGCCCGTTTTTCACAAGCTTCCTTCATCATGAAGAATGCGAAATCCTCAAAGATCCTGTAGTCACGAGTCTGATTAGCGTAAGCGAGAGTAGCCTTGGCAATGGGATTACGTCCCAAACCAAGATGGTATTGCTTGCCTCGATGTGCTTCAAAAGCAACAATCAGGTCGCGCAGGCTCTCACGATTACTCAGTTGGCCAAACATCATTGCAAGCAACTGGTTCCAACAAGTGAATTGCTTCACATAGCGGTTTCCATCATACTTACGAACGTAGTTGTTAAACTGTGTTCTGTTCAAAAAGGCGGTAAGTTGAGCAAAAACGTATTTGTCTTGGTTCATATGCAGTCTTCTATTTGACTGCAAAATTACAAATTCAAATCCGTTTCATTTCAAAAACACGCCTAA
>JADYUK010000049.1 GCA_021531755.1 Hoylesella loescheii
CCAGCCCGGAGAAGCTCCAACGTCTTTTCAGCGAGATTTGCAGCAGTGAAAGCAGCAGATTTGCAATTAGGGTCACCCATATCTGGATTTTGATGGCATTGGCAGACTCGCCGTAAAAGTATCTGAGGGGGAAATTCTGCTTTATCTGCTTAAAGAGCGACTCTATCTGCCACCGCCTGCGATATATGGCCACGACGGTTTCCATGGACATGTCAAAGTCGTTGGTGAGCAGTGAGACCAGCTTCGGGGTCTTTCCCTTCTTGATGTCCACGTATGTGATGATACGTGCTATGTGGCTGACGCCGTCCTTCCTGAATACTACCACCTGTTCACGGTACTCCATCCTGCCGTCAGGGTTCATGTCCATGCAGTCCACCAGGGTCTCATATTTAAGGTTTTTCTTCATCTTCGTGACATAGACCACGTTTCTCTGCGTCAGTTCCTCGAATTTCTCGTAGTTGATGTATGCTCGGTCGAGAGCCACAATCTCATCATGCTGGAAATGACTGGGAGCGAGCATGAAGGAGTCGTTGGTGGCTGCTGAGGTAAACCTTACGTCACAGTGAACACCCTCGTTGGCATGGATGACGGAGTGTACCTTGATGCCGCCTTTCTTCTTTCCCGTCTTAGGATGGCGGCCTACGCCCTTAAAAATCACGTTGGAGAACAGCGTGATAGTGGTAGAGTCAATGATTCTCAGCCTTTTCACCCATTCCTCCGTCCCGTTACGTCGGCTGTCCGAAGAAAGCTTCTCCCTGTTCGACTGGTACACGTCGCGGTAAACGTCCTCGAAGAACTTCTCAGAGCGTCTGGCATTGGCATCAGACAGGGTGCTACGCTTAGGAACCTTGTCTATGCCTATGTGATGGAGTTTGCGCACTTCTGCCGTCATTGCCGCCTCTATCTCGCGAAGCGAGTCGAAGCGCATGATGACAGCGTAAAGCATCGTGAGTAGATGGGTGAACCCAGTAAAGCTCTTTATGTACTTCTCACCGCCGTTTTTACGGCTCAATTCAATAATTTTTTCGCGATCAAGCGATTTTATCAGCTGACCATATACCGGCTGTCCGAAAAAATGTGTACTTTTGCCCATGGTTACGTTTGATTTTGTTTGTCGACTGCAAAGGTAACCAAAAGGGCTGACACCTAACACTGGTATCAGCCCTAATTTAATCTCAATGTGGAATGTTTAGCGGACAGTAATA
>JADYUK010000004.1 GCA_021531755.1 Hoylesella loescheii
CCCCCGCCCCTCATACCATACCACCCCCACATATCAACCAACCTATCAGAGCTATGCCAAACGAGAGCCAGACATACCATATCCCCGTACTCCTCACAGCCAGTGTCGACGGACTAAACATATCGCCTGGTGGCGTATATGTCGACGTGACGTTCGGCGGCGGAGGCCATTCGAGGGAGATACTCTCGCGGCTTGATGCCGGGGCGCATCTGTACTCGTTCGACCAGGATGCCGATGCCGAGCAGAACGCCACGACAGTTGGAGCGGGAGGTGTCGTTCTCGCCGGCGACAAGCGCTGGACTTTCGTCCGCTCAAACTTCCGGTATCTGAAGAACTGGATGAGATACTACGGTGTGGAGGGCGTCGACGGCATACTGGCCGACCTCGGAGTCTCAAGCCATCACTTCGACGATGAGAGCCGCGGATTCTCCTTCCGCTTCGACAGCCCGCTCGATATGCGCATGAACAACCGCGGAGGCGCCACCGCAGCAGATGTCGTCAACACATACAGCGAGGAGCGTCTGGCAGATATCATATACCTGTACGGCGAGCTGAAGCAGTCAAGGCGCATAGCGGCAGCGATAGCCACGGCACGCAAGGAGCGCCCGATAACAACGACACAGCAGCTCGTCGACACCGTAGGGCGATGCTTCCCGCGCGAGAGGGAGAAGAAAGACATCACCCGGCTGTTCCAAGCCCTGCGCATAGAGGTGAACCACGAGATGGACGCGCTGGCCGAGATGCTCACAGCAGCGGGCGAGGTGCTGAAGCCCGGAGGGCGCCTCTCTGTCATAACATACCACTCTCTTGAGGACCGCATGGTGAAGAACATCATGAAGACAGGCAATGTCGAGGGAAGGCAGCATCAGGACTTCTATGGCAGAGTGGCATCGCCATACCGCCTCATACAGAACAAACCGATAACCCCCACCACGGCAGAGCAGCACGAGAACCCTCGCAGCCGGAGCGCAAAACTACGCATAGCCGAGAGAACAGACGACAAATGAGAGAGCAGGCGGCGGGAGGAGAAGGAAAGAACCACAGGACAATATGCCGCTAAACAGCAATAAAAAGCATGAACATGAACGACGACAAACCATACGAGATAATACTTGAAGCGGACCCCACGCCACAGCCGTCAAGAGAGAAACCGGAACCTCCGGGCGACGACAGAGCGCCGGCAGAGACACCACAGGCAGAGAGGGAGACGCTGACAGAGAGAGAGCCACAGCAGCAGGAACAGACATTCCGCGAGGCACTGAGAGAGCAGATACACGAGGAGGAGACGTCAGGAATCAAGACATCGTACATCGACCTCCTCTGCGGCAGCTTCTTCACATCACAGATACTGCGCCGGCAGATATGGCTGATACTCCTCATCACACTCTTTGTCATAATATATATATCCAACCGCTACAGCTGCCAGAAGAGCCTGCTGGAGATTGACCAGCTGAGGATGGAACTACAGGACGCCAAGTACAAGGCCCTCTCCACCTCCAGCCGCCTGACAGAGAAGTCGCGCCAGAGCCGTGTCCTCGACATGCTGAAGACAAACAAGGACAGCGTGCTGCACATTGCCGACCAGCCTCCGTTCATCGTCAAGGTGCCCGAGGGCGAGTGAGAAAGAAAGCTCAGCCAACCGACGGAATATCTGCGGGGAAGACACTACAGACAGAGAGCCGCCGCCCACGGCAGAGCCACGCGCCAGCACCGGCAGAATGACTCCGCAAGCAAGTCAGCAAGAGCAGTGGCGAGAAGCTATACCCCGCCGACACCGTCCCTGGCCAATATACACCCCAGTCCTGTATGTCCAGCAGGACAATCCGCAAATGGAGAAAGAAGCAGAAAGGAAAGAAGATGTTCAAATTCAACGCCAAGAACCCAATAACACGATACTACATAGTGGCCTTCTTCGTGGCCTTGCTCGCCGTCGTCATAGTGGCAAAGGCAGCCATCATAATGACTGTCAAGCGCGACTACTGGATGCAGGTGGCCGACAGGCTGAAGAATGACAGCGTGCCCGTGAAGCCTTCGAGAGGAAACATACTCAGCTGCGACTACCAGCTCCTCGCGTCGAGTCTGCCAGAGTATAAGCTATACATAGACTTCCGCACCATGGAGAAGACCAAGACGGACACCCTGTGGGACGAGAAAGAGGACTCAATATGCCGCGGCCTGAACGCCATATTCCCGCAATGCAGCGTAGAGGAGTTCCGCAAACATCTCCGTGAGGGACGCGAGAAGCAGTATACTGACTCGGAGGGGAATGTCCGCAAGGGAAGCTGCCACTGGCCGATATGGCCCAAGCGTGTCAGCTACTCGACATACTCAGAAGTCAAGCAGCTGCCCATCCTGCGCCTGTCGAAGAACAAGGGCGGATTCCATGTCGAGGAGTTCAATGCCCGCACAAGGCCCAACGGAACCCTCGCCTCGCGTACTATAGGCGAGATGTACGGCGCTATAGACTCTGCACGCTGCGGCCTCGAGCTCTACTATGACTCTGTGCTGAGAGGAGAGCAGGGCCTCATAAACCGCCGCAAAGTGCTGAACAGATACCTCGACATCACCATAAAGGAACCTGTCGACGGAGCGGATATCGTCACCACGCTCGATGTCAACATACAGGACCTCGCCGAACATGCCGTAATCAACGAGATGAAAGAGATAAACGCGGAGCTCGGTGTGGCTATCGTCATGGAGGTGAAGACAGGCGATGTCAAGGCCCTCGTCAATATGACGCGTCTCAATGACGGCAACGGGGGCTATGTATATAGAGAGGTGAAGAACAACGCTGTCTCTGACCTTGTCGAGCCAGGCTCTGTCTTCAAGACGGCATCAATACTCGCAGCCCTCGAGGACGGCAAGATAGACACCACCGCACAGTATAACATAGACACGGGAGGAGGCGTATGGCCCATGTACGGACGCGAGATGCGCGACCATAACTGGCGACGTGGCGGATACGGAGTGCTCACCGTGCCACAGGTGCTGTACTACAGCAGCAACATCGGTGTCAGCCGCCTCATAGACCGGGCATATCACGACCATCCCGAGAAATTCGTGGAGAGGATACACAGCCTGGGACTCGGCATAGACTTTGACCTCCCATTCCCGGGCGCACAGAAGCACGCCATAGTACGTATGCCCAAGAAGGCGAAGAACGGACAGTATCTCAACTGGTCGAAGACAACACTGCCATGGATGTCAATAGGCTACGAGACACAGGTGCCACCGATATTCACCGTGGCATTCTATAACGCCATAGCCAACAACGGACGCTTCATGCAGCCACGCTTCGTCAAGGAGGTGCAGAAGGACGGTGAGACAATAACACGCTACGACCCCGTATGCCTCAAGGAGCGCATATGCGGAGAACAGCCACTGAGGAAGATACAGAAGATACTTGAAGGCGTTGTCTCGAAAGGCCTCGGTTCCAAGGCCGGAAGCAAGTCGTTCAAAGTGGCTGGAAAGACAGGAACGGCACAAGTGGCCGACCAGAGTGGCTCATACAAATCCGGAAGAGTAAGATACTGGCTCTCATTCTGTGGATATTTCCCGTTCGAAGACCCCGAGTACACATGCATCGTGTGTCTGAAGAAGACCGGACTGCCCGCATCGGGAGGCGGCATGTGTGGAGTCGTCTTCCACAATATCGCCGAGGGAATCATGGCAAAGAAGCTGAAGCATGACGTCGATGTGGCAAACGACTCGCTCTCTGTTCTCACACCCGATGTGAAGAGTGGCAACCTCCTCGCAGCCGATTATGTGCTGAGACAGCTTGATATAGCCACCTACGGAGGATGGAACGGCATTTACGCCACAGGAGCTCCTGTATGGGGAAAGGCCGTGAGAGAGAAGAAAGGCGTGGAGCTGGCAAAGCAGGGCGTGCCCTCAAAACACTATATCCCCAATGTCGAGGGTATGGGAGCGCGCGACGCTGTCTACATGCTCGAGAGCAGAGGCGTCAAGGTCTCTGTCAAGGGATGTGGGAAGGTGAGACACCAGAGCATAGCGCCAGAGACAAAGATACGTCCGGGCATGAGGATAATCCTCGAGATGGGATAGGCGTGAGGCATACATCCGGCTGCCCCTCCGCCACATAATGGCCAGGCAGCCTGCCGCAAGCTGGCACAGACGGCGCCCACCCCCACCATTCTTGACCATAAGCAAGCGACAGGCCACACAGCACGTTTCCATAAGAAAAAAACTTGCAACCGCAAAGGAAAAATAGTAACTTTGCACCCCCAAATAAAACAAGACATGAAACTGACAGCAATCCTCTCAAAACTCTCCACACTCAGCATAACAGGCGAGACGGAGAAAGAAATCACCGGCATCAACATAGACAGCCGCAAGATTCAGCCCGGACACATCTTCGTGGCTATGAAGGGAACACAGGTTGACGGACACCAGTTCATACCAAAAGCCATAGAGCTGGGAGCCACGGCCGTAATACTCGAGGATATGCCCGACACCATCGCAGATGGCGTGACATACATTAAGGTACAGTCATGCGAGACTGCTGTGGGCCCGGCAGCGACAATGTTCTATGGTGAGCCGTCAAAGCATCTGAGACTCGTCGGTGTGACAGGAACAAACGGAAAGACAACAATCGCCACCTTATTATATAATATGTTCCGCAAGATGGGACATAAATGCGGACTCCTATCCACTGTCTGCAACTATATCGAGGGCGAGGAGCTGCCCGCATCACACACCACACCCGACCCCATCGAGCTGAACAGTCTCCTCGCACGCATGGTAGAGGCAGGATGCGAGTATGCCTTCATGGAGTGCTCAAGCCATGCCATATACCAGCAGCGCATAGGCGGACTGGTCTTCGCGGGCGGCATATTCACCAATCTCACACGTGACCATCTTGACTATCACAAGACATTCGAGAACTACCGCGACGCCAAGAAACTGTTCTTCGACAATCTCCCCAAGGGAGCATTCGCCATCACCAACGCCGACGACAAGAACGGAATGGTCATGGTACAGAACACCAGCGCCACCGTCCGCACATACAGCACACGGGCCATGGCCGACTATAAGGCACGCATCATAGAATGCCACTTCGAGGGCATGCTGCTCGAGATTGACAACCGTGAGGTCGCTGTGCAGTTCATCGGAAAGTTCAATGTCTCTAATCTCCTCGCTGTCTATGGTGCGGCACGCATGCTCGGCAAGGGACAGGATGAGGTGCTCCTCGTCCTCTCGATGCTGAAGAGCGTAGCCGGAAGACTGGAGCCTATACGCTCTGCCGAGGGCGTGACGGCTGTCGTTGACTATGCACACACACCTGACGCAATAGAGAACGTGCTGAACGCCATACACGAAGTGCTCAACGGAAAGGGACAGGTGATAACTGTCTGCGGATGCGGCGGAAACAGGGACAAGGGCAAACGGCCACTCATGGCACAGGAAGCAGTAAGGCAGAGCGACAAGGTCATACTGACATCTGACAATCCGAGACATGAGGAGCCGGAGGCCATACTCGACGATATGGAGGCCGGACTGAAACCTGCCCAGATGAAGAATGTCCTGCGCATTACAGACAGAAGGCAGGCCATACGCACAGCCGTGACAATAGCAAAGGCGGGTGATGTCATCCTCATAGCCGGAAAGGGACACGAGGACTACCAGATTGTGGGCGATGTGAAACACCACTTCGACGACCGTGAGGAGGTCAGGAAGGCCTTCGGATTGGAATGACTTAAAGTCACTGCCACCAACGGTCAGGAACACTCCCCCAAACAGGGATAGCCATAATCTGGCAAGACCGGCCCACAGACTCCATCATAACAGAGATACAGAAAAAGACAATGCTTTACTACATCTTCAGATACCTTGAGCAGTTCGGCATACAGGGAGCACATCTCTGGAGCTACATATCATTCCGCTCACTGCTCGCACTCATCCTCTCGCTTGTCATAAGCGTGTGGTTCGGTGAGTATTTCATAAAATGGATGCGCCGGCATCATGCCACCGAGACACAGCGCGACCGTGACATAGACCCTTACGGACAGCAGAAGAAAGGCGTGCCGACAATGGGCGGGATAATAATCCTCGTCGCCATAATAGTCCCTTGTCTCCTCTTCGGCAGGCTCAGGAACATATACATGATTCTCATGCTTGTCACCACAGTATGGCTCGGGGCGATAGGCTTCATAGACGACTATATAAAGATGAAGATATCAAAGGACGGACTGAGGCCTATATACAAACTTGCCGGACAGTGTGTCCTCGGCCTCGTCGTCGGACTGACACTGTGGCTCTCGCCTGACGCTGTGATACGTGAGAATGTCTCCGTGCAGAAACAAGGCACAGAGATGGTTGTCCACAAGAGCGAGCCCGTGAAGTCGACCATCACGACGATACCTTTCGTGAAGGACAACAACCTGGACTATAAAACGTTCGTGGCGTTCTGCGGTAAGTATAAGTATGCTGCCGGATGGATTCTCTTCGTCATCATGACCACTATCGTCGTGACAGCTGTCTCCAACGGCTCGAACCTTAACGACGGCATGGACGGCATGTCTGCGGGCAACGCCGCGATAATAGGCATAGCGCTCGGCATCCTCGCCTATGTCTCCTCTAATGTCGGCTACGCCTCCTATTTCGACATCATGTATGTGCCTGGCTCACAAGAGCTCGTGATATTCATCTGCGCCTTCGTCGGAGCCCTGATAGGTTTCCTGTGGTATAACGCCTACCCGGCACAGATATTCATGGGCGATACAGGCTCGCTCGCCATTGGCGGTATAATAGGCGTGACAGCAGTCATCATACATAAGGAGCTGCTCATTCCTGTCCTCTGCTTCGTCTTCTTCATGGAGAGCGTCTCGGTATTGCTACAGGTAAGAGTGGCAAAATACGGGAACAAGCGCGGAAAGAAACTCAGACTGTTCAAGAGAGCCCCTATACATGACGCGTTCAGAGTGCTCCCGGGACAGCTCGCACCAGATGTCAAGGTCATACTGAACTGGCCGAGGGGATGCTGGCTCGAGTCGAAGATAACGACAAGATTCTGGATTATCACAATCCTCATGGCTGCACTCGCCATCATAACGCTGAAGATAAGATAATACGAAAAAAGCCACAGAGAAGAATCTGCGGCAGACAAAAAGCCCATGGCCGCACGCTGGCCATACGGGCGACAAGGAATTAAGAAAGAAAGGTAAGCAGAACGATGAGACTTGTAATACTCGGTGCCGGAGAAAGCGGTACAGGAACAGCCATACTCGCAAAGAAACAGGGCTACGACGTGTTCGTGTCCGATATGGGAGGCATAAAGGACAAGTACAAGGCCCTGCTCGACAGTCATGGCATAGAATGGGAGGAGGGGCAACATACCGCCGGGAAGATACTGACAGCCGACGAGGTGGTGAAAAGCCCCGGAATACCCGATACCGCACCAATGGTAAGACAGCTCATGGAGAAAGGGACACCTATACTCGCAGAGCTCGAGTTCGCCAAGAGATACAGCTATGGGAAGTGTATATGCATAACAGGCTCTAACGGCAAGACAACGACAACATCCCTAATATACTACATAATGCAGAAGGCTGGGCTCGATGTCGGACTCGCGGGGAACATCGGACGCTCATACGCCATGCAGGTGGCAGAGGGCGACCACGAGTGGTATGTGCTCGAGATAAGCTCCTTCCAGCTCGACAATATGTTCGACTTCAAGGCCGATGTCGCTGTGCTCATGAACATCACACCCGACCATCTCGACCGTTATGAATTCTGTATGCAGAACTATGCCGACTCAAAGATGCGCATCATACAGAACCAGACCCCGGAAGACACTTTCGTATATTGGAAGCAGGACGAGTATATCGACAATGAGCTGGAGAAACGCAGACAGGGATACAGGCCACAGCCCACACCGACCAGTCGCCCTGCCAACGACGGACAACCATCCCTCTGCCCCTTTGCCGACGATGACTTCGAGCGCCTCGGGCTCGTCTTCTCCCAGATGGGACAGCACAACAAGCGCAATGCTCTCGCCGCATACTATGCCACAAGGCAGGCAGGAGTGGACGAGAAGCTCATCAGAGAGTGTCTCGGGACATTCCCCGGTGTGGAGCACAGACTTGAGAGAGTGGCAGAGAAAGACGGTGTCCTCTATATCAATGACTCCAAGGCGACCAACGTCGACGCATGCCGTGTGGCACTGCAGGCCATGGAACGCCCTACAGTGCTCATCGTGGGAGGCAAGGACAAGGGGAACGACTATACTACAATAGCACCACTCGTCAAGGAGAAATGCTCGGCAATAGTATATCTCGGAGCCGACAACGCCAAGCTCCACGACAGCTTTGACAGCCTCGGGCTGCCTGTGGCTGACACCCACTCGATGAAAGACTGTGTTGAGGCCTGTGTGCGTCTGGCACATAAGGGCGACGCTGTGCTGCTCTCTCCATGCTGCGCCTCGTTCGACTTGTTCCGCAATATGGAGGACCGTGGCGAGCAGTTCAAGACCCTTGTGCGCGCGCTCTGACATTAATCCCTCTGCCGGGACACAGCCAGGAAAGCCCAAACACCCCATTGTAAACCCACTATGGGTGGCTCGTCAGAAACATCCCATAACCCTATATACCCCATATAAAGTCTATGAACAATAAATTAGGAAATATCTTCAAGGGTGACAAAGTCATCTGGATGATATTCTTCTTCCTCTGTCTCGTGAGCATCGTAGAGGTGTTCTCCGCCTCGTCGTTCCTCACGTTCCGTGGAGGAAGCTACTGGGGACCGCTTATCAAGCATTCCTTCTTTATCTTAGTCGGACTGTGCACGACACTCTGTGTGCTGAACATCCCATGCAAGTATTTCAAGATAGCGACACTGCCGATGCTCTTATTCTCGTTCATCCTGCTCATCATAGTGCTGTGTATTGGAGAGAGCACCAATGGCGCGAGCAGATGGTTTGGCATTGCAGGCATACAGTTCCAGCCGTCGGAGATAGCGAAGGGCACACTCATACTCGCTGTGGCACAGATTCTCAGCGCTATGCAGACAGAGAAAGGCGCGAGCCCGCAGACATTCTTATGGGTGGCGGTGACGAGTGCCTTCATCATTATCCCGATAGGTCTCGAGAACCTTTCAACAGCAGCTCTCTTGGCCTTTGTCGTGCTCCTAATGATGATTATAGGCCGCGTGCCGATGTATATCATTGGCCGTGCCCTCGGACTGTTCTTTATCGTCGTGGCCATGGGGGTATTTGTCTTGTTGCTCCTTGGAGACAATTCGACTGCCACTGCCAGCAATAACGATAAGACGATACTCGTCGAGAGCGCGGAGAAGACCCCAGAACGCGGAGGACTGCTGCACCGTGCCGACACATGGAAGGCGCGCATAGAACGCTGGGGAGGCGACGAGGTGAAGCCAAGTGAGTTCGACCTTGACCGCGACGCACAGGTGGCACATGCCAATATAGCGATAGTGAAGAGCAACGGCATAGGGCGCGGGCCAGGCAACAGCGAGGAGCGTGACTTCCTGTCACAGGCTTTCTCTGACTTCATCTATGCCATCATAATAGAGGAAATGGGCATCGAGGGGGCAGCTCTAATTGCCATACTCTATGTCGTCCTGTTCTTCAGGGTAGGCACAATAGCCAAGAACTGTGTGAACACCTTCCCCGCATTCCTTGCCATGGGGATAGCTATACTGCTCGTCGTGCAGGCCCTGTTCAATATGATGGTCGCTGTCGGCATAATACCTGTCACAGGACAGCCCTTGCCGTTGATATCCAAAGGCGGTACATCGACCATCATCAACTGCGTGTATATCGGGATGCTGCTCTCAATATCACGCTCGGCAAAAAAGAAGAAGCCGGTGCCGGAGATAGCGTAGGAGAGACAGTGGGCTACACACGGGGGGATGACCGATAAGGCGCGGTCGCTCCGCCAGATAGCGAAAGGGAAAGCCTGCCACAGCATCAGCACGCTTGTGGGACGGGCTGGCTTGAGAACAGAAAAAGTGACATCATGCCTCCATACCATAACATGACGCATGGCAGGGAGACTGTCGCCACAATATAATAACAAAAAAGATAAGAACAATGTCACTACGAATAATTGTCAGCGGAGGAGGCACAGGAGGACATATCTTCCCTGCCGTGTCAATCGCCAACGCAATAAAGGCGCTGCGTCCCGACGCAGAGATTCTATTTGTCGGAGCTAACGGACGCATGGAGATGGAGCGTGTGCCACAGGCGGGATATGAGATTGTCGGACTGCCAGTGCGCGGACTGATACGCCCCTTGTGGAGCCCGAAGAATGTGGGTGTGATGATTGATTTCCTCAAGAGCCGCTCACAGGTGAAGGAGGTCATACGCAAGTTCAAGCCACAAGCCGTCGTCGGAGTCGGAGGCTACGCCAGCAGCCCTACGCTGAATGCCGCCTATTCGATGGGAATACCATGCATAGTGCAGGAGCAGAACTCGTATGCCGGAGTGACAAACAAATCGCTCGCCAAGAAAGCCGTCAAGATATGCGTCGCTTACCATGGCATGGAACGCTTCTTCCCCAAGGACCGTATCGTCATGACTGGCAACCCCGTAAGGCAGAGCCTGCTCGAGTGTAAGGCGTCGCAAGAGGAGGCCAGGAAGAGCTTCGGGCTCGACCCTCACCGCAAGACTCTCCTCGTCATCGGCGGCTCGTTAGGAGCACGGACTATAAACGACTCCATAGCACAGGGCATCGCAGCTTTCGAGATGGCTGGCATACAGGTGATATGGCAGACCGGAAAATACTATGCCGAGGAGTGTAAGCAGAAAGCTGAGGCCTATTATGCCGACAAGACATCGCCAAGAGGAGCAGACCATCCTCTCGTTCATCCTCAGGCATTCGTCTCAGATATGGCCATGGCATACCGTGCGGCAGATATCGTAGTGTCACGTGCCGGAGCGTCAAGTATCTCAGAGCTATGCCTGCTCGGAAAGGCAAGCATACTTGTCCCATCGCCCAATGTCGCGGAGGACCATCAGACAAAGAACGCCAGGGCGCTCTCCGATAAGGATGCCGCGATATTCTGTGCCGACCGTGAAGCGCGCCAGATGCTCGTCAACGAGGCCGTAACGCTCATGGCAAGCCCCGAGAAAATCAGATGTCTTGAGACAGAGGTGAGGAAACTGGCCTTCAATAACTCGGCAGAGGTGATAGCGAAGATAGTAATCGACGAGGCTGAGAAGAACGCGTAAGCCAGCAGCAGGAACGCAGTGAGAGCTGGATGATATATAATTCAGACGGCAATATGGGGCATACATAGCGATAGAAAACTCCCTCTTGGCCTCTCTTTAATATATATCGGATGCCGTAGGATGAGCCGCCGCGCCTCTCGCTCACAATGTGGAGAACTGCAGATTGTGGCAACTCTCTTCCTCTGTCCCGTAGCAATTCTGCACCTATCCCGTAGCGGTTATGCTGCTGTCCCGTGACGGTTATGCTCTTGTCCCGTAGCAGGTATGCACCTATCCCGTGGTGGATATGCTCCTATCCCCTGGTGGATAGCCATGACTGGGGCAATGGGTGCTGGAGAGAGGCTCTACCAATCGGGATGCCACTTACGGCAGACGGGACACGCTGAGCAGCCAGAAAGAAAAAGCAAAGATAACAGATACACGAACATAAATATGAAATCGATATACTTCATAGGTGCTGGAGGCATAGGCATGTCGGCTCTCGAGCGCTACTACAATAAGAAGGGATACAAGGTCGGTGGCTACGACAAGACACCGTCGGCCCTTACCGACGCGCTTGTCAAGGAGGGCATAGACATACATTTTGAGGACAATATAGACAGTGTGGCAGAGTGTTTCAAGAATCCGGAGGAGACCATCGTATGCTACACTCCTGCCATTCCTGACAGCCACGGGGAACTGACATTCTTCCGCCAGAATGGCTTCAAGGTGATGAAGCGTGCGCAGATTCTCGGGCTTCTGACACGCGACCATCATGGTCTCTGCTTCGCCGGCACACACGGAAAGACCACGACATCTACCATGTGCGCACATATCATGCACCAATCCTCAGTAGACTGTAACGCTTTCCTTGGCGGTATATCGAAGAATTACAAGTCAAACTATATCCTCGCCCCAGAGTCTGACTATGTCGTGATAGAGGCAGACGAGTTCGACCGCTCGTTCCATTGGCTCCGCCCTTGGATGTCTGTCATCACATCGACCGACCCCGACCATCTCGATATCTACGGCACGAAGGAAGCCTACCTTGAGTCTTTCAGACACTACACCACGCTCATACAGCCAGGAGGAGCCCTCATAATCCACCGTGGGCTGGAGATGAAGGCCGAGCCACAGCAAGGGGTGCGTGTCTACGAATACTCACGTGAGGAGGGCGACTTCCATGCCGAGAACATACAGATAGAGAACGGTGAGATAACATTCGACTTCATATCGCCCATAGAGACAGTGCGCGGCATACGCCTCGGACAGCCTATCCCCATCAATATCGATAACGGCATAGCAGCCATGGCAATGGCCCAGCTGAATGGATGCACAGCCGATGAGCTCAGACATGGCATGGAGACATACGGCGGTGTGGACCGCCGCTTCGACTTCAAGATACGCAACAGCAGGCACGTCTTCCTCTCTGACTATGCCCACCACCCGAAAGAGATACTCCAGTCGGCACGTTCACTGAGGGAGATATACCACGACAGGAAAATCACAGCGATATTCCAGCCACACCTATATACACGCACCCGTGATTTCTACCGTGACTTCGCTGAGGCGCTGAGCATACTTGACGAGGTCATATTGACAGAGATATACCCAGCGAGAGAACAGCCCATAGAGGGTGTGACATCGCGTCTCATATACGACAACCTCGCTCCGGGTGTCGAGAGAAGCATCATAGAGAAGAAGGATGTTCTCAGTCTCGTCCGCTCACGTGACTTCGATGTCCTTGTTGTCCTTGGAGCGGGAGACCTTGACAACCAGTGCGACGAGATAGCATCAATAATTAACAGCAAAGAAGCATAAAGCCTTATCTTGAAAAGATATATAATCATAATCCTCGACATCATTATCGCCGGATATATCATATTCGCCGTGACATCGTTCAACAATCCAAAGAGACTGGTGACAAAATGCACGAAGGTGGAGATAGATATAGCCGACGAGACGACGTATGGATTCCTCGATGCGAAAGAGATAAAGGCCATACTCGAGCGCAAGGGGATATATCCTATGGGGCGCAGGCTTGACGATATCTCGCCGAGAAACATAGAGAGCATCCTCAACCACTCGCCTTTCGTCAGCACGGCACAGTGCCATAAGACCATCGACGGCCATGTCGTGATAACCGTCACACAACGCTCGCCACTCGTCAGGATAAAGAGTGAGCGCGGCGACGACTATTATCTCGACGAGAATGGAGGCATCATGCCTAACTCAAAGTATGTCTCTGACCTCATCATCGTCACAGGAGAAGTCTCCAGGACATTCGCCAGACGATACATCTCCATACTCGCGAGAGTGATAATGGCAGACGATTTCTGGCGCAACAATATCGTACAGATAAACGTCCAGCATGATCTCGGCATAGAGATAGTGCCGCGTGTCGGAGACCACATCGTCTTCTTGGGATATCTCCCCCTGTCGGCCAAGCAGTCAGAGCGTGACGAGGAGGTGACAGTCTTTGTCAGGGAAAAGCTGAAGAGGCTACGCAACTTCTACCGTTACGGGCTCTCCGTGGCTGGATGGAACAAGTATCAGCGCATAGACATACAGTATGACAACCAGATAATCTGTAAGAAACACCCCGAGCTGATGAGGATACAGAAGTCCGCTGTCGTGGTCCCTGAGGTGCATGAGGCTGACCATCCCGCTGTCGAGGCTGCCGCGCCACCTGAGAACCCTGAGCATAGGAAAGCCCAGGAGGCATCAGGCGACAAGAACAGGAACGCTGTTAAGACATCTACCACAGCGGCGTCGCATGAGCAGAAGAACAAGCCGTCGAATGACAAGAAGGCCTCTCCGTCGTCTGCCTCTAAACAGCCGGCGCAGTCCAAAGGCAGCTCCTCGTCGTCCACAAACAAGTCCTCTAAGTCGAAAGGCAGGACCTCATAGCCCCCAGCCTCCATACCCCGACACCAACAGATAACGCAAGATAAAAATCATAATACCCAACGATATGCCAGCAGCAAAAGAATTCTACGTAGCCATAGAACTCGGCTCATCGAAGATTACCGGCATTGCCGGACAGAAGAAAGTGGATGGTAGTGTCACCATACTTGCCACAGCCACCGAACCGGGAGCGTTATGCATACGCCGTGGCGTAGTGTATAATATAGACAAGACCAACCAGTGCATACGAAATATCATACAGAAACTGCAGAACCAGCTGCAGACAGAGATTACACTTGTCCATGTCGGCATAGGCGGACAGGGTGTTTACAGCCTTGTCAACACGTTGGCGACAGACTTTGACGAGGCTACTGTCGTGAGCCATAACATCATCGACCGCATGATGGACAGCAACCGCGCGACACGCTATGCGAACAAGACCATCCTCGATGTCGCACCACAGGAGTTCAAGGTCGACTCACAGTTCCAGCTCGATCCCGTAGGCATAGAGTGCAACCGTGTTGAGGGAAACTTCCTCAACATCGTCTGGAGAGACTCTTTCTGCCGCAATCTCTACAAATGTTTTGAGCAGCCGGGAATGCCTGAGCCACGCTATTACCTCGCCCCGATGTCGCTTGCTGACAGTATCCTCTCTGATTCTGAGCGCCGTGGCGGGTGCGTCCTTGTCGACCTGGGAGCAGGCACCACGACAGTCTCAATATACTACAAGAATATCCTGCGCCATATGGCCACTGTGCCAATGGGCGGATGGAATATCACCAAGGACATCACATCGTTCCATATCGACGATGTGGAGGCCGAGAAGCTCAAGCTGAAGTATGCCTCCGCATGCACCAACCCGAAGGATGTCGATGCTGCTACGATGTACCCCATCGACCAGCAGCGCTCCATCCCCCAGCGCGATTTCGTCTCCATCGTTGAGGCCCGTGTCGAGGAGATAGTGAAGAACGCCATAGCCCAAATCCCCTCTGACTATGTCGACAAACTCCCTGGCGGCATCATTCTGACAGGCGGTGGAGCTAACATGAAGAACATGGAGCAGGCCTTCAGGCAGTATTCAAATATCGACAAGGTGCGCATCGCGAAGACCATCAATGCCAGTGTCAACTACGCCAAGGGTGTCACCATTGCCGATGATTCCACACTATGCACAGCCATATCCCTGCTCCTTAAAGCCGACCAGAAATCCTCTGGCCGTCCTATGAGCGAGATTCACAACCTCTTCGGGCAGGCTACTGCGGCATCACAAGACCCCTCTACCCCTCGTCCGCTCAACGAGGTCAAGGCCGGCCAGGTGCCTACCGGACGTGAGCGTGAGGCTGCTGAGGAAGAGGCCCGCCGCAAGGCAGAGGAGGAAGAGCGCCTGAAAGCTGAGGAAGAGGCTCGCAAGGCCGAGGAGGAAGAGCGCCTGCGCAAGGAGAAAGCGCTGCCCACACGCATAAAGAAAGGACTGATAAACATATTCAATGTCCTCACCAAACCCGAGGAATGACTCTGGCAGCACACAAGGGCTGCCGTCACAGCCCTCGATAAACATAACATGACCACTCCATGCCCCCTACCCGTGGGGCAGGCAAATAAGATATAGAAACATACAATATGGCAGACAATAACAGACCGAACCTCGTGGACTTCGGTGTCCCCGAGAAGAAACAGAGCATAATAAAAGTCATTGGTGTCGGCGGCGGTGGTGGCAATGCCGTCAACCACATGTACCGTGAGGGCATCCATGACGTCTCTTTCGTCCTTTGCAATACCGATGCCCAGGCTCTCAATGACTCTCCCGTCCCCGTCAAGATACAGCTCGGCACAGAGGGACTCGGTGCGGGCAACCGCCCCGCAAGAGCCCGCGAGGCCGCTGAGGAGACCATCGACGCTGTGCGCAACATGCTCTCCGACGGCACCAAGATGACCTTCATAACAGCCGGCATGGGCGGTGGCACAGGAACAGGTGCCGCCCCAGTCATAGCGCGCGAGTCAAAGGCCCAGGGCATATTGACAGTGGGCATCGTCACAATACCATTCCTCTTTGAGGGCAGGAGGAAGATTGACCAGGCCCTTGACGGTGTGGAGGAGATAGAGAAGAATGTCGATGCGCTCCTCGTCATCAACAACCAGCGCCTCCTCCAGATATATCCCGACCTGCCAATCATGCAGGCTTTCGGCAAGGCCGACGACACACTCTCTGTCGCAGCTAAGTCGATAGCCGAGATTATCACAGTCCATGGTGTCATAAACCTCGACTTCAATGATGTCAAGACAGTGCTCAAGGACGGCGGTGTCGCCATCATGTCGACAGGATATGGCGAGGGAGAGGGACGTGTGAGGATTGCCATCAACGACGCCCTCAACTCTCCGTTGCTCAATAACAACGATATCTTCAACTCGAAGAAGATACTCCTTGCCATCTACTCTTCTGCCGAGAAGAACGCCCAGGGGCTCATGATGGACGAGATGAACGATGTCACAGAGTTCATGGAGGGTTTCGGCGACGATATCGAGACTAAGTGGGGGCTCTTCAATGACCCAAGCCTTGCCGACCGCGTCAAGGTCACTATCCTCGCCACAGGATTCGGACTGTCGAATGTCGAGGGCATGACAGAGCGTGTGAAGCGTCAGGACCAGGACGAGGCTATGCGCGAGGCTGCCCAGGCAGCCAAGGACGCTGAGCTCGACGCACGCCGCCAGGGATACTATCCCGACACTAACAATGGCTTTGTGCGCCGTCCGGCCAATATCTTCATCTTCACAGATGACGACCTCGACAATGACTCTATCATCGACGCCATAGAGAGCACACCGACGATGAGGCGCAGCCGACAGCAGGTGACAGACCTCGTCAACCAGTCGTCAGGCAGCCACCAGACGGCAGACAAGAAAGCAGAGCAGCAGCAGAAAACGCCAGGGGTTATCAGTTTCGTCTGACCGTCTCCCCTGTTTATAGAATACGATTGTAGATGTAACGTTATGGATGATAAGGGCAGGACCCTGTGCCCTTTCGATGCGAAAAGCCGCCATGGAGATTTCACTTCGTGGCGGCTTCACTGTTTATGGGCTTCTGTTGGCAGCGATTTGTGGGGTGTCAATCAGCAGGGGCTATGCTGTCATGTGAGCCCTGTCTGTATTTCCCACCGTCGCTTCTGAACGGGATGTCAGCCAGCGACGGTAGTATGTCCGTTTGTTTTCTTTCTGGGCGTCAGGTGCTTGGGGGTGACACCCGCCAGGATTAGAGGTTGCCCCTCTCCTTGTCGAGATAGTATTTGTATGTGGCTACCGTCAGCTCGTCGCACGCCTGCTCGTCGCAAACCACGACAGCCCTGCGGTGCATCTGCAGAGCCGATGCAGTCCATTTGTGAGATACCGGTCCGTCGATAATATGCTGCAAGGCGCGTGCCTTATGGTGCCCGCTGCAGAGCAGCAGCACCTCCTTCGCCGCCATCACAGTCCCTATGCCCACTGTCAGCGCCTGTTTCGGCACGAGCGAGAGGTCACCATCGAAGAATCGTGAGTTGGCTATGATGGTGTCCGTTGTCAGCGTCTTTATGCGTGTCAGCGACGAGAGCGACGACCCCGGCTCGTTGAAAGCCAGATGTCCGTCGGGCCCCACACCGCCCATGAAGAGGTCTATGCCTCCTGCTGCGGCTATCGCTGCCTCATAGTCCTCACACTCTTTGATGAGGTCTGGGGCGTTGCCGTTAAGTATATGCACATTCTCCTTCTTGATGTTTATGTGTGAGAAGAAGTTGTTCCACATGAAAGAGTGGTAGCTCTCTGGGTGGTCCTCAGGCAGATTGACATACTCGTCCATATTGAACGTCACCACATGCTCGAACGAAAGTTCCCCTTTCTCATACTTCTTGATAAGCTCACGGTAGAGCCCAAGGGGTGACGACCCTGTGGGACATCCTAACTTGAATGGTCTCTCAGCCGTCGGTCTGGCCTCATTGATGCGCATGGCGACATAGTCGGCAGCCCATCTTGACATGTCCTCATAGGTGGGTTCGATGATTACTCTCATAATGTTTCTTTGTTGGTTAAGTTTGTATATCGGTTGTTATTAGTCGTTCTGTCAGGTGGGCAGTGCAGGGATTCTATAAACAGTTATGCACTCCTGCTCGTAATCATGCCCTGTGTATCAGGCAGGCTGTTGTTGTTGAAGAGAGACAGTATAGTGCCGTGATGGGTGTTTTGTCCTGTACTCCGCCTGTACTCATGACAGGATTCTCATGTAGGTCCTGATAGCGTTGTCTATCTCCGAGAGGCAAATATATTCGTCAGCCGAGTGGGAGCGCGCTGAGTCTCCCGGTCCGAGTTTCAGCGATGGCCATGGCATGAGAGCCTGGTCAGAGAGAGTCGGCGAGCCGAAAGGCTTCATGCCTTCGTCTATGCACCGGATGACGATAGGGTGGGAGAGTGGTGTTGACGATGACGACAATCTGAAGGAGCGTGCCTTCACCTCGCAGCTGACGTGCCGCTGTATGATGTCGAAGACCTCCTCGTTTGTATACCGCTCGTTTGTCCTTATGTCTATGACCATCCTGCACTCGTCAGGCACGACATTATGCTGTGTCCCCGCGTTTATCACGGTCAGCGTCATCTTCGTCGGTCCCAGCAGCTCAGATATCTTCTTGAATTTGTAGTCCCTTATCCACTGTATGTCGTCGAGAGCCTTGTATATGGCGTTCACGCCGTTGTCTCTCGCGGCATGGCCTGATACCCCGTGTGCTGTCATGTCGACCACCATCAGCCCCTTCTCAGCCACAGCGGGCTGCATGCCTGTCGGCTCTCCCACTATCGCCAGTCCGGGATGGGCGAAGAGCTCAGGCCGGGAGCGGTCGGTCTGCATATTGAACCCCGGTATTATCTCCCCTAACAACGGTATCACCTTTGTCAGTCCTCCGGCGCCGCTGACCTCCTCCTCTGTCGATGCTATATACACCAGGTTGAAGCCTCTTCCACATTCTTTCTCCCTCAGCATCCTGAATGTCTGCAATAGCGCCACCAGTCCTCCTCCGCAGTCGTTGCTCCCTATGCCGTAGAGCTTGTCGCCGATGATTTCAGCCTTGTGCGGGTCGCGTGTCCATGATGCGACAGGCTTTACGGTGTCGATATGCGCGTTCAGCATCACTGTCTCCCTCCCGGGGGCATATCCTGGGGCGACGGCCACGATGTTGTTGCCTATCCTGCATGGTGTGAGCCCCCTCTCCTCCATCCAACCCTGCATGATATCGGCCGCCGCCGCCTCGTCACGGCTGACGCGTGGTGTCTCTATGAGCCTCATGAGCAGTCGGGCCGCTTCCTCTGTATATTGTTTGTAGTCAGTCATTTCTGTGTGTTCTGGTTTGCATGGTTGAGCGTCTTGGGCTGTGTGCGTCCCTTGCCCGCTCCCATAAAGTCATGCCACAAAATTACGAAAAATATTTTTTATAAAACCCTTTCGTCTTCTGAAAGATTAAAAAAACTATCAATCTGTTTGGTTATTACTGCTTTTTTTGTAACTTTGCAGTGACATTATGCCTCCAACATAGTGTTTCTGAGCGTCGCTCACAGCTACTGTTCAGCCAGTCGGGCTCCCTCTTTCCTGATGCCTTCTGTGGTAGTGTCGCTGTCGCTGCTGTGGCGTGAGGTGTATGCCGTCAGTGTCGTCCGGCCATGTCTCATGGATGTTCTTCTGTATCGTCCCTGATGCTTGGCAGTTTAGAAAAACCGTCGTGTCTATGCAGATTAACAGTCATCTTTCGGTTATGGTCCATGATTTGGCTTCCGAGTATGGCCGCCGTGCCGCCCTTGAATACAAGGAGTTTGGCGGGCGTGAGTGGAAGCGTGTGTCATGGCAGCGTTTCTCCCAGCAGGTGTCACGTGTCTCCCGTGCGCTTGTCTCGTTAGGAGTCAATGTCCAGGAGAAGGTCGGCATATTCTCCCAGAACTGTATCCAGTATGCCTATTCAGACTTTGGCGCGTGGGGCATACGTGCATGTACAGTGCCGTTCTACGCCACCACGAGCGAGGAGCAGATACAGTTCATGGTCAGCGATGCCAATATCCGCATAGTCTTCTGTGGCGAGCAGGAGCAGTATGACAAGGCGCGGCGTGTCCAGCATCATTGTCCCACGCTCGAGAAGATTATAGTCTTCGACCGCAGTGTCCGTCTCTCCACCCACGACCCGTCGAGCGTCTACTTCGACGATTTCATCAAGAGTGGCGACGACGACCATCTGGAGGCCACGGTCTATTCGCGCCGCGAGGACGCCACGTGGGACGACCTTGCCTGCATCCTCTACACCTCTGGCACGACAGGCAACTCAAAAGGCGTCATGCTCACCATGGGGCAGTTTCACCAGGCCCTTGAGGACAACGGTCTCGTTGTGCCCGTCACACCGTCCGACCGCATCCTCAACTTCCTCCCCTTCACCCATGTCTTTGAGAAAGGCTGGGCTGTCCTGTGCCTCTCGTTAGGCGCCACGCTCATCATAAACACCGACCCTCACGAGGTGCAGCAGTCCATGCGTGAGACCCACCCGACGTGCATGTGCGCCGTGCCGCGATTCTGGGAGAAAGTCTATGTAGGCGTCATGGACAAGATAGAGCATGCCGGCGTCATGCAGCAGAAGCTCTTCAACAAGGCCATCGCCATAGGCCGCCGTCATAACATAGAGTATCTGAGCCGTGGGAAGCGGCCGCCTCTCTCCCTGCGCATGGAGTACAAGCTCATGGACAAGATAGTCTTCTCGCTTGTACGCCGCCAGCTTGGCATTGAGAATGCCCATTTCTTCCCCACCGCCGGAGCCTTCATCTCCCCACAGGTTGAGGAGTTTGTCCATTCCATCGGCATCTTCATGATGGCCGGCTATGGCTTGACAGAGTCGCTCGCGACAGTCAGCTGTGACTGTCTCGACCGTCCCTACAGTATCGGCAGCATAGGCCGTCCGATAAAGAGCATAGACATACGCTTCTCTGACGAGGGCGAGATACTCCTCAAGGGCCCTACCATCACCCCCGGCTACTATAACCGTCCTGACCTCAACGCCACGTCATTCACAGCCGACGGATATTTCCGTACAGGCGATATCGGCTATATGAAGGACGGCGAGCTGTACATAACAGAGCGTATCAAGGACCTCTACAAGACGAGCAACGGCAAGTACATCGCCCCGCAGATGATAGAGTCGAAGATACTTGTCGACAAGTATGTGGAGCAGATAGCCGTCGTGGCCGACGACCGCAAGTTCGTCTCCGCCCTCATCGTGCCCACCTATCCCCTGCTTGAGGAGTATGCCCGTGCCCACGGCATAGCCTTCAATGACCGTGAGGAGCTGTGTGCCAACAAGATTGTCAACGAGATGCTTGCCGAGCGCATAGACACCCTTCAGCAGACACTCGCCAACTACGAGAAGATAAAGCGCTTCACGCTCATGGCCCACCACTTCTCGCTTGAGCGCGGCGAGATAACCAACACGCTGAAGATAAAGCGCAATGTCCTCCTGAAGCATTATGCCGATGTCATCGACAAGATGTACGAGGATTAGCCCGTCAAGTCCATTCCCCAGACTGTTCCCCGCCGTTTGTGCCGTGCTGCATGCCATGCCCCAGCCCCCGGAGGGTATATGCCTGCCGCAACAGAATACCCACCCACCCATCCGATTTCATAATAAATAAAATTTCGTTCAAATAGTGATAACCCAAGACCAACTTAAAGATGTGCTCGACAGAGCAGACTCCCTGCACAGATACCTCGATATAGACCGCAAGAAGATAGAGTATGAGGAGGAAGACCTCCGCACACAGGCACCCGATTTCTGGGACGACCCTGAGCGTGCGCAGAAACAGATGAAACTCGTCAAGGACATAAAGAAATGGATTGACGGATATGCCGAGGTGCGCACCGCTGCCGACGAGCTTCAGCTCGCCTTCGACTTCTACAAGGACGAGCTTGTCAGCGAGGAGGAGGTCGATGCCGACTATGCGCGCGCTATGGAAGCCATCGAGGCCCTTGAGCTGCGTAATATGCTGCGCCAGGAGGAAGACCCTATGGACTGTGTGCTGAAGATAAACTCAGGCGCCGGAGGCACAGAGGCGCAGGACTGGGCTGCCATGCTCATGCGCATGTACCAGCGCTGGGCAGAGAAGGGCGGCTACAAGGTGACCATCTCCGACCTCCAGGAAGGCGACGAGGCCGGCATAAAATCAGTCACCATGGAGATAGAGGGTGGCGAGTATGCCTATGGATTCCTCAAGTCAGAGAACGGTGTCCACCGTCTCGTGCGTGTCTCTCCATACAACGCGCAGGGCAAGCGCATGACAAGCTTCGCCTCAGTCTTTGTCACCCCACTTGTCGACGATACCATCGAGGTTTATGTCGACCCGTCGAAAGTGAGCTGGGATACCTTCCGCTCAAGCGGTGCCGGAGGCCAGAATGTCAACAAGGTCGAGACCGGTGTCCGCCTCCGTTACATGTATACCGACCCCGACACTGGCGAGGAGGAGGAGATACTCATAGCCAACACGGAGAGCCGCAAGCAGCAGCAGAACCGTGAGAATGCCATGCGTCTCCTCAAGTCACAGCTCTATGACCGCGCCATGAAGAAACGCCTTGAGGCGCAGGCTGCTGTCGAGGCGAGCAAGCTGAAGATAGAGTGGGGAAGCCAGATACGCTCGTATGTCTTCGACGACAGGCGCGTCAAAGACCACCGCACCAACTACCAGACAACAGATGTCGACGCCGTGATGGACGGAAAGCTCGACGGATTCATCAAGGCTTACCTCATGGAGTTCTCAGGCAAGGAGCAGCAAGCCTGACTCTTCCATACTCCGCCAACACAGGAGCGAGATAACCCGCGAACCTATGTAGGATTAACTGAGAACCTATGTGGGATTAACCGAACCCCTATGTGGGATTAACTGAAAACCAATAATTATTAACCATGTGGCAGGGACACTGTCCCACCACGCATAATACTTAACTATCATGTCAAACAACAAACAGAAAAGACTTGCAGGCCGTGCCCGCAGAGAGGCCCAGCAGGAGCAGCAGGCAAAGAATGTCGTGAAGACCATAGCGCTTGTCCTTGTTGTCCTCGCGCTCGCTATACTGCTCTATACGGCATTCGGCATGTGATGCCAGCATCACCATCGCCACTCCCCCTGCATGACTCATGCGTGGTCTCATGATACACGACGCTGTGCCTTGCAGAGGGATTTTTTAGTGACTGTGAGAAGACCAGCCCCCTGTGGCCCCGCCTCCGCCCCGTGGGCGAAGGCCTGTTGTCCCGGCCGTCCCACGGCCCTGTCCTTCTCTCCGTAAAACCAGAATTGACCCATGTACGATATCCAGAAAGTGCGTGCCGACTTCCCCATTCTCGGCCGCAAGGTCTATGACCGTCCCCTCGTCTATCTCGACAATGCCGCCACGACACAGAAGCCCCGCTGTGTCGTAGAGGCCATGACCGACGAGTATTATAATGTCAACGCCAATGTCCACCGTGGTGTCCACTACCTCTCCCAGCAGGCCACCGACCTCCATGAGGCAGCCCGCGAGACAGTCCGCCGCTTCATCAACGCCCGCTCTGCCGATGAGGTCATCTTCACGCGCGGCACGACAGAGAGCGCCAATCTTGTCGCCTCGTCGTTCGTCGAGGCTTTCATGAGTCCCGGCGACGAGGTCATTGTCTCCGTCATGGAGCACCACTCGAACATTGTCCCCTGGCAGCTCGAGGCCGCACGCCATGGTATCGCCATACGTGTCATACCCATGCACGACGACGGCACGCTCGACATGGAAGCTTACGCACGCCTCTTCAGCCCCCGCACGAAGCTTGTCAGTGTCACCCATGTCAGCAATGTCCTCGGCACAGTCAATCCCGTCGCCGACATCATCGCCATAGCCCACAGCCATGACATTCCCGTGATGGTCGACGGAGCGCAGTCGACTCCCCACTTCGCTGTCGATGTCCAGCAGCTCGACTGTGAGTTCTTCACCTTCTCAGGCCATAAGATATACGGCCCGACAGGCATCGGCGTGCTCTACGGCAAGGAGTCATGGCTCGACCGTCTCCCCCCATATCAGGGTGGCGGCGAGATGATAGAGAGCGTCACGTTCGAGAAGACAGTCTTCGAGAAGCTCCCGTTCAAGTTTGAGGCAGGCACCCCCGACTATGTCGCCACGCATGGTCTCGCCACAGCCCTCGACTATGTCAGCCGCCTCGGCATGGACAATATCGCCGCCCACGAGCGTGAGCTGACGCGCTATGCCATGGAGCGTCTCTCAGCCATCGACGGCATGCGCATCTACGGCCCGCACGATTGTGGGCAGAAGGACGCTGTCATATCGTTCCAGCTGCGCGATATCCACCACCTCGACATGGGCACACTCCTCGACCGTCTCGGTGTCGCTGTCCGCACAGGCCACCACTGCGCCCAGCCCCTCATGGAGCGTCTGCAGATACAAGGCACGGCGCGGGCATCGTTCGCCCTGTACAACACGAAGGAGGAGATAGACATCCTCGCCTCGGCCATCGAGCGTGTCGGCCAGATGTTCTGATACGCCTGACATCACTTGACATAGCGGCAGCGGGCCACGGCTGTCACAAACCATGCCAGGGCCACGAGGCGGTAGACGATGCCGAGGTCAAGAGGCATGATGAGAGCGATGAATCCACACTGGGCGTTCACAAGGGCCTTGGCGCGTGACACGCTCACATTCTCCTCAAGCAGTGTTGAATACCATGCCGCCACAAACACCATGATGCGGTTGGCGGACAGCGGGATGGATACTCTCTCCGGGCGGTTGACGATAGTCTTCTCGTTCTTCATGAGGCTGATAGAGTTATTCATGTTTCTTGCGGTTTTTACTTTCTGTGGGTTGTGTTATGTGGATTGCTGAAAGACAGGCTGTGTCCCGTCCCGATGCCAGCAGGCAGGCCGAAGGGCGAGAGAAGCAGCAAAAACCCCCGTTCTGGGCGGTTTTCCGCCCAGCTCAAGCCGTTACTGCCTGGCCAGACAGAAATGTGTCAGCCTTGACTTTCTGCCGGCAAAATTACCGCGCGATAGTGAACAAAAAGTTCACTCGCTATATTTTCTTGGTTAAAGAACCTTAATTATTAACATCTGTTCACTAAAACCAATGCTTCTAAGCCATTATAACGAGAGCCTTATAGAGGCGGGATGTGACGAGGCGGGCCGCGGATGCCTTGCCGGAGCGGTATATGCTGCGGCCGTCATTCTGCCCCCTGACTACCATAACGATATGCTCAACGACAGCAAGCAGCTGACGGAGCGCCGCCGCTACATACTGCGCGGGGAGATAGAGCGCGACGCCGTGGCATGGGCTGTGGGCATCGTGACACCCGAGGAGATAGACCGCATCAATATCCTGCGCGCATCATTCCTCGCCATGCACCGCGCCATCGACCAGCTCAGCGTGCGCCCCGAGGCGCTCATCATCGACGGCAACCGCTTCACACCCTACTGCCCACTGTCGGCGGCAGGCGACGGAAGCCGTGAGAAGAAACCTCTCCCAGCCACCACAATCGTGAAGGGCGACGGGAAATACCTCTCGATAGCCGCTGCCAGCATCCTCGCCAAGACATACCGCGACGACTATATGAACCGTCTCGCCGACGAGTTCCCGCAGTATGACTGGCGCTCGAACAAGGGATACCCGACACGCCGCCACCGCGAGGCCATACGCCAGCACGGGCTGACACCCTACCACCGCCGCACATTCAACCTCCTGGGCACAGGGGAGCTCTTCCTGCCTTTCGACAACGACTGACACCCCCGTCCGCACCACACCCACAGCCCCCGTCCGCCCCATGTCCAGGTTACGGACTGTAAGCGTAACTTATGGGCAGGCAGGAGACACTCGATGGGCAGCCCATGCAGTACCTCTGGGCACACTAAAGGCTCTGGATGGGAAAACGCCGGGTGGGAACAAAAAACTGTAAGCCCGCCACCCCCATTGGCTTACAGACTGTAAGCTGAGGCCGCCCCGCCATCGACCTATAACAATAACCCTCAAACCATGCGCCACGACAAGCTCTCACAACAGCTCGAGCTGCTCCTCCTCCTGACAGAGAACCGCCAGCTGACAGTTGACCACCTCTGCCGGAAACTGGGGCTGCAGAAACGCAACCTCTACTACTACCTCGAATTTTTCAAGGGGGCCGACTTCCGTGTCGAGAAGCGTAACGGCATATACTCCATCCCACGCGACTCGAAATTCATCAGCCGCCTCGCCGATATCGTCAAGTTCAGCGAGGATGAGGTGGTCATGATAAAGCGCCTCCTCGACGAGGCCGACGACAAGAACATCGTCATACAGGGACTGCGACGCAAGCTGAGCCGCTTCTACGACTTCGACATCATTGCCGACGACGAGCTGCGCCGCACACAGGCACACAATGTCAGCCAGCTCTACGAGGCTGTCAAATACCAGCGCATGGTGACAATCGTCGGATACTCATCGCCACACTCACAGACCGTCACCGACCGTATCGTCGAGCCATACCTCTTCCTCAACGGCAACAGGGACATACGCGCCTACGAGCTGCGCTCTGGGATGAACAAGACCTTCCGCGTCTCACGAATGAAGGATGTGACAATACTCGACACCGAGTGGCTTCACAAAGACGAGCACAAGCCGCTGCATACCGATGTATTCAACTTCGCCTCAGAGACACTGACACTCGTCACGCTGCGCCTCGACCAGCTATCATATAATGTGCTGACAGAAGAGTACCCGAGGGCGGAGAGCGACATAACAGCCGACGGCGACGGACACTGGACATACAGGGCATACGTCTGCTCGATGATTGGCATAGGCCGGTTCGTGCTCGGACTCTATGACCATATCGAGATTGTCGACAGCCCCGAGCTGCAGGCCTATGTGAGAGAAAAGATTGAACACTTCGCCCGGCTGTCGGCAGACGGACAATAAATCACTTGTGCTGCCCCTCCTATTCCATCTATTTAAGACATACGCCAAAGCCTCTCTGGCATCACCGGATACCGGCACCAGGAGGCGTTATATAACACGACAAACAGGAAAAGACATGATAATCAAGGACATGGAGCCAGTAACCATAGCGCGTGTAATCGACCGCTGCAATGTGTGCCACCATATCGGTGAGGACTTTATCCTCACTGACTTCTCTGACATTACCCTACCAGCCGAGAACCGCCGCATGGGGTGCATCTTCGTCGGACTATGCTCGCAGGGCGCGGCACGCTATACCGTAGGGACTACCGAGCGTGCCATACGCCCGGGAGACATAGTCATATTGGCTGAGGGAGAGGTACTCGGGAACATCAATGTCGCCGACCCCCTCTCGGGCGATGTCATCTTCATATCCCACGATTTCTTCTACGATGTCATCCGCGATGTCCGCGATGTGACCAATCTCTTCGTCTTCGCACGGGAGCATCCCGTCATCTCCCTCGCACCACACGAGACCGAGGTGTTCAGCGAATACCTCAATGTGCTCAGACGAAGGGTGGACGATACCACACACCTCTTCCGCAGGCAAGTGACCGGCACACTCATAGCGTCAATGATATACGACCTCTGTAACATCACGGCGAAGATAACCGACAGCCCCATGTCGGCACAAGGCAAGGCGCAGGAGATATTCGAGAAGTATATAAGGCTCGTCGAGCTGAACTTCAGGCGGGAGCGCCGTGTCAGCTGGTACAGCGAGCGCATCGGTGTGTCGTCCAAGACACTGCTCGAGATGGTGAAGCGCGCCTCAAGGCGCACTCCTAACGAATGGCTCGACATTTACACATCGCTCGAGATACGCCTACTGCTGCGCAATACGACAAAGACCATAAAGGAGATTGCCAGCGACCTGCACTTCAGCAACCAGTCGTCGCTCGGAAAATTCTTCCGTGAGCATGTCGGCATGTCGCCGAAAGAGTACCGCAAGGGATAGCCGCCGTCATTCCTCCACGCCATTCCCTCTCCCTCACCTTCCTGCCATACTCTCCGCCCTCCTGCCATACCCTCCCTTGCCTTCTTCCTCCTTCCAAGGCATAGCCCAAGTTAGGTCTCTGCTCTTGCTTCGTGCGTTAGTTGACCACTATGCCAAGCCCTATAGAATGTTTACTGGAAAGTAATAAAAAAAGAGGACTATGATTAGCCCTCAATCGAATATCTGGTGTAGGACGGCAAGCGATTTCAGCTCGGGGAACGAGGGGAGATGCAGCCTGTAATACTTTATCATGATGTCTATCACACGTCGCCGCTCCGCCCTCGACATGCTGAAGAGATGCATGTTGGCGTATGTCATGCGCAGCATGCTGTGCATGACATGTGAGTCGGACGCGCTGAGGAAGTCGGGATGCATGGGCGACTCAGGCATGAACTCGCCGCTGCGGAGGTCGAACACGGCATCAGGGACATAGTCGTGAGGGGAGGGGAGGAACCCGAGCTGGCGTGTCAGGTGGAGCAGGAACGCGATATGGAAATTGGCAGTCCCCGTGTCGCTCTCGTCGAGCCATCTCATCGAGCCTATGATGAATCCATACAAGCTGCTGTCGCTCTCGGCATGACGCGTGGCATGGTAGAGCACCTCGCTCAGGAACATGCCTACCGTCATCTTGACAGGGTCCATGCCGAGTGTCCTCCATGTCATGGCTAAAGAGACCTCGCCGAGCGTCTGGACATCACGGCCGGGACGGTAGTCGACATCGAGAGACAGCACCGTGAGCGGCTGGAAAAGCATGCGGCGCGAACGTCCGCGCACACCACCCCCTATCTTCACAGCTGCCGCCATGCGGCCATAACGCTCTGTGAGGAAGTCGACGATGAGCTTTGTCTCGCCATACTTTAGCGCACGTAGCACGATGCCTGTTGTCTGTTCCTGCATAATGGGCTGTCTGTTTGATATATAATGATTTACATGGGGATAATAGCCGGGGTATGACCCGTGTGATGCAAAATTAGACAAAAAATGGGTAAATAGCGAAAAAAATACTGTAATATTTTGGATAATACAAGAAAAAGTAGTACCTTTGCACCCGCTTTTATGCGATATACTATAGCATAATGACTACGGATGGTCCGTTCGTCTATCGGTTAGGACGAGAGATTTTCATTCTCTAAAGAGGAGTTCGACTCTCCTACGGACTACCAATCATGATATCCTGCATCGCCGCAGATGGATGCGGCAAGACAGTGTCAGGTGCAGGAGGGTTATCAATTAATCCGCTTAGGGCTGCCTGGAAAGGCACAAGACCCAGGAGCTATTATCCACATTCTAATCACACAAAACAAAAATGGCAAACCACAAATCAGCTGAGAAGAGAATACGTCAGACCAAGACACGTACTCTCCACAACAAGTACTACGCTAAGACAATGCGTAACGCTGTGCGCAAACTCCGCGCAACAAAGGACAAGAACGAGGCTCTCGAGATGTTCCCAAAGGTACAGAAGATGCTTGACAAGCTCGCTAAGCAGAACATCATCCACAAGAACAAGGCAGCTAACCTCAAGTCAGGACTCGCTGCACATATCAACAGCCTCTAATCTCGAAAAGATTTTTTTTAAGGCGGCGTGAGCCGCTAAGTCATACCCGTAAACCGCAATGCTGTGACATCAGGAACAGTCTTGCGGTTTCTTTTGTATTCTCGGCTATTGTCGTTGTTGTCCCCATCCGTTTCTATTGTTGCCCCATTCCTTTCTATTGTTGCCCCATTCCGTTTCTGTTGTTGCCTCATCCGCTTTCAATATTGTTGCCCCATTCGCGTTCAATATTGTCGTCCCTGCTCTCTTCCTCATGCCTGTATGCTTCCCGCTTGTGTCTCCATGCGCCCTTCCTTCTCGGGCATTCTGTGGCGAGAAGGCTCCTCGTCGGCTTCCAGTGGCCGCCCCAATCCCTTCTGTCGGCTCCGCCATGCGCCTAATATTCAGACTTTAATTAATTTATTAATTAATAATTCGTATATGTCGGAAAAAAATAGTAACTTTGCATTCGGAAACATACAAAAACAATAATGGAAGAAAACAAGAATCCAGAAGGAAATTATACCGGTAGTAGCATCCAAGTGCTTGAGGGCCTTGAGGCCGTCAGAAAGCGCCCCGCGATGTATATCGGTGATATATCAGAGAAAGGTCTCCACCATCTTGTCAACGAGACAGTAGATAACTCTATCGACGAGGCCATGGCGGGCTTCTGTACCGATATCAATGTTACGATAAACGAGGACAACTCCATCACAGTGGAGGATAACGGTCGTGGTATCCCTGTCGATGAGCATCCGAAGATGCACAAGTCGGCTCTTGAGGTCGTCATGACAGTGCTCCACGCCGGAGGAAAGTTCGACAAGGGCTCGTATAAAGTCTCAGGCGGTCTCCACGGCGTGGGCGTGTCGTGTGTCAACGCCCTCTCCACACACATGCTCTCACAGGTCTACCGCGACGGCAAGATATACCAGCAGGAATACGAGAAAGGCCATCCGCTCTACCCCGTGAAGATTGTCGGCGAGACAGAGAAGCGCGGAACACGCCAGCAGTTCTGGCCAGACAATACGATATTCACCACAACAACATACAAGTATGACATCGTGGCGACACGCATGAGAGAGCTTGCCTATCTCAATGCCGGCATAAAGATAACACTCAGGGATATGCGTCCGGAGCATGACGCTGACGGCACTGTCGTCGAGGGTTGGCAGCCACGTGAGGAGGTTTTCCACGCAAAGGACGGCCTGAAAGAGTTCGTAAGGTATGTCGACCGCCATCGCACACACCTCTTCAATGATGTCATATACCTCAAGACAGAGAAGGCGGGAGTGCCTATCGAGGTGGCTATCATGTACAATACCGACTACTCAGAGAATATCCACTCTTATGTGAACAACATAAACACTATCGAGGGTGGCACACACCTCCAGGGATTCCGCACCGCGCTGACACGTACGCTGAAGGCATACGCAGACAATGAGCCGTCGCTCGCCAAGGAGATAGAGAAGGCAAAGATAGAGATATCGGGCGAGGACTTCCGTGAGGGTATCACAGCCGTCATATCAGTCAAGGTGGCAGAGCCACAGTTCGAGGGACAGACAAAGACAAAGCTCGGCAACTCTGAGGTGGCTGGCGCTGTGCAGCAGGCTGTCGGAGAGGCTCTCGGAAACTATCTCGAGGAGCATCCTAATGAGGCCAAATCCATATGCAAGAAGGTCATCCTCGCCGCTACAGCACGTATCGCGGCACGCAAGGCACGCGAGAGCGTACAGAGGAAGAACCCTATGACAGGCGGCGGACTGCCAGGAAAACTTGCCGACTGCTCAAGCCGCGACCCTAAGAAGACAGAGATATTCCTCGTCGAGGGTGACTCTGCCGGCGGCTCGGCCAAGCAGGGACGTGACCGCCACACACAGGCCATACTCCCATTGAGAGGAAAGATTCTCAACGTGGAGAAGGTTCAGTGGCACAAGGTCTTCGAGTCAGAGTCAGTGAATATCATCCTTCAGGCTATTGGTGTGCGCTTCGGCCTTGACGGTGAGGACTCGAAAGAGGCTAACATCGACAAGCTGCGCTATGACAAGATAATCATCATGACCGATGCCGATGTCGATGGCTCACACATCGACACACTCATCATGACACTCTTCTTCCGCTTCATGCCGAAGGTCATACAGGAGGGACACCTCTATATAGCGACACCACCGCTCTACCTCTGCACATACAAGAACAACAAGCAGTACTGCTACACAGAGGAGGAGAGACTGCGATTCATCAACACATACTGTGACGGCGACGCCGACGACAACAAGCTCCATACACAGCGTTACAAAGGTCTCGGCGAGATGAACCCCGAGCAGCTGTGGGATACCACGATGAACCCGGAGACACGACTGCTGAAGCAGGTGACGATACAGAACGCCGCACGTGCCGACGAGATATTCTCCATGCTCATGGGAGACGATGTCGAGCCACGCCGCCAGTTCATTGAGGCTAACGCCGCATACGCCAACATCGACGCATAACACACACATCTCCCGCAGACGGGAATGGAGAACGGGAGCCCATGCTCCCCATCTCCACACGCACAATGTGATATACAGATATTTTCATAAAATAGGTATAAACAAAGAACAATGGCAAAGAAAGCATTACTCATGATTCTCGACGGATGGGGAATCGGAAAGCACGGCAACGGTGACGTGATTTACAATACGCCGACACCATATCTTGACTATCTCACAGCTGTGTCAGCCCACTCACAGCTCCAGGCAAGCGGCGAGGATGTCGGTCTGCCTGACGGACAGATGGGTAACTCAGAGGTGGGACACCTCAATATCGGTGCAGGACGCATCGTATACCAGGACCTCGTCAAAATCAACCGCGCATGCAAGGACGGCTCTATAGCAAAGAACCCACAGGTTGTAGAGGCTTACACATACGCCAAGGAGAACGGAAAGAAGCTCCACCTCATGGGACTGACATCCGACGGTGGTGTGCATTCATCACTTGAGCATCTCTTCAAGCTCATCGAGGTGGGCAAGGAGTTCGGCCTGAAAGACCAGACATTCATCCACTGCTTCATGGACGGCCGTGATACAGACCCTAAGTCAGGCAAGGGATTCATAGAGCAGCTTGACGCTGTCTGCAAGGCTAACGACGCCAATATCGCTTCGATTGTAGGCCGTTTCTATGCCATGGACCGCGACAAGCGCTGGGAGCGTGTCAAGGAAGCCTATGACCTCATCGTGAAGGCAGAGGGAAAGAAGGCCGACAACATGGTGCAGGCCATGCAGGAAAGCTATGACGAGGGCGTGACAGACGAGTTCATAAAGCCTATCACAAACGCCGCTGTCAACGGTAAGATAGAGGAGGGTGACGTCGTTATCTTCATCAACTTCCGTAACGACCGCGCAAAGGAGCTCACACAGGTGCTCACACAGCAGGACATGGCAGAGCAGGGCATGACAACAATACCAGGCCTCAAGTACTACTGCATGACACCATACGACGCATCATTCACAGGTGTCGGAATACTCTTCCCAAAGGAGAATGTCATGAACACACTCGGAGAGTATCTCTCAGCACAGGGCAAGCGACAGCTCCATACCGCCGAGACAGAGAAGTATGCACACGTGACATTCTTCTTCAATGGCGGACGTGAGGCTCCTTACGAGGGCGAGGACCGCATACTCGTGGCATCGCCAAAGGTGGCTACATACGACCTCAAGCCTGAGATGTCAGCCTACGAGGTGAAGGACAAGCTCTGTGCGGCTATCATGACAGAGCAGTATGACTTCATCGTCGTCAACTTCGCCAACGGTGACATGGTAGGCCATACAGGCGTCTACAACGCTATCGCTAAGGCTGTCCACGCTGTCGACAACTGTGTTGAGGATGTCATAGAGACAGCCAAGGCATGTGGATACGAGGCTATCATCATAGCCGACCACGGCAATGCTGACAACGCCATCAACGCTGACGGCACACCTAATACTGCCCACTCTCTCAATCCAGTGCCTTTCATCTATGTGACAGACAATAACTCTGCCACTGTAAAGGATGGCCGTCTGGCCGATGTCGCTCCTTCTATCCTCCATATCATGGGACTTGAGAAGCCTGCCGACATGACTGGCGAGAACCTCATCGTTGACTGATACTGACCTGTCATCATACAAAGATAATTCCCCATCCCTTCTGTATCCAGGGGATGGGGAATGTCTTTTTATGGTGGCAATACCTTCATCAAGGCAGGTCGATGTGAATCTGCCCCATACATGGTGATGGACAAGCTTAACGGAAACGGCTGAGTTTACTCGAAGACTGTGTACCGAAACCCATCTCCAACCTAAAAACCTAATGCTGATATGGAAGCGACAAACACCACCCCACACCCTGCATCAGAAGAGAAACCGGCAGGACATGTGCAAATAGAGGAGTCATGGCGCGAGGCTCTCGCCCCAGAGTTTGCAAAGGACTATTTTGCAGAGCTGACACGCTTTGTACATGCTGAGTATCGCAATGCCGTCTGTTACCCTCCTGGCAAGGAGATATTCAACGCCTTCAACCTCTGTCCCATGGACAAGGTTCGGGTCGTCATCATTGGGCAGGACCCGTATCACGGCCCCGGCCAGGCTGAGGGATTGTGCTTCAGCGTGAAGACAGGGATAGCGCTTCCGCCGTCGCTCGTCAATATATTCAAGGAGATAAAGGCCGATACAGGGCGTATACCAGACATCATCACCGATGCCAATGGGCGTAACATGTATGATGGCTCGCTGCGCCGGTGGGCGCGTCAGGGAGTGCTGCTGCTCAATGCTACGCTGACAGTCAGGGAGCATCAGGCAGGCTCACATCAGCGGAAAGGCTGGGAGACATTCACCGACGCTGTCATAAAGACAGTCTCAGAGCGTTGCCCTCATGTCGTCTTCCTGCTTTGGGGAGGCTATGCCCGCAACAAGAAGACCCTCATAGACCGCCAGAAACATCTCATCCTTGAGAGTGTCCATCCCTCTCCCTTGTCGGCCAACAGAGGCGGATGGTTCGGCAATCACCATTTCTCGCAGTGCAACGCATGGCTTCAAGCCCATGGCTTGGATCCGATAGAATGGTGAGGGGAAGAGTGTGGATAGTATGCAGGTCGGGTATGGACAGTGTGCTGTTTCTATTCTCTTGCTATCCTGTCGCCGTTGTCTAATGGCTATTTTCCACTATTCATGTTATCGGTATACACTAATAGTACAAGACAAAGTCGCAAGGACAGCCATTCCTGATGGTCTCCTTGCGACTTTGTCTTTATCTCCTTTCTCAATTTCTCCTTTGCTGTCTGCTTGTGCCTCTCGCCCTTGGCTTTTCTCTCTTGGTGGTCTCCTTCTGCTGTCTGGCGGGCTTATTGACACATGGTCAGGGATGATTGTGCGCATTATTGTCAGCGGGCTGTTATGCCCTGGCGCTTCAGCTCGTCAGCTACGGTGCACAGCTCGGCATACCACTCCTCTCCGAAACGGCGTATGAGCGGCTCACGCAGGAACTTATATACCGGCATGTGGATGGCCTTCCCCTTCTTGCGGCCGTCGACGCAGATGTCCCATCTGTGATAGTTCAGCGCTGTCAGTCCGTTAGGCAGACTTTTCACGCGGATAGGGTAGAGGGCGCAGGATATGGGCTTCACCCATCTTGTCTTGCCTGCACGGAAAGCCTTCTCTGTAGCGCAGAGGCAGCAGTCCTTTACGGTGCATGGTGTCGTCTTGCCTGTCACGCCGTCAGGGTTGTCGAGCGTTATGTCATCATAGTATGTGAAGACGCAGTCCTTGCCGTTCACTATGCTTGTCACGAGGTCGCCCTCCTGGTCGGTGTATGCCACGCCCTGCCTGTCTATCACCCCCTGTGCTGAGGCTGAGAGATCGGGCCATATGGTGTCGAGGACATCCTCAAGATGCCCCACCTCGTCGAGTGTGACAGGGGCTCCAGCGTCTCCTTCTATGCAGCAGCGACCCTTGCATGCTGTGAGGTCACAGCAGAACTCCTCTGTTATGATGTCCATTGACACCAGTGTGTCTTGTATCTCGATAATCATTCTTGTGTCGGTCAAATATCTTTCTTTGTTTCCATCACCATTGTCCGCATGGTCTTTCATGCTTTTCGGGGTAGCGGCCAGCCAGTCTTCTTCTGTGTGTATAGGCTTCCTCGCTGTGCTGTCAATCCTCTTTCCTTGCTGGCATTGCAGTGTCGGTGGTCTCCTCTGTGGTGCTGTTGATGTCGTCCATCTTGTGCTTCACACAGAGCATCGTGATGTCATCGCTCTGCTCCGCGCCCGACGCGAAGTCGTTGACGGTTGCGAGGATATTAGCTGCCAGCATCTGGGCTGTGGTGCATTTGCTTGCGCTCCTCACGGTCTTCAGCGTCATCTCGTTGCCGAATATCTGGTGCTGGAAGTTCTCTGCCTCTGTCACGCCGTCGGTATAGAGCAGCATTGTGTCGCCTGCTGCGAGTGTGGTCGACTCTGATGTGTAGCAGTAGTCAGGGTCAACGCCGAGCGGAAGGTTTGTCATAGGCTTCAGGAAGTCCACCTCTTCGCCTCGTATCATGATAGGCGGGTTGTGTCCGGCATTGCAGTATTCGAGTCTCCATGTCTTCGTGTCGAGCACTCCGACAAATAGTGTGCAGAACATATTCTCATCGTTTCCCTCTGCAAGGCCGATGTTCATGGAGTCGCATATCCTCGCGGCGTTCGTTGTACGGCGGCTGATATTGCGGAACAGGTGTCCTGCCACGGTCATGAGGAGTGCAGCCGGAACGCCTTTGCCTGATACGTCTCCGATACAGAAGAAGAGGAAGTCGCGGGTCTCTCCGTCGCTTCCTGTCGATTGTCTCACGAAGAAGTCGTAGAGGTCTCCGCCCACAGTCTTTGCAGGCTTGATGAGTCCGTAGACATCAATGTCCCCCCTGTGTGGTGGCTCTGTGGGGAGCATGCCTTTCTGTATCTGTGCCGCGATAGATATGTCACGCTCCATGGAGACTTTCTGCTTTGTCGTGTTGCGCAGGTCGAGGATATACTGTTTCAGGGCCTGCTGCATCCTCACGAAGCTGTCTCTCAGCTGTCTTATATCTGTATGCTGGCGTATCTCTGGCAGTGTGACATCAAAGTTCCCGTGTGATATCTCCTCTGTCGCTATGGCTATCTCCTCAAGCGGATGCAGGTACCATCTGAGTGTGAGGATGATGGCGAGGGCCATGAGTATGAAGAGTATGGTCAGCATGAGGTATGTGAAGGCGACGATGATGAGCGTCATATTGCTACGGTCGTCGTCGGGGACAGTGACGTATATCTTCCATCCTGTGCGCTCTATCTCCTTGCTCGATGTCGCTCCGCTCTCCGTTATCTTGAAGTCAACGCCTTCACTCACCGGGCTGTTTATGATGTTTATCTTCTCCACGGCCAGTGTGTCAGCCGCCCTTGTCTCTCTTGTCCTGTCCGGATGGTATATGTACGCCCCGTCTTTTGACACGACGCTGATGGTTGTCCGCTCAGAGTTGCGTTCTCTTGTCACGATGTCTTTCAGCCAGTTGAGCGGTATGTCAGCGCACAGCACACCGTATGTCTTCCCGTTATGCGTGTGGAGAGGTGTTATGAATGTGACGCATGTCTTGCCTGCACTGTTGCGGTATGGCTCTGTCCATGTGCTCTCATGGTGTTCCCAGACATATTTCAGGCGGCTCTCTATCTTTGGGTTTATGCTGCGGAATGCCGCGATGTACACACTGTCGAGATTAGCTATGGCGCGCACGCTGTCGCATAGCTGCTTGCTGTTTGTTGTCGTCAGGCGCTTTGTCTGTGACGACAGGGCGCCTGCCTTGACGGCATTCTCTATGCGCAGGAGGTGGGCATCGACTGCCTGGGCCACGATGGTGGTCATCGTGATGCAGCGGTTGCTGTTGTTCACCATGTTCACAACGTATATTATGCTCTTGGCAAAGCCCCATCCTAAGATGCCGAGCGTAATGAACAGTGTGATGTTTATGCGGAACGACAACGACGATATTAATCTCTTGAAACGTAACATCTGGGTATCTCCTCCTTCTTTTCTTGTGCTGGTGTGGTTAGCTGTGTGCATGGCTTGCGAGGGTAGGGGCATGCCATGGCTTGTTGTTGCAAAGTTAATATTTAGTTTCCATATTCCCAAGCGTAGCCTCGTTTTTTTTCAGCCAACATGAAAATCAGATGTCGCAGGATATGGTGCCGGACACTATCTCGTCATGAGTCTTATTCTCCAGACAGACAGTGACATTATCGCCACAGAAACTGTGATGGCCAGGGGCAGCCATGAGCCGAGTGCGTCAGATATGCTCATGTCGTATGACTCTGGCCATATCTGGAACGCGATGAAGGCGAAGCTGTTGTTCAGCCAGTGGATGATTATGGCTGGTATGATGCTCCCTGTCCGCATTGTCAGCCATCCTAAGAGTATGCCCATGAGCATGGCGTGTGGCATCTGTGCCGGATTGAAGTGTACGCCGGCGAAGAGGAAGGCGGTCATAATGATGGCTGTCCATCGCGCCTCAGGCCGCTCTCCGACATTCTTCGAGAAAACACCGTAGGCTTCATGGAGTATCGCGCCGCGGAATACAACCTCCTCGGCTACGGGGGCGAGGAGACCGACAGCTATGTATCCCCATGGCGAGGAGAGCATCTCGGGCAGCACATCGGCAAGGACATCCTGCTTCAGCGACTCGGGGATGAGACCCTCTATCCATAGCAGGGGGACAAGGGCTGAGAGCCCCAGCACGATATGCCAGGGGGAGAGGACCCGGAGGATGTTGTCATGTGAGACACGCATCATATCTGCCGGTATCCAGCGCCGCACGAGGAAGCTGGCTAGGATGACGGCATTGCTGGCCGCCGAGGCTGCAATCATTTTCCCGCCCAGGCTGGCCGACGGGTCAGCGTTCATGTCCCAGAGCATTGTCACGCCGTAGGTCACGACACACTGGATGATGATGAAGAGTATGAAATATAGGATTACTTTACGCATCTTTCTTCTTTTTTCCTGTTTATTCTTTGATGTTCCTGTTTATTCTTGCCTATAGTCCGTATTATCCTTCCCCCTGCCTTTCATGAGTCCGTGGGCCTCGTCTCTCCGCCCTTCCTCCATGAGGCTCCTCACGAGAGACGACGAGACGGCCTTCCCCTCGAACAGCCCGCACTCCTCCGGCTGTGGCCCCTCGATGACCTCTATACCCATCTCGCGCCCATAAGCCTCATAAGAGTGGAAATCTTCTGACGGCGAGCGCTTCCCGAAACGGTTGTCATAGCCGAGCACCAAGAGCCTGACATCGAGCTCACCACGCAGGGTGTGGAGCATGAAGTCGCGGGCGGGGGTCTCCATCATCTTGCGGTCGAAGGGAAGGACGACGACTCTCTCCACTCCCGTCGACTTCAGCGCGGCGACCTTCTCGTCGAGCCTCATGAGGCTCTTTGGGGCACGCTCGGGGCATATTACCTCCATGGGGTTGCGGTCGAATGTGACGACAATCGTGCCAAGGCCACGCTCGGAGGCTGCACGGAGCATACACTCGATGACCTTGCGGTGACCACGGTGGACACCATCGAAAACGCCTATCGTGGCGGCATATTCTTTCTTCATAATGTTGTTCTTGGCTATGCGTTCATGATGAGTCTGGAGTTTCATGCGTCCTCCGCTTCCGGGACGGTTCCCTGACCTTGCCGCCCGGCCGTGCAGGCAGTGTGGCTTGCATACAGCCGCCTGCCTTTAATGAATGAAGGGCGCATGACACTCATTCCTGGCATGATACACACCGGATTAACTTATATGGCGGTTCCTGGCCGCCTGCCTTGTATATATCTGTATATCTCGCCTATGATAACCACGGGCGATGTCGCCACGATTATTGTCAGCCACTCTGAGGCTGACATGGGGACACAGCGGAACATTTCGCCTCCGAATGTCACTATGGCCCACTGGCCCGCTATGATGATGCAGAGCACAGAGAGCATGCCGCGGCGGGCGTACAGGCGGCGGAACGCACTGTTGCGCGAGCCGATGGCCGAGGCGTTGAAGAGATTCCACACCTGGAGCATGACAAACGTCGTGAAGAACCATGTCAGCTCACGTGTGCTGATGCCTACAGCGTTGGTATCGGCGCTGCCGAGGTCAACACCCCGCTCACAATAGAGGAGGAAGGCGAACATGACAGCGAACATGAGCATGCCTGTCACGACAATGCCGCGTATGATGCCGCGCGTCAGGATGAAGTCGGTCTGGCTGCGGGGCTTGTCTGCCATCACCTCACGCGACGGCGGGAGAGAGGCGAGCGCAAGGGCGGCAAAGGTGTCCATGATGATGTTCACCCATAGTATCTGCGTGATGGTGAGGGGCATCTCCGTGCCTACAATAGACCCGGCTATGACAAGAGTGAGAGCCACAACATTGACAACGAGCTGGAAGAAGAGGAACCGCTGGATGTTCTTGTACAGCGAGCGGCCCCACATGACGGCGTTGACAATAGAGCGGAACGAGTCGTCGAGGAGGGTCATGTCCGATGCCTCCTTGGCCACATTGGTGCCAGAGCCGAGCGACAGTCCCACATGTGCGTGGTTCAGGGCTGGCGCGTCGTTGGTGCCATCGCCTGTCACAGCAACCACCTCGCCACACTTCTGGAGAAGGCTGACAAGGCGCTGCTTGTCGCTGGGGCGTGCGCGAGACATGACACGGAGGTCGCTGAGTATGCCCAAGGCCTCGTCGTCAGAGAGACGGCTGAACTCCGCACCGGATATCGACCAGCGTCCCTGTCTCCCGTCATCCTCCGTCCCGCCGCCTATGCCTATCTGCCTTCCTATCTCGCATGCGGTGGCGTCGACATCGCCCGTGACAATCTTCACGTCTATACCAGCGTCATGACACTGGCGTATGGCGCCGGCAACATCAGGGCGGATAGGGTCGGCTATGCCGAAGACGGCCTGCATGTGGTATGCCCCGTCGCCGTCCTTGAAGGCGAGAGCGAGAGTGCGCATGGCTTTCGACTGGTAGCGCTGGAGGACCGACTCGATGCTGCCGCGCTCAGAGGCTGGCATCTCACACTGGCCCATCACTATCTCCGGCGCTCCCTTCAGGTAGCTCCGCTCAGAGCTGTCGGCCATCCTTACCGTTGTCACCATCTGCTTCGTCTCTGTCGTGAAAGGCTCCTGGCGCGTCACTCTGGCGGCTTCTCTCAGATGGCTGTACTCCTTCCCGTTACGCTCCATCCACATCAGCAGGGCGGCCTCAGTAGGGTTGCCGATGCCTTTTCCGTTGTCCAGATGCGCCGTCGTGTTGGCGGCTATGCCCTCATAGAGCCTGTCGCGGTCGTCGTCATATATCTCACACTCTGCCACCTGCATCTTGTTCTGGGTCAGTGTGCCTGTCTTGTCGGTGCATATGACGGTGACGGCACCCATCGTCTCACATGCGTGCAGCTTCCTGACAAGGTTGTTGCTCTTCAGCATACGGCGCATGTTAAGGGCGAGAGAGAGCGTGACTGCCATGGGCAGACCCTCCGGGACGGCCATCACGATGAGCGATACGGCCATCATGAAATATTTCAGGACGATAGCCGCCATGCGCAGATAATCAGCGTCAGGGCTGCCTATTGTCGACCATAGCGGATTGACAAGGATGTCGTGGCCGAGGAAAAGGACGGCGGCGCCGATGGAGAGGATAAACCCGAACTTGCTGATTATCTTGCCGAGACGGTCGAGCTGTAGGCTCAGCGGAGTCTTGACAGCGGTCTTCTCGCTCGATGTGCGTGCCACGCGTCCTATCTCCGTCTCGTCGCCGACAGCAGTGACGACGAACCGCCCGCGGCCGTTCATGACCATTGTCGAGCGCATCACATAGTTCCGGGCGTATGCCCCGTCATTCCCCGGTGCGCCTGATGGTGCCGCAGGCTGTCCCTCAGCAGCACCCTCCGCCTGAATCTCGCTGCCCGCGCTCTTCCCCGTGATAGGCTCGCCCGTGAGCATCGACTCGTCTATCTGCAGCGAGTTGCTCTCGTCGAGGATACCATCAGCCGGAACCTCATCGCCTGTCTCTATTATCACCGTGTCGCCAACAACGACATCACGGCGGGCTATGAGCTGCACACGGCCCTCACGCACCACCTTCACCTTCTGCTCCTCATTAAGCTGGGTGAGGACATCAAACTTCCTCGCGGCGTCCATCTCGAAGACGAACCCTACGGTGGTGGCGAGGAATATGGCGAAGATTATGCCGATGGTCTCGATATACTGGTGCTCGACAATGGCGAGGACAAGCGAGATGGCCGCGGCCACAAGGAGAGCCTGGATTATCGGGTCGCGGTATTTCTCTATATAAAGCATCCATAACGACTGCTTCTTCGGGGGGGTGAGGATGTTCTGCCCGTGCTCGCGGCGTGAGGCGGTCACCTCATCTTCCGTAAGCCCCTGGGGGCGGTTCTGGTATGTCATGTCTTCTTGGGTTTTCTTCTTGTCTTCTATCTGTTTGTGCTATGTCTCTTCCCGCGGCAGCCGCATGGCAGTCCGGGCTGTTGTCATCCTGATGCCCACCATCGGCCTCCTAGGCCATTCCGCATGCCGGCAGAGACGCTGTGGCAGCATGTGTCGCGGCCACAAAAGAAAGACCCACCACTTCACAGGAGTGTGTAGTGGTGGGTCTGTGCCTTACCTTATGTCATGCCGCAGCTTGAGGCTTGTGGCATGACATGTATAATATTGCTTGTGGACTATCCACTCCGATTAGAAGTCGAACTTGTCAAGTGCGTCAGAGAAATCCATTGGAGCCTCTGCCTGCTCAGCATTGTGCTCTGGACGTGGACGACGCTCTCCGCGCTCTGGACGTGGGCGGCGCTCACCTCTCTCTGGACGTGGACGACGCTCACCACGCTCTGGACGTGGACGGCGCTCGCGCTCCTGATAACCCTCTGGCTTCTCGATGAGCACACGGTGAGACAGCTTGCACTTGCCAGTCTTCTGGTCTATGTCGATAAGCTTCACCTGTATCTTGTCGCCTTCCTTTATTCCTGCCTCCTCGACAGTCTCCAGACGCTTCCAGTCAATCTCCGAGATATGGAGCAGACCGTCCTTGCCCGGGAGAATCTCAACGAAGCATCCGTAAGGCATGATAGAGCGCACTGTGCCCTCATATACCTCGCCTATCTCCGGCACTGCTGCTATGGCGCGTATCTTGGCTATAGCTGCGTCAATCGACTCCTTGTTTGGAGCGGATACCTGGACATGGCCAACACCGTCAGCCTCCTCGATGGTTATCGTTGCGCCAGTGTCTTCCTGCATCTGCTGGATAATCTTTCCACCAGGGCCAATAACAGCGCCGATGAACTCCTTGGCGATGTCGATAGCAACAATGCGTGGCACATGTGGCTTCAGCTCTGCACGTGGCTCAGCTATCGTGTCGGTGATGCAGTTGAGGATATGCTCACGCCCTGCCTTTGCCTGGGCCAGAGCCTTCTCGAGTATCTCGTATGACAGACCGTCACACTTGATATCCATCTGTGTCGCTGTCAGACCGTCCTTAGTGCCCGTTGTCTTGAAGTCCATGTCGCCGAGGTGGTCCTCGTCGCCGAGAATGTCAGAGAGGACAGCATACTTCTCCTCGCCAGGGTTCTTTATCAGACCCATCGCGATGCCCGAAACAGGCTTCTTCATAGGCACACCAGCGTCCATGAGAGCAAGCGTGCCGGCACATACCGTAGCCATCGATGATGAGCCGTTCGACTCAAGAATCTGGCTCACAACACGCACCGTGTAAGGGAAGTCAGCGGGTACCTGGCCCTTCAGCGCACGCCATGCCAGATGGCCATGGCCTATCTCGCGGCGGCCTACACCACGCTGTGCCTTGGCCTCGCCAGTACAGAATGGAGGGAAATTGTAGTGGAGGAGGAAACGCATGTAGCTCTTGTCGAGAACATTGTCAACCATCTTCTCGTCCATCTTGTTGCCCAGGGTCACTGTCGTCAGAGACTGTGTCTCGCCACGGGTGAAGATAGACGAACCGTGTGGCATAGGCAGAGGGCTCACCTCACACCATATCGGACGGATATCTGTAGTCTTGCGGCCATCGAGACGAACACCCTCGTCGAGAATACAGCGGCGCATAGCGTCCTTCTCAACATCGTGGTAGTACTTGTCCACAAGAGCGTTCTTCTCCTCAAGCTCCTCCTCTGAGAGCTCGCTGTGAGCTGCGGCGTATGCCTCCTTGAAGTCAGTGACAATCTTCTCGAAAGCCTCAGCGCGGGCATGCTTCTCGAGAGCCTGCTTCACAACATCGTAGCACTTCTGGTAGCACTCTGCCTTAACCTGCTCGCGAAGGTCGTCATCGTTAACCTCGTGGCAGTACTCACGCTTCACATCCGTGCCCAGCTCCTTCATGAGCTCATACTGCATCTCGCACATCGGCTTGATAGCCTCGTGGGCTGCCTTCAGCGCGTTCAGGAGGTCAGCCTCCTGAACCTCCTTCATCTCGCCCTCAACCATCATGATGTTGTCCTTCGTCGCACCTACCATGAGGTCCATGTCGGCAGAGGCCATCTGCTCAAATGTAGGGTTGATGACATACTCTCCGTTGATACGTGCTACACGTACCTCTGAGATTGGATACTCAAACGGTATATCTGAACATGCCAGGGCACAGCTTGCAGCGAAACCTGCAAGAGCGTCAGGCTGGTCAACGCCGTCTGCTGAGAAAAGAATTACGTTGACGAATACCTCGGCATGGAAATCGCTTGGGAACAGCGGACGGAGGGCGCGGTCAACCAAACGGCATACGAGAATCTCATCATCGCTCGCCTTGCCCTCACGCTTTGTGAAACCACCCGGGAAACGGCCGGCAGCGGCATACTGCTCACGGTACTCCACCTGGAGTGGCATGAAATCGGTTCCTGGTACTGCATCTTTTGCGGCGCAGACTGTGGCAAGAAGCATCGTGTTGCCCATACGGAGCATACAAGAGCCATCAGCCTGTTTCGCCAGCTTTCCTGTCTCAATGGTTATCTGACGTCCGTCAGGCAATGAGACTGTCTTTGTGATTACGTTCATTTGTTTTGTTTAGCATCAATAAAGGGAGACACACAATGTGCCCCTCCCTGTAATAACATCTTGAAAATTATATAATAACTTTGCAAATGTAGTCATTTTATAGCATTATGGCAAATACAACCACCCTTTATTATGTTTTTTTAAGTATATACCGTACTATTATCATGGTTACCCCTCGCTGCGCTTCTATATTCAAAAGCGACACTCACCCCGTCGCCGCTCCATCGCCGTGCTATTCGTCCATTGTTGTCGCCCCGCCGCCGCCCTATCGCCGTGCTATTCGCCCGTTGTTGTCGCCCCGTCGCCGCTCCATCGCTTATCCTTTCGCCCATTGTTGTCACCCCGTCGCCGCTCTGTCAATCGCCATCGCACTATCCCCGAAAAACCATTCCCTATCTTCTGGTATTCCCATATGTACTATTTTAGCCAGTAATTACTGAGTCTTTACAGCGTAAAGACCAAGTAATTACATTGTAAAGACTCAGTAATTACTACGTCAATTCCGATATGTCACACCATGATGCGTAGTCTGCCCGAGGCCAAGAACCCTCAGTCAATATAATAATCCGCTACAACCAGTCGCCAGGTAACATCAGTCGTGCCCCTCCAATCCCCGTCCAATCAACCCATAGCCATTACACATACACAAATGACCATACCTGTGAGGCGAGATGGAGAAGCAAGAGATGCTCTCATAGTTATTACACATACATATATGACCATACCTGTGAGGCGAGCAGGAAAAGCAAGAGGTGCCCTCATAGCTATTACACATACACATATGACCATGTCTGTGAGGCGAGCAGGAAAAGCAAGAGATGCCCTCATAGTTATTACACATACAAATATGACCATACCCCAGAGAATACCCCTTCGAGGACCCCTCCGTGAGCACGATTCTCCCCATCTCTCCCGCTGCCAACACCCATGCCCCAGGAACACATTCCACCCATTCACTCCCCCAGCCCCATCAGCCAGCCCCAACAAAATAAGGCCATAAGACAACAGAAAAACAAAAAAAATGATAAAAAATTTGCACGGTTCAAGAAAAAGCCGTACCTTTGCATCCGCAATCATCAAGATTGTGATTTTCACCAAGTGAATATCGGACTTGTAGCTCAGTTGGTTAGAGCAACAGACTCATAATCTGGAGGTCATAGGTTCAAGCCCTATCTGGTCCACCTTGAAAATCAAGCAGTTAAGCCAAAAACTTAACTGCTTTTTCTTTTATTAGTGACCTTCAAGTGACCTTTTCGAGATAAAACTCATCTCCCATGACCTTTTGAAATTTCACGAAATGATTAGTGATTGAGCGAGATTTCAATTACCAAACGAAGATAACCAATGACACCCATGGCTCAGCGGAAGATTAGTGGGGGCTAAGCATAAATGGATGACAGTCTGAACATGAAGAATTTGATGTCAGTGACTCCTCTCAGTGCCGCTCTGAAGGCCTTGATTTTGGCATTGAATGATTCTGCGTAGGCGTTGGAGGATTGGTTGACAAAGAAGTTCAGCACCTCGTCGTAATGCTCGTAAAGTGTCGCTGCGATGACATTGAAGCTTTTGAAGCCGGATCTGTCGACCTTGTCATACCCCCTTGCCAATGAGAGCCTGGCCGCGTCCTTGATTCTGTTCTTCGAGAAAATCATCCTCAATGAATGTGTCAGTGAATAAGCCTCCTTCAGGTCAGGATACTGGTCAAATAGTATCTCCGCCCTTCTTTTTTGGCTATCCGTCCACTGGTCGGCGGACTTGAACAGAAGGTAGCGGCTTCTTGCCAGCAACTGCTTCCTCGGAAGGTGGGACTTGGGTACTATTTAACGTGTTGATAATCAGCTAAACGTAAATTAGAAAAATTGCTGATGTTCCCAACGTGTTCCCGATATTTTGACGTTAACGGAATTTTGTTTTTTAACGTCCGTTGGAGGTGGTTAGCGTTCAAAAACGCATATTCAAAGAACTAAAAATGATGCCCAAAATTAGGTTCTGGTTTTGTGGGCAAAATTAAATCAAGTGAAAGTGTTAGAACTCACATCTAACTGAATGCAAAGGTACACATTTTCCCCAAATAAAAGAAAAGTTTCCCAAGAATCTGCTCCTGATGTGGTATTTTCTTCACTGTCTGCCCAAAGTGAAAGATGGTTCGTGCATCTTTGATAAAAGGGAAAGGAAAAATTGAATGGATGCTAATGACCTCACTCCTGTTGTAACATCATATCGAGTCAGATTCAAAATAGAAGGGGGGCAAATCGGACGGGGGTTACAAGAAACTCCATGTTAATCCAAGAGTCGATAACGAATCGTTATTGAGATTGCCTTCAAGCCTGGCTCTGACAACAAGATAGGATAAGGTAGTTTGAAATTACCCTATCCCTTACCTCATTTCTTACCCATGTGCCATTTTTAGCGGCACTTGGATAAGATGTCAAAGGACTGAAAATCAACTATCATTTAGGATGGAAAGAAAAGTATGTTCCCAATCTGTACCGTCTTATCATGATTCCATCGCAAAACAGATTTCTAGTGTTAGTGTTATTTAAGAATTTAGCAAAAAGTAGCTACATAGAACAACAGTTTGGTTATTCTTACAAAAATCGTTGAAGTATCTGTTAGTAAATGAACGAAAATGAATCGTTTTGTACAAATATGAAACAAAAATGCTGTTTTAAAGTATCATTCGGGCGTAGTTTATACAAAATTAATGGCTTTAGCAAACTTTTTTGATATTTTCATCCCGTAATTTAGATTATTTTGCTATTTTTGCGCTTGATTTCCTTTATCGTATCTAATTGGAAGGTGTACCACCCCAGTGCGACAACCCAACAGTAAAGGTTCGATAGAAGTCCACGCCATGCTGAAACATGCGATGGTAACGTCAAATGTTAAAGAGGGTTTTGGGCGGGAGATCACCATATTAATGGAAAGGCGTTTGCATGCGCTTCTCTTTCTACACTCCAAACTTCGAACACTTGGATTATTCAGTGGAAAGACTAGCAACAGCAGATGTCCCGGGATGTGATTATTCGCATCCCCTTATGTGCATACAGTAGCTTTCATCTCGAAAGAGGATGATTGTTATTAAATATTTGCATTTAGGGGTGCACATCATATCTGGCGTGGGCTTCGGCGTTGCTTATCTTACTGAATAGGCAAGTTCGAAGGCCCGGAGTGTGAGATGAGCTAATGTACGGATCTCACGCTTCTTTTGTTTTTATGGGAACCATGTTACGAATAATTCTTGTAGGAGATCGCAAGAGATAAATTTGAACAAATTTTAAAAATTCATAATATGGCTGACAGAATTCCCAAAGAAGAACTTCTTAGCAGACGAGAGTTTTTCAAAAGAGGTGCAAAAAAAACACTTCCCATCCTTGCATGTTTGACCATTCCTTCTGTTTTCATTAGTTGTGATAGAGAGGACGACCTTCTTGATGTTGGCTGTAGTTCATGCTCAAGTTCATGCTATTCATCATGTAGCTCGACATGTTCTACAGGTTGTTATGGTAGTTCTACGTCTTCAGGTTGCTCTTCTTGCAGTGGTTCTTGCAGCAGTACTTGTTCTGGAACTTGTAAGGGTTCTTCTACTTCTTCTGGATGTTCTTCTTGTAGTTCTTCATGCAGTAGTTCTTGCAGCAGCACCTGTTCTGGAACATGCAAAGGTACTACAACATCTTCTGGATGCAATAATTGTAATTCATCATGCTCTGGTTCTTGTGGTAGCAACTGCTCGTCATCTTGTTCAGGAGAATGTAAAGGTTCTTGCACTGGAGTATGTACAGGAGGTTGTCGCGCCACTTGCGGTGGTACATGCAACGAAAAATGCGTAAGCTGTACAACTAGTTGCTCAGGTTACTCAAAAGGCTCTTGCACTGGAAGTTCTTGTACTTCCAATTGCTCAAGTATGTGTAGTAATACATGTAAATATGTTTGTTATTATTCAAATAAGGGTTAATATAAAATGTATACTGTAAAAGAGCTTTCTAGCCCTTGGATGAACGGGGTTACAAAAAACATAACTTTTATTGTAACAAAGGATTGCCAACTAGCTTGTAAATATTGTTATCTTGTAGGAAAGAACGTACAGGAGAGGATGTCTTGGGACACAGCAAAATCATTCATTGATATGGTTTTGGAAAATCAGACAGACTTTCCTGAAGAAAGTGTTGTTTGGGACTTCATTGGTGGAGAACCGTTTCTGGAAATAGATTTAATTGATAAGATCTGTGATTACCTGAAAGTTCGGATGTATGAATTGGACCATCACTGGTTCAATAGTTATCGTTTCTCGTTTTCTACCAATGGAATCAACTACCATTCACAAGCTGTTCAAAATTTCATAAAGAAAAACAGAGATCACTTGTCTATTGGAATTACGATTGATGGCACCAAGAAAAAACATGATCTAAATAGAGTGTACAAGATCACCGAGAATGGGTCTTATGAAGATGTTGTCCGTAATATTCCACTTTGGCTTGAACAATTTCCAGAAGCCGGAACCAAGGTAACAATAAGTAGCCCTGATATTCCATACATAAAAGAAAGTGTTTTACACCTTTTCAATCTTGGCATTCACCAAGTCAACATAAATGTAGTCTTTGAGGATGTTTGGCAAGAAGGTGATGATTTATTGTTTGAAAATCAACTATTAAGTCTTGCAGATGAAATGATTGATAACAAATATTATCAAAACTTTGCTTGTTCTTTCTTTTCCGAGTCTATTGGGAAACCTCTGGATCCAGAATTAGATAACCAAAACTGGTGTGGTGCGGGACGAATGCTTGCTGTCGATGCCAATGGTATTCTTTATCCTTGTACGCGTTTTGCACAATACTCGTTGAGAGAAAAGAAGGCATGGGTTATTGGTAATATTCAAGATGGAATTGACAAAAATAAACTTCGTCCATTTTTGACATTGGATAGGACAACGCAAACTAATGTCGAGTGTATGAATTGTGAAATTGCCAGTGGATGTGCATGGTGCCAGGGCGAAAATTATGATGCCGCAGAAAGCCCAACAATATATCAACGTAGTATTGCCATCTGCAAGATGCATAAGGCAAGAGTGCGTGCGAATAATTATTATTGGAATAAACTCTATCGCAAACTTGAAATCGAAGGCAAGCGTGAAGAGTTTGAAGCGAACAAGCCCAAAGTTAAAGACAATATAATCTGTTAGATACGTATGTTACAATACCTTGTTATATTACTTGATGATACAAGTACCTCGTATTGTCATTATACAAACAGCAAGAAAAAACGACATCTTATAAGTTTAGATGATCTGAAGGCTGGAATTTTCTTTGGAATGAAAGAAAATCTAATGATTCAGTTTGTCTATCCTGATTATGAGCTGCCAGAGGAGTACATAAACGTTATTGAGACGATTGACCACAGCAACATTATGCCTATTGCAGGAAAAGATGCAGACATCATAGTGTTTAATAACTGGAGTGAAATGGTTAGTTATCCATTTAATGTAGAGAGTACATATGTTCTGCGAATAGAGAAACTTGACCTCTTTGCTCAGCGTGATTTCATAAAAGCAGTTTTTCGTAAGGTCGCACGTTTGAATGTTGTTATAACAGATGTAGAAACTTTCAAAGGTATCGATTTCGATACTTACAAAGAATGTCTTGAAGAATGGTCTCAAGAAATAAGATGTCTTTATGCAGACGGAGTTTCACCGCAGTTTAATCTTATCACAGACCGTATGGTACTCGACAAAATGAATAACTGCGGTGCAGGTGACACAACCATTACACTTGCTCCTGATGGACGTTTCTATATTTGCCCTGCATTCTATCTTGACGGAGTTTGTAACGGCGAAGAGAAATCAATGAGCGAAGTTTGTAGCAAAGGTTACAATATTGGATCACTTGCAGAAGGATTAAACGTAAAGAATCCTCAACTATACAAACTTTCTCACGCTCCTCTCTGTCGTACTTGCGATTCATTTCACTGCAAACGCTGTGTGTGGCTTAATCGTAGAACTACACTAGAGGTTAATACACCAAGCAGTCAGCAATGCGTAATATCACATATTGAAAGAGAAGTAAGTCGTAAACTCTTAAACAATCTTAAAGATGATATTCCATTACTGCATGAAAAAGAAATAGATGAATTATCATATTTAGATCCTTTTGAAATTGTACATAAATTCTTATATTAAATATGGAAAAGAAAATAGTTGGAAAAGTAACAGTCGAAGAAAAAAATGAAATTCTTGAACTGTTTGAACGTCGAAATGGCTTAAACGAGTTGGCTAAGATTTTGACAGCAGACAACTCTGATTTGTACGAGAAACTTGTCAAGGACATGGGTATAACAGGAACCAAGTTCCAGCAGTGGTGGGACAGCATGGCTCAAAAATACCAATGGGAAAGTGTCGAAGGTGGCAACTGGGAAATCAACTTTGATACATGTGAAATTTTGTTGTCTAAATGATGTATCAGTTTTATCATAAATCCATTGTATTGTCAACGGTAATACTATACTTGCTGACGGCTATTATTGTGTCTTCTTGCAAAAACGATGAAGATGATATTATACCAGGTAAACAGCACATACCTGCTGAGTTGTGTGGAACATGGTATGAAATCGATAGAGGATCAAGCTATCATCAATATTTGACAATCAATGAAGATGGTTTTGTGAGAGCTTCGTACTTTAGTGACGGAAAAGTTACAGAGGAACAAGGCGAATGTTCATACATTGATGGGAAAATCATCTTCACTTACAATAATGGTGGTAAATGGATGCAACTCTATGGGGCACAAAGAAGTATTGTTGAGTGGAACCCAAATGTTCTTATCCTCGGATATTTTGACGCTTCTTTCTATGCAAAAAGTAGAGAAGAGACGCTTGACTACATAGATAGACAAAGGGATTCCAAATTAATTGGAACATGGGTTTACAACCAAACTTCAACGGCTTCATCTACCGTTAAACTTACCTCAGACGGAAAAGGATCCAGAGTTTTTGATTCGCCAATAGAACATTCAACTTATACAGTGGTTGATTGGTTTACAAGAAACGGATGGATATACATAAAATATAGTGGAAAGACATCTTATACACTTTATCGATACAATATGAGTGGAGATACTTTATATTTATATTATGCGGACATCCTAGAAGATTCTACAACTTACGATTATCATAAACAATAATTATGAATACATTAGCTATTATTCCACTCTTTATCGGTTCAACCGAGTTGATGCTCATAGCTGGAATCGCTCTACTTTTGTTTGGTGGAAAGAAACTGCCAGAACTAATGCGTGGATTAGGCCAAGGGGTCAAAGAGTTCAAGAAAGGAACACAAGACATCACAGAACCTATTAACTCGGTTAAAGAAGAAGTAAAAGACACTGTTGAGGATGCAGTAAAATCAGAGAAATCTTAATCTCAATTACAATGTATCAAAACGACAAAATGACTTTTGGCGGTCATCTCGAAGTACTCCGTCATATGCTATTCCGCATACTGTCTGTGGTATGTGGAATAGCAGTTGTCGTTTTCTGTATGAAAGATTCCACATGGAAGATTCTATTAGCTCCAAGCGAATGGGATTTCTGTACTTATCGTTGGATTGAAAGTATTGCAGCCAAAATAGGAATAACAGATTTCCATTTCACGTACTTCTCTGTTGATCTTATAACAACAGATTTATCTTCACAATTTATGTTACACATTACAACAGCCATGTATCTTGGGTTGTTGGGTGCTTCACCGTTTGTTTTATACGAATTGTTTAGGTTCGTTTCTCCTGCTCTTTATGAGTCGGAAAAGAAATACTCAGTTCAAGTTGCCGTAATCATCTATTTGCTTTTCGTGGCAGGTGTTTTGATGACTTATTTTGTCTTGTTCCCAATCTCCTTTCGTTTTTTGGGAACTTACAGTGTTGCAGAGAAAGTTCATTCCACGATAACATTGGACAGTTATATAGATACATTTACAACGCTGACCTTAGTCATGGGGATTGTCTTCCAGTTGCCTATAATATCCTACATATTAGCAAAAATGGGAGTTATAAACGCAGATATGCTATCTAAATATAGGAAACACTCGTTTATAATAATTATGCTGTTAGCAGCTATAATAACCCCACCAGATCTGATGACACTGATTCTTGTATCCATACCTTTATATTTGTTATACGAGGTCAGTATTGGTGTCATCCGTCATATTAATTAGAAATTTCAGAAGTATAAATACCACATAAGATATGAAAAAGATTTTTTATTTTTTTGCGCTTGTCGCAATTCTTCTTGCAGGATGTAAAGGAGAGACTGTAGATGTCTCTGGAATCGTTGCTGAACGCGACTCAATAAAAGAGGCAAGTATAAGACAACAACAAGAGTTGGATAATCTCAATGCCTTTGTTGGTATTGTTTCCAATGGACTTGATAGTATAGCTATGCAAGAGAGATTTATAAGGATTCAAAATCCTGAGGGGCCAGGATTGACCCGCGAACAGATGAAAAAAAGTCTTGCTGAACTTGCAGATATGTTGGCAAGACAAAAAGCTCGTATTGCTCAACTTGAGGATTCCTTAAAGTTAAAAGGAACAGGAGCGGAAGGATTGCATAAGATTGTAGAATATCTTAATGAACAGCTAGAAGCAAAAGAGAAAGTAATTGCCCAATTGCGTTCAGAAGTCAACAACAAGAATACTGATATAGCACGATTACAGTCAAGAATTACTACATTGAATGAGAATGTAGAAAAGCTTGACAAGAAGAATCAGATTCAACAACAAGCACTTGTTACACAAAGTGATATGATGAATGAGTGTTATATGAAGATTGGTACTAAGAAACAGCTTAAACAAGCTGGAATTATGGATGGTAAGAAACTTAATGCTGCTGGCTTAACTCCTGATAAATTTGTTAGGGTTGATATACGCCAATTAAGAGAATTACCTCTGAAATCAAAGAAGCCGAAGATTCTAACAACGATGCCCCAAAGTTCATATAGCTTAGTAAAAAACTCAGATGGCACCTCGTTGTTAACCATAAATGATCCAACACTTTTCTGGAGTTCGTCAAACTATTTGGTAATTTTACTTGATTAACGATAAAATGAAACGCCTATTTTTATTTGTCATAATTTTGACATTGCCTATCTACGTTAAGGCACAATCATTAAGCGAACATACTGTATCAACAGGAGAAACATTACAATCAATAGCCTTAAAATACGGGGTGTCAATCTCTGACCTAAGGAATGCGAATTCTGGGCTTGACGATTATGTTTTTGCTGGCATGGTTCTCAAAATTCCTTCAAAACAAGGTAATTCAAACGAAGTTGCGGTATTACCTCTTGATGACCTTAAGGATATAATTTATCTTAAAGATGGTAGTGAATTAGTGGCCAAGATATTGAGCGTAGATACTAATGAAGTGAAGTTCGAGCAATATGATACAGACGACCCTTTCACGATTGCTAAAAATGAGATAGCTTCAATAAAATTTGAGGATGGTCGAGTATCCGATTTTACTGTTCAACAAAAGAAAAGAACAACTACAACAAAAAAATCATCCACCACAAAAAGGACTACTCGATGAAAAAGAACATTCTTATTATAGCTGGATTATTCATGTCATTCTGGGCAAATGCTCAGGACATGATGCTGTTACGTAATGGAGATGAAATACAATGTAAGGTTGACATGATAAGTAATGGTACTGTTTCTTATCAAGAAAATGGCACAAAATCACAGATGCCTACAACACAACTTTATATGATAAAGTATGAGAAAAGGGGTAATGCGTTTTTCAATTCAGATGGAGAATCGAGTTATAATTCTGAGTCATCCTCTGCAAAGTTATCGAAGAAAGACATTGCCATCTACCTATGCGATGGTGGAGAAGTTATCGCTTCGGAGGTAAAATTGTCAAAAGAAACCGTAGATTACAAAACTTCAAATAAGAAAACCTGGAATGCTATTACAGGCTTCTTACCAGTAAAAAAATCAGGAGATTGGAGTTCTCTACCTAAGGAAAAAGTGTTCCTAATTAGATACTTTGATGGGTCAAGGGAAGTTATAAATGATTTGCAAAAATTAGAAGAACAGGCAAGACTTGATGCACTTCCCAAAGTAAAACATCCTTTTATCCCAATAAACAAAGATGAAAAATTTCCATGTCCTGCTGAACTTGAGTTAAACGACGGAAAGACTCATTCTGTGATTATTTATGATATGGAACGTGAATATGTTCATTATAGAAAGAAAGAATGGCAGGACGGTCCCATCTTCAGAATGCAAAGATCAAAAATTAAAGAAATAACAATAAAATAGAAAATACAATGAAGAAATTTTTCTTATCATTTGCTTTGATGCTTGCATCATTAAGTATGTCAGCACAAACAGGTCAATCTCACACTGTACAACGTGGTGAGACTATTGAAAGTGTTGCTAAGAAATATGGCATTAGTGTAGGTGATTTGCAGCAAGCAAATCCTTCAACCAGGGATTTCTTCTATGCAGGAATGAAACTCGTTATCCCTCGTAAAACGAGTACTCAGAATGCCACACAAACATCGGGGTCAAATAGCACTAATAGAGTGGCAGTAGCAACTCCTTCAACAACAAAGACTAAGACCAACCCCGTCAAGAGCATAAATCAGAAAGTTAAAATGCCAACTTTACATAGTGACCTCGATGGTAGCGATTTTACTTCGGTAGCGTTAACTTTTGGTTCAGATTTCACTGATCTTGTTGGTATGACATATGGTATTCAAGGTCAATATTTTCTGGATAACGGATTTGGTGCAACACTTACGGCTGGCGCAAATTATGGCTTAGAGGATGACGCTGACGTTGTGTTCAGAGTCGGTCCTAGTTATGTGTACCCACTTACTAATATGTTTTATGTGATGGGTACTGCGTGTTATACCCTAACATTGGCAGATTATGAAGGCAACACTGGCACTGTTAGTGGAGTCTCTGTGATTCCAACAATTGGCATGTCCTTTAACCGTATTAAAGTTGGCATAAACGGCGATCTTCATTGGCGCAATGGTGGAGATTTTGGTGCTGGAGCCTATATTAGTGTCGGATATTCATTTTAGTAATAAAATAAAATAATATGAAGACAAATAATCTCCTTAAGGTTACATACATTCTTATTTCTTTGTTATTATTGACTATCGGATTTTCATCCTGCAATAATGACGATGATGATCTAACGTCCAATTACTCCACATCTTTGATTGGAAAATGGCAGGTAACGGTTGATGAAAATACGGACGCTTATATCGTAACTTTTAATTCTGACAATACCGCTTTGATTGAACAATACAAAGAATTTGAAAAAAATGGTATGTCCAAGAAAGCTGAAGAATGCCGAGTTACGTGGAAAGTAGAAAATAATAAAATTGTATTTGATGGAGGTAAAGCCTGGTTCGCATTTGGATATACTCCTGTTACATTAGTCTCTGTTACACAGAATTCTATAGTCGGTTCTCAATGGTTTAAGGATTCGAATGTACATTTCACTCGTATGTAATAAATTTCAGTTTATTTAGACATTCCTACTGATATGAAACATTTCCTATTATCATTGGTTTTGTCTCTTGTGTGTGAATTTGGTCATGCACAGGGATTTATTGATCATATAGTTCAACGAGGGGAAACTTTGGAATTATTGGCATCAAAGTTTGGTGTTTCAGTACAAGACATTAGAGACCAAAATGAAGATTTTGATCTGGATATACTATACGTTGGTCTTCCACTTCAGATACCAATTCCTGAAGTTGGAGATTCTCCAGAAGAAATAGAAAGGCTCATAGCATCAAGATCTGTGACAAGTAGTATTCTTAATGAAGCAAATCTCTTATACAATAATGGTAGTTATCGAAAAGCAGCCAAACTCTACACAGCAGCCATAAAAGAAAAAGCAACATCAGATGTATATTATCTCAGGGGACGATGCTATCTATATCAAGGCAAATACAAATCTGCCATCAAGGATTTAGAAATTGCAAATAATGGCAGCGATTTGTCATATTCTTTAAGATCATCTTGTGAATCACTCCTGGCAGATGCTCATGATAAAAGAGATGCTCAATTAGAAGCACGAGGAGAGTTATGGGGGAGTATATTCGCTGTAGCTGCTGTAACGGCTGCTACTGTCGCAACAGCTTCTGCAACTGATACTAGATCCACGTCAACATCATATACTTCTACGTCACAAGGTTATAACCTTCCGCCAGAACTACAACCGGAAATTGCTGCCAGAAATGCTGTTGCCCAGATAAACTATCAGATGAAGGTAGAAGAAGAGAACTTCAAAGCAGACTACCGTGCTACCTTTAAACGTAATATGGGACGTGAGCCAAGTGATATGGAAGTCACGGAGGCGTATACAAATTATTTGAAAGCAAAAAATGATGCATATGCCGCAACAAATTCAACGGCAACCTCTTCTACCTCCTCTTCAACATCTTCGAGTGCTTCATCCACAAGCACTAATACAAGAAATAGTAACAGTACCACTTCTAAGGATTGTCCTTCGCTCAAAATTAACAATGGTAAATGGTACTGCATCAATACTGGAAAATGTGGAATGTGTGGTGGAGATGGACTAATGGATGGTAGTTTTGGACAAGGACCAAACTCACTTAAATGTACATTATGTGGTGGAAGCGGAAAATGTAAGTATTGCTCTCATTAATTCATTAGTAGATAGAGGAATTGCATGATAGTCGATATTTGTAACTCCACTTAATAAAACGATAAAAGGCGCATCACCCACAAACTGGATGGTGCGCCAATTTTAATAGAGATTAGTGGCAAGCATATCACTTGCGACGCTTCTGGTTCTGCTGCTTCTGCTTCTTTTCCATCATAATGTCATACTTCTTGCGAATCGTCTCTTGCAGTGCGTCAATATCGTTCTTGCGGTATTTGACATCGCTGTAGATAAAATCCACATAGTCAAACTTGTTGATGGTAGCCGTATCGCCTTCGACCAGTGACCAGTTTCTGACAGTGACATACTTGGCACGGTCACGATGCAGATCCTTGTTGTCGTATGACAGAAGTACAATGATGCAGAACTCCAACACCATCACAAAGAATGCGGTGAGGAAGCAGAATCTGCGAAAGTACTTCGACTGCCAGAGAAAAGCAAAACCATACATAGGCCAGTGCCAGAACAAGTAAGCCAGACATGCCCATGAAGGGAATGGAGGTCGCTTAGGGGCCTTGACTCCTTGCACGTCCTCAATCCTGCCGACAACTGTCTCCAGACGTTTGACGGTTTCGTTCTGGGTATCGGAAATCTCCTTGGATTTTGTCTGCTGCTTGTCGATAGCACTTTCATGCTTCTTGTAGAGATTGTAACCAGTCAGAATGTCATTCATAAAACCAGTACACTTTACAAGAGCATTCTCAGGAGTGATGACATCGATACCAGATTCTTCCTGCTTACGTCTGCTCTCTTCGCGTTCCTTACGCTTCGCTTGTTCTCGGTTATCAGAACAAGCGTTGAACAGCGTCTCAAAGAGAAAGCAGTAGTCTTCCACGGTTATGTCGTTGAGCAACCTGTCAGAGAACTTAACCTCGACAGGTGCACTTTCTGGCATTTCTGGGGATTCAGAACCTGACTGACAGACAGGAACAATGACATCAGCATCATCAACCTGCTCAGAAGGTTCGGCAGGATGTGCAGACACAGTCTGGGAAGAGACAACTGTGGATGAAATATCAGCCATTTTGTCTTTCACTTCCTGAACCTTCTCCTTGGTTATCATCCTTGCAGGTTTGAGTTTCGGTTTAGAGTTTGTATTCGTAAATCCCATAATCTAAATGTATTAACGGTGGAACTTAGGTCTCTTTTTCTTCTCGTCATCATCGTCATCGCCCCAGCCACTGGAACTGCCACCACCGCCACCTCCTGAGGTCGGAACCACAGCAGGACCAACCGCAAGTTCGACAGCTGCAGCAGCCACGTTGGAAGCAAGCTCGGCAGCCGCATCGGTATCGAAAAAGGCAGAGTCGTTATTATCATCATAGATACTCACGCTACCATCCTCGACATACTCGTCTTCCTTGCCAAAGGAAACTTTCGGCAGACGGACATCGGAATCCATATCGTCAAACTTGACCTCATGAATCATCGGTTCATCTGGCAACCACTGGTCTTTAGGCAACAGAGCGTTGATGTTGAACAACTGCTGGTTCAACATGTAGAAAGTCAAACTGCGTCGGTCAACCTGATAACCACTCATTGAGACATTGCCTTTGGTGAAGACAACTCCCATGCCTTTACCACTTTCACGAGGTGCGACCTTGACCTGAATGCCTTGTTCCTTCATACGATCAATGAAATCCTGCCATGTGCGACTGCCAGGCAAAGCTTTCTGTGCTGCATCAAAGATGGCATACTTGACAACTGCCTTGCCTTTGAGTCGGTCACGGTTGACCTTCATCTTGCCATCGCTCCAGTGAAGCCCGTAGTGTCGGGTCATCGCCTGACAAATGGCGATTGCCCTTTCTACATCACATCCGTCAGATATGGTCTTGCCGAAATCGTTGACTCGGTTATAGACAACATGCACATGGTCATGGTCGTGGTCATGGTGTCGGAAGATGACAAACTGGGTATCAGTGATGCCCATCTTCTTCATATACTCCATTGCCAGTTTACGCATGAATCCGTCAGTGCAACGATGTGCGTCTTCAGGAGGAAATGAAAGCGCAAAGTGTCCGACACAATTCTCAACCCTTGGGTTCATCATCGCCTGAATCTTGAAAGACTTTGCAATGGTATAGTTGCTTCGAAGATCAACTCCGCGAGAAGCGAGAATTGTTGTGCCTTTGTCCTTGATGTCGTTTGCATAATTGACGATTCCCCCGAAGGTAGAACCGTTACTTATCTTGGGCATCATATCCAGCTGTAGATTATATCGAGTACACCATGAAGTCTTGACCGCAAATCGAGCAGTTCCTTTGCCACACTGCTGAAGCCAGCCTTGTTGGCTTGGTATGCCAACTGGTTGAGATTTCCAGCCATGTTAGCAGCTGCCCTGAAGTCCTTGGCGAAGTCAGGATCTATAGGAGCCTTGACATAGCCGTTCATTGTCATCTGGTTCATGTACTCGGAGTCAGACATCCTGTTTTCATCAGCAGCGAGTTCGACGCATTTAGCCTCTTCAATAGTGAAGTAAGCCTTCTTGCATACGGTTCGCTTCTGTTCCTCTGCTAAGGGTGGACGACCTCCCTTATGTTTACGAGAAGAGTCTGGGGTTTGGTGTTCTTGGGTATTATTCATAATAGCCTCCTTCACATTTATGTGCCAGCATCTTGATGCTCCCGACCGAAGGGATGGTTGTTTTCTGGGCATAGAAAACATACACTTGCTCCCCAACCCCGTAAAACCCCTTACCGCAAAGCGGTCGTTACGTCTGACGGACATCGTTTCAGCTTTGCTGGATCGTGTCAGAAGCAAGACTTAACGAAGGTAGAATCAAGGTTATAGCCATAGGCATCGAAGATGTTTGCAATGAATAGACAGGCTGCAGGACAGGTGGTTAGCCATCGGCAGAGCCATGGTCTTACGACCTCGACAAAGCCTCCAGAAACGGATTTTGCGCATGATAGCGGACTGTGGTCATAGACACTTCGCTGACCTCTGTCTGCTGCGTAATGTCCGAGTAGAAGGATGGTCTCGAATCAATGCCAGGGCGACTCTTACTACATATAATATAGTATGTGTCGCTTGGGCATCCCTTCACCCTTGGGTGTGTCTATGCCGGAAAGCCTGGTTCACTGCTTGTGCCTTGAATAAGGATCAAGAGGCGAAACTGGTCATAAATCCAGCATTGACAAAAGGGAAAAGGGTAAGGCATGGTGTGTCTGCCAGAGGACATCACCATTCTGTTGTTCCTGCAAGGCTCTGAGGATAGGCTATGACAGCGTACAACTGCTGACCATGCCCATCATCAGAGATACCTGTCAGCCCTGCACCTCCTTTCCGAACGTATCTGCCAACTTGTTCTCCTGAGCAGCAAGATTCGGCAGACGCTTCTTCTTGTCCTTCATGAGTGCATGGAGTTCCGATAAGGCATACGTCTTACGCTTTCCCCACCGTGAAGGAATTAGATAGCCATTCTTCTCCCAAGTCCACAAGGCGGTCTTGCATACATGGAATTTAACAATGACCTCGTCAGTCGTTAAATAGGTCTCATCCTTAGGTGCCATTGCCAATTCGGCATCTCGCATAGCGATAGTCTTCTCGATAATGGTCTCTGCGAACTGGACAAGATCCTCGCCAGTGACCGTGAAATTCATGCGACCACCAGCCTGAATCATTGAGTATAAATCCATTATTCATCCTTCTTTTGGTTAGTATTAACCGGCACTTGCTGAGTGCCGGAGTTATCAACACCAGAGAAGAGGTCTTCCTGCATGTGACCGCCACGTCTGGCAGTACTAGCATTGCCTTCTTCTCGCTTCTCACCATCATTCTGACTGCCAGCCTTTGCTTCCTTGGTTGCTGCAACCTCGGTTGCAGTAGCCACATTCTGAGTGACAGATGAGCCTTCCTTCTTCTGACCCTTATCTTCGCTTGCTCCATCAGGCGAAGGTGTTGGGTCGGCAGATTCCTTGTCATCAGCCTTTGGAGCATAGGCTGAGATACGGTCTGCCAGATAAGGGAATGAAAGAACCATGAACTTCTTGTGCATGTCGATCGTGAGAACATCACGTTCGGCAAGTCTATTGAGGAAGTCACGAACCTTATCCCTGTGCCAGTCCCACACTCGTGCGAGTTCGGAAACCGACGTTACCAGTTGCCCAGGGGTAACGACCAGTGGAGTACCCTCCTTGGTCATTGCACCTGTAGGCTGCTGGCAGGTCTTGTTGAGAAGGTCGCGGAAAGCATCGACTCTCAACACCTCTTTCTTGTGAACTGGACAGAGGTAGTCCAGTAGGTCAAGACTCACTACATGAGTGAGGAAGACCTCATGAGTAAAATGCTTCTGTGACATAGTAAGTATATCAGTGATAAAAGCGGTTGATTCTCTCGATACCTGATGACCAATCCGTTGGTCAGGAGGTGGGGTGTTCATTGAATATGCTTCTTCTTTGATTTGCAGTATCAAAAGGTTTGACATGTATCCTGTCGGCAAATGCGGTATAGTGACATCTGGCAGACAGAACGTTAGTACATCAGAGCAAGTGCGGCAGAGCAGGTGTGTCAGTTGATCATGTCAACGAGTTCACGCTTCATGTCATCATCGATGGTGCGGTATCTGGCGAAAGCCTTGGAGCCTTGTGCCGTTGTCTTTAGTTCAAAAAGGCAGTCTATAACTCTATTGCTTACTTCCGTTGTCAGAATTGGTTAATGCCTCTTCTGTAAACCTTTTCTTCTTTGTCCTCCTTGTTTACATTGCATACTTTTCCAATGGATGACTGAGCCCAACTTGTCCGGTCCACCTTGTCCACAATGGCAACATTGTCAACAGCGTGTACAGAATCCACATTGTCCTCTTCACCGAATCCCTCTGTCAAACCAGATAGTATATGGGGGTCGCCTGGTTAATGACTAAATGGTTCTATAGGAGTCATTACTGTAGATTATTTTCTCAACCATCTCATTGAGACGGTCTGCTATACGGTCTTTGTAATGCTCACGGATTTTTTGAGGAGTAAGATTCGTGGTTATAAAGGTAAACAGCTGCTCGTCGTAACGCTTGGTCAGCAAATCAATCACGGGCGTGTAGACGTTACCATAAGCCAAAACCTCCATAGGTTCTGTACCCAAATCGTCTATGCCAAGCATATCTGTTTTCGCCAGTTCCAGAAACTTTTGATAATCGTCCTTGCACAACTGGGCAATATATTTGGCATCCACAATTCGTATTCCGTACCTGCTATGGTCATCAGGATTTGGTATCTCCAAATGATTCAATAGTTGTTGAAAAGCTTTGAGCATAGTACTCTTACCGTTGCCACACTCCCCACAAAGGAGTACCCCGAACTTAGAATCATTGGACGTTAGCCAGTGCGCCATCTGATTCAACTGAGACTTTACTTCTTCGTTGTAGATAAATTCACGATGACGATACTCAACCTCGGCCATACACGCCGCCAACAGATAGTAGTAGGCCATTTCTTCTGTCATGTCGAGCCTAAAACGAGCCTTCGTAGTCCGAAGACTTAGCAGGTGTTGCTTCAACCGCTCTACGCTTGTCATGATGTCCTTGCTTGTTATTTGCATTGCTGAATTTGTTGTTTAACGGCTGTTTGACCAGCCAATTTACGAAATGATTCTTGCAGTCATTCTTTTCTCTTTCTAATTGCCCGGTTGCTCTCAGGTACTGAAAGAACATACTGACTTTTTCCTTCACCATCTCTATACTTGCGTCCGTCATGCCCTTTGATAGAAGAAGTCTGAATACCGATTCGAGCCAATCTTGATCAGCAAGAAACATTCTTTCCAAATCATCCAATCCCAAAACTTTTTTCACACGTGCGTTCGTTATTGAATTATCTTTGTCTTTTTCTTTGTCTTTTAAAGGTGACAACGACTCCGACAACAGACCCGAAAATTGAGACGGCAACTTATCCGACAACTCGCCCGACATCTGACCAGACAACTGTTCATTAGATTCCGTTAGAGTGTAAAGTGGATTGTCGTTAATGCCAGAACCAGGAGTAAAAGTTATGAGCCCCTTTCGTCTCAACCCCTCACGTGCCTTCATCACATTTTGTTTGCTTGTATTGAGATAGACACTGACTATCGCGGTGGGACAACGTATTGGCATTCGCCACATCTGCGTGTTGGCTCTGTTAAGCAAGTAGAAGTATAACGCAGCTTCGCTGGTGGTAGAACCAGAATCTTCTGCCATGCGCCAGAACCTTGCTACCAAATTAAACATGTTCATAAACTCCTCTTTGTTATTTTTTAGCGTTAACATTCTTGGACTTGATAAGTTCATCAACAGCCTTCTTTGAATACAAGCTACGTCGTCCAAGTTTATAAGCCGTGATATCACCATCTTTCTCCATACGCCAGAGTTTGGTGGTGGAAACATGTAGATGGTCACATACCTGGTCACGTGTGTAATACTCTTCTTCAAGCGATGCCTGTTCTACGGGCTTTTGTCCGTTTAATATCTCTTGTACAATTTCTGTTATGAAGGCTTTAAGCTCGCCATCCTGTAACATTATAAAATTTCCTGTCATATAGTTCTATGTTTTGATTTCTGCTGCAAAATTAGTGAGATTGCAAAACATAAAACCTCGGCAAAAAATACTACGATTTCTGCCGAGGTGATATTAACAAAAAGAGGAGAATATTTAACACAAGTCCTCAAAACATCCGGATAAAAACTAGAAATCCCCTCCGTTTTGCCATCATTCAAAACGAAAGGGAAATAAAAGTAGATTAATGAAAACCGCTACATCTGTAGCACTATTGAATAATGTCAGGTGACATAAGCATTCGGAAACGAACAACTATATCACGCACGTGCTTCTCTGCTTGCTTAATCTGTTTACCCGTTATACTAATGTTATAGTCTTTTCTATTTGTCAAGGCGTGATACAATGCCTCTGCATGATCAAAGCCCATCTTTATCACATACTGAGGAAACTTTTCTCTCAAAGCATTATGGTAACTGCGATAGGAATACTTGTCATTGAGCAGTTGGCATTTGTCCAAAGCCGCAAAGATGTACGCAAAGATGGAATCTGTATCATTAAACTGTTTATCTTCTGCTATAATCTTATCCATCTCCATGATTATCTGGTCACGATATTCTGGGCATATCATTTCTTCAAGAAGCAGACAGGTGTCTCTACGTCCCCTTCTGCCTTTCAAGTCCATAAGAGCAGAGGCTACAATTTTTTTTGTAGGGCCCTTCTCTATATTCTTCCATTGGCCTTTTGTATATCCTGCCTTCTCAAAACTTGCATATACCAGACTTTGTATTGCCTCTATTCCGAGCGTCTTTATAAAGCCAAGATTGCCATCACTCAAAAGATTCTTTGAAATGACTTCAACCGCATTTGAGAAGCCGTTATCAAAAGCCAACCAGTAAAGGGTGCTATTAAAATGTGGATTATTGCTCAGGATTTTCTGCCTGGTTGCCTCATTATTCAAAGACGAGTCCATAATACTACCCAATCTGTCATGGAAAGACAAGTTTCCCGATGACACCATGCTCTTCGTGTATCCATCGGTACCAGGTACAAAGCATGATATTAGTGCCATCATATCCTTGACACCTCCAAGTGATAATATGTCCATCAGACTATTGAATCCTTTCGTCGCAAAAGTCATGTCACCATCACAAGCCTTATTCACACTGTCAAGGAACTCCGCATACTTTTGGGGATGGTCATAATGCCAACGTCGTAGAGCCAGAAGGTTCAAATCCTTCTCAATGGTTGAAAGTTCTTCTTTCTCCTCCACCTCCTTTTGCTCCACTACACTCTCCACCATCTCCAGCATGCCAAACCTCCGTAATACATCTTTGCGTATCTCTATGCTTTTAAATGCCTGTTCCAGTCCATCATCAAAATACAAAAAGCAACAAAGGGCATACAAAAAACCATCGTTTTCTGCTATGGCTTCTGTGTATAACTCATTAATGGTCATGTTTTCCTCTTGCAGACACATAAAAACAGTCAAGAGATTTATTAGCGATTCTATGTCAACATCAAATGTCTTGGATATTTTGGTTATGTCAGTTTCGGTAGCAAGTGCATGACACAACTCCTTGAACTCTGCATACTCTTCATGGTTATTTGCTAACCATGTAGATAAAACCTCCTTATCTACTGTAGTTATTTCTGCGTTTCCTTCTTCCATATATAATAAGCGTTTCCTTCTTCCATATATAATAAGATGTGTAGATTTATATAGTTGTTTATACCAAGATATAATCTCGACCACTTATTTTTCCAACTGTTTTAACAGGAAGTCTTCAAGCGTTTTCTTGTCTGGCAACTGAAGCATGTAGGTTGATACAAAGAGTTGGTTGTCCATGCCGGCGAGAGCGTATTCCACCATCTTCTTGCCTTTTCTTGTACATAGAAGAATGCCAATAGGAGGATTGTCGCCAGGTTGCATCTCGTGCTCCTTGTAATGAGAAACGTAGGCATTGAGCTGACCAAGGTTCTGATGTGAGAACTCCTCGTCCTTCAGTTCTATAATTACGCCACAATGCAGGATCCTATTATAGAACACCAAGTCAGGGTAATAATACTCGTCATCAATGATAATGCGCTTCTGGCGTGACTCAAAACAGAACCCTTTACCCAGTTCAAGGAGAAAGTCTTGTAGGTGGTCGATAAGAGCATTCTCAATGTCTTTCTCGCCAACCACCTCATTCGCCTTCAAACCAAGGAACTCAAATGTGAATGGTTGGCGTATCTGTAATTCGTTATTGTCATGACCTTGTAAAGAAGGGAGCGAGAGCATCTTCTCAGGGTTACTGCTGATACCAGTACGCACATAGAGATTTGTGCTTATTTGACGGCGCAACTCACGCACAGACCATGTACACTTGATGCACTCCTGTTCGTAGAAGAAACGTGCAAGTGGATCATCAACAGTCATAATCTCGACAATATGCGAAAATGACAGCCTGGAAATAATCATCTGACCTGTCGTTCTGAATCCGTCCGACACTGTCGGACTTTTTTCTACGTGTTCATTTTCAGTCATTTGAGCATCGCACAATCCCGATGCATCTTTGGTCTCCAACAATTTGTCCGACACTGTCGGACTTATTACGCCAATGATGTTCTCAACCATTTGAGGATAAAGTCGGTAAAACTTTCTTGAATTCTTGAAAAGGGTTTCTGTCAGTCCTTTCCTGTTCACTCTTTCTTCCAGTCTCTTCAACAATTGAGTTCCGTACTCAGCCCGATCTTTACCATGTTGTTCAAATTCTATAATGTAATAGCCATATAGCCAGTTCCGCATTGTCTGCATACGGTTTATAGCTTTGACTGCAGTGGTTTGGGCTGCATCATGAGTATCTCGAATTATCTTGGTCAGTTCATCAAAAGAATGAGTATTCTGACTCCAATCCTCGACAGGCAGTTCCATGCCATCGTGGAGGTATGTTGTAGATTCGTTAGCCATAATTGTATAATTCATTAAGTTATGATGTAATTCGCTACGATGTGCATCATTACGACAAAGCGGCGACTATTGCTTTCTTCTCTTCCTCGCTCAACCCCATCAGCATTTCAATCAGCTGCTTGTTGTCTGCCTTCTTTGCCTTAATTTTTGGAGGCTTGGAGTTAAGCAAGTAGTGGTTGTACTCCAGCATTTTTGCCAATGGGTAAGCACCAATATAGTTTGAGGTGATGTCACCATTGCCACTATGCCCCATGCTGTCGCTTATGTACTTGTAAGGAACTACGCCAGAATTATTAAGGTTGGTTGCAAAACTATGTCTTGCCCATGTTGGTGAAGGCTTTTGCTCCATTCCAAGCATATCAGCGACTTTCTTCATGTGTTCCCGAATATAGCGGTTATATCTCTGAATAACCCACACTTCCTGTTCAGGCGTTATCTCATCACTCATTATCGGGAACACTCTTCTACCCAAGCGAGGTTCGTTACCATACTTGTCAAGAATGGCTTTTAGCTCCGGAGTTATTGGGAAGATTACCTCACTTGCGCTTTCGTTTCTGTCGCGTGTCTTGTGGCGGAGAAATCTCATCTGCTTTCCGTGGGTTGAATAGTACCAATCATCATATGTCAGGCGGAGTGTATCGGCAAGGTTCTGCCCATCGCCAAGATACATGAACAGGAAGAGTCCAAGGTCACGGAAGATAGCTTGCTTCTCTCTTGGCATATACAACTCATGCCCATTTTCATCAACGGCTTCATCCTTCTTCCAAAAGTCATACAGAATACGCATGGTTGCCGTATCAAGAAATTCGTGCTTGCGACTTTGGGACTTGTTGTAGCCGGAATCTTTGAACATTTCCTTTGTGTCGCCCTTTACAAGTCCTCTTGATATGCAGATATTGACGATAGTTCTGAAGCTACGCAAACCGATGGCAATGGTTGTTACGCCAAGGCCGGACTTTTTCATTCGCTTCACCCATTCCTGCACAAAAGCCTTATCAATATCTGCAAAAGCAACATCGGTACCCATATCCTTGACAAAACGTCTGTACACATCCTTGTTGCATCTTGCAGAGCCAGCTTTGCCTTCGTTGAGTTTGCCCTGCATGTACTCTTCCCAGATGGAGTAGATGGTTGTATTCTCGTCCTTCTTGCCCTGGTATATGTCTTGAAGTTTGCGAAGCGAGAAAGTATTGGTGTCAACCAATTCGTTTATAAGCTGGCGAATCTTCTCCATCCGATTCTTCATCTCGTCACGTTCCGCCATCTGGACACGTCGTCCAGTTTTCTCGTATTCACAAATATCTAACCACTCTTGCAAAGTATAAGCCCTTCCAAGCCTAAGGAAAGCTTTCTGTCCTCCATGACAAACACGCACGGCAACAGGAATAGGCTGACTATAATCGCCAGCCTTACGAATGTCAAGAGTCAAAGACCCATATACACTACCGTTGGAAGACGTGAATTTGACAAGGCACTTGTCTCCCCTTTTGTTGGATTTCTGCTTCTTTATAGCATCTTTTGTGGTTTGTTCCGCTTTTTGTGACTTCATATTGCCTTAAACCTCCGTATTTATTGAAGGTCTCGGTGACCTTTTGGTGACCTTCAGGTGACCTTCTGAAATGAAAACTGATGCAAAGTTAGGCAATTTTCTGAAATCTACAAAATAAAAAAAGGCGTTGAATATCAGCGTTTTATGATTATTTATAATTTTGTGAAATATATTGCAAATAGACTCATAATCTGGAGGTCATAGGTTCAAGCCCTATCTGGTCCACCCTGAAAATCAAGCAGTTAACGTCAAGTTAGCTGCTTTTTTTTATGCTCTTGCGTAAACAATGCGTAAACAAACTGTTTGAGTTTACGCATTTCCGAAGTTTGAGTTTCATTGAAATGCCTTGATATTATATTATAAGGTGCTGTGTGACATTACCATGTTGCCATTTCCTTGCCAAAGAAATGGTAGTAGTAATAGTAGCTAATACGCACGGAAAAAGGTCCTTTGAATATGACAAGTTTTCTAATTTTACCAAATATTTACTATTTAAACTTAAAATTTTCATTCTGGACAAAATGTGTGTGGATAGTTTTTTGTAATTTTGTAACTAAATATAACTGTCAATGAGTGATATGAATTAAGATTGTACTTGCGGGGAATAATCTTCCAAACAAGTAAATTAGGCAGAGATCAAGCAACCATCTCAAAATGGGTAACAAACTCTGCTCAACCTCCTTTGGAAACCCTCATCCAGATAGTTCAATGCTTGGATGTAGATGTACAAGAATTCATTCGAGTTCCTGAGCATAATCCATTTAAGGATTGAAAGTGTTAAAACCAATAAAGAAGTTCTCGCTGTTGGAGATAACTAACTTTTTCAAACTTCCACAATTAAATATTATAACTATGAATCAGTTGTCAAGGTTTTTATTTGCTATTTTCGCTTTCTTTCCTTTCTTATGTACATCATGTTCCGATGATGCTGAAGAAAGAATTGAAGCTGCGAAGATTGTCGAATCGAGAAATTCTCAAGATTTAATGAACGATCTTTATCTTGCTTGTGATGGCGATGTTGAGTCATTAGCAAGAATATTACAATGTACACCGTCTTCTATTGATAGAATTAGAAATGGCAAGTCTGAAGCCACGTTGCAATTTGAAGAAAAAATAAATTCAATTGCAGTTTTCTATTACCAAAATGACAGAAAGTTTTCAAAATTACAATCCGCAATAGATTCTGAATATGGATGGTATGATTCAATTTTGAATTTCCCTTCTCACCATCCCTGGATATTTTGGATAGTAAATATAATTTTACTACTGTTGCTCGCTTTTGCGACGCTAATTGCCATATGGCCGGTTTTGTTGGAGATGCTCATCTTCCTTATAGCTTGGATTGCGAGTTTGATATGTACTCCTAATGCAATAGAAGACAAATATATAGATACAGTAAATCCTGTTATAGAACAGTTAGTATGACTAAGAAAGTCCTTCTATTTGTTTTTGCTTTATTACTGTTTTCTTGTTCCAATCAACAGGAAAAGGAACTTCGTGAGTCTATTGCTAATATAGACTCTAACGAGGTTCAAGGCATAAAAGATATGCATGGAGCAACACTATCTCAGTATAAGGATCAAGAGAAAATTCTGACAGACAACTATATAAAAGGGTTGAAAGAAATAGTTGAAAAAAGTTTTGATCGTCAAATAGAAGAGTTTGAAGACAATGAGTTGGGAGTTCTGTCCGGTTATAAATATATGTTTAAATATATCCTTTCTTCTGAGCAAGAATGGACAGACCTTCAACTTCAGTTAAGCGATAGATATTTTAACAGTATATTATTGCAACAAGAAGCATATGAATATAGTAACGAGTACATCAATCGAATTAAAAAACTAAGAACTCAATTCTATAAAGATAAATCTGGTGTTAATACACCTCAGGTTGAGGTTCTTCAAATTCCAAGAAATCAAATTTTCGTTGGAGGTCTAGACGAGCATTCAAGAACTAATTTAGCTATAGAAATTGGAACAGCAATTCTTGATTGGCTGTTAGGTATTTTAATTGTTTGGGTTGTTGTTAACATAATTGGATATGCAACTACAGGACCCGTGGGGTGTATAATATCTATAGTTTCGTTCATAATAATGATGGTAATCTCTATATTATGTACAAACTATAACGATGGTAAATTAGTAGATTCATTAAAGGCACAACATGATTCTATTGTGCTGGATTACGATACATTGCATAAATCACTAGACAATAATACAATTGATTTTTATGAGTCACTCAAATAGGTTAATAATTGGAATTGCTTTATTTTCCATATTTTCTTTGGTAGCATGTAAGAAGGTTGCTAAAGATGTTGCTGAAAATGTAACCGAAAAAACTATTGCAAAGGAGGTTACCAAAGAAGCTGCTGAAGAATATATTGAGAAAATAGGGAAGAAAGAATTGAAGACTCTTAAATGGGTGGACTTGTATTCTGCCTTAACAAAAAAGATGCCTTCATTGGCTCACGCGATTGACAATTTAGACATGTCAGTCAGAGGAGCTTTTCAAAAAATTATTAACAAAGATTTAAGGTTTGTAAAAGCACTTACAACCTCTAATACAATCATCGACGAATGTCAGGTATATTCAAAAGAAGCTCCTCTGCTCATGAAAGATGCTAACTTTATGAGGATGTTTATAAAATCAGACATTGCTCGTAAAGAGGGGAAACAATGTGTCATTGACAATCTTGTTGCAAAAGAAGAAAAGGGATTTGTAAGATTTTACAGCAAAGAAGCAAATATTCTCATAGCCGATTATAGGGATGGAATAATTAATGTATATGATAAATCAATAATGAGCAATGAGTTAATTCCCAATTCTTGCTATACATTAAAGGATGCAACTGGAAAGAAATGTCTCTATAACGTAGATGACCTTGGAAGAATATATTCTGTAGAAGCAAAGAATATGACTCCAGATGAGATCATCTCAGAAATTATAAATCGTACAGGAAACAATGATTTTGGACCAGATTGGGACAAATCCTTGCGTTCCATTAAGCAGGCATCATCCAACAATGATGTGAACATCAAATGCATATTTAGCTATGCTGATGATAATGAGCTGACACCTAAGTATGCACGTGTAAACGCAGATGTCAAAGGGAAAACCAAAATTGCTTCAACATTTGAAAACAAAGCAAAGAGGATTGGCAATGCCTTCAGTGCTGAAGAAAATAGCGCTGTGATTAAAAAATTCAGTTCAAAGCTTCAACTATCTCCAGAAAAAATCCAGCGTTTGCTTTCTGAAATGAACAGTGACAATGGATTGGCAACTCTAATTCATGAAAATCCAGAATTTAATATTGTACGTTGGACTAAAACCCGTAATCATGTCGATCAGAAATTAATTGTACGTAGTCCTAAAGGGAAAATGCCTCAAAATGCGCGAGTATATGCGGGTAATGTTTACTATTTTAACCCACATCTAAATTCCGGATTACAGGCAAGATTAAGGAGAGGTAATGGTTTTGCCGATTTAAGAGGTATGAGTAATCTTTCTTATGATGACTTAATTAAATTGGATAAACTGTATCCCAATGGAGTTCCATTTACTAAACAGGGATTCCCGGATTTCTCGCATGTTGCAGCTAAAGGCAGAGATGGGAAGCCTATAAAAATAGATATAGGCGCTTTAACTGGGGATAGCAAAAAGGATATAAATATGGCAGAAACCATTTTTCAAAATATGGGGTATTCTTGGGAAGAGGGATTCACATGGCACCATATAGAAAACACAACAAGTTTACTAAGGGTTCCAACTCAAATACACCAGTTGGTTGACCATACAGGTGGTATGAGTATGTCTGGTCTAAAATAAAAGTCGCAATTCATCTTATCAAGATTGACAACCAAATAAACTGACCCACTGATTTTCAGCAGAAATGCCGATTGTCAGTGGGTTTGTTGTTGGCTTCCCCTAACGGCCGCCGAGCTAAACCTTCCCAAAATGAATCCCACAAGCCATGTTGGGAAGGTTTAGCTCGACGACCGAAGGGTAAGTCAACATTATATTACTTCGTCCAGTGGTAGTGAGCATCGAGCGAAAGGAAGATGACTAACAGGAAGATGAAGTCGTTCTTGTTGGCAACAAAGTCATAGCCCTTCTTAAGCCAAAGCGACTTACAAGGGAACGATTCATGCCCTGAGAAAGTCTATTTATTCTTCATCTTTGTCAAGTTCTTCATACCTGACAAGGTCTTTAAATTCCACGCCAAGCAACCTTGTTATCTTCATCAGCGATTCCAACGGCGGTTGTGACGAGTTGGTACACCACTTAGACACAGTGGTTGGAGCACACCCCAACTGTTTGGACAGCCAAAGATTGGACTTCTTTTTCTCTGCCAATACCACTTTCAGGCGATTTAAGTCTTGGTTACTTGTCAATAAAATATGTTTATTGTTTGCCCACAAAGTTACTCGATTTATCTCAGACAATAGGTCTGATTGCCCTTAAAAGTTACTAAAACGAGTGTGTTTAGTGAACTTTGTTCACTTTATGAAGCGATTTTTATCGTTTTTTCTTGTCAGAGGCTCCAATGTCTGTTCAGGAGCGTCACAACCTTTATGCTAAGATGACTGACGGAGCCTTCGATGAAGAAGGAGAGCAAGTAGGCACATGCAGATACTGGCAGGATAGTACCCTGTTAGTAATCTCTCCCTCACCTCTCTGCCTGAGAATGGATTATTCGTATGTATTATGTCCATACTCAGGCAGAGTTTTTTTTTATGTATATAATCCTATGGTCATGAGGCTTTGGTGAGACTCTCTGGGGCGAGAGCGTCGTGATGGGATGAATGGGAGAGCTGGAGAGACGGATGGCTGGGAGGGAAGGATGTGATAGGGGATATATGTCTGATAGTGCGCGCATAGGGAGGTGTTTGTCGGAGAATCATTATTTTGGGGTATTGCCAGCAATTGGAATGTTGCGTACTTTTGCATGATGCAGCGTGGACATACCATGTTCTTTATGAAGATTCTATGCTTTTTATCCATAATATGACGGTGTGGGATGATTGTCATTCTGATATGTGACAGGCCTTGATGGCTGACAAAATGTTCTGGCCAATGTCCTTGTGAGCGGGCTGTGCGACGGCGTGACATCTGGAGCCTGAGAATATCCTGAAATTCGGACGTTCTGTATATTCCTGAAAATCAATGGTCTGTGTGCTGAGGCGCAGGGATGTGGCCCTGCCTGGTGTCTGAGAGGCTACTGATTGGGGTGTATGGCGTCGTCTTTCCGGCCTGTCAGAGACAGTGTCTTGGGAGCCCAGAGATACTGCTTGGGCTGGCAAGGCAGTACCTCATGGCCTCCTCCCGATGCTGACTCAGCCTTCTGGCTGTGGATAATGGGGTGTGAATGTGTGCAGTGGGGGGCGGAAACCGCGGTCTGGGCTGTACAGGATTGCTCTGTCAGAGTGTCAGTGTTTCTTGGGCTTCCGCTCGCATATTGATAGCCGCCCACGCTGTCAGAAACAACGGAACTGTGGCCTGTGGCGGCTGTCCCCATGCTGTCAGAAAGGCTGTCCCACACTTTCAGAAACAGCGGAACTGTGGCCTGTGGCGGCTGTCAATGGCCACGCACTCCATCTCGACGAGCCATGCCGGACGGCAGACGGGGGCGAGAGTGATGACGCATGGTGTCCCGGGGAATCTCTCTGTGAACATCTGCCGGACAACGGCATAATCGGCCATATCGCGGAGATAGACTATGATGTGGGCCATATCGCCGAATGTCATGCCGCCTTCTGCCAGCAGAGCCCCGACATTCTCCCACATCCGCTCCGTCTGCCTCACTATGTCGCCGGGATGGACCACACGCCCCTGGTTGTCGATGCTCGCTGTGCCCGAGATGTATATGTGGCCGCGGTCGCCATATTCTACCAGTGTGCCACGCTCGAAAGTCACTCCGTAGTCTATCGTGCGGTTGAGGTGGCTCGGGGCATAGAGATAGCGCTGCTGGGCGGGCGGGAGCCCCGTCATGGCGTATGTGTCGAGCTGTACGAGCGAGGCGGTGCCGGCAGGGAGGCCACCGATGCCTGTCGAGGTGATATAATGCGTCTGGGCGGTCAGCCCCTCCCGGTCGAAGATTCTGCGCCGTGCCTTGACCATGCCGGCATACTGCGTGTCGACATCGCGCACGTAGAACCATGTCCGGACACAGTTTCCGGCAAGCGTCGCGCCTCTCTCCCCGAGCTCCTCCACATATCTGCAGAGTGTCCGCTCCGTCTGCCATTCAGCGTCGCCTCCGCTCTCTGTCATCCCCATCATCCACAGATGGCTGTAGCCGTTGTGCTGTGCGATGGTCATCCCCCTGTCCTCGCGTATCTCTGTCCCGCGCTGCAGATAGACCCATAGCGCCACCTTGCTGCCGTCGAGAGGTGGCTGCTGGATGATGCTCACGGCACATGTGTGGCTGCGCCTCATAAGGGGCTGCTGGTTGGCAGCGTCGCTGACGAAGTACCGCTTGCAGACTGCCTGGGCGCCACGGATATTATCTGCCACAGCGAGCAGCTCCTCGGCAGCTGTCAGCCTCTCCAGCTGGCTCCCGAACATCTCTCCCCGCGGCTCGACATGCAGTATGGCATGATACTCCTCAACCCCTCCGGCAGAACCGTGGGGGGAGAATGTGGCAAGCTCTGCCCATACTCCGAGTCTGTCCCATTTTATCTTCTCGTAATTCATGGCTATAAAACGTTTTTTTGTATCCGGGTGCAAAGTTACACGATAAACGTCATCCCGGCAATACACAAAAATTATGATTCTGAGGCTGTGACGTGGGCTTTCCCCGTTGTCCACAGCCCAGATTTATTCCCCCTTTGCTCTCCTGCCTTGTCGTGAATGTCAGCCCAGTCTCCGCCGCCTGCCTGCCAGTCTCTGCTGCCTGCCTGCCAGTCTCTACCTGCCTACCAGTCAGTCTCCGCCGCCTGCCTGCCAGTCTCTGCCTCGTGCCTGCCAGTCAGTCTCTGCCGCCTGCCGTCTGCCTGCCAGCGATGCTGCTAAAGACTCTTGTGGCCAACTGTTTGCAAATATAATCAATTAATCTGAATTGTGAGGATATTGTCCCCACCTTTTTGTGTCACACCAGTAAAAAAACACTACTGTCCGGTGAAACCTTAGGGTGAGAAACGATAGGTATATACCGGGGGCAACCGATGTTGCTCACCCTGAGTTTTCCCGGACAGTAATAGTGAAAAAGAAAGTAGGAGACAAACACCTGTGATTAGTGTTCACCTCCTACTCTGTTTATGGATGGCTGGGCGTTATCTCTTGATTATCTTCACGCCGTTGCGTATGACGATGCCTTTGTAGTCGTCAGACACCTGCATTCCGGCAAGGTTATAGAGTTTGCCTTCTCTTGTTGTCTCGGCGTTGATAGCCTCAATAGAAGTGGCATCACCAGCGAGAGCAGCCGGTCCGAAACCGCCACGCGCGTTTGCCACACGCACCTTCGCTGATTTTATCTCTCCATTGATGGTGAGAGAAGTGTCCTGCGTGATTACAGGAGCCTCGCCGTTGATGCTTACGAGATATGCCGTCGCTGTGCCTGCGCCTTCCCATGTGAGGGTGTGCTTGTCGTCTGAGATGGCCGCCGTGGTTGTCTGCTGTGCGCATGTCACATCTGGAGCCCATGAGCCGAAGATGTTCGCCACGGTGAACTGGGATGCCTCGTCTGCTGTGAGGATGGTCTCGAACGTATTGTTGCCCGTGTCGTGTTTGAAGGTCAACACGTTTGATGCAGGCGAGATGACGTTGCCTTCAGCGTCGGTGGTGTTGTATTCGTTGAAATCTGCGGCTGCTACGTTCATGCCGTCTATGGTGAATCGTGTCGGAATGAGTCTTGAAGGCTCGAGCACCTTTGTGTTGATATATGTCGCCTTTGGCTCTCCACCCCATGCACGTGCGAAGTTGAATTTCTCGGAGAGTGTCTCTACGGTACAGTCGAGGAAGACATATCCCCAGTTGTAACGGTCGGCTGTCGTGGCGGTGTTGTATGGAGCACAGATGGTGCATTCGCCGTCTCTGTAGTCTTTTTTGCGGCTCTCGTTCACGAGCTTCACACGGTTATACACCACGTTTCCGTCACCGCAGAGATAATCGACAGTGCCGTGGATCTCTGAATCCTCCCAGTAGAAGTTTGACTCGCGGTTAGAATAGTATGTGTCCTGATAAGAGAGCATCTTGACATTCTTGCAGATGGTGTTCTGTCCCTTGTCCTGCAGACAGACAGCACGGCCGGCAGAGCCTGCCGCGTAATAGTCGAGCGCGTTCTGGATTGTGAGGTCCTGTATATAGAGACCTTTTGATGTGTTCAGAAGGGTTGCGGTAGTGCCTATTCCCTCTGTCGATTTGTCTGGAGCGTTGCGGATGATTGTGCCGTCCATAGACTCACCGATGAGCGAGAGGTTGTTGGCAGAGATAGAGGTGAGGGCAACCTCGCCGAAGTCGTATGTCCCGTTCGGGAGGAATATCTTGTCGCCTTCCTTAGCGGATTTAAGCACGAGCATGAGGCTCGACGCATCGCCTGAAGAGATGATGTAATAGCCTGTCGCCTCGTCTTTCTGCACGAAGTTATCAACGTTGTAGATTTCCACACCGTGGACATAAGCCGTCGAAGGATATGTCACAGTGAGCTTTGTCGGCTCACCCTCATATTGGAACGAGGCGACAGCGCCATCGCTCTCTGCCTTTCCTTGGAATTCAGCCACCTTGTTTCCGTTGGCGTCTGTTACCGTTGCTGTCTGCTCTGATGAAAAGAAGCAGTTCTTAACGTTGACATAGCAGCGGCCTGTGACATCGACGGTGAAGCTATTGAGCGTCCAACCGTGGTTGTTGTAGTAGCTGCCGTCGATGGAGATAAGCTCATGGTCCTCAACATACCAGTAGTTCTTAGTGAGGTCGTAGTCGTAATGTGTGCCTACAGCTGCCACCTCTACGGGAGTAGCGTGTGCATAGAGCTTGAGGTCTTCAGTAAGCTCCTTGCCCTCGGCAACCTTCTGCGATGTGTTGCTCTTGCCTGCGAACCAGCCGCGGAATGCCTGTCCCTCTGGTACGGTCACATCAGCAACTGAATATTTATACTTCAGCTCAGAAGAGCCGTCGACAACCTCCTCGCCTATCTTCTTTCCTGTTGTGTCGAAATATGTCACAGTAACAGAAGGGATGAAGTCGCAAGCTTCTGCAATGAAGAACGGGCAGTAGCTGCCGAGATTGAACGTAAGTGTGGCGGCCTTCTCTGCATTGTATGTATATGTCACACCATGTGCGTATTCACCGAATCTGCTGTCGCAGCCTGCACCGTTGGTAGGAATCTCTATTGCCGCCCCGCCATCGATTGAGACAGTAGCCTTGTCAGAGTACTGGCAGGCACCGATGTTGAATTTCACCGGACCGTCAACCGGCACTGTCATCGTCACATTGCTGTAGCCATGCTGAGCATCGTGGAACCCACCAGAAGAGATGCTTACGCCCTCAGGCAATCCTGTCTCTGGAGCCGTGACGGTGTAAGGGTCTGTACGGAAATCGACGGTGAAGTCTTTGAATGTGCGTGGTGCCACCTCCACGTTCCCGAGAATCTCCAGCTCTGTCATGTATGCGTTTTGAGATGCGTTGAGGTTATAGAACCACAGCTGCACGTTTGTCCTGTTCACGTCAACAGAGACAGGCGTACCACTTGCAGGATCTGCAACAGCGTCAGAGACTGTCACCCAGTCGGCATCGCCATCACCCTTCACCTTCAGTCCCCAGCCACGGCTGCTTCCTGTGGCTGCATGAACAAATTTCACCTTCGTGACGCTCTTCAGCACAGAAGTCTTGATATACGGAGTGGCAGTCTTCGCAGCCATGAGATAGCCCGGAGTGATGCACTCTGCTGTGAACTTTTCATGTGTGCCGTCTGGCTTCACCAGTGTCTCCATGAGTGAGAACACGAGTTCTTGATTGTCTGTCGTTGCTTTTGTAACCTGCGCCTCAGTTTCGCTAGACTTCATTGTCTCCCAGTTCTGGAAGTTTGTCTTGAAGATTGATTTCTCTGCAACTGTTGCTGCCTCTACCTTCTCCACAGAAACCATTGCACAGTATGACATTCCTGATATGGTGAGCGTAGTGGCACCACCCTTGTAGTTCAATACGGTAAACTTGGAATGGTCGTTCTTCCAGCAGGTAGCCTCGGGAGTAGCAGATGCCACTGCCTTTCCGTTAGCATCGGTAACAGTGATATCTCCTGTGCTATATGTACATGTAGCAACAGAGATTTTTACCTTGCCTTCTACCGGCACCACAACCTTAAGGCTTGCAGATCCATGTTCACTGTGTGACTTTCCGCTTACAGTAGCCACTGAGTTTGCGGCGTCCTTTTCTACACGTGTCACAGTGCCGTCATCAGCGACTGCGACACCGAACTCATACTGTGTCCACTGTGTCGCCTTCTCTGCTGCTGTCAGCAGACTCTTCTCGCTGTTATCAACGAGAATGCTGAAATTCCTGAATTCAGCCCATGATAACTGCGATGACAGTATCAACAGGCATGAAACAAGAATGAATCTTGTAAAGTGTCTCATCTGAAATTAGTTAGTGTTTGTAATTAGGTTTTGGATATTGTCTGTGTCTTATCTTGGCTTCGCCCTTCTTCCACCTTGCAAGGCATAGTCCTGAACAAGCTCGGTCTCCCCCCTCTTGCTTCGTTCGTCAGTTGGCCTTCGGCCTTCTTCCTCCTTGCAAGGCATAGCCCCGAAACAGGTTCTGTCTCCCCCTCCCTCTCTTGCTTAACGAAAACGTTCTTAAAAGTGCGTTTTCTCGCCATGGCATAGTCTGAGCAAGCTCAGCCTCTGCTCATTTGGCTTAACGAAAACGTTCTTTGGCTTGTCGTCGTTTGGGTAGATAGTCTTCAACCAGTAGGTGCATTTATGTCCCTGATTGCAAAATTACATAAAATTTTGGAATAATGTGATAATATACACTTTTTTCTTAATTGTACTGAAGTCATTCGTGTGTCTTAGTGTGCATAATAACACATTCAACGGCTTATTGGAAGACAGCAGCTTGTATTATGATAGTGGCTATCAAAGTATAGTCTTCCAGACAGTTGTCCATCATTGTATCGCCGAGGGCTACGCCCCTGGTTAAGAACGCTCCGATTCCGTACAGCCTTCCATGCTTCATTTATCAGTCGGGGCTGGTTCATCGTTGATGGCCACTATGTCAAGGCATTGAAACAGTTTACCGGACAGTAATATTAAAAAAAATGAGTCCACATGAAAAAATGGACTCATTGAATAATCACATAAATAGTCTCGCAAGTTGATATCTTCCGGATAGTTGACGAGCTCTCGAATATGCCGTGATGTATGCCGCGCCCTTTGTTGTCGATGCTCGCTGTGCCCAATATGAATGTGTGGCCGCGGCCGCCATATTCTATCTGTGTGCCACAACCGGGAGTCACCCCGTAGGCTATCGTGCGGTTGAGGTTGCTGAAGGATGATGCCCACAGCCCCTACCTTTTGTCTCTCTCTTCCTGCTCCCGCCTTGTTGTGAATGTCGGCTCTGACTCTACCGCTCCCGCCTTGTCGTGAATGTCAGCTCTGACTCTACCGCACGCCTGCCATCGTGGCTGACAAACCCCTCGCCCATAATGAGCATGCCGTATGTCGTCGACGGTCTGGTGTGGAAGAGTATGGAGAGCGTGCGGTGGTCGTCGCTCCATGTGTGGCTCTCGTATTCGGGTATCTCCTTGTCTGTCATTCCTATCGATATCCCCTCTTCCATGGGGCTGTCAAATGTTATGCTCAGTGTCAGCGGGCCAGGCGTGATATTCCGCGCGCCGTCCTTGATGCTGCATCTGTAGTGTACGCGCAGCTTGTCCGCTGCCGCCTTCTCCGCCTTCCTGCGCTTGGCGTAGGCCTTCACGCTGAACTTACCGATGTCCCTGACCAGCTCAGGCATATACGGGGTGAGACCCTTGGTCCCGTCTGCTGCTGCCTCGTAGGCGGCGAGCGACTCCTCTGTCGTCTCCGTCAGCACAAATCCTAATGCCTCCTCCCTGCCGATAAGTTCCCTCCGTTGCTGGGGGGTGAGACTCTTGTGACTGGCAAGATAACGTATGACAGAGCTGCGGACAAGTGTCTCGTACATCATGGTGCGGGGGGTGGTGTATGCCTGGCTGCTGAGCTTACGCTTCTCATAGGCGTAGGCAGAGAGAAGCGATGGCTCCATATCAGCGTAGAAAGCATCGACAAGGGGATTGCAGTAGGCATGGCAGAACTCATGGACAAGGATGGGGAGAACTGTCGGCCCGTCGTATACTATATGGCCGTCCTTATACTCGGCACAGCCCATGACGGGGGTTAGCAGCAGTGTGCCGTCAGTAAGGTGTGAGCTGATGCCGTAGTTGTTCTGGCCCACGAGGAGACTGAGGATAATCTTGAACGACGCTCCGTTGCCGCCGAAGAATCTCCCGTACCATGCTGTGTCTATCTCGTCGGCCACTGACTTGAATGCCGATATGGCCTCAGTCCTCGTTGTGGCGGTAGAGGCGTACCAGCTGCCGAAGTCTGTCTGACGGTAGAAATCGTCGAGGGCGATGATGAATTCCTCCTGCATCTCCTGTGTCCAGCGGTTGTCAAGGGTGTTCCGCTTAAGGGAGTCCATAGCGACTCTGCCGCCTTCTGTCGTTATCATACAGCCAAACTCGGCCACGGCGTCGTATCCTGTCCCGTCACGGTAGTATGTGCGTGCCAGCTCGACAGCCTTATGGGTGCGGGCTCCGGCGAAGTGTCTGACGTGGCTTGTGGCATAGGGCGTCACAGCGCAGCGGTTGTACTCTTCAGCGCCGGCAAGCTGCCATACAGTGGCGAGAAGGTCCACGCCCTCGCTGAACTCGGCCTTTATCTTCTCTTTACCTTGTAACCCAAGCGCCGGAAGGAGTAATATCAGTGTGAGGATTATGTTTGTTCCCTTCTTCATATTATGTTTTTTCTCTTCTTCACATTAACAAGTTGACGGGTTGAGGGGGGGACTCGCTTACTTGTCCCCCTCAGTCTACAGAGGAGTGGACCGTGAAATAGTCTTGCTGTGTGGAGATTACAGCTCTGGACTATCTGTATAGTCTTATAAGGCTGCGGAGATTGTATATGGCGCTGCCAGCGAAAAGCGCTATGAACGCGATGGCTATGACGGTATCGCCACTGTCTCTCATGTCGTCATTGATGATTAAGGCAGCGAAAGTCACAGCAAAGGCTGCCATAACAACTGAGCTTAAAGCATATGCAACGGTCTTCATGCCTCTCGAAATCCTTATCCTCACATAATCCTGGGTGGGGTCATCAGGCCACAGTCTCCTGCTCATGCCTCCGACGATGCCTACGAAGACTACTGTCACAACCATAGATATGGCGAAAGCTAACATCCAATAGGCGAAACCAGAATCTGCTCCCTGGGGGAAGAAACAGAGAACCACGTTGGCAAGCCAGCTGAAGGCAAGGACATTGAGTATCAGGTCTACTGGCTTCTGTATATCATATACTCTGCCTCTTATTGATTTCTCGCGCTGGAAATAGAGACGTGAAAGCATGAGGAACAGGAACGGGATGAATACAAGAGTTATTTCTGTGGCGTGTGTCATAATTCTACTTATGTCTGATTTTTTGTGTTATGATAATTGGGTGAGTCGTTGTGGAGTATTCTTCGGATATTTCTTGCTCTACGGCTTTTTTCCATTCATAGCATCATAAACCAAGAGAGCAGGGAAGCTACATTTATCGGTGTAGCGCCCCTGCTTCCTCGGTCTGCTGTTCTTATGGGTGGTATTACAGCTTCTGCTCCACCTCTATCTCGGTGAATGTCTCTATGATATCGCCTGCCTGGATATCGTTACAGTTGACGAGCGAGATACCACACTCAAGTCCTGTGGCAACCTCCTTGGCGTCATCCTTATAGCGTTTCAGGGCGTTGATATTGCCAGTGAAGATAACTATACCGTCACGGATGAGGCGTGCCTTGTCTGAGCGGTGTACCTTGCCGTCTGTTACCATAGCGCCGGCGACAGTGCCAACCTTCGATATCTTGAACACTTCCTTCACCTCTACCTGGCCTGTGGCTACCTCTTTCTTTATCTTGTCGAGCATACCCTCCATTGCGGCCTTGATATCGTCGATGGCGTCGTAGATGACACTGTATGTGTTTATCTCGACTCCCTCGTTCTCAGCAAGCTTCTTCGCAGCTGACGACGGACGGACATTGAAGCCGACAATCATACCGTTCTCGGCGGTGGATGCCAGCATGACATCGTTCTCTGATATCTGGCCTACAGCGCCCTGGATAACCTTCACCTCCACCTTCTCTGTCGAGAGCTTGATGAACGAGTCGGTGAGCGCCTCCACAGAGCCTTGGGTATCGGCCTTCACGATGAGGTTCAGCATGTGGAACTCGCCGAGGGCGATGCGGTGGGCTATCTCCTCGAGCGACAGTGTCTTTGTTGTGCGCAGACTCTGCTCACGCTGCAGCTGCATACGCTTTGATGCTATCTCGCGTGCTTCCTGCTCTGTCTCCATGATATGGAAAGAGTCGCCGGCTGACGGAGCGCCGTTAAGGCCGAGGATGATTACTGGCTCAGAGGGGCCTGCCTGCTGCACACGCTGGTTGCGCTCGTTGAACATCGCCTTGATACGTCCATAGTATGTTCCGGCTATGACGATGTCGCCGACTTTCAGCGTTCCGTTAGATACAAGCACCGTAGAGACATATCCACGGCCCTTGTCGAGCGATGCCTCTATGACGGAGCCTGTCGCCTTGCGGTTAGGATTTGCCTTCAGCTCGAGCATCTCGGCCTCAAGGAGCACTTTCTCCATGAGGTCCTCAACGCCGATGCCCTTCTTTGCCGATATCTCCTGACACTGGTATTTGCCGCCCCATTCCTCTACGAGGAGGTTCATCTGGGCGAGGTCCTCACGTATCTTGTCAGGGTTGGCGCCCGGCTTGTCTATCTTGTTTATGGCGAAGACCATTGGGACGTTGGCTGCCTGTGCGTGGGCGATGGCCTCTTTTGTCGTTGGCATGACAGAGTCATCGGCAGCGATGATGATGATGGCGATGTCTGTTACCTGTGTACCGCGGGCACGCATGGCGGTGAATGCCTCATGGCCTGGGGTGTCGAGGAATGTTATGCGGCGTCCGTCCTTGAGCTTCACGTTGTATGCGCCGATGTGCTGTGTGATGCCGCCTGCCTCGCCTGCTATGACGTTCGTGTTGCGGACATAGTCGAGCAGAGAGGTCTTGCCATGGTCAACGTGTCCCATGACAGTGACGATTGGGGCGCGGAACTCAAGGTCTGCCTCGTCGTCAACCTCCTCGGTTATAGCGTTCTGTACCTCGGCCGATACATACTCGGTAGAGAAACCGAACTCCTCTGCCACCATGTTGATTGTCTCTGCGTCGAGACGCTGGTTGATAGACACCATGACACCTATGGACATGAGTGTGCCGATGAGCTTGGTGACAGGGATATCCATCATGGTGGCAAGCTCTGATACTGTCACAAACTCTGTCAGCTTCAGCACCTTGCTCTCTGCCACCTGTGCTGCCATGGCTGCGTCGCGCTGCTCGGCAGCGGCCTCACGCTTGTCCTTGCGGTACTTGGCGCCCTTCTTGTTCTGTGTCTGCTTGTTTGTGAGGCGTGCCAGTGTCTCTTTCACCTGGCGTGCCACTGCCTCGTCGTCCACCTCCTGGGGCTGGTTGGAACGGTTGTTCTTCTTCTTGTTCTTCTTGTTGTTCTGTGCGTTGCCGGCGTTCATGTTTGCCTGCTGTCCGCCCTGCTGTCCGCCACGCTTCTTCTTGTCCTTCTTTGGCTGGTTAGCTATGTCGTTAGGGTCGACACGCTCTGTGCCTATGCGGACACGCTTCTTCTTCTGTGTGTCGCGTGCCTGCTGAGCCTTCTCCTCCCTTGCACGCTTCTTCTCCTCCTTGCTCTTCTTCTTCGGGCGTGTGCTCTGGTTGAGTGCGGAGAGGTCTATCTTGCCGAGGACATTGAGTGTCTGCTGCGGACGCTTGTTGCGCTCCAGGCGGAAAGGCTCCTGTGTCTGTGCCTCGTCGTTGCTGTCGGCTGTCACGTCAGTCTCGTCATCAGTTTTCTCTGTGTCCTCTTTGTCGGCATTCTCGGTCTCCCTGGCCTTTGTTTCGGTTGTCTTCTCAACTGTCACCTCAGGCTCTTCCTGTATTGCGGGAGCCTTCACTTCAGGAGCCTTGGCAGGAGTCTCCTCGGCCTTTGTCTCCAGTTTCTCCGGGGTCACGGTCTCTTTGATATTCTCGGTGGCTTTCTCCTCAACAGGCTTCTCTGTCTTCACAGGCTCCTGCTGTGGTGTCTCGCTCTCGGCTTTCGCGGCCTTTCTTGGTCTGTTAAGCTGGTCGAGGTCTATTTTCCCGATTGGTTTGTATTGCTGTCGTGCCGGCTGTTCGGCCACTGTGGTCTCTGTCTTTTCCTCTTTCTCTCTTGTACCGGTGTTAGCGGCCTTCGCGGCTTTGTCTGCAGTCTCTATGTCTATCGACGGCTTCTTGGCCTTGACCTTCTGTGTCAGCTTCTCGGCCTGTGAGCGCATAGCGGCATCCTTGGCGTACGCTTTCTTGAGTCCGTCATACTGTTCGTCGGTGAGCTTGAGGTTAGGATTATCGGCTCCTTCCAAGCCATAGTTCTTTGTGAGGAATTCAGCAGCTGTCTGTATTCCTATGTTCAGTTCTCTGATTGCTTTGTTTAGTCTGATGCTCATCTATTGTTTTCTTGCTGGTTTATGGTGGGTTTGTTTTGTCTTCGTTTTCTTGCCAGAGGCGTTGTCGTCAAGCAGGTCTGTACTCTGCTAATCTGGCATTTCTGAAAAACGTCAGTTTTCTTTTGTTTAATCCTCTTTCGTGGTCAGATATGTTCAAGAGAGTCCCACCGCAGTCATTTGTTTTATAATTACGGGGTGTCTTGTCATTATTCCTCGTTCTCCCGCGGGGGTATATGTTGAGTGTGCGTTATGCCTCCTCTTTCGCCCGCGTCTCTTTGTCTTTGCTATGGTATCCTCATGTCAGGCTGTTGTGCCAGACGGGGGAGACTGTTTTCTGTTAGCATAATAGTGGTTTGGCAGTACGCTTTCTTCCTCTTCTCTTCAGGCTTATCGTTCTGCCAAACCACTATGTGCCGTTATTTCTCGTACTCAGCCCTGATGACATTGAGCAGGTGGTCTACTGTCTCCTCCTCAAGGTCAGCCTTCTCTATGAGCATCTCGCGTGGAGCGTTGAGCACTGCCTTTGCTGTGTCAAGGCCGAGACCCTTTATCGCGTCGATAACCCATGGGTCGACCTCGTCGGCAAACTCATCAAGATAGAAGTCATCGCTGTCCTCCCCGTCGTTAGTGTCTCGGTAGACATCAATGGTGTATTCTGTCAGCAGTGATGCCAGCTTGATGTTCAGTCCGTTACGTCCGATGGCGAGGCTTACCTCCTGTGGCTGCAGGAACACGTCAGCCTTGTGGTTCTCCTCGTCTATTGTGATGCTGTTGACATAGGCAGGCGACAATGCTCGCTGTATGAATATCTTTGTGTTGGCCGAGTAGTTGATGACATCGATATTCTCGTTGTTCAGCTCTTTTACTATGCCGTGAATACGTGCGCCCTTCACTCCGACACATGCGCCGACAGCGTCGATGCGCTCGTCATAGCTCTCCACTGCTATCTTGGCTCTCTCGCCAGGGATGCGTGCTATGCGGCGTACTGTTATGAGGCCCTCGTTTATCTCTGGCACTTCCTGCTCGAGGAGACGCTGTAGGAACATAGGGCTTGTGCGCGACAGGATAATCTTCGGGTTGTTGTTCTCGTTGTCGACACGTGCTATGACGGCACGTACAGGCTCTCCCTTGCGGAATGTGTCGTTTGGTATTGTCTCTGATTTTGGCAGTATCAGCTCGTTGTCCTGGTCGTCGATGACAAGAATCTCGCGCTTCCATGTCTGGTATACCTCGCCTGTTATAAGCTCGCCGACACGGTCCTTGTATTGGTTGTAGAGGGTGTCATGCTCCAGCTCCAGTATCTTGGATGCCAGTGTCTGGCGCAGGTTGAGGATGGCGCGGCGACCGAAGCTTGCGAAGTTTACGCTCTGTGACACATCCTCGCCAATCTCATACGACGGGTCTATCTTCTGTGCCTCAGAGAGTTCTATCTCGCGGTTCTCGTCCTCAACCTCTCCGTCGTTGACAACGACACGGTTGCGGTATATCTCAAGGTCGCCCTTGTCTGGATTGACAATGATATCAAAGTTCTCGTCACTGCCGAATATCTTGGCTATGACATTGCGGAAGCTCTCCTCAAGCACACTGACGAGTGTGGTGCGGTCGATGTTCTTGTTTTTCTTGAACTCGTTCAGAGTCTCTATCATCGATGGCTGCTGTGCGGTTGATTTGGTTGCCATGTTTATCTTTTTTTCTGTTTCTCTTTTTTGTTTTTAGTTCCTATGTGTCGTGGCCCGGGGGGTGGTCAGACGGTGTCTTTCGGTCATTTGAAGTTCAGCACATACTTTGTGTACTTCACCTCTTCCATGTCGAATGTCACGTCTGTCTCCACCATCTGTGGGCGTTTCTGTCCCTCAAGTCTTTTCTTCTCCCTTATTGTCACGGTGAAGTGTGGTGCGTCGACACTCTTCAGTGTCCCGGTCACTTTCTTGCCGTCCTTCGGCATGACCTCAACTTCCTCTCCTATACAGTTTATATACTGTTGTTCCACTTTGAATGGTTGTCCGAGTCCTGCCGAGCCTACCTCAAGCTCATAGTCCTCCTCATCACGGTTGAGGTGTCCCTCGATATACCGGCTCAGTTCGGCACAGTCCTCTATCCAGACTCCATCCTTGTGGTCTATCTCCACTACGATACGGTCGTCAGGCGTAACATCAACATCTACGAGAAAATACTCTTTGTCTGCGAGCCACTCGCTGGCTATTGTCTTTACTGTCTCTTTGTTTATCATAAATTCTTTATAATAAGAATGAGAGACCTCCTGAGTGAGGTCTCTCATTCCACTGAACGTATGCAAAGTTACTTATATTTCTCCTATATAATTAATAATAATAAAAAAATCAGTATATCTTTAACCTTAATTAACTCTATCAGGAGATATAAATCAAGCACGCTCCATGCCGATGCAACATTACTCATGTATGGGGATGATATCGTGGTATCCGTGTTCCCAGGCTGTATCTGGGGCTTTCCGTCCCCCGCTGCGTTGTAGTCTCGGGCTGCCATTATCGCCTTGCGGCCCACTTCATGGTCTGTATGCCAGAGGTGGTCTTCACGCGTATGACATATATGCCTGCTGGCGATTGGGGGAGGTTTATGGCTATGCGCTGTGCGGCCCTCACGTCCTTGTATGCCTCTGTGTGGCATAGTGTCCCTGCCGCTGTCGTCACGGTGACCTCGGCCGATGGGGTGTCCCTGACGAACGCCAGAGTCATCATGTTGCCGCTTATGGCTATGTCACAAGGGGCGACGGAGGGCATAGCAGCCTCTGTGATGCCTGTCGAGGCGATACACTTGGCGAGTCCGGCATAGGCGTCTATCTTCCCATGTCCCCATACGTTGTCGCCGTCAGACGGCAGGGAGCCAGTGAAGCTGTCCTGGCGTGAGGTGGAGATGATAATCTCTTTCAGCGCCTCTGGCGTCAGTGTGGGGCATGCCTGCAGCCATGTCGCCACGACGCCTGCCACGAATGGCGATGCCATGCTTGTCCCCTGCATGTAGCCATACTCTGATGTGCGGCCGTCTGTCTCGTGAGAGTAGGCGACAATCTTTGTGCCTGACTCGTCGTAGGCTGACAGGGCTGAGATGATGAAACATCCCGGTGCCGATATGTCGGGCTTGACCCTTCCGTCGGCTGTCGGGCCGCAGCTTGAGAATGACCCGCTGTCGCCTGTTGTCTCGTCGAGCTTGCCCGACGCTGTGGCTGTCTTGTATGTGTCGCGTGTCACATAGGCTCCCACTGTCGTTATGCGCTTTCCTGTCCCGCCTATCTCTGCTATTGTCGACTCTGTCGTAGGGGCGCTGAATCCCTCTATCGCCTTCGATTCGAGAGCGAGCCATGTGTTGTCGGCCCATATATCGACGCTTCCCGCTGTCTTAGGCTTTACGGTGAGGGCTACGGCGTAGTTGTTGCGGACGCTTGTCAGCTGTGATGTTATGAGGATATTGAGCTTCCCGTTCGTCGGGTTCACCTCTGAGGCGACGGTCATGGTGCCTGTGGCGTATGTGCCCAGCTTGACTGTCTGCTGCCCCTCGGCGGGATAGATGGTCACGGTGGTCATGTCTTTCTTGTTGAACACGCTGTAAGCCGATAGCGTCACCTCTATGTCCATGCCCTGCTCAGCCCATATCTGCACCTCTCCCCCATAGCTGTCCTTAGTGGGTTGCTGCTTGAATGCTATGAATGTGCGCAGAGGGTCGTCGCCGGCTGTTGTGAATGTCCTGCTGAGGTGGAAGGCATCCTTGCGGTGATTGCCCGCCGCACCTACGATGATTCTTCCCGGGCCCTGCATGGTGTCGGCCATACGGTCGAATGATGATGTGCCGTCGTGTGGGCCGTCGTGGTTGCCGAGGCTGAGGTTCACGACACATGGTTTGCCCACCTCTGTCGCATAGTCGAAGATGTATTCTATGGCGTTCGTGATGTCGGCGTGGGTGCATGTCGCCTGGTCGAGCGCTACGAGGACGATGTCAGCGTCGGGCGCTGTGCCCCACCATGCGTTGTCCATGAATGTGTCCCTTCCTGCCGCTATGGCTGCCACGTGTGTGCCGTGGGAGTTTATTGAGGCGTCGGCCTTGGCCCTCTGCATAGCCTCTGCTGTTGTCATCTCTATGCCGTAGCCGTATTTAGAGGGTGCGGTGCATCCCTCGAAGCTCTCTGTCCCCTGCTCCCATACGCGCCTGATGCGTGATGTCCCGCCGTCATCGCTGCTGAATGCCGGGTGGGTATAGTCGAATCCGGCGTCCACTACGCCCACCACTACGCCCTTGCCTGTATATGCCATGGAGAGGCTCTCGCCGTCCAGGACACGCTGCGCTCCGGTCTCCGTGCGGGCTATGTCGAGCATCTGTTGCGGGCGTGCGGTAAGTTCTATGCGCCTGATGCTGCTGCCTGATGCCATGCCCGCGAGGGCCGATGGTGTGGCATGGACTGTCGAGAGGCTGCCGTCACTGTGTGTGACATAGGCTGTCACGGCTTTCTCTCCAGACTGTCCCTTGGCCCTGCTCTCTGCCGGGAGGAGGGTTATCTGTGCGCGTGGCGACAGTGACGTCTGGGCCATGAGGGCCAAGGGGGACATGGCGAGCAACAGCGTCATGGCCAGTATGTATCGCTTGGGATTCTTCATGATTGGGTTTGACTTTATCTTTGTTTCCCCGCCAGAGGCATTATGCTCAATCAAGCCTGATGGCTCCGCTTCTCTGGCTTATCTGGAACTATGGTGTGATGGACGTTGGGAGGCTCTCCTGGAATGAGGGGATGGGCATCCGCGAGAGAGAATGATATGGTGTGATGAAGTAGCGGGCTATCTGACCATTATCTTCTTTGTGACGGTCTTCGCGCCTGACTTGGCCTTGACGATGTACATGCCTGCGGGGAGTGAGGCTGCTGTGTCATGCTGGCGTCCTGTGGTGTCGAATATCTGAATGCTGTCTGCTCTTCCGTCTATCACGACACGTCCGTCGCGTACACCGATGCCGATGGCCTCGCTGCCGTTGTCCTCAACGCCCTTGATGCCTGATGTCCCGGGGGTGAAGGCGTGCTGTGTATAGCTCTCGCCGAGCTTCACCTGGACACAGTTATAGACATCGTTGAGGCCCGGGTCGCTCTCGTGGTACCGGCCTACGTATGCCACGAGATACATGTCCTCAGCTACGGCAGGCTTCGTTATGTCCGCCTCTGTCTTTCCAGCTTCTTTGAGCAGCTTCTCTGTCCAGTAGGATGAGCGTATGGCATCGGGCAGGGTGAAGGTCTTCTCGTATGTGACAACCAGCCCAGGGGTGAAGTCTGCCTTCAGTCCCCATGCGTTGTTGGTGACTGTTCCGCGGCATGCGCGGTTGTGGGCATAATCGTTTCCGCCGTTCGACTGTGTGTCCTTCAGTCCGTCCTGGACAAGCATTATGTTCAGAACGTTCTCCGCTCCGGGCATCTCCTCGTGTGTCAGGACATGGAACTTGACCTTCACCTCGCGTGTCGCCGCGTCATACTCGCTCTCAAGCTTGAGCGATGCGTATGGCGAGAGAGACCCTGCTAAGTCGAGGGCGTCGTTGACGTCGTTCTTCTTTATCTCCTGCACGACGCCCCCATTGCCAGCCACTGGGTAGCGGTTGACCATGAATGCAGGGGCATAGGTGCCTGAGGAACCGTAGAAGAGGGTGTACTGCATGTCCTCGTTCATAGTGAAATTGTCGGGGTAATAGCCTGCATGGTGTACCACCTCGACCACTTTGTGGGGTGTAGAGCCTAATACCGAGTTCATCGTCGCGTGGCCGTATGGGCAGTTAGAGCAGGCCTGTCCCGTGAAAACCTCCACGAGGAGCGAGCGCTCCATGCCCTGCTCATAGAAGAAGACCTTGTGGGCGTACTTGTTGTCAGAGTCGTCGGCGTCGCTCTTGCCATTGATATTCTTCGCCTCCATCGACATGACAATGCTGCCCGATGTCGCGGCGTGTATCTCCGGAAGGGTGAAATCGTATGTCGTGCCGGGCTTTATGCTGAGTCCCTCGAAGTGGAGAGTCTGTGTGCTGCCGGTGAATACCTCGACGTCGAAGCTGTTTATCTCCTCTGTGCCGAAGTTGTAAATCTGCCCCCAAAGGGTGTAGCTGTTGCCGGTCATGAAGTATCCGTCGAAGAAGCTGCGCTTCATGACAACGTCGGTTAACGATGGTATCTCGTCGACCACGGCCTTGAGGTTGGCGCATCCACGGTTTGTCCCGTACATGTCCACCCATTTGTCCTTATATATAGAATATGTGCAGCCCTCCAGGTCATAGCTGCCGTCCATGGAGAGTATTTCGGTGGCTGCACTTGACGTCGTGGCATAGTAGCCCACGTAGAGACATTCCTCCTCGCCTGTGATGGTGTAAGGAGAGTCAAAGGATATTGTCCTCCATTTCGAGCTCATGTTCGACACGTCGGATGTCGACATGGTGTATTCTGTCTTTGCCAGAGGAGTCTCGTCGAGACCCTTGCTGACAAAGGCTGTCAGCGTGCCTGATATCTTGGCGCTTCCGAAAATGCTCTCGATGCCTGTCAGCTGCTTCCCCTTGAGCAGCGCGAGCTTCTCGTGTGGCAGACGTATGGCAAGACCCTGCTTGTTCCCGTCGCCGTAATGGAAGTTCTGGAACCGGCTGTATGAGCCGTTGGTGTAGCCTATCGTGGCGCCAAATGATGCCGTGGCGCTAAGAAGGGCGATAAAGAGTGTTTGTAGAAATTTCTTCATATTCTTATTGTTGTTAGTTTCCCTTTGTTTGGCGTTGTGTCTTTCTGGGCTGCACGCTTAGGGCAGACGGTGCTGCTGTTCTTCCCACAGCGCCTCCTGCCGTGATGTTCCGCCGTAGTGAGTTGCCGCCATGGTGCCCCCCGAAGTGATGTTCCGCCGTGGTGAGTTGCCGCCATGGTGCCGATGGCTCCTTGTCCATACGCTGTTGTCGTGCGTGCGGGGAGAGGCACTGTTGTGGCATTGCATGTTGCATCTTCTGGCCTTTTCTGCCCTTACCCTCACTGCGGGCATGGAGCCGAAAAGCCTTTCTTCTGCTTGTCATGACGGGGGAATGGGACTTTGACGCAATGCGTTGTGCGACAAGAGTTTACCCATGCTCTTCTGAAAGGCACTGAATGACCGTCCCATTTCTACTAGATGACCGTCTCATCAGTATTGTATGACCACATCATTCCTACTGTATGAGCGCCAGGCATGATATCAATCAGCAGACTGCTGACATGATGGAGCGGAATCAGGCTGCGACAACGTCCCCGCTTCAGGGATGGGATATGAGGCACATAACCATCTGTGTGTCCAACCCTTCGGGGCAGGTCATTGCCCCATGCCCGGGCTCTCTGTCCATGTGGCATATAGAGCAAGTGCTTTTCATACCGGCTGCAAAATTATGAAAATAATCGCATGGATAGGGGATATTTTATGTTTTTTTATTGATTTTGAGGCTTTTTCTTTGCTCTTCGATATTTATTTAGTACTTTTGCATGCACATTTTTCATTTAATGTCTGATTTAGTATATAGTCATATTTGCAGACATTGAGCAACATCTTCTGCCTTTTGCAGCATCTTTTGTATGTTAACTCATGAGTAATGTGAGCATTTCGGTATGAAAAGAGTATAGTCAGGGATAGACGCTGCTTATGCTGATTATTCGCAATGATTGTGTACTCCCACAAAGGGAATGTTAATTCATAAAACCAAATAATATTAATTGATGAAACAACTTCTACACTTGACAGCCTTGATTTGGCTGATGACACTGCTTGGAGCGCATGAGGCGCAGGCCCAGGACTATTCTGGGAAACCAGGCCGCAAGCTCGTGTGCACCTACACCAATGGTGACGCTATGGGCGAGGCGTCGGGCATCACGAAACAGGAGCACTTCTTTGCCGGACCGACCAACCGTCCGCAGCGAGGATGCCTCCTCGGTAAGGGTACAACGACAGAGTTCTCCCTGACTAATTATTATTCTTTTGACGAGTCAAAGGACGGAGACAACACCATTGTGAAATATTACAAGTCACAGTGGGGTAAGTATGACTATGGAGACGATGGCCTTAAGGCCCCAGCGCTTCAGGAGACAGTGACTGTCGACGCAGCAGGCAGAGTAGTCCGTAGAGTAACCTCGTCATACGCCTACGAGTATAAGTATGACGCTGCGGGAGCTCTCACTGAGGAGATATGGACGATAGCATCGTCTGGCGCTTTGAATAAGAAAATAACCTACACCAACAACGAGGCTGGACAGACTGTCATGGCCATAGAGACAAACTCCAAGGGAGCGTTCTCTTGTAAATATGTCTATGAGTATGACGAGCGAGGCAATCTCATAGAGAAGAAGACATATAAGAGGACGACCGCTACTGACGAGAAGACAGAGTATCTCTATGTTGATGAGCTATACACATACGACGACAACGGCTACCTGACAGAATATATCAAGTATGGCAGCGGCAAAGCCACAGCCGACCCTAAACTGACAAGCCGCAAGACATACGAGCCGTATAACGGCAATCCAAACAGGAGGTACGAGATAAGCTACAGCTCACCGACAACGGCAGAGGACGGAACAGTCAGCTGGAAGAAATCTGCCACATCATATATTTATGAATATGCCGACTTCACGGATAACGGCCGCGAGCCATGGGCTATTGACGACCTCACAGCCGTCACAGCAGCAGCCAAGAACGATGTCACTATAACATTCACAGCCCCGAAGAACACCAACGACAAGACAAAGTTCGCGATATTCCGCAACGGTGTGCCTGTCGGCGTGGCTGCCTATGCCGATGTTAAGGGCGAGAGCGGCAAGTGCTCTTATACAGAGACAGGTGTGCGCCTTGGAGAGTGGGAGTATTTCGTGGTGCCTTTTGAGGGCTCCTCGCTCCTCGACATCACTGCCAACACACAGCGTTATGTGTCAAACGCAGCGCCAGTGAAGGTGCAGACCAACACACTGAAGGCTGTCCAGAACCTCAGCTACGATGTCAAGAAAGAGACATACACACAGAATGACGAGGATCTCGGCACACTAACCAAGACCGCTTATGTCATAACCCTCAGATGGGATGAAAACCCAGGGCTGGCCAGCAACGGGTTCACAGGCCACGATGTATATTTCGAGAAGGTCCTCCCCAATGGACAGAAACAGAACACGCTGATAGCTGAGTCAGCTGACCCCACAGCCACATCAGTCAATTTTGATTATCTCGACTCATACAACGAGATGAACATCTTTGTCGTCTCACACTTCGCTGCAGGCAATGCCGTGTCTGAGAAAATCTGCATAAAGAAGGCAGACCTTGAGTCAAAGACAGCAGACCCTGTTATGCTCTATGGCCTCGCCGCGTCATGGGACGGAGCCTACACAGCGTCGTTCGATGTGGCACAGGCAAACAGCGATGACAAGCTCCCTGTCACAAAGGGAGACAAGAAGATGGAGAGCGTCTGTGCAGGCATCAAGTGTGCAGCCAATGTCGGAGACAAGTATGTGATGTTCTACGAGGATATCAACTATAACACAGCCTTCGCCACAGTCAACTTCGAGACAGGCAATGTGGTCGATGTCAACAACTACTCATACAAGGGCGGCAAGCCAGGCGCCATGATGCAGAGCATGACCTATAATAACAGAAAGGGAAAGCTCTACGGTATAGAGAAGGTATACAACGAGGAGATTGAGGGCTATCAGACCGCGCTCTACTCTATCGACCCTGAGACTGGCGCTCTCACAGAGGAGAAACGCTACAACGAGGAGATAGACGGCATCGTGGCTGACAGCAAAGGCCCTATGTATGTCGTGAAGAACAAGATGGTCAACTACCAGCCTGTGCCAACACTCTGGAAGCTCGACAATAGCACAATGGAGCTTCCTGAAGCACCAACAGTGGACAATACTGACGTGACAGTGCAGAACAGTACGGACAACAGCCTCGTCATGTCGGCAGACAACAAGGTTGTATACTACATCACAGGTACACAGGTCAACGCCTTCGACCTCACTGCCAAGACATTCACTGTGCTCGGAAACCTCGATGAACTTGTATCAGGCATCACAGCAGCCCCAGGCACAGTTGACGGCGAGGCGACACAGGCACCTGCCGAGCCTGATGCACGTAAGCTCGTCAGCAAGACATGGTACGGCGACGCTATGGGCTCAGCTCCTGGCACACAGGACATGACAAAGGAGCTCTACTTCTATAACTATGACAACAAGCTGGAGCGCATCGCAAAGTACGGACGCGGATATAACGAGGACGGAACATACGGCGACTATGAGCTGACACGCTATACAAAGAACACGCTCGACGCCAACGGTAATGTGACAAATGCTGTGACATACCAGAACGGCCTCTATGACTACGGCGACATGGCTATGAAGCTGACATCAGAGACCACATACGAGTATGACGCTGCCGGACGTCTCGTAAAGGAGAACAGCGGCTCAGGAACAGTCGGATATGAGTATGACGAGGCTGGCAATATCGTGAAGAAGACAATCACTAACGCCAACACAAACACCGTCACACAGACAATAGAGTATCTCGACTTCGCCGCGGTCAACAAACCGACTGTCTACACATCGACTGGAGCGTACGACAGCTACAACTACACAGGTATCATAGAGTATGACGAGAACCTCAACAAGATAAGCGACACTCACAACAAGGTGGGCGAGGACCCAGACTTCGGTACTCCGACAATGACACCATTCGAGCGTGAGGAGTGGGCGTATGAGGCAGGAGTGCTCGTCTCTTACACCAAGTACTATGCTGACGGCAATGGTGTGATGCAGCCAAACCTCCGCACAACATACACCCCTGTCGATGGCAATCCTGACAAGCTGAGAGTTGCCGACGAGTCATACTTCGATGGCATATGGTACTCACAGGCTGGCTCGACATGTGTCTACGAGTACTCTGACTTCTCTGGTATGGTTGATATGACACGTGTCGACATACTCCCAATGGTCAGCGAGGATGAGGCAGGTGTTGTCGATGTGCGCTTCTCTCTCCCGGAGATAGCATACAGCTCAAACACAAACATCGCTCTCTATCGCGACGGCAAGAAGGTGGCAGAGGCTGCCGCTGTCGACTGCTACGACTTCGAGACAGGTGTCTGCAAGCTGAGAGATACTGTCGTGCCTAACGGCATACATGAGTATTTCGTCCAGCCATTGGTAGGCGTTGCCGACGAGTTTGCAGAGAATATAGAGTATAAGGGCTTCTATATCTCAGCCATCGCAGAGGTAAAGACAGAGACATATCTCCCTCCAGTCACTGACCTCCGTCTCGCTGGAGCACGCGAGGAGAGCGTCCTGGTTGGATTCACAAGATACACCCAGCAGATAGCAACCATCGAGTGGACCAATCCGGAGAACCGTCCTGACTGCTTCATCTCTAACGACCTCTACTTCGAGGGTATGCAGTCAGGCGAGACAGCAACGACCGACGCTGACGCTACTAAGCTTGACGCGACAGTATATCTTGAGAAGCCAGGCGAGACAGCGACACTCTTCGTGCTGACACGCTATGCTCTCGGAAAGGCCAAGAGTGAGCCAATAACTATCTCTCTCGAGCAGTTCAATGAGGTCATGGCAGGCATTGACAACGTTCTGGCCGACGCAGAGGGTAACACCTTCGATATGAACGGAAGGATATTCTCTGTCAACGGAACAGCAGACATAACAGTCTACACACCAGCCGGACAGACTGTCGCCATGGCAAAGAACACAGCCAGCATAGACCTCAGCGACCTCAAGGACGGTGCGTATGTTGTCCTCGTAAAGAAGGCCAACACCGTCAAGGGCTACAAGATTACATTGAAATAAATCTCTTTCTGCATTGATGACTCTTCCTGTATGCACAGGCATAGAGGAAGACAGGACAATATAGCGATGATTGCCTGCCGTTCCACGTAGCGGCAGGCAATTTTCTCGATTGATGGTAATGTATGTCATCGAGACGGGGTCTATAAAGCATCACGGGCATGAATAACAGCGATACACCTACCGCAAGGAGATGATTTATATATCCCACACTGATACGGAAGATTAAGAAATGCTAACCAAAACCAACAAAACTGTAATATACATGAAAAGAAAGAACATCCTTTGTATGATGCTCCTTGCCATCCTCACATGGCTCTCTCCACTGCAAATGAAGGCAGGCAAGAACGTCATACTCAAATCACCCGAGGAGTATCAGATCATGAACATCTCGCCTAACGGACAATGGGCGTGCGGCGTTTATGTCGACTACTCAGACAATTATTATGGATTCCGCTGGAATCTTGTCAGTGGAGAGATAGAGCTCCTCAGCACAGCAAGCCAGTCAGAGGCATGGAGCGTCTCTGACAATGGCATCGTTGCCGGAAACTATGAGACATCTGTCGGTGGCTCTGCCACACAGAGCTTTCCCGCATATTATGCCGATGGCAAGTGGAACATTGTGGAGTTCCCTATAGGTAACATAGAAGGCGGCATAGCCTACGATATCACTCCTGACGGCCACTACATGTCAGGCTCGCTCGTTGTCAACGGCCGTTACGACTCCTATATATGGAAGGACGGAAGACTACACCGCACACTCGAGAACACCCGCACCTCCATGCCATACTGCATCTCGCCCGACGGACAGGCAGCAGGAGGATGGATAGACACAGGCAACCGCCAGGCATGCTACTGGCAGCCAGATGGCAGCGTAAAGTTCCTCTCTGCCACAAAATCGCCCTGGAGCTCGGCACGCACATTCTCACCCGACGGGAAGAAGATTCTCTTCTGGGGCGGATGGAACAAGGAAAGTGAGAGCACACAGAAGCTTCTCACAGCATACGACATCACAACAGGCGAGAACTTATGGCTCGAACCAGTGCAGTATGACTCAGACTTTGAGCTCTTCGACATCGCCAACGACGGCACCATCATAGGCGCGAACAATAACCGTGGATATATCTATACTAACGGAGAGAAATACTATCTTGATGAATATCTCACCAATAGAGGCGTAGACTTCAAGGAGCTTGATGCCTTCATACTCGACGGCACAGACTATTACCAGATAATACGCGGTATGTCTCTCAGCGCTGATGGCTCTGTCATCGGTATTCTGTATTATGCTAATTCGGGAGAGGGGCAGGCGGCTCTCCGCTCGGCAATCATAATGTTTGACTATGATGCCACTAATCTCCCGCCGTCTTCCCTCCACGCCTCACAGCTCTCAGGCATCAATGCCGCAGTGCTTACCTGGGGCGCTCCTGTCGGCGCTGAGGGCATAACAGGCTACAACATCTACCGTAACGGCACTATTGTAGCCACCGTCCCAGCAGGCTCGACAACATATTATGACGAGAATCTCGACTATACTGACTACAGCTATGAGGTGACTGTTGTCTATGGTGACAGCGAGTCTGCCAAGTGTACTGCCGCCAACCTTACTGTCCAGCAGAATAAGATACAGGCGCCACAGGCTCTCTTCTCTCGCCAGAAAGGCTATAACAACGCTTATCTGACATGGGCGGAGCCGATGTCAAACCTTATCACAAAGACCTATACCGATATAAACACAGCAAACGTGAACGGCTTCGGACCGAACAGCGATGGCTTCGAGTTTGAGGTGGCTATACGTTATGGAGCTGAGGAGGTTGCGGCATATAAGGGATGCAAGGTCACAAAAGTGGCTTTCTATCCTCTCTCTGAGCAGAAGGACTGGACTGTGAATCTCTATACATACGAGGGCACAAAGCTCACGCTCATATACTCACAGCCTGTCACACAGAAGCTCGAGATTGGCAAGATGAACACTGTCATACTCGACACGCCACAGCCTCTGCCTGCCGGTGAGCTCGTGGCTGGTATAGGTGTCACTGTGCCAAAAGCCAACACAAATGTCTTCGGTATAGACTTCGGCCATGCCGATATGCAGTATTCTGACCTCCTCCGCCTGAAGTCAGACGCCGATTTCTATTCTCTCTCAGAGATGTCATCGGCAAGCGGAAGCATGTACCGCGCGTCATGGCTTATGAATGTCATCCTCTCTCCTGAGGGCTCATCAGCCGATATCGACGATATAAAGGAGTACACAGTCTATGCGGACAATGAGCTGCTGACAACAACAACAGCTACCGACGCTATCATCCCGACTCTCTCAGAGGGTACGCATACCATCGGTGTCAATACTGTCTATGCCGACGGAAGGACATCAGATATCGTCTCTGTCTCACAGGATATAAAGAACGATATCGCCGCCCTGCCGGCTGTCAACGATGTCTCGATATCATTCGCCAATAATACAGATATGACAGCGACATGGCAGCGCCCTGCCGACAAGGAGAAGAAGCTCGTCACATATGCCGGCGACGAGCCACACAATCTCAGCATCACCGTGCCCGACGGATACAACGATATCCTTATCGGCAGTGACTATCCCGCCTCAATGTTCAAGGGATACAAGGGCTATAACATCACATCGTGCCGCTTCTATCCTCTCTCTGATGCCCTCTACACCATTCTTCTTTATAAGGACGGAGTGCTTGTGGCTGAGCAGCCTTGCGATGATGTTGTCCTCAACAAGTGGAATAGCTTTGCCCTCGAAACTCCGATAGAGATAGAGGAAGGAGCCAATTATCGTCTCGTGATTGACTGCTATGATGTCACTTCTGGCATGTCGGTCATCGCAGTGGATACCAATGCCCCATATTCAGGCTATTCTGACCTCTACTCCCTCGATGGCGTGTCCTACTCATACTTCACAGCAGACACTGGCATACGCCACAACGCTATGGTAGGAATGACGATTGAGGATAAGCAGACTATGGAGCTCCCTGTCGCTGGCTATGACGTCTCTGTCGACGGGAAGAAGCTTAATGCCTCCATGCTGACAGAGCCCCGGTTCACATACACCTTCGGCTCAGCCGACAAGGAGAGCCATGCGCTGAATGTCGATGTCTATTACGAGGCTGTGCCACAGAGCGTGAAGGGCTCTGATGTGTATTTCATCATCGGAAGCTCGACAGGCATAGAGGAGAACACTATAGCCTCTATCACAATACGCCAGACAGACAGCCGCATCACAGTGACAGGCAACAATGTCTCCCGTGTGTCACTCTTCTCTGCTGACGGTGCTGCGGTTGCATCGGCTGATAGCGATACGCTTCCTGTCGGTCAGCTCTCTGAGGGCATATATGTCGTTAAGGCTATTGTCGACGGAGAGACCATTACACGCAAGATACGCATAGTCAGATAATCTCCCTCACATGGCCTCTGCCGATGCCAACCGTCAAAGGCAGAGGCTATGGATTCTCTACACCCCCGTTATCATCACTACTATACAACACAGCGGGAAGCATGAGCTGCAGTCCCTTTTATCCTCGTCCAAGGATTTCAGGGCTGTCTCATGCTTCCCGCTGTTATTGTGCCTATGGTCAGATGGTGGAGGATTGATGCTCGGCAACAGTATATCGCCATCATCCCTTGTGTTTTTCTCCCGTGTCTTTATCCTTCAGTCTTAGCGAAGGCGAGAATGCTTATCCTGATGTCAGGTATATCGCGCAGCTGGAGCAGACACTCACGCATGGTGGCTCCAGTGGTGATTATGTCGTCGACAAGCACTATGTGTTTCCCCCTGACTCCTTCTGCCGAGATGAGCGAGAAAGTGCCGCGCACATTCTCCTGCCTCTCCATTGCTGTCAGCCGTGTCTGGCTTTTGCTGAACGATTTGCGTGCCAGTAGTGTCTCGCATATCTCGAGATGGAACACTGTCGCTATGCCGACGCATAGCTCCCGGCTCTGGTTGTAGCCACGTTCCTTCTGCCTGTCCCCTGTAAGCGGTATGGGTACGAGAACATCGGCTGTGGAGAGTAATGAGGCACAAAGAGGGTCTGCTGCCATCAGACGCCCCGCAAAATGGCATAAGGATGCGTCATGGCCGTATTTCATGGCATGGATTGTCGAGGCGAGGATGTCTCCTGGGTTGTATACATAAACGGCTGTGGCGCTGCATATCGGCATCACGCCCCAGAAGAGACGTGCAAGGGCATTGTCCTCCACAGAAGGATAAGTAGTCTTAGGCCATGATGCGAGGCAGTTTGTGCAGACATGCCGCTCATGGCTCATGAGGCGTCCGCCACAGCAACAGCATATAGGTGGGAAGAAAACATCCACAAGACGTGACACATGCCACGCCAGCTTGCTTCTGAGAGATGTATTGTCTGCTGACATGCTGAATGTTATATCCGTTCCCGTTTCGTAGGAGGGGGTACAGGAACCGGTGGAGTAGAGTAGGGTGGTGTGTGCTGAATATTAAAAATAACCGGTGCGGTCAGCCATGATGTTTTTCAGTGATATTGTCATCACCAAAGGTCAATATTGCCCTATGTTGACTGTTCCTCAACATCATATTCTTTAGTCCTAAAGCCACTGTCACAGGTCAACATGCTCAACTGCAACATTGCTGTGGAGGAATATCTGGGCACATTCCTTGAACCGCTCTGGGTTCTCTGTTGTCATGAACCGGACTGTCCCATGCTTTGAGCACCGTGCGTCCATATCGGGATGACGGCGGAAATAATCGGCGAGACTATTCACCACAATGTCGCCCTGTGGCACTATCCTTGTGCCCTCCGGCACAGCTTTCTCTATCGAGTGCATGAGGAGCGGATAGTGTGTGCATCCGAGAATGAGGGTGTCTATCTCTGGGTCGCGGCTGAAGAGTTGTGTTATCCGTTTTCTTACAAAATAGTCTGCCCCGTCAGTGTCAGCCTCTCCAGCCTCCACGATGGCTGCCCATAAGGGACATGCCTGTCCTGTAACCTTAATGTCAGGGAAGAACTTCGCTATCTCAAGCTCATAGCTCATGGAGCGGACGGTCCCTTCTGTCGCCACATATCCTACGTGACGAGACTGTGTTATGTCGCCAATCTGCTCGACAGTGGGACGTATAACGCCAAGCACACGGCGTGATGGGTCATATTCAGGCAGGTCGTTCTGCTGTATTGTCCGCAGCGCCTTAGCCGACGCTGTGTTACATCCTAATATCACAAGCTGGCATCCAAATGAGAACAGACGCATCACAGCTTGCCGTGTGAACTCATATACGACATCGAACGAGCGTGAGCCATAAGGCGCACGGGCATTATCACCAAGGTAGAGATAATCATACTGTGGCAATTCTTGCTGTAATCTCTGGAGTATGGTCAGTCCGCCATATCCTGAGTCGAATATTCCGATAGGACTCGTCATTTGCTGTTCTCCTGTTATGTATATTGAGGTGCACGGCCAGTTTTCTCTTCTATAATGGGTGCAGGTGGGGGCTTTATCTCTTACCGTCTCATGGCCTCTATGACCACGTTTGTTATATCCTTACCGATATTGGGCGATATGAAGGGGCACGCATTGCTGTCAGTATTGACAATGAGATCCAATAATTGTTCTGCCGCAACAGCTCTCAGTGTGTCGTTTATCCGCTGCTGCACGGGCTGCACAGCATCAGCCTCGGCCTGCTTGAGCAGTCTGCGGGCCTCCTCGCGGAATCTCACATTGCTCTCCATTGTCTGCTGCAACTCAGCCTGACGTTTGCGTCTGATAGACGGCGCGAGGGTTGTCACATTGTCGAGGAACTCCTCATACTTTGTGTTGAACTCTTTCTCTGCGCGTTGTGTCTCCCGCTCGTACTGCGCTCTCAGCTGCTCAACATCAGCCATAGCCTGACGGTATTCGGCCAGTGATGCCAACACCTTGTTGTTGCTATAGTAGCCTATGCTTACCTGTGCCGATGCTGTCAGCGGGATGATGACTGTTACAATGATTGGAAGTATTATGCGTGATAGTCTCATGATTATGGCTTTTGTTGGTTCTTTATGGTTGACGAGTGGCAAGTGAACGAGCTGGTGAGTTGACGAGTAAAGAAGTAAACGAGTCAACAGGTTCACACGTTGACAAGCTGACAGGTAAACGTGTTGTCAACTACCGAAGCTTGAATACCCGTATAATGACATGTTGTGAAATGAAAAGCGGCGGCAAGCAAAATCACCTTTTGCTCTTGCCCGCCGCCGCTGATAGAGTTTGTGACGCCTGTCAGGGCCATCACATTAGTCTTTGCTCTTAGTTGCCGATGTGTTATTCTCTGGCCTGAGTTGGATTGGCGTTCCATGCAGCCTGTTGCACGATACATGCCAATCCGTCTGACACGGCTTTAGAGATAGTTTATTTCATCTTGTTGAGCTCTGCCTTTACGTCGGCTGATACGTCCTTGCTGAGTGTCTCGCTGATGTAAGGTATGCCGGCAGAAATGTCCATGATATAGACGTAGCCTCCAGCCTTTCCGACAGCCTTGATAGCGTTCTGTATCTTTGTTGAGATAGGCATCATCTTCTCCTGGCTTGACTTCTGCATCTTCTGCTGGTTGTCAGCGTAAGCCTGCTGTATCTTCTGGTACATCTCCTGGAGAGACTGCTCTGTTGTCTGCTGTGTTGTGGCGTTCATTGTCGCCTTGTCCTTCTCATAGGCCTCTGCCTTTGTCTGGAGCTCTTTCTGCATAGCCTGGAGCTCATTCTCGTACTGTTTCTGCTCTGCCTCGAGCTCGCCACGTGCCTTGATGAACTCAGGCATTGACTGCATGATTGACTGTGTGTCGATGTGGCCGAACTTTGCTGTCTGTGCCATCATTGCCATTGGCATGAAGGCCAAGAGCATAAGAATAATCTTCTTCATTTTAGTAGGTTTGTTGTTTTTTTTATATTTTAATTCTGTTGTTTGTTCTCTCTTGTCTCGCTTTTCAGCTGCTGTATGCAGTTGTCATTCTCTTTATCATCCAACCCCTCAGGTTTATTGATAGCCGAGTTTCTGCAGCACCTCGTTTGATATGTCCACCTTTGGTGAGCCATATATTATGCCATTGTCAGCCGAGCGGTCTATGACGAGTGAGTATCCTCTTGTCTCAGAGATTTCTTTCACGGTGTTGTATATCTCGTCCTGTATAGGTGTCATGAGGGCCTCGCGTTTCTTGAAGAGCTCACCCTCTGGCCCGAAGTATTTCTTCTTCAAGTCAGACGCTTCCTTCTCCTTGTCCATTATTGCCTGCTGACGTGCCTTTTTCTGCTCCTGTGAGAGGAAGACAATCTCGTTCTGGTAGTTCTTGTAGAGTGTTGCAGCGGCGTTGTTGAGAGCCTCCACCTCGGCCTGCCATTTCTTGCTTACCTGTGACAACTGCTCGTTGGCGCGCTCATAGGCAGGTATGTTCTTGAGGATATATTCCATGTCAAGGAGCGCATACTTCTGTGCCTTTGACTTTGTCGGGCATGCAGTCATCATGGCAACAGCAATGATGACGATAGCGAAAAACTGCTTTCTCATATACTTCTGTTTATGTTTTGTTTTCTTAATCATCGTGGGGACAGCTGTCAGGCACCGGAAGTCACACGGTGACTATCCGGCCTTTGTCCCGGATGTCGTGTCTTTTAGAATTCCTGTCCAAGGATGAAGTGGAACTGTGAGCCACCCTTTGTGCCGTAGACCTTGTCGAAACCGTATGCCCAGTCGATACCCATCAGTCCGACCATTGGGAGGAATATGCGGACACCTACACCTGCTGAGCGTTTCATTTCGAACGGGTTGAACTTCTTTGGCTCTGTCCATGCGTTGCCACCCTCGGCGAATGTGAGGGCGTAGATGGTGGTGTTGCCGAGCAGGAGAGGGTATCTGAGCTCAACAGCAAAGCGGTCATAGGCATAGCCTGAAGCGCCGTTAGGTGTCAGCGAGCCGTTCTCATAACCGCGCAGTCCAATTGTCTCCTCTGCATATGTTGTAGAGTATCCTGTCATGCCGTCACCACCCATGTAGTATGTCTCGAATGGTGAGCGCTTGTATTTGTTGTACGAGCCGAGGATACCGAGCTCCACGCGTGTCATGAGTACGAGACATTTTGTGCCTCCGGTGAGAGCTGTGTATGTCTTCGACTTGAACTTCCACTTGTGGTATTCAATCCAGCGGTATTTCTCCTGCTGCTCTTTCTGGTATGTCGCTGACTGTGGGTTTTTCGCGAGGTTCTTATAGTCCTTTCCGTCGAACGATGACCATGGTGGGGTGATGGAGAGCGAAAGCTCGAACTCTGAGCCATGGCGTGGGAAGAGCTGGTTGTCTACTGACGCGCGTGTCAGTGCGACATTGAAGTTGAGGTTGTTACAGTTGCCTGTAGAGATGAGGAAGTATCGCCAGTTCTTCAGCATATATCTTGTGAAGGCGACTGACAGTGACAGCTGGAAATAGTCGTCAGGCCAGCGCAGGCGTTTACCCCATCCTAAGCTCGCACCGAACAGCTGTATGTACTTGTCAGGGTCATAATAGTTCTCGTAGCTGTTGTAGTATGAGTTGCTGCCATAACCATAGAGATAGTTATAGTAGTTGTTCATATAGCCAGAGTTGTAGTATGTCGATGACACGTCAGTCTGCCGTGAGTAGTAGGCTCCGACGCTGAACTGCACTGGGCGCTTTCCTCCGAACCATCCTGTCGAGTAGCTGATATTGTATGACTGGTAGTATGTACCGTTGGTCTGTGCTCCGAGCGACATCACCTCTCCATCGCCTATTGGCATAATGCCGCGGTGTTCCTTGTTCTTGTTGAAGAGGTTGGCCATGGAGAAGTTGTTCAGTTTCAGTCCGACACGTCCTATGACACCTGTCTGTCCCCATCCGAGTGACAGCTCCACCTGGTCGTTTGATTTCGACACAAGGTTCCAGTCGAGGTTGACATTGCCGTTCTCGTAGTCAGGCTTCACGTCTGGTACTATCTGCTCTGGGTCGAAATGTCCCATTGTGGCCAGCTCTCGCTGTGTACGCTGCAGGGCTTCCTTCGAGAACAGGTCGCCTGGTTTTGTCCTCAGCTCGCGTCGTATTACTTTCTCGTAGACACGGTCGTTGCCGTTGATACGCACCTTGTTGATGTGGGCCTGCTGTCCCTCCATGATTCTCATCTCGAGGTCAATGGAGTCGCCGACGATGTTCACCTCTGTAGGGTCGAGGCGGTAGAAGATGTATCCGTGGTTCCAGTACATGTTTCCGACGGCATCCTCGTCCTCGCTGAGGCGTTTGTGTATGAGCTTCTGGTTATACACGTCGCCCTTCTCCATACCGAGTATGGCCGACAGCTGGTCGGTGTTATACACTGTATTGCCCACCCATTTGATGTTGCGGACATAGTATTTCTGTCCCTCGTCGACCTTTATATAAACGTTGACGTGCTTGTCGTCGTATGGCGAGATGCTGTCGGCGACGATTACTGCGTCACGGTATCCCAGCTCGTTGTATTTGTCTATGAGGTTCTGCTTGTCGGTCTTGTATCTCTCTGGTGTGTACTTCTTTGCCTTGAAGAACGAGTAGAGCTTTCCAGCCTCATTTGTTTTTGAGAGCGCACCCTTCTTGAACAGTCCGCCCTTGATTTTCTTCAGGGTGAGGTTCTTGTTGCCTTCGATGGTGATCTGGTGAATCTTCATCTTGTCCTTCTTGTCGATATCGACATCGAGGATAACCTTGTTCTTCTCGGCCACGTCGTCCCTCTGGCGTATGTTTATCTCGGCATTGTTGAATCCCTTGTCGTCGAAGTATTTCTTTGCGAGTGTCTTGGCGCGTGCTATCATGTTGGGCGTTATCTGCGCTCCCTTCAGCAGTCCGAGTTTCTGCTCCATATCCTCTCTCTCTGACTTCTTTATGCCGATATAGTTGATTGTCGACACTCGTGGTCTTGCCTTGAGATAGATATGCAGGTAGACATTGTCTCCGACGAGCGAGTCAGCCGCTATTGTGACATCAGAGAAGAGCCCGTGCTTCCAGTATCTCTTCACGGCCTCTGTTATCTCTGGTCCTGGTAGCTGTATCTCCTGTCCGACGGCGAGTCCGGAGATGCTCAGCAGCATATAGTCCTCATATCCCTCTATGCCGCTAACATTCAGTCCGCCTATTGTTACGCTGCGTGGATTTCCAGCGTATGTTATTTCCGGATTGACAATCTTGTCCTGTGCCACGATGTCAGACACTGTGGCGAGGATCATGGTGAGTATAAGTATTGTTTTCCTCATCTGTACGTTATAGGCCTTTCCTGTCGCATACCTGCCGCCGTTCTTGTTGTCTGTGGCGTCATGGTGCTATGTCTGTGCCTTTTCTGTATGTTTAGGTAGGCATGTGGGTTGTCTGTTTGTCGCCCCGTTGCCTTGTGATGTTTTATCTCTGTCAGTCGTCCTTCGGCGTTCTCAGGCGTTCTGTTCTACCTGGTCGCCTGTCTTGCCGTATCGTCTTTGTCTCTGCTGATACCATTCGATAGCCTCATGGAGATGGCTCTCACGGAAGTCGGGCCAGAACGTGTCAGTGAAGTACAGCTCGGTGTATGCTATCTGCCACAAGAGGTAGTTTGATATCCTCTGTTCTCCTCCTGTGCGTATGAGGAGGTCAGGGTCAGGCGTTCCGTTTGTCTGCAGGTGTTTGTCTATGACGCTGTCGTCTATGTTGTCCGGATTCAGCATTCCGTCCCTTGCCTCTTCGGCTATTCTTCTTACAGCGTCTGTTATCTCCCATCGTGACGAGTAGCTCAAGGCGGCGGTGAGTGTCATGGTCTTGTTTCCCGCTGTGTGCTGCTCGACGTCCCTCAGCTTCCTGTTGACATCCTCAGGCAGTCTCTTTCTGTCTCCGATGACATTGAACCGTATGTCGTTCTTCTGGAACACCTCTTCCTCAAGGGCTGTCAGCACAAGTCCCATGAGGGCTGACACCTCATCCGCCGGTCTGTTCCAGTTCTCTGTCGAGAAGGCGTACACGGTCAGGTGTCTCACTCCTATACGTGCGCTTTCAGCTGCGATGCGTGTTATAGACTCCACTCCAGCCTGGTGGCCGTAAGAGCGAGGCTTTCCCTGAGCCTTAGCCCATCGCCCGTTGCCGTCCATGATGATGGCTATGTGTTGTGGGATATTGTTCATTTATGTCTTTTTGTGATGTTTCTTCTGTCATGCGGGGCCTTGTGCTGTGGCCTTGCTGCTGTCTTCACGTCTGCCGGTCACTGTTGTCAGCTGTTCTGTTGTGTCACCAGTCGTCCTTGTTGCATGTGGGGCATTTCGGTGAGAAGCTATAGGTCAGAGCGAGGCGCAGTGTCGAGTAGCAGTCTGTGTTCTTGAATATTCCGCTGCTCTTTATGCCGTATGGCGACTCCATACCGTCGAGCTTGTCGCTCAGCGAGGCGTGGAATGCCCATTCGAGGTTTATGTTCAGTCTTTGCGACACCTTGTATTTTAGTCCCAGTCCGAGAGGTATGTTCGCTGTGAACGTCGTCTTCGGGTCGCCTGTTGCCAGTGTTGCGCCTAATCCTCCAAATATGTAAGGTGTCAGAGGCACAGCTCCCCGGTATTCCCTTCCTGTCCCGTAAGGCCAGAAGTTATACTCGTACACGATGTTGAGGTCGGCCATTGAGCGTTTGAATGTGTATGGCTCGTCGGCCAGTCCGGGGTAGTATGTCGTGCTGTTTGTGCTCGAACCCTTCAGCTGAGTGAATCCCATGTCGGCCCTTATGGCGGAGAATACCGACAGGTTATGCCTGTAGACGAGACTCGCGGCTGGCTGCATGCCCTTTGTCAGCGAGCCGTTGAAGTCGCCGAGATATGTTGTCATGCCGATGCCGACACCTATCTCACGGCGGTATATCGGTTCGTCCTGTGCCAGTGATGTCGCCGGTGCCGCTGTTATTATGAATATTATTATAATAAGGTGTCTCAGCATTAGGTCTTCTTCCTTTCTTGCTTTCCCGCCCTGTTCCTTGGGGCAGATATGTTTATGTTGAAGGCTTGGCCGTCCAGATGGATATGTTTCTGTCCATTTTGTCGGCTTTATTGCCATGTGAACTGGCTCATGTATCCTCTCCAGACCTCGCCTGTCCCGCCGCATACAATCCATATACAGCCGTATTTGTCGGCCGTCATGGTCATCTCGGTCTTGCTGCATGCCATATTCCCGGGCAGGAAGAGGCGTGAGTCGGTCCACCAGTTCAGTCCGCCATCGCGTGAGAACCACACCTTCTGTTGAGCCTCCTCGTCACATTTTCCACGTCCCTCGCCGCCAGCCATGAGCAGTCCGTCGGCGTATGGCACGACGCTCAGGGCCTTCAGTGCAGGTGCGTGGTGCCATGTCTCAGATGTGAAAGGCTGGTACATCCATGATTGTGTCGCTGTTGCGTTCTGGTTGTCCACGACCTTTGTCCACACGACACATGTGGCGTCCTCGGCATTGTCCCTGTTTCCTATGAGGTATACAATATCGAGGTCAGCGTTAAATCTTGATGTCACGGTCACGGCGTTTATGTCCAGCTCTGGTAGGGCGTCGGCTGTTCCGTCGAGTGTTTCCGTTGTCCATGTCGCGCCGTTGTCCTCCGACGCCATTATCCCGCCATTGGCAGCGAGGGCATACAATGCCTGTCTTGATGCTGTCAGCAGCCTCTTGACAGGAGCGGCCTTAGCCATGTTCTGCCATGTCTTTCCGTCGGCAGAGATATAGATATCCCTTTCGGCATCGAGCATGTAGAGGTTCTTCCCGTCTGTTGCCATGCTTATTGTATGTGTGGCAGACGGCATGTCAATCTCCGTCCAGTTGTTCCCATCCTTAGAACTTGTTGTGTAAGCCTTTGCCTTTCCGTTGTCTGTTCCGTAAGCCACGATGTCATTGCCCCACAGCATGGAGCGCAGTCCTGTCAGCGCCCCGAGTCTTGAGTCGCTGTTCTTGCGCTGCCAGTAGATAGAGTCCTCCTCCTCTTTGTGTACACGCACCTCGACGGTATAGTCCTTTGACCAAGACAAGTCGTTGGCGAAGCATCGCAACACCCTTGGCACAGAGAAGTCGAGCGAGTCAGTCCCGATGTACGAGAGCGAGTCGCTGCTGATGCTCTTCAGGTAGGCAAAGCTTGAGTTCTTGGTGCCTATTGTAGGGATACACTTGTCTGTCATGACCCCCTTTGGCAGCGAGTCGACGTTGTATATGAGTCCCTTCTCCTGGTCTATGGTGAAGAGATATGAGCTATAGTCGACAGACGCGGTGTATGTTGAGTCCTGTCCTTTAGAGCCCGTCGTGTGCATCAGACGGTTCAGTTTGCCCAAAGAGAACGATGTTATGGCAGCATCGTTGTACTGCACGACCTCAATCTTGTCGTCAGAGAGACACGATGTTGTCATTGTCAGCACAGTGATGATTGCGGCTGCGGCTGTGATGAGTGTTCTTAGATGTTGTCTTGTCGTCATTATTCTTGTTGTGATTCAGCGTCATGCTGGCATCCTGTCCCACCCCTGCACATATTCTCACCTTGTGTTGTGCCCCAGGGTCATCCAGTTGTCAGGCGGCTGTTATTCCGTGTCTTACGCCGTTCAGTGGCGTTATGTTTCTATTTCTTGGTGTCTCGGCATGTCCATGGGCATTCATGCTTCGCCCCTGTTGCTCCTGCAATGGTATACCTAAAACGTTGCAAAATTAATCAGAAAAATTCTAAAACCAGCATTTTCTTTCTCTCTAAATGATTTATTTATAGATTTATCTTGATTTTTTTAGGTTTGTTGACTATAAATAAGGAGAAAAATAACATTTATGTCACATATTGTGTCCGTATTCTCTTCATTGCCATCCCTGTTTCAAGTTGTCTTCCAGGCTTGAGTGTCAGGGAGCCTGGCACACCACATCCTGCCTGCTTCTTTGTCGGCATATAAGGGTGGAAACGCGAGTTCACAGCCCGTTTTGTCCCTTCTGTCAGCAAAAAAGTCAGTATAAATTTTGCAGTCTCTCTGTTTTCTGATAACTTTGCATCTTGACCACACAAATTGTCATAACCATTAACCTACAAACCATAACGCTATGAAAAGACCCATCCTTATCACCCTGACCCTTCTCCTGAGTCTTATGGTCATGGCCGGCGACCGTATGCCGATATGGCCGAAAGGCAAGATGCCTCATACTCAGGGACATCAGATAGCGGCCATGACAGACGAGTCATCACTCCTCGGATTCAATCCCGACCGCCACCGCACACCATATCTCGAATGGTTCGCCCCGCCAAGTCCGGAGACTCGCAATGGAGCCTGCATGATACTCATCTCCGGTGGTTCATACCAGAACTGCTGTGATGTGCGCCACATAAAACGCTGGAGAGAGCGGCTTACAGAGCTTGGTTTCCAGTGTGTCAACCTCGTCTACCGCACCCCGCGCCCTGTCTCGCTGCCCATCTACCAGACAGCGTGGGAAGACGGACAACGTGCTGTGCGCCTCGTGCGCAAGGAGGCTGGCAAGCGCGGCTATGACCCCGAGCGCATCGGTACGATATCCATGTCGGCCGGCTCGCATCTCGCTCTGCTCCTCGCCACGAGTTCCCAGACCCGTGCCTACACACCTGTCGACAAGACAGACAGCATCGGCTGCCACATCAACTGGGCCATCGTCAACGCCCCAGCCTATGGCACGACAGACGGCGAGGCTGGCACACCGGCCTCACGTGACGGCTATGGGACAGATGTCACGCTGAGCAAAGTCTTCCGATTCGACAGCAAGACATGCCCCATGAGCCTCCATCATGGTGGGCTTGACCCCTACACCCCGATGACCTCAACCCTCGTCTACAGACAGCTGAGGAGAATGGGAATCCCCGCCGAGCTGCATCTCTACCCCGACAAGGGCCACGGAGTCTATGGCCTGGAGAGAGGCGTGGAGTTCATGAGGCAGATGGGATTCATGGGCGAGGTTGGAGCCGAGGTGCAGATTATGGACAGCGTCAGGGACAAGAAGCCTGGCACGCAGAAGGTCAGCATATGGCCCGATGGAGCCATGCCCGACGCCCAGGACCACCAGTGTCTCCCGTATATAGAGTGGCATATCCCTGACACCCTCTCAACCAAGGCCGTGCAGATAGTCTTCTCGGGCGGTGCGTATGTGCGCAATGACCCTGACGGCTTTGAGGTCGCCCCGGTAAGACAATACCTCAACGACAAGGGCATGGCCGTCGTCACACTCAAGTACCGCACGCCCCGCCCTAATAATCTCGCCAAGCACACCACCGCATGGCAGGACCTCCAGCGCACTATACGCATCGTCAGGAAAGAGGCGGCAGAGCGTGGACTCGACCCCTCGCGCATAGGCATCATGGGATGCTCGGCCGGCGGACACCTGACACTCATGGGTGTGACATCGTCATGCCACAAGGCGTATCTCCCCATCGACGACACCGACCGCCTGCCATGCGATGTGCAGTGGGGTGTCGCCATATATCCCGCTTATGCCCTCACTGACGGCGCCGACCAGAACAACATCCATAAGGGCAATGAGGATGTGGATATCCTTGTCCCAGAGTTCTCGTTCGACCTTAAGACAGCGCCGACGCTGTTCATACATGGCGATGCCGACGGATGGGCCGCGATGAACTCTGTCAAATGCTGGGAGAAGATGAGGGCGATGGGAGTGCAGAGCGAGCTCCACACCCTCGCGCTGCGCAAGCACTGCTTCCAGAGAGCCAGCTCTCCAGGGACTGGCAGCTACACTTTCCTCGACAGGATTTGGGAGTTCCTGACAGAGAAAGGACTGAACAAATAGCCGGCTTTTCCAATATGTACTGGATGAGCACGTCAAAAGCACTGAATGACCGTGTCATTTGCTACCAATGAGGCGGTCATTCAGTGCTTCTTGTTGCTGCCCTTTATAGCATAGTGTGAGTAACGATGAGTTTATTGGATATTCGCTGTGGTAATGGAATGGTCAATGGCTTGTCACTCAGTCACTTGGTGTTCTCGTTTTCAGGCGGGGTTGACTTCGTCTTCCTCCTTCGCGCCTCGGTCATTGAGCAAGTTTATGACTCTCAGCTTGGCGTCGGTTTCTGACAGTTGCGTCTCTTCGAGACTTATCCCTTGGACATGTTCTTGGCCATAGCCTCTTGTATCGCCATATCTTCTGCCCTCGGTATACCTGTCGTTGCTCATCCAAATTTTACAGGACAGCAATATTCAAGAGTATACACGGCTTTTCAGAAAATCCCGATGAAATGGGCGAAAAATGACTGTTTGGCGTAGGAGATTATGCCAATTTTCCGGTGTAGGAGCCATCTCGTGCTGCATGCCCCAGTGATTGACGTAGGGGAGGAGACAGAGACTGAGGGAGTGATGGGCAGCGCAGGCAGAATGACGTTGTGCATTCTCCACATTCGAGGATTGCCGGGTTGAACAGTTGCTCCATATGCCCGATAGCCGTTCCCGCCGTTCTCCACTGCACATGACATGGCAGTGAGATCCCGTAAACTGATAATGATTGCCCCCACTCGGGCCATTGTTCCCCGACATGTCGCATCTGCCGCGAGAATTTTTTCCTGCCATCGCTATCAGACAAATATAAATGACGAATAACCACAATGACAGCCATAAAAACTTTGTCCTACCGTCAGAAAGAATAAAAATATATGAAAAAGATAGCATGAACGCGGGCCAAAGCTTTGCTTTGTGGAAAAATATTGCTACTTTTGCACCAAATATGCCATGCCTGTCGCTATGTAAGCGGCAGACGACAGCTTGCGGCACACCCGTCGAGTCAGACTCCGGCACAGTGGCCCCCGTTGTCCCATGGCTCACACGACAGGGCTGACGACACAGCAGAGTGTGCCCACAGGCTCTGTCCTCAAGCGACAATGGCAGGCGAGAATAGAGGCGGGTTCAAATAATTCCCACCGCCCCAAAAACATCTTTGACAGATGGTGGGCGTTTTATCAGCGTTCGGATTCTTCTCGGTTCTGATAACAAGACACATCGGTCACGCAGCCCGCTACGCTCCCTCTTCAACTTGCAATCTACCCTTGAGAATAAATGCCGAAATCTAACAAAGCGAATCAATAGCCCCCACCCCAAAAGAGAAATTATGGAAATACTAAACAAAATAGAAAGCACAGCCATTGAGGCTGTCAAGTCGCTCTATGGCTTCGAGGCCTCAGAGCAGATGGTCCAGCTGCAGAAGACCCGCAGCGAGTTTGAGGGAAGCGTAACCCTCGTAGTGTTCCCCTTTGTCAAGGCGGCGCGCAAACGCCCTGAGGATGTGGCACAGGAGATAGGCGAGTATCTCGTGTCGCACAGCGGTGTCGTTGAGAAATACAACGTCGTGAAGGGCTTCCTGAACCTCACCATCGCCTCTGAGGCATGGCAGGAGCTCCTCAGACAGATGGACAGCGACGCCCACTACGGCGAGAAAGCCGCAGGAGAAGACTCTCCACTCGTCATGATTGAATACTCGTCGCCTAACACCAACAAGCCTCTCCACCTCGGACATGTCCGCAACAACCTCCTCGGATGGTCACTCGCCAGAATCATGGAGGCCAACGGCAACAAGGTTGTGAAGACAAATATCGTCAACGACCGTGGCATACACATCTGCAAGTCGATGCTCGCATGGCTCAAATGGGGCAACGGAGAGACACCCGAGACATCAGGAAAGAAGGGCGACCACCTCATCGGCGATTACTATGTCCTCTTCGACAAGCACTACCGTGAGGAGATAAAAGAGCTCACAGCCAAGTTCGTAGCCGAGGGCATGGAGCCCGCCGAGGCTGAGGAGAAGGCAAAGAAAGAGGCCCCTCTGATAGTCGAGGCACACGAGATGCTCGTCAAGTGGGAGCAGAACGACCCTGAAGTGCGCGGGCTATGGAGGAAGATGAACGAGTGGGTATATGCCGGATTCGACGAGACATACAAGATGATGGGCGTGTCGTTCGACAAGATATACTACGAGTCAGACACATACCTTGAGGGCAAGGAGAAAGTCGAGGAAGGTCTCGAAAAGGGATTCTTCTACCGCCGTCCGGACAATTCAGTCTGGGCCGACCTCACCGCTGAGGGCCTCGACGAGAAGCTCCTGCTGCGCTCTGACGGCACATCGGTGTATATGACACAGGATATCGGCACCGCCAAGCTGCGCTTCCAGGACTTCCCTATCGACAAGATGATATACGTTGTCGGCAATGAGCAGAACTACCACTTCCAGGTTCTCGCCATCCTCCTCGACAAGCTCGGGTTCAAGTGGGGTAAAGACCTTGTCCACTTCTCTTACGGCATGGTCGAGCTGCCCAACGGAAAGATGAAGTCGAGAGAGGGCACTGTCGTCGACGCCGACGACCTCATGGCAGCCATGATAGCCGAGGCACGGCAGACAAGCGACGAGCTCGGGAAGTTCGCCGATATGACAGAAGAGGAGAAACAAGAGGTGGCACGCATCGTCGGCCTCGGAGCATTGAAATATTTCATCCTAAAGGTCGATGCCCGCAAGAACATGCTCTTCAACCCAGACGAGTCGATAGACTTCAACGGAAACACAGGCCCCTTCATCCAGTATACCTACGCCCGCATACGCTCAATACTTCGCAAGGCAGAGGCTGAGGGCCTCACAGCCGAGGCTGTCAAGGGCACACCGCTCGAGACAAAGGAGACAGACCTCATACAGAAGATAAGCCAGTATGCCGACGCTGTGGCACAGGCAGGCAAGGACTTCAGTCCGTCGGGCATCGCCACATACTGCTACGAGCTGACAAAACAGTTCAACCAGTTCTATCATGACTACAGCATCCTCAATGCAGAGACAGAGGAACTGAAGAAGCAGCGCCTCCTCATAGCACGCAATGTGGCTAAGACAATTAAGAACGCCATGACTCTCCTGGGCATCGAGGTGCCAGAGAGAATGTAATGAACTCTTAACAACCACACTACCACGGCAGGCTTTATACATGTCCACACCAACCCTACGGAATGTGGGCGGCATAGAGCCTGCCGTGAAAACACAGACAATACCGAATGCCTGAGACACAGAGAATGACAAGCGCATGGGCCGTCGACGCAGCCTGTTCGGGCAATCCCGGGCCTATGGAATACCAGGCCGTGGATGTCCAGACAGGGAAAAGGATATTCCACTTCGGACCCCTCCACGGGACCAACAACATAGGGGAGTTCCTCGCCATCGTACACGCTCTTGCGCTCATGGAGCAGAGAGGAGTGAGGAATACTGTCATATACTCTGACTCGGTCAATGCGCAGATATGGGTGAGAAACAAGAAATGCAAGACCACACTGAAGCGGGACAGCGAGACAGAACAGCTATATGACATCATACAGAGAGCCGAGACATGGCTCAAAACACATACCTTCCGCGTCCCGATACTGAAATGGGACACAAAGGAATGGGGAGAGATACCGGCCGATTTCGGACGGAAGAAATGACAGCCGCAGCCCAATGGCACACCAGCATCCCGCCCTCGACATGCCCCAATAACCATCCTGACGCAAGACAACAAACCATGAACAACCCCAAGATACCATACCTTTCGCTGAAAGACATAACATCAATGCACATGGACGAGATACTCCAGGCTGTGACAAGAGTCACGGCAGGGGGGTGGTATCTGCATGGCGGGGAGACAAGGCTGTTCGAGCAGGAGTATGCGCGCTATACCGGCTACAGGCACTGCATAGGATGTGGCAACGGACTCGACGCGCTTACAATGATTCTCAGAGCCTATATGGAGCATGGGAATATGGCCCCGGGCGACGAGATAATAGTGCCGGCGAACACGTACATAGCATCAATCCTCGCCATCAGCGAGTGTGGGCTGACACCCGTCTTGGTAGAGCCGAGGGCAGACAACTTCCAGATTGACAGCAGCAGGATAGGCGCGGCGCTGACAGAGAGGACACGCGGCGTGATGATAGTCCATCTCTATGGCTACAACGCCTATGACGAGAGGATAGGGCAGATATGCCGTGAGCGCGGACTGATACTCATTGAAGACTGCGCGCAAGCCCACGGACTGCTGCGCCAGGGGGCGAGAGAGGGCATGGAGAACTGTGCCGCCTACTCTTTCTATCCCGGCAAGAACCTCGGCGCGCTGGGCGATGCGGGATGCGTCGTGACAGACAATGAACAGATAGCCGAGACGGTCAGGATGATAGGCAACTATGGGTCGGCAGAGAAATATGTCTTCAGATATAAAGGCCGCAACTCCCGAATTGACGATATTCAGGCGGCTGTGCTGAGGGTGAAGCTGAGATATCTCGACGCTGACAACGCCCGCCGGAAAGCCATTGCCCACCGATACATCAGCGAGATAACAAACGATGCCGTCGTGATGCCGCCAGAGGGAGGGGTCTTCCATATCTTCGCCGCACGATGCGGACATAGGGACAGACTCATGGCACACCTCGCCAGCCAGGGCATATCAACCATGATACACTACCCCGTGCCGCCCCACAAGCAGCAGGCTTATGCCGAATGGAACACCATGTCTCTCCCTGTGACAGAGCTGATACACCGTGAGGAGATATCCCTGCCCTGCAACCAGGCCATGACAGACGATGAGTGTGCATACGTCATAAGCACGATAAACAACTTCATGCCTTAGCTGCCGGGCAATCAGAAAAGGACAAACATACAAGAAGGATGTACTACAAGATATTCAGCGAGATAAACAATATACCACGTCCCTCACACCATGAGGAGCGCATTGCAGACTATCTCTGCCACTTCGCAGAGAGCCATGGCCTCACATGGCGACGCGACGGGGAGAACTGCACTGTGATAGAGAAACCGGCGACACCAGGCTATGAGGACCATGAGCCTGTCGTCATACTGAACCATTGTGACATGGTCTGCGTGGCAGAACAGGGGCGCAGGTTCAATGCCCTGACCGACCCCATAAAACAAGTCATAAAGACCGACAGCGACGGAGAGCGCTGGATGTACGCCGACGGGACATCGCTCGGCGCTGACAACGGCATAGGACTCTCCATGGCGCTCGCCATACTTGCCGACAACACCCTCTGCCACCCACGACTTGAAGTGCTGACGACAACTAACGAGGAGGACGGAATGAGCGGCGCGATGGCCATGAGAAGCGATTTCATTAAGGGACGCCGTGTCCTCAACCTTGACTCCGAGGCGTACGACGAGATAACGACAGGAGCCGCAGGGGCTTTCATGCAGAAGGCCACAATGCCGTGGAGACGCATAGCGATGCCCAAGGGCTATACTGCATACGATGTCGTCATAAGCGGAGGAAAGGGCGGACACAGCGGAGTGGACATAACAAAGGGGCGGGGCAACGCCATAAAGATTCTCGCCAACCTCCTCCTCGTGGCCGTGAGGCAGAGGGACATAAAGCTATACATAGCCACGATAGGCGGTGGCGACGCAGCAGCCTCAATCCCCGGAATGGCACAGGCGAAGATTGTCATACCCGACACCGACGTGGAGAATTTCGAGACACTCGTGACACAATGTGACGAGGCTCTCGAGAGACAATATGCCGAGACAGACCCTGAGCTGCAGGCCGACTGCCAGCGGGGGGTATGGAGAGGACCTGTCGCCGACGAGGAGACAACACATCTGCTGCTGGCTTCCATTAACGGTATACCTACCGGCCCGACAGCCATGCTCGACGAGACAACGGCTCAGACAAGCAACAATATCGGGACATTGAGGCTGGAGGACAACACCATCGTCATGACAACCCACACGAGAAGCTTCGACAACGAGGCTATGGAGAACCTCGCAGGGCAGATAGCACGCATCCTCGAAGTGAGCGGGGCACACGTGGAGACCGTCATGAAAGCTCCGGCATGGAAGGAGGACGAGGACAACGAGACTGTCAACCTCGCATGCCAGACATTCAATGATGTACTCGGCTTCACACCGCGCAAAGTCAATATGCACTTCGTCCTGGAGGCTGGATTCCTCGTCGAGAAATTCCCCGGGCTGCATATCGCGAGCATTGGTCCACGCATAATAGAGCCACACAGCACCAACGAGCATGTCCAGATGTCAACAATAGACAATATCTGGAAAGTCGTCGTGGAGATGCTATGCAGGATGTAGGCAACAGAAGAGTAGGGGAGGGACACAGCAGAATGCTGGACGACAGTCGGCAAGGAGCATGATATGAGCCCGCCGATGTCCAAGAAAAAAGAAATGACAGAATGAAGAAGGTCCTGATAATAAGCACATACCGCAATGCCGGAGGAGCGGCGATAGCGGCAGGGAGACTGACGGCGGCACTGAACCGTAACGGCATGCAGGCCACAATGATGGTCAGCCCTAAGGGTGTCGTGAAGGGGAAGACCATACCCTTCATAGCTGAGCGCCTCGCCATATACGCCCGTAACCTTTTCTCGACAAGACATCTCTATGCCATAGACATAGCATGCTGTGGGGAGGACATACTGAAGACAGAGGCTTTCAGGACAGCCGATGTGGTCCATCTCCACTGGATAAACCAGGGAATGCTGTCGCTGGGGACAATAAGGCGGATAATAGACAGCGGGAAACGCGTCGTCTGGACTATGCACGACGCATGGAACTCGACAGGGATATGCCATCTGACAATGGGATGCGACCATTTCACGAGAGAGTGTGGCGACTGCCAGTATCTAAGGCTGCGGGGCGCCTCCGACCTGTCTCACCGTGTCTGGAAGAAGAAGAAAGCCCTCTATGCCGACCACCGCATGACATTCGTCACATGCAGCCGGTGGCTCCAGGGGGAGGCGATGAGAAGCTCGCTACTTGCCGACCAGGATGTCAGAGCCGTGCCAAACCCCATCGACACAGCATATTACACCCCGCTGGACAAGGCGGCATGCCGTGATGCCCTACATCTCCCACACGACAAGAAGCTCGTGCTCTTCGTCGCGCAGAGTGTCGGCAATCCATACAAGGGCATGGACTATCTCGCCGAGGCTGTAAACAAGATAGGAGACAAGGACATCGAGCTCGTCATGCTCGGATCGAAAGAGACGGGCATAGCAGAGAGGGTCAGAGACACAAAGGTTCACGCCATGGGGTATATCAGCGACCCCGACATAATCCGCAAGGCGTATTCGGCAGCCGACGCCTTTGTCCTTCCGTCACTGTCAGAGAATCTCCCCAACACCATCATGGAGGCCATGGCGTGTCAGACACCATGTGTGGGATTCGATGTCGGAGGCATACCCGAGATGATAGACCATAAGGAGAATGGCTATGTGGCACAATACCGTGATGCCGATGACCTCGCCGAGGGACTGGCGTATGTCCTCCAATACGCCGACGCGTTAGGGGCGAGATGCCGTGAGAAAGTGATAAGGGAATACAGCGAGGACGCTGTGGCAGAGAAATACATAAAGATATACGAATCATGCGTAGAATACTGAACATCTTCCGCATCAATCCAGAAGAGCGCCTGCTGGCATTCTTCTCAGCCATAATATTCGCGCTGCTCAACACGTTGACGGTAGTGAGATACTATGGCTCGTTCAGTCAGCTGAGCGACTCATACCACAGGCTCTTCGTGAGGACATTCCACATATCCGGATTCGACCCCCTCACCTATGAGCTCCTCTCTAACTGGGACACTGTATACAATGTCTACCGCCACCCGCTGCTGGCATTCATGCTCTGGCCCCTGAACCAGGTGAACCAGGGGCTGATGATTCTCACGGGGACAAACTTCGCCACAACAGTGACAGCACTGCTCCTCGTGGCGTGCTCGGTATACTCGTGCATATTCCTGTTCCGTATCCTCACGCGCGTGATAGAGACCGGCACGACCGACGCCTACATGCTCTGCGCCATGTATTACGGCTTCGCCTTCATCATGCTCTCAACGATGGTGCCCGACCATTTCATCCTCTCCATGGCAGCACTCCTCCTGACTCTCTATATATCCGGCATGAAGATAAAACGTGGAGAGATGCTTGGCACATGGCAGACAATAGCCCTTTTCGTAGTCACGGCAGGCATATCGCTGAACAACGGACTGAAAGTGTTCATCGCGGCACTGGCGACACGACGCCTGAGATTCTTCCGCCCAGCATACCTCATCATGGCTGTCGCACTGCCCTCAATGCTGATATGGGGATTCGCACGATGGGAATACCGCACCTTCGTGTGGCCGAAGGAGATGGCACGCAACGAGCTGAGGATGAAGAAAAGCCGCGAGCAGACAGAGAAGATACGGCAGGAAGTGAGAGACTCGATAGGCGCGGCCGACTCCGCAAGGGTGGAGAAGATGGTCAAGGCCATAAAGCAGAAACGCGCGGTGGAGAAATACCGCGCTGACCATAAGAAGATATGGAACCGCAACACGGGCAAGCCGATAGCGAAGGGAGAGTTCATGAGATGGACCGATATCACCACACCACGATGGGACACCGCCGTGGAGAACCTCTTCGGGGAGGCCATAATCCTACACAGCGACTATCTCCTTGGCGATGTGCTACGTGACCGTCCCGTCATCGTCAGATACCGATGCCCCGTGAATTATGTCTTCGAGGCGTTGATAATCCTCCTATTCGCAGCTGGAATATGGTTCGGACGGAAGAGCCTCTTCATGTGGACAGCGATGGCTTTCTTCATGATGGACATGGCGCTCCACGTCGGACTGGGATTCGGTATAAACGAGATATACATCATGTCGCCACATTATCTCTTCGCCATACCTATTGCCATTGCCTTCCTGCTGAGAAGACTGCAAAGCGGTGGAGCCATGAAGAGATGGCAGCGGACAGTGCGCACAATGGTCGTGGTGACAGCCGCGTGGTGCTGGATGAATAACCTCTATCTGATAATATCCTACATGCTATGAGCCTCATGACAAGAAAACACAGGGAGACAGCCATAGTCATGGCGGCCGGACTGATAGTCATCGTGGCCCTCAATGTCATGATGCTCTTCTATCATTATGACTTGTGGACCAATCCGAAGGTGGGCTTCTGGACAGCCTTCTGGAACAAGTTTGAGGTCTCGGGATTCGACTCCTATACGTATATCATTATAAGCAAATGGCGCCCGCTCTATGCCTTGTCGCGCCATCCGCTCCTCGCGGCCATGGTGTGGCCCTTGTCTGAGCTGAATATGTGGCTGAGGGATGTCACGGGGATAAACTGTGCCATACACATAGTGGCTGTCGTGTGGAGCGTTGCCAGCCTGTGCTCGTGGATGCTTATGTACCGCATCATGCGCCGTGTCGTCGGCATCAGCATGGCCGACAGCCTTCTCCTGACATTCTTCTTCTTCTCTTTCTCACATGTCATGCTGACAATCTTCACCCCCGACCACATGACACTGTCGCTCCCGCTGCTCCTCCTCGCTGTCTATCTCGCTGCGAGAGCCATACAGCGCGGCACTGTGCCACGGCTCTGGCAGATGCTCCTGCTGACGCTCGTCGCAACAGGCGTGACAACGACAAACTGCCTGAAGGTATATCTGGCGGATATCTTCGCCACATGGAGGAGAAAGAGTGTCAAGGCCATCATGATGCGCACACTGGCCTATGCCATACCGATGGCGCTCATAGCGGCGGCATACATATACCAGGACCGCACCACACAGGTCGAGGAGAAACGATATACGGAAGAGATAATAGCAAAACGCTCGCAACGTGACAGTGTCTTCGCTGAGACAATAGAGCGCTCCAAGGCTGCTACGGAGGTCATACGGGACAAGCAGCTCATAGGCCTCTCAATAGTCACCAACACAGAGTATCACATCGACCGCCTGCCATCGCTGACAGAGAATGTCTTCGGCGAGGGGTTCATACTGCACGAGGAATACACGCTGAAGGATGCCAACCGCCACCGTCCTGTACTCGTCAGGTACACCAATCCCTTCAACTACTTCGTCGAGGCGCTTGTTGTCATCCTCTTTGTGGCGGGAGTGTGGTATGGGCGGCGTGAGCGGCTGGTGTGGATGGTGATGTCCATGTTCCTGTTCGATATGCTACTCCATGTCGGCCTTAACTTCGCCTCGGCCGATGTTTATATAATGACCGCACACTGGGCTTTCGCCATACCAGTCGCTGTGGCTGTCATGATGAGGAGTCTCAAGGGCAGGAGACAGACAGCTGTACGTCTCGCTGTGTTCTTCCTTACCATATATATGTGGGTGCATAATGTATGGCTCACAGCACTGCATATAATCCATTGACCACGACGCCCCACAATGCCGGACGTGATATACACCGCCATAGTCCGGCGGGAAAGCCGCCTGGGGAGCCTCTTCCTGATTAGTCTTCCCCATCAGAAACGTTACCCACCATAATACCTGCTTGCCACAATGTCAACAGCAACAACGCCACAGATAGCCTTCCTCATATCGGCACACACCGACCCACAACAGCTCGCAAGGCTCATCAGAGCCCTGCCACAGGAGGCGCGCTTCTTCGTCCATGTCGACAAGAAGGCCAATATACGTGAGTTTGAGGATGCTGTGAGAGGGATAGCGGATGTCTCCTTCACACACGAGCGCTATAACGTCATGTGGGGAAGTTTCGGGCAGGTGAGGTACCAGATGGCGCTTATACGCCAGGCCCTCGCTGAGGCTCCTGACGCTGAATACTTCTTCTCGCTTTCAGGACTGGACTATCCGCTATGGCCAGAATGGCAGATACGGGATGCTGTGCGCTGTGCTGGAGGACGCCAGTTCCTCTATGCCACACCGATGGCCATGCGTGGCGACGAGGCAAGGCTCTACCGTGAGTACCGCCTGCTCAACACACACCCATGGCGGTATGGCACACTGAAAAGCAAGATGCGTGTCGCGCTGCGCCATATCATAAAGGCACTGGGCATAAGGAAACCACTCGTCATAAGGAGCGATAGCGGACGCATGTACTCTCTCTATAAGGGAGGCTCGTGGTGGGGAATAACACGTGGACTCGCCACGGAGGCTCTCAATATGTATGACAACGACAAGAGATTCACACGATATTTCGTCAACGCTTTCGGTCCCGACGAGACTTTCATACATACCATAGCCATGAACAACCCGCGTTATGCCAGCCGCTCCACACTCGTGCGCTCCACACGTCTTGAGGACCTCTCGCCCCTGACATATATAGAGTATGGCAGTGAGATAAAGACCTTCACGGAGAAGGACCTCGATACGCTGCTCTCCTCTGGCAAGATGTTCTGCCGCAAGACTGTCAGCGGGATTAGCGAGAGACTCATGACGCTCATAGGCGACCATTGGAAAAGTCTGGCTGCTGACCGCGAAACCACGACCCAGCCGCCCCAGCCATGTCCTGCTCCAGAGGCAGAGACAGCCCCCGGCAACCCTGCTGGCAACAACAGGGACAATGACAAGGAGAATCTGCCACCATCCGTGGGTGAGGAGGGCGACAGCCGTCCCGCCGTCACGGTCATCGTGCCCGTATACAAGGTGGAGCGGTATATCGGGGAGTGTGCTGAGTCTTTGTTCGGACAGACATACGAGAACGTTGAGTATATCTTCTGTGACGACTGCTCTCCCGATGGCTCAATATCTGTCCTGCGCGATACCCTGGAGCGTTTCCCTCATCGTAAGCCTCATGTCCGCATCGTATGCAACGAGAAGAACAGCGGACTGGGAGCATCGCGCCGGCATCTTGCCAGCCTCGTCTCCACCCCGCTGTTCACCATTGTCGACAGTGATGATGTACTCCCTACCGACGCTCTCGATGTCCTTGTCACTGTCATGGAGCGGACCGCGACTGACAGTGTGGAGGGAGCATATACCGAATACTGTGGAGGACGCCATTCCACACCTCACCGCCCGTACCACGGCTCCAGCCAATCCTACCAGAGACGTGTGCTCTGTCAGAATCTCATCGGCAACCACGTCTGGGGACGGCTGTTCCGTACAGCCATCCTTGACCGTCTCCCCGACGCCTTCATTCCCGGTATAGATTATGCCGAGGACTACTGTTTCTCAGCACGCCTCGCCGCCATCGCCTCACGCTCAGTGACTGACCATGTCGTCTATCATTACCGTACAGACAACCAGACATCATACACCAATAATGTCTCCCACCGCAGCGTGATGTCCTATCTGCATGCCTCCGCCGTCGTCTCACGTTTCTATACGGAGCGTGGCGGCATCTCGCTGGCCCTTGAGACAGGTCTGCTGAACACTATCCGCGCATGCCATGACGCATCCATCGCCCCCTCTGTGGCCATGGAGATAGTCAGATACACTCCGCGACACCTCATGGCACGCCTCGTCAGCCGGATGCTCATGGCTGGAGGGATAAACTATTCCATAGGCAATATCCTCTACAAACTCTTGCGCCGCTATGCGGCCTTTATACCCTGATATTATCAAAGAGACCCACTGATGAAAGAGACATTGAAGCAACGAGCGGCAAAGGGACTGTTCTGGGGAGCGCTGAACAGCGGCACGACACAGATACTCAACCTTGTCATTGGCATATTCCTCGGACGGCTCCTCACACCGTCTGATTATGGCATCGTGGGCGTCCTCACCATCTTCACCGCCATTGCTGCCGACCTCCAGAGCTCTGGCTTCACACAGAGTCTTGTCAATCTGCATCGCCCGTCAGCACGTGATTACAATGCTGTCTTCACCTTCAATGTCGCCGTGTCGGCCACACTGTACATCATTCTCTTCCTCTCCGCCCCGCTCATATCCTTATTCTTTCATGAGCCATGTCTGACAGCTGTCTCACGTTTCGTCTTCCTCGGCTTCTTCATCGCCTCGCTGAGCATAGCCCATGGAGGATATATGACGAAGAACATGATGAACCGTGAGATAGCCATCATAGGCGCTGTGGCTCTCATCGTGGCAGGCGGCGTGGGCATAACGCTCGCTGTCCTTGGCTATGGATACTGGGCATTGGCATGGCAGCAGGTGGCATATATCGCCGTAATAACAGTCGGAAGATACATCTGTGTCCCACAGCGCATCACACTGACCACACACATCGCCCCCGTCATCGCCATGACACCCTTTGCCGTCAAGATTCTTGTGACGAAGATTCTCAACACACTCTCGACGAATGTCCTCACACTGCTCTTCGGCCGTCTCTATGCCATGAGTCAGGTGGGCAACTACTCTCAGGCGTACAAATGGAATACCATGGCGTCATCGCTTGTCTCCAACACTGTCGGGCAGATAGCCCAAGCCGTCATGGTTGAGGCTGGAGACACCGCTACCGAGGACCCCATAGTGCGACAGCGCAGAGTATTCCGTAAGATGATGCGCTTCACAGCCTTCCTCTCCATGCCCCTGATGTTCGGTCTTGCCATCGTAGCGGATGAGTTCATCATACTTACCATACGAGACCAGTGGGCAGGCTGTGTCCCACTGTTGCGCGTGCTTTGTCTCTCCGGAGCATTCCTTCCCCTCTACACCATGTACCAGAATCTCTCCATAAGCTGCAGGCGGAGCGATATATACATGTGGCTCAGTATAATCCAGATAGTGATGCTCTTTGTCATCGTTGGTGCGACATGGCGCTACGGCATGCTCTGCATGGTCTCTCTCTACAGTGCAGTGATGATTCTCTGGCTTGCTGTCTGGCATGCCTGCACAGGGCGCCTGATAGACTATACATGGCGGCAGATGCTCGCAGATATCATACCCTACACGCTTTCCGCAGCCGCCGTGATGGCTCTGACATACGTTGTCACCATCCCTATACACTCCCTCTGGCCTCTCCTGCTCTCACGCATAGCCATTGCCGCATTCATGTATTATCTGCTCATGCGAGCCATCCGCTCTGAGATTCTCGCAGAGTGTGAGCGCTTTGTCATGAGGAAACGATAAGCATAGGGTGGGGACTATAGACGTGAGTCAGCCATTTCTCCAACCATCAACAGACAGAATGCTTGCGGTATTGATGTTGTATATGAGAAACAGACGAACACTTGAATAAATCATCAAGAGTGAATAAGTAAAACCATAAACAGTAAAATCAGACTAACAACAAAGCCGAAGAAATCTCTCATCCCTCCGGCTGATAATATGAATAAACTTACTTTATGATACGATTCTCGCTACTAATCCTGTCCCTCTTCCTCCTCATCCCAGTCTCAGCTGTGACAATTCCCGCAGGCACATACCACTTTGACAACAACGTGACACACTACAGCCACGTGAAATTCCTGTATGGACAGCAGACGCAGGGGAAGACAGTCATCATCTCACTGACACAGCAGGCTGACGGCTTGTGGACATTCACCATACCCGAGACAGTCACAGGGCAGAGCCACTATTTCTTCTCTGACACCTCCCTCCCTGACGGAGACTATCCCATGAGCGTCACATCCGTGAAGGACGACATAGCAGGCAAGCGTGGCGAACGCCGTACACAGACATTCAAGGACCAGGACAACACGCCCATGATACCCGGCGCAACATTCGTCCCAAACAGTACAGACCAGTATACATCAGGCCGTTGGGTGACAGCAGTCTCCTCCACACAGACACTCCCAGCCCTGCATATAGACACAGAGGGAGGCGTGCGGATAACATCGAAGGAGACATACATCAACGCCACATACTACCTTGAGGCGAATGGTGTGGAGGGAGTCAGCGACATCGCTACAGCCTCCGAGCCTCTCCCCATGCTCATACGTGGCCGTGGCAACTATACGTGGACAGGATTCGACAAGAAGCCATACCGCATCAAACTCTCTGCCTCAGCGCCCCTCGCAGGCATGGAGAAGAGCAAGCACTTTGTCCTCATGGCAGGCGCCGACGATAACCTCGCATATATGCGCAATCCCCTCGGCTACGAGCTCTCACGGCGTATGGGCCTGGCATGGACTCCTGACTGCCGCCCCGTCGAGCTTTATCTCAACTCCAAGTATGAGGGGCTGTATTTCCTGACAGAGAATATCCGCGTCGACAAAGACCGTGTCAATGTCACCGAGCAGGACGATAACGCCACGGGCGATGTGACAGGAGGATGGCTTGTTGAGGTGGACAACTACAACACCGACCCACACATATCGGTCAATATGCCAGACAAGCGACAGCAAATGTGGATAACATACCACTCGCCAGAAATCCTTTCTGCGCAGCAGGAGACATATCTGCAACAGCAGTTCGACGCCATACGCGACGCCATATATACCTCCTCCACCTCCTCAACCCTCTGGGAGACTCTCATTGACCCTCTCGCCATGGCACGCCTCTATGTCGTCAGGGAGATAATGCAGGACGAGGAGGGATTCCATGGCAGCTTCTATTTGCACAAGGAGCGTGGCGAGGATACACGTTGGGTGGCAGGCCCTGTATGGGATTTCGGCAATGCATTCCGCCAGTCGACAGACGCCTTCATATGGGACAACCCCACGTTTGAGTGTTTCATCATCGACCGCCTATACCGCTTCCCCCGTTTCCAGGAGCTTGTCCGTAATGTCTTCGGCGATTTCTACCGCCTCTCCCTACCTTCCCTTCCGTCGTTCCTTGACTCCCTCGCTGCTACCATCCGTCCGGCAATGTCAGCCGATTATGCACGGTGGCCATCATACAGCTCTCCCGATATCGACACCAAGGTGGCAGAGCTCAAGCGTCTTGTGGACAAGAAGATAGCATGGCTCGCACAGCGCTGGGGAACAGACGGGACGCTCTCTGGCATCAGAATGCCTGATGCCGGCATATACACCGCTCCATCCATAGAGGGATGGTATACTGTCTCAGGCGTAGCAATAGGCTCACAGCGCCCCACTGCTCCTGGAGTGTATGTATATGTCTGTGATGGGGAGAGACGGAAAGTGGTAGTAAGGTGAGGGCAAGAGACCATTCCTCCACACTCTATTCCATATCTCCATTACTATTATTATCACAAGCGACGTCTCCTCCCGTTATTACCATTAGTCTATATATGCTTGCCTCTATTCCACCTCGATAAATATATTCTCTGAGCGGAAGGTGAATAGATTGTATATGAGCGAAATGTGCTGGTGGTTGACAGAATAGGTTTTCTGGGAGCGTGCCCCGACTGTTGGGACAACGAAAAGGATGACGGTCGTGTCAGCTTTGTATGTGTAGCGGACATGACCGTTCATCTCATCGAGAATAACTATAGTGTCTGCGGGACCTGTCTGCAGGCGGATATGGATGTCGCTGAGGGGAATGGTGACTGATGAATGATGGCTGTCGTGGGCTATACGGTCACATTTATGGATGCCCAGATGCCAGACAGCCGTTATTTCCAGTTCTTGTACGGATTCCTAACCAGCATGGAGTTATAGAAACGCTTGTCGCCTGTAACCTCCTCGCCAAGCCATTCAGGGCGCTCGAACTCTGTGTCCTCGTCAGGCAGCTCTATCTCCGCCATGGTGAGTCCCTCGTTGTCTCCATAGAACTCGTCGACCTCAAAACACAGGTCGCCATTCTTCACGAGATAACGTGTCTTGTCTATCACTCCTGGCTCGCATATCTTCAGTAGGTCCTGGACATCCTGCACGGGAATCTCTTTCTCCCATTCATATCTGCTCGCTCCGCTCTCGTTACTTATTCCTTTGATGGTTATGAAGCCCTTGTCACCCTTCATGCGGACACGTACTGTGCGTTCCGGTACAGAGCTGAGATACCCTTGTGTGATACGTATTGCCTTAAATGACTCAGCCTTGAAGGCATCGCTCTTCACCATGAATTTGCGTTCTATTTCTTGTGCCATGATATGTTCTTGAGTGTTTGTTGGTTTATTGTTGTTCCTGTTGTGCCAAGGAACAGTTCGAGACACTCTATTGTATTATTTGTTTTCTTTCTTGTCTTGAATCCGAACATAGTCTTTCAGGTATTGTTATGCAAAAGTAATCATATTCTCATAGAACTCCAAGAAATACATGGAAAAATATTCTCATGCACATAATCCTGTTTGTAGAGTTGTAAGTATATAAACATCGCTGTATATCAGCTGAATACAAATTGTATGTAGTGGTCATTGCTATGGTGTTCTTTCCTTATGTAGAGTTTTTATCTATGGTCTGATAAGGTTGTCTGTATAGTATGATGTGGTATGAGATGCGAGAGCGGTGATATATCGGATACAGGAAAAGAGGAGACAGGCTCCCGTCCAGCCCCTAACCTTCCTCTGCATCATCGTGACATTCTGGCCGTGCAGCCCTCCACCATCTCCTTGCCAGTTGTCTCCATGTCTCTTCCCCTTCTCCATTCCACGACAGGCCGGCATGACACCTTGCAGCCACTGGAGGATATATAAAATAACGACGGGCATATCCCTCGCTACGAGGAGATATGTCCGTCGTTATTGTCTCAGTGGGGTATATCCATTCTCCACCGTGCGTTTCGTTATGTCGATAGTCCTATGTGTCAGAGGAGCTGTGCGGTGCAGCTCCCACATTCTTCATTGTTGATATATTAAGCCAAAGCCTTCTTCACAGCCTGTGATATGGCACCACCGTCGGCCTTTCCTGCCAGCTGTTTCGTTGCCACTCCCATCACACGCCCCATATCCTTCATCGATGTCGCACCGAGTTGTGATATGATGGTCTTCACGGCTTCCTCCACCTCTTCGGGTGAGAACGGTTTCGGGAGATACTCCTCTATTACCGCTACCTGTGCGAGTTCTGCGTCAGCGAGGTCCTGCCTGTTCTGCTTTGCGTATGTCTCGGCAGACTCTTTGCCCTGCTTTGCGAGCTTCTGGAGAATCTTCATGGCGTTAGCGTCGCTGAGATTGTCGTCTGCTCCGGGAGCTGTCTTTGCTTCGAGGAATACTTTCTTAATGTTACGTAATGTTTCGAGGCGCACCTTGTCGCGTGCTTTCATCGCCTCCTTGATGTCTGTTGAAACTTGTTCGAAGAGCATATCCTGTTTGTTTTTGTTTCTTTTTCGGGCGCAAAGTTACTAATATCTTTGCGGTTATGCAAGATTTTTCCTTGTTTTTCTCTTCCTCAGGCATCTCAGGCCGGCTCATTGCCGTAGAGTCTTCTTGTTTGTGCTTGGCCTTTATACGGCTGTCTTTCCCTGCTCTTTCCTGTTGTCTGCCTCCACGTTTTCTTCCGCTCTCTTCATGGCGATAAGCATGAGACAAGCCGGGATGTTTATTATTTGTTTTTCCAGCTGACGCCGTATTCCCCAGCTGAACCGGATTATAGACTCTATTTCTTATGGGTCATAATATCGAGCACCATGCGGTCAGTCTCGTTCATTCCTTCCGCTCCGATGCGTGTCATGTTGTGTATGGTGCGGTCGACATCGTCCTCAACGAGACCCTCTACCGATGTCACATGGGTGTTCTGTATAGCCAGCATAGCCGACAGGACCGCGGTAGACACTCCGCTTGTCACCTTCAGGGCGCATGAAGGCTTCGCCCCGTCGCATACCATTCCGGCGAGATTGGCTATCATGTTCTTCACGGAGTATGCCACATGCTCATACTTTCCGCCCATGAGATATGTTATACCGCATGCCGAACCGGTCGATGCCACCACGCATCCGCACAGCGCCGAGAGACGTCCGAGGCTCTGCTTTATATAGATAGCCGTGAGGTGGCTGAGCATCAGCGCGCGTGTTATCTCCTCCTCTGTGTTGTGGTTCTCCTGTCCGAAGACCACGACAGGCAGTGTCGCCGCTATGCCCTGGTTGCCCGAGCCCGAGTTGGACATTACCGGAATCATGGCTCCTGCCATACGTGCGTCGCACGCGCTGCTTGTGGCAGAGAGGATATGCGAGAACATGCTGTCGCCCATTATGCCGCGTCCGAGCGGTCGGCTGAGTGTCTTTCCCAGCTCATGTCCGTAGTTCCCGAGGAGCGATTTGGCCGCTGCAGCCTCGTTCAGCCGCCTTGCGTCGTTTATGAACTCTATATCGGCGAGAGGTGTTGTCGTGGCGAAATCGTAGACTGTGCGCAGGCATAGCTCCTCGTCCTCATCACATTTCTCTGCTCCTCTGCTTCTTGTGTCGCTCATGATGACCTCCCCATTCTTCTCTATGAGGGTGAAGTTGGTGTGTCCGCCGGCAATGATTGTCCGCGAGCTTTCCTCTCCCGCGGTCGCCACGGCCTCTATGTAGAGCTTGTCACACTGTCCCTCCTTGAGGCTCACCTTTATCCGTCCCTCGTCGATGAATGCCTTTCCGCGTCCGACAGCGTCGTCGTCCACATCGCGCAGCACCTCCAGTCCGTACTCGCTCTTCCCCGTTATGGCTCCGAGCGCTATGGCTATAGGGAGTCCCACCATCCCTGTTCCGGGTATGCCGACACCCATGGCGTTCTTCAGCATGTTAGCGCTAAGCATGACGTTGATGCTCTCAGGCAGAGTGCCGAGAGTCTCTGTCGCCTTTGCCACACAGAGAGCCACGGCTATCGGCTCAGTGCATCCTATGGCGGGGACTACCTCACGTCTGACGAGGTTTATTATCTTGTCGCGTAATGTCTTCTCTATCATGGTATTCTGTTGTTGTTACTCTTGTCATGGCATTCCGCCCTCTTGTCCGGACGCCCTCCCCGTCTTGCCGTCACGTGTCGCAGTGATATGGCATGTCAGGGACGGCGTCCGTCCGTCAGGCTTGTATCATGATATGTCTCCATCGGGTCTCTGCTGTCTGGGTGCTGGTGCTTCCCCCATATCTCTGCCGGCTGTCTCTGGAGTTTTGTCCCATGTGTTGTGTCGTGCCGTCAGGGAGCGTTGGCAGAGGCCTGCTGGTATTATTTCTTCTTGTAGTTGTCCAGGCCTTTCTGCAGGAACTCAGTGTATTTCTTTATGTCCTCGTCATAAGAGTATGACGAGTTGAGCGCGTGTCCCTCGTTATCGAGCAGGACATAGAAAGGCTGAGTGTTGCTTCCGAACTTTGTCCTCTGGAAATAGCTCCAGCGGTCGCCTACGGTGCGCAGCTTGCGTGGCTGTCCGTTCTCCACCACCTCGATAGGCTCTGGGAGCGGAGTCTTGTCGTCGACGAAGAGCTGTATGAGGACATAATCCTCTGTTATGGTCTTCTTCACCTCCTCATCGGTCCATACGGCGGCCTCCATCTTGCGGCAGTTGACACATCCGAATCCAGTGAAGTCAATCATGACAGGTTTCCCCGCAGCCTTTGCGGCAGCCATTCCAGCCTCGTAGTCCTTATACTCCGGCTCTATTGCCTCTGTACGGGCGAGGTTGAAGTCCTGTGTGTTCATTGGTGGTGCGAAAGCCGATACCGCCTTGCAGGGAGCTCCCCAGAGTCCCGGCACCATGTATATGGCGAAGGCGAACGAGCACCATGCGAGGAAGAAACGTGTCACCGGAGTGCGTGTGTTGATGATTTTCTCGCCCATCTCGTCCCATTCGTCCTCGTCGTGAGGGAATCTTATCCATCCGATGAGGTAAGCGCCGAGGAGGGCGAAGAGCACTATCCACAGCGCGAGGAATGTCTCACGGTCAAGTATATGCCAGCCGTAGGCGAGGTCAGCCACACTGAGGAACTTCAGCGAGAATGCCAGCTCGATGAATCCGAGGGTCACCTTGACATTGTTCATCCAGTTGCCAGACTTCGGTGCGGACTTGAGCCATGTCGGGAATATGGCGAAGAGTGTGAACGGAAGGGCGAGGGCTATGGCGAAGCCGAGCATGCCGATGGCTGGACCTACGATATTCCCTGATGTTCCCATCTCCACAAGGAGGAAGCCGATAATCGGGCCTGTGCATGAGAAGCTGACAAGGACAAGGGTGAACGCCATGAGGAAAATGCTCAGCAGACCTGTCGTTGACGATGCCTTGCTGTCGACAGCGTTGGTCCACTTGGAGGGGAGGACAATCTCAAAGCCTCCGAGGAATGATGCGCCGAAGACCACAAGGAGCAGGAAGAAGAATATGTTGAACACGGCGTTTGTCGACAGCGCGTTCAGGGCCGATGCCCCGAAGAGGAGCGTCACTGCAAGACCGAGCACGAGGTATATGACAATGATTGACAGTCCGTATGTTATAGCGTCGCGGACACCCTTCTTCTTGTCGTCCTTGGCACGCTTGAGGAAGAAGCTCACAGTCATCGGTATGATAGGCCATACGCAAGGTGTCAGCAGGGCGATGAATCCGCCGAGGAGCCCGAGTATGAATATCTTCAGGAGCGACGCCTCGCCCTCCTCGCTGCTGTTGTCAAATGCGTTCAGCTCGTCGATGACGGGAGTCCAGAGGGCGTTCACCGCGGCGGTGTCAGCCGGCACAGCAGCCACACTGTCCTTCACGGTCGTGTCGGCAGGTGTTCCCTCAGCCTCGGCTGTCTCCCCAGCCTTCTCCTCCTCAGCCTCTGGAGCGTCGGCTATCCCCTTGCCAGAGTATTTGAACTCGACGGCTGTCGGGGGCAGGCAGCTCTCCGAGTTGCACGCGCCATACTCGAGATAACCCTCCACCTTGTATGTCTTACCGGTAATCTTCAGCTTCTGTGTGAATGTCACGGCGTGCTCGTAGTAGCTCACCTTTGCGCCGAACATGTCGTCATACTGCTGCGTGGCCGCCTTGTTAGCCTTCAGTCCGCCGACAGGTTTCGCACCCTCTATCTTGTCGATGTTGAATGTTGCCGGTGTCGGGCCGTTGCTCTCGTTGGGAGCATAGACATGCCATCCGTTGTCAATCTTTCCGGTGAATGATATCGTTATCTCGTCCGGAGCGGTCTGCTTCATGCTCGGAGTGAACGAGATTTGTGCGTTGGCGACGGTGGCGATGACTGCCGCAACGAGTGAGAAGAATAGCTTTTTCATTTATGTCTGTAAATAGTTATTGTTGATTCCAGGTTATCAAGACCATACACAGGAGAAAACGCCTCATACCCGTCAGTTTCCATCTACGGTAAGTGGCGTATGCGTATGCTTTCATATTTATTAACGACAAAGTTATATATATGGGCTGGAAAATGCAAAATTATTATGAATTATTAAGATTTGGAAGCTCCCTTTCTGTATATTGAATAAATTTATGGGCGATAACAAAGTGTCAGCAAATGTACTCATCGCCGAGCCTCCTGTGCCTGAAAAGCAGCAGGAAACACCCTGCCGGGCCACTCGGCTCTTGCCATTTGACAGTTTCAGTTTTCAGAGTGAAGGCTCGTTTGCTGATTCCGGAGTGTCTTGTCTTGCTGTAATCCTTCTAGCTGTTTTGTGTGAGACGCCGGGCCTTCCTGCGCCTTTGCCGGCGGGAGTTGGCGCTATGGGCGGCGTGGTGGATATCGGCATGCCGTTTTATGCCTTAGGCGGTAGGCCGCTGAAAGCTGTCTGCGGTCCCGAGGTTACAGATTGAAAGCAAAGGGAGGTCAGCTGCTTATAGTTTTCTTTCTCTATCGACAACAATCCCATAGGTACTGGATGACGTCTCCATCCGTATTGGATGAGGGGCTCATAGGCACTGGATGAGCCCCTCAGGAATGCCGCTTACAATCCGTAAGTCATACCACTCATCCAGCCCCCTCCCGCGCCCCACGGCAGAGACGTGAGAAGAAGCCGCGCGATGGCACATTCTGCCGCTTTTGTGCATGATACGGGGGATTTCCCGAGAGGCAGCCAGCGTTTCGTGTACATATTATTAAGAAAATCTAAATTCTTTCGCCCTGAAACTTTCTCATATGGATGAATTTTAGTAACTTTGCAGTCGATATTCAGATTAAGAATAAATCAATCCATATACAATCTATGTATTTCACTTTGTTTATAACCGTTATCATAACGGCTGTTTTCCTGGTGGTGGCGGCATACATCACAGCAAAATTGCTGGGTCCGCGCACCTACAACAGGGCAAAGGGTGAACCATTCGAGTGCGGTATCCCTACACGCGGCAGCTCATGGCTTCCAATGCATGTAGGCTACTACCTCTTTGCCATCCTCTTCCTGATGTTCGATGTGGAGACTGTCTTCCTCTACCCCTGGGCAGTAGTAGTAAAGAATTTCGGTACCATGGCATTGCTGAGCATCGGCTTCTTCATGCTGGTACTTGTTTTTGGCCTTGCCTACGCATGGCGGAAAGGAGCGCTTGAATGGAAGTAAAGACACCTCAAATCAAGTCCATTCCATACGACGAGTGGAAGGACAACGAGACACTCGAGGCCATCGTCAAGGAGCTGAACGAGGGCGGTGTCAACGTCATCACCGGCAATCTCGACCGCCTCATCAACTGGGGACGCAGCAATTCGCTGTGGTCACTGACGTTCGCCACATCATGCTGCGGCATCGAGTTCATGGCCTGCGGCTGCGCACGCTATGACTTCGCACGCTTCGGATTCGAGGTGACACGTAACTCACCACGACAGGCCGACCTCATCATGTGTGCCGGAACAATAACCCACAAGATGGCCCCAGTGCTGAAACGTCTCTACGACGAGATGGCCGAGCCAAAGTATGTCATCGCCGTCGGCGGATGCGCCATATCAGGCGGACCGTTCAAGCAGAGCTACCATGTCGTCAGAGGCATTGACGAGTTCCTCCCTGTCGATGTCTACATCCCCGGATGCCCACCACGCCCGGAAGCCATACTCTATGGCATGATGCAGCTGCAGCGCAAGGTGAAGGTGGAGAAATTCTTCGGCGGAGTGAACAAGAAGGAGAAGAGCCCTGAGCCATTCGTCCTGAAAGACATCCCGGCACGCATAGCGGCAGAGATGAAGAAGGCGGCACAGGCCATCAAGGACAACATAAAGCAAAGCATTAACGATTCTTTCAAATAAAGGAGACGAAGGCAAGATGAAACTGAACAACATAGAATACTCATTCAACGAGTTCGCCCAGAAGATGGCCGAGCTCTGCAACGAGAAACACTACGACTACCTCGTCACCATTATAGGCGAAGACTTCGGAGAAGAAGGACTCGGATGCATATACATCATGGAGAACACAGAGACACACGAGCGTATCTCTGTCAAGACCATGGCAGAGCAGAAAGACGGCAAGAATGTCATCTGGAGCGTCAGCAAACTATGGAAATGCGCCGACCTCCTCGAGCGTGAGGTGTACGACTTCTACGGCATCATATTCCTCGGACATCCCGATATGCGCCGCCTCTTCCTGCGCAGCGACTTCAAGGGACACCCATTCCTGAAAGACTTCAAGGCAGAGGACGGATACACACTCGACGACGAGCAGGACCCCGAGACAACAACACGCTACGACCTCGACGCCGAGGGACATGTCGTGGAGACAACAGTGCCACTCTTCGAGGATGACGCCTTCGTCGTCAACATAGGCCCACAGCACCCCTCAACCCACGGCGTGCTGCGCCTCCAGACAGTGCTCGACGGAGAGACAGTGAAGAAGATATACCCACACCTCGGGTATATACACCGCGGTATAGAGAAGATGTGTGAGGAGATGACATACCCACAGACACTCGCCCTCACAGACCGTCTCAACTACCTCTCGGCCATGATGAACCGCCATGCTATATGCGGAGTGATAGAGGAAGCCCTCGGGGTGGAGCTCAACGACCGCATAAAGACCATTCGCACCATCATGGACGAGCTGCAGCGTATTGACGGACACCTCCTCTATCTCGGATGCTACGCACAGGACCTCGGAGCCCTCACAGCATTCCTCTTCTGCATGCGCGACCGCGAGTACGTCCTCAACGTCATGGAAGAGACAACAGGCGGACGCCTCATACAGAACTACTACCGCATCGGCGGGCTCCAGGCCGACATCGACGAGCACTTCCAGAGCAATGTCAAGAAACTCTGCAAGTATCTCCGCCCGAAACTCGACGAGTACATCAACGTCTTCGGAGAGAACGTCATAACACACCAGCGACTTGAGGGTGTCGGCGTGATATCAAAGGAGAACGCCATATCATACGGCATGTCAGGCTCTAACGGACGCGCGTCACAGTGGGCAAACGACCTACGCAAGAACCATCCCTACGCCATGTACGACAAGGTGGAGTGGGACCAGATTGTGCTCCAGAACTGCGACTCACAGGACCGCTACTACCTCCGCGTGAAAGAGATAGAGCAGTCAATACGCATCATAGAGCAGCTCATAGACAACATACCAGAGGGCGACTACTACATCAAGCAGAAGCCAATCATAAAGTGCCCGGAGGGACAGTGGTACTTCTCGGTTGAGGGAACAAGCGGTGAGTTCGGAGTATACCTCGACTCACGCGGAGACAAGAGTCCTTACCGCATGAAGCTCCGCCCAATGGCCCTCACACTCGTCGCCGCTCTCGACGAGATGCTGCGCGGCACAAAGGTGGCCGACCTCATCGCCGTGGGTGCCGGACTCGACTATATCATCCCCGATATCGACCGCTAAACACAGCAGCACGATACACGGAATGACATGACGTCATCCCATACCCACACCTTATATAATATATATACAAAACGACAGAGAGCCCCCCTGAGGCAGCACGCCGGCATAAGGGAACCCTCTGCCACAACAAGAAAACAACAGACATGTTTGATTTTTCGACAGTAACGACATGGTTTGACAGCCTCCTCCTGAACACCTGCGGGTGTCCAGCCTGGCTCGCCATACTTATCGAGTGCATCCTGGTAGGACTCCTCATCATCGTAGGCTACGCCCTCCTCGCCATAGCACTGATATTCATGGAGCGTAAAGTCTGCGCATACTTCCAGTGCCGTCTCGGCCCTATGCGCGTCGGCCCGTGGGGCCTGCTCCAGGTCTTTGCCGACGTTCTGAAGATGCTCATAAAGGAGATATTCTTCGTTGACAAGGCCGACAAGCTCCTTTACGCCCTCGCCCCGGTCCTCGTCATCGTGGGCTCTGTAGGCGCCTTCGCCTTCCTGCCATGGAACAAGGGCGCCGTCATCCTCGACTTCAACGTCGGCATATTCCTCTATACAGCCGTATCAGCCATAGGCGTCATCGGAGTGTTCCTCGCCGGATGGTCATCAAACAACAAGTACGGAATCGTCTCCGCTATGCGTGGAGCAGTACAGATGATAAGCTATGAGATGTCACTCGGCCTCTGTCTCATCACCGCCTGCATCCTTACAGGCACAATGCAGGTGAGCGGTATCGTCGAGGCACAGAGCGGCCCGTTCGGCTGGCTCATATTCCAGGGACATGTACCCGCCATCATCGCCTTCCTCATATTCCTCGTGGCAGGCAATGCAGAGGCAAACCGCGGCCCGTTTGACCTCGCCGAGGCAGAGTCAGAGCTCACAGCAGGATACCACACAGAGTACTCAGGCATGGGATTCGGATTCTACTATCTCGCCGAGTTCCTCAACCTCTTCATCGTCGCAGGCATGACATCGCTCGTCTTCCTCGGAGGATGGTGCCCTATACACATCGGCATAGCAGGCTTCGACGCCGTCATGGACATGATACCAGGCATAGTATGGTTCCTCGCCAAGGCATTCGCCATGGTATGGCTCCTCATGTGGATAAAGTGGACCTTCCCACGCCTGCGTATCGACCAGATACTCAAGCTCGAGTGGAAATACCTCATGCCTGTCGCACTCTTTAACCTCATCCTCATGACCGTCTGTGTCGCTCTCGGCCTGACAGGCATCATGGGCATAGGCATCCTGGTGGCACTCGTCATCGTCATCATAGCCATCGTCATCATATCACGAGCCATGAAGTTCCGCAGCCAGTTCGCACGCGACCAGAAGCTCGTCGGCGCTGACATAGCCGTAAAGACAGATAAGTAAAAACTGGAGGAAAAGGCCAGCACGGACAACATTACGGCACCAACCGCAACGTCCGGGGCAAACCATCCCCACCAAAGAACAATAAACAGAAATGTCAAAAAACAATTCATATATAGGCAGTGCCATCTCAGGCATCAAGACCCTGCTGACAGGTATGGACATCACGATGGGCGAGTACGTCACACCGAAGATTACCGAGCAGTATCCTGAGAACCGCCACACACAGCACATCGCTGAGCGCCACCGCGGAACACTTGTCATGCCTGCCGACGAGAACGGCCACAACAAGTGCATCGCATGCACACTCTGCGAGAAAGCATGCCCTAACGGCAGCATAAAGATAACATCGCAGATGGTCACAACAGCAGAGGGAAAGAAGAAGAAACTCCTGCTCGACTACCAGTATGACCTCGGCGACTGCATGTTCTGCCAGCTGTGCGTCAATGCATGTCCACATGACGCGATAAAGTTCGTCAAGGACTTCGAGAACGCCGTCTTCAACCGCGACGCCCTCATACAACACCTCAATGTGCCACCAACACAGGCCGAGCTCGACCAGTATGCGGCAAACGCAAAAGCAGCCGCTGCCGCTGCCCCGAAACCACAGCCTGCTAAAAAAGAGGAGAAATAAACAATGGCAAACATAATCGTATTCGCTATACTCGCGGCCGTAATAATAGTTGCCGCTCTCGCTTCCGTCTTCACAACACGCATCATGCGTGCCGTGACAGCACTGCTCTTCGTGCTCTTTGCCATAGCAGGTATATACTTCCTGCTCGACTATACATTCCTCGGAGCAGCACAGCTGAGCATCTACGCAGGCGGCATGACAATGATATACATCTTCGCCATACAGCTCCTCTCACGCCGCTCACTGCAGGGTATCAAGGAACGCCTTGACATCAAACGCGGAGCATGGGCACTTCTCCTCGCCATCGTCGGCGCGGCGACAGTCATCGGAGTGCAGCTGAAAAGCCATTTCTTCGACCAGTTCATGATGGTTGCTGACAAGGAAGTCCCTATGGATAAGATAGGAACAGCCCTCGTCGGAGCCGGAAAGTACGAGTATGTCCTCCCATTCGAGTTCATATCCCTCTTCCTGCTCGCATGCATCATAGGAGGTCTTGTAGTATCACGTAACCAAAGAGAGGAGGAGTAAAAAATTATGGTTCCAGTACAATGTTTCTTCGTGCTAAGCGCGATACTGTTCTTCATCGGCGTCTTCGGATTCATCACACGACGCAATCTTATCGCCATGCTCATATCCGTTGAGCTCGTCCTCAACGCCGTCGACATCAACTTCGCCGCTTTCAACCGCCTCCTGTATCCAGGAGAGATGGAGGGATTCTTCTTCACACTCTTCTCTATAGGTGTCAGCGCGGCAGAGAGCGCAGTGGCCATAGCCATCATCCTGAATGTCTATAACCACTTCAAGTCAGACACTGTCGACGCGATAAAGAACCTCAAGAAGTAAAAAATCACTGACAAACCTCTCTTTTCATAACAAGAACAACAAAAGACAACAATGGAATTCGGTTATACTTTAGGCATACTGCTTCTGCCACTGCTTTCCTTCCTGGTAATAGGTTTGCCAGACTTCGCGGGAAACAAATATGCGTGGTCGCACAAGGTAGCAGGCCTCATCGGTACATGTACCCTGGGCATTGTCACCGTCCTGTGCTACATCGCGGCGTTCCAGTATTTCAGCATGCCACGTCTTGCTGACGGAACATTCGCCACTATCGTGCCATACAACTACACATGGCTGCCGCTCGGCTCGCTGCATTTCGACCTCGGCATCCTCCTCGACCCAATATCAGTCATGATGCTCATAGTCATCTCGACAGTGTCGTTCATGGTACATATATACTCTTTCGGCTATATGCATGGCGAGAAGGGATTCCAGCGCTACTACGCCTTCCTCTCCCTCTTCACCATGTCCATGCTCGGACTCGTGCTCGCCACCAACATCTTCCAGATGTACATGTTCTGGGAGCTCGTCGGTGTCAGCTCTTATCTCCTCATCGGCTTCTACTACGAGCTGCACGCTGCCGTGCACGCCTCTAAGAAAGCATTCATCGTGACACGCTTCGCCGATATGTTCTTCCTCGTCGGAATACTCATCTTCGGCTTCTACACCGGCTCGTTCAACTTCTCGTTCACAGGGACAGAGATACAGCTCGCCGACGGCATGACAGCCTTCACAACATGCGACGCGTCACGTGCCGCGGCAACAGGCTCCCTCATCCTCCCGACAGCCCTTGTCCTCATGTTCATCGGTGGTGCAGGCAAGTCAGCCATGTTCCCTCTCCATATATGGCTCCCTGATGCCATGGAGGGCCCGACACCTGTCTCCGCACTCATCCACGCCGCAACGATGGTTGTCGCAGGCGTCGTACAGATAGCACGCCTCTTCCCGTTGTGGATAGAGTATGCGCCACAGGCCATGAGCATCGTCGTTGTCGTAGGAGCCTTCACAGCCTTCTATGCCGCCGCCATAGCATGTGCGCAGAGCGACATAAAGCGTGTCCTCGCCTTCTCCACAATATCACAGATAGCATTCATGATGGTAGCCCTCGGCGTATCACTCCCAGGCCACCACGGAGCTGTCCTCGACAACCACGCACAGCTCGGATATATGGCGTCAATGTTCCACCTCTTCACTCACGCCATGTTCAAGGCATGCCTCTTCCTCGGAGCAGGATGCATCATACACGCTGTCCACTCAAACGAGATGTCTGCCATGGGCGGACTGAAGAAGTACATGCCTGTCACACACGCAACATTCCTCATCTCATGCCTCGCCATAGCCGGCATACCGTTCTTCTCAGGCTTCAGCTCAAAGGATGAGATAATAACAGCATGCTTCGCATACTCACCACTCTGCGGATGGTGGATGACAGGCGTAGCCGCCATGACAGCGTTCTACATGTTCCGCCTCTACTACGGCATATTCTGGGGAACAGAGAACAAGGAGCTCCATGCACACCACACACCGCATGAGGCACCAGTCGTCATGACATTCCCACTCATATTCCTCAGTGTCATAACAATAGGCGTCGGAGTCTTCACAACACTCGGCGGATTCCTCGGATGGGACTGGGCAAGCTTCGGCTCTATCGTCAGCGCTGCCGGGACACAGTATACTGTACACTTCGACCCACAGGTGGCAGCAACATCAACCATCATCGCTGTCGCTGCCATAGCCCTCGCCACATACATCTTCAAGGGAGAGAAACAGCCTGTCGCTGACAAGATGTACGCTATCGCCCCGCGTCTGCACAAATGGGCTTACCATCGCTTCTATATGGATGAGGTGTATATGTTCGTTACCCACAAGATACTCTTCCGCTTCGTCTCACGCCCTGTACAGTGGATTGACGAGAAAGTCATCAACGGCTTCATCGACTTCACAGCGTGGGGAGCAAACGAGGGTGGAGAGAGCATACGCAGCTGGCAGTCTGGCGATGTCCGCCAGTATGCAGCATGGTTCATATCTGGTGCGGTAGCACTCGTGCTCATATTACTTGCTCTCTGATTAAACCTAAAGAACATTAACAGATTATTCTGGCTTCAGTGCCATCAGGCACAATGCCACATAAACAACATACAGCAATGAATATACTGACATTATTCGTTATTATCCCCGCGCTGATGCTACTAGGCCTTTGGGCCGCACGCAGCGTCAACCAGGTGCGCGGTGTGATGGTTACAGGAGCAAGCTGTCTTGTCGCGCTGTCCGCATGGCTCACCATATACTTCATCGGAGAGCGCGCAGCAGGCAATGACGCTGAGATGCTGCTGCAGTCATCAGTAGCATGGTTCCCATCGCTAAATATCAATTATGCAGTCGGTGTTGACGGCATCTCTGTTGTCATGCTCCTCCTGTCGAGCATCATAGTCTTCACCGGCACATTCGCATCATGGAAGCTCAAGCCTCTGACAAAAGAGTTCTTCCTCTGGTTCACACTCCTGTCCACAGGTGTATACGGCTTCTTCATCACCATCGACCTCTTCTCGATGTTCATGTTCTATGAGGTAGCCCTCATCCCTATGTACCTCCTCATCGGATACTGGGGCTCAGGGAAGAAGGAGTACGCAGCCATGAAGCTCACCCTTATGCTCATGGGAGGCTCCGCACTCATCATCCTCGGACTCGTCGGCATATACTTCTTCAATGGAGCAACGACGATGAACATCCTCGAGATAGCCCACGAGAACAATATCCCTGCCAATGTGCAGAATATCCTCTTCCCGTTTGTCTTCATCGGTTTCGGTGTCCTCGGAGCCCTCTTCCCATTCCACACATGGTCACCTATCGGTCATGGATGTGCACCGACATCAGTCTCCATGCTCCACGCCGGAGTGCTCATGAAGCTTGGCGGATACGGATGCTTCCGCATCGCCATGTACCTCCTCCCGCAGGCTGCCAATGACCTCGCATGGATATTCCTTATCCTCACGACAATATCTGTTGTCTATGGAGCCTTCTCGGCTTGCGTGCAGACAGACCTCAAGTTCATCAACGCCTACTCATCTGTCTCTCACTGCGGACTCGTGCTCTTCGCACTCCTCATGATGACAAGGACAGCATGCACAGGAGCCATACTCCAGATGCTCTCCCACGGATTGATGACAGCACTCTTCTTCGCACTCATCGGTATGATATACGGACGCACCCACACACGTGACATACGCAAACTCGGTGGCCTCATGAAGATTATGCCGTTCCTCTCAGTAGGATATGTCATAGCCGGTCTAGCAAACCTCGGCCTGCCAGGATTCTCCGGATTCATCGCAGAGATGACAATATTCGTAGGCTCTTTCGAGAACGCTGACACATTCCACCGCTGCTGCACAATCATAGCCTGCACATCAATCGTGGTCACAGCAGTATATATCCTGCGTACTGTAGGCTTCATCCTCTTTGAGAAAGTCGCCGACCCACATTATGAGACACTCACCGATGCAACATGGGACGAGCGCTTAGCCGTAGGATGCCTCATAGCATGTGTCGCTGCTCTCGGAACGTTCCCACTCTGGGCAAGCAATGTCATCAATGGTGCTGTGGGAAATATTCTCAGCGTGATAAACTAGGCAACAGAATCCAGACACACACACCATATAATAATTGACAATAAGAATCATGAACTATATACAGTTTATACAGATGATACCAGAGGCGATACTCGTCGCCGTCTTGGTCATAACATTCATAGCCGACTTTGCGAGCCACGGCAAGAAATGCCGCGACTGGTTCAATCCTCTCGTCAGCGTCATGCTCCTCGCATCGGCTGCTGCCACGCTCTTCTCGTGCCAGGAGACATATGAGCTCTTCGGAGGAGCCTATATCGCCACACCTGCCAACACAATGATGAAGGCCATCCTCTGCGCCGGAACATTCATCGTCGTGCTACAGTCAAAGAGATGGCTCTCAAACAATGACACACGCCGCATAGAGGGAGAGTTCTATATGCTCACCATATCAACACTCCTCGGCATGTATGTCATGATGAGCGCAGGCTCTTTCCTCATGTTCTTCCTCGGACTGGAGACTGCCAGTGTGCCCCTCGCATGCATGGTAGCGCTCGACAAGATGCGCAAGGACTCGGCAGAGGCTGCAGCGAAGTTCATCCTTACCGCAACATTCTCAAGCGGTGTCATGCTCTACGGAATGTCTCTTCTCTACGGAGCAGTAGGCACATTATACTTCACTGAGTTCTCATTGCTCCTCTCTGTCACACCGATGACAATATGCGGCATGGTATTCTTTGTTGCCGGCCTCGGTTTCAAGATAAGCCTCGTGCCATTCCATTTCTGGACAGCCGATACATACCAGGGAGCCCCGACAACAGTGACAGGCTATCTCAGCGTCATCTCAAAGGGAGCAGCGGCCTTCACCCTCGCCGTTATCCTCACAAAGGTTTTCCAGCCCATGACAGAATACTGGGAGGTCATGATGTACATCCTCATAGTGCTCAGCATCACTGTTGCCAACCTCATGGCCATACGCCAGAGCGAGCTGAAGCGTTTCATGGCATTCTCATCAATATCACAGGCCGGATACATAATGCTCGCCGTGATAGGTGCTGACTATGCTGCGACAATATCCTCGCTCATGTACTATGTCCTCGTATACATCGTTGCCAACATGAGTGTCTTCGCCATAATCTCCGTTGTTGAGCAGAACAATGGTGGCCGTACTGACATGGATGCTTATAACGGATTCTACCAGACAAACCCGAAGCTCTCCTTCCTCATGACGCTCGCACTCTTCTCGCTTGGCGGTATACCACCATTCGCAGGAATGTTCTCCAAGTTCTTCGTCTTCCTCGCCTCTGTCAACGGTCAGGACGGCAACTGGTGGCCATACTTCATCATGTTCATAGCCCTTGTCAACACCGTAGTGTCACTCTACTACTACCTCCTTATTGTCAAGGCCATGTACATAAACAAGACAGATACCCCTCTGCCAACATTCAAGAGCGACTGCAACACACGTCTCACCCTCGCCATCTGCACAGCCGGCATCCTCCTCTTCGGCATCGCCAGCTGCATATACGAGGCAATACATGCCGCTGCTGCCGCCTGATATCCACGCCCTCCCGGCTGTCATGCTCTCCACCCCTCTTTGGTCTGACAGCCCAGAGGCAGATAATCCGTAGCTTAGGCATATAAGCATACACCCAAGCGCCACCTCTCTTCCTCCCCACAAGCCCTTATCGGGCTTCAGGACAGTAAGAAAGGTGGCGCTTCTATTTCCCCCGCCGTTTATTTAGTTGGATATCTCCACCGTTTGTTTAGATGAGTTCCCCGCCTTTTGTTTAGATGAAGGCTCCATTTTTTTTATTATTGCAGTCCGATAAAACTTTAAAGTGAGGCGAGACCTTTTTTCTTTTTTTTACTGGACACAATAGAAAAAGTTGCTTTTAACAAGCAATTTTTATTTTATAATAATGTGGTTTTTGAAAGAAATTATGTAACTTTACACACAAATATCCGTTTCTTGAAAATAGACGAATGGGGCCTCTCCTTTATGTGCTTCAATCGTGTTGCGGATATTTTCGATAAAGACCCAGAAATGCCGTAAGGCAAAACAAAGATTATATGAAATCCCTCTGTGTGCAAATGGGCTTGGTCGCCTGTCTATACACTATGATGGGAGTCTTTTTTTATGAAGATGGAACTTCCAAAAGTAATAAACAACATATCCGAGAGAGTAATAGATGACTTACAGAAGAAGTTGTCTATCAAATCAACTGTATCTATTGCTGCCGCATCCTTCTCCATCTATGCATACGAAGCTTTGAAGGACGAACTTGAACGTGTTGATGAGTTGCGCTTCATCTTTACTTCGCCAACCTTCATCAAGGATAAGGCGAAGAAAGAAAAGAGGGAGTTCTTTATTCCGAAACTTAACCGGGAGCGCAACCTGTACGGCTCCGATTTTGAAGTGAAGCTTCGCAATAAGCTCGAACAAAAAGCTATTGCCAAAGAATGTGCCGACTGGATTCGCCGGAAAGTGAAATTCAAGTCCAATGCCTCGCAGGAGGAAATGGGTGGATTCCTGCATGTCCAAAACCAAAAGCCCAGTGCATACGTGCCTTTCAATGAGTTCACTACAACAGAATTGGGCTGTGAACGAGGCAATGCAATTTATTCGATGGTCAATGTCATGCCATCACCTTTCGCCGAGGAATACCTGAAGATTTTCAACGAACAATGGCAAAACTCCGATAAGTTCAAGGATGTAACGGCACAGGTGCTGGAGTATATCGAAACGGTCTATAATGAGAATGCTCCGGAGTTTATCTACTTCATCACGCTCTACAACATCTTCAGCGAGTTTCTTGAAGATATCAGCGAGGATGTCTTGCCCAATGAGGCGACAGGATTCAGGAACAGCGTGATCTGGAACAAGCTCTATAACTTCCAGCGCGATGCTGCTCTTGCCATCATTAACAAACTCGAAAAGTACAATGGCTGCATCCTTGCCGACTCCGTAGGTCTCGGCAAAACCTTCACCGCACTTTCGGTCATCAAGTATTACGAGAACCGCAACAAATCCGTGCTTGTGCTTTGTCCAAAGAAGCTCTATGACAACTGGAACACCTTCAAGACCAACTACAAGAACAATCCGCTGGTGGCTGACCGCCTGCGTTATGACATTCTTTTCCATAGCGACCTCAGCCGCGAGCGAGGCATGTCGGCTGGTATCGACCTCGAACGCATCAACTGGGGCAACTACGACCTGATAGTCATTGACGAGAGCCATAATTTCCGCAATGGTGGCAACGTGAATGACGAGGATTTAGATGACGAGATGGAGCAGGATGAGCCACGTAAGGAAAACCGCTACCAGAAATTGATGAAGAAGGTGATCCGTGCTGGTGTCAAGACCAAGGTACTGATGCTCTCTGCCACTCCTGTCAACAACCGCTTCAACGACTTGAAGAACCAGTTGCAACTGGCCTACGAAGGTTATGCGGAACAGATTGACGATGCCCTGAATATTGGGCGAAGCATAGACGACATATTCCGCAATGCACAGTCGGCTTACAACAAATGGGCAAGACTACAGCCGGAGCATCGTACTACGGAGCGACTGCTTGAAGAACTCAGCTTTGACTTCTTCGAACTGCTCGATGCAGTGACTATTGCCCGCAGCCGCAGCCATATCGTCAAGTATTATGATACCAAGGATATTGGCAAGTTCCCAACTCGCCTTGCTCCAATATCACGCCGCCCAAAGCTCACAGACCTCAATGAGAGTATCACATTCAGCGATATTGCCGAGCAACTCAACGAATTGAACCTCAGCATCTACACTCCATCGCTGTATATCTTCGACAGCGTGAAGGACGACTACGATATTAACATGGAGGGTTCAGGTATCTCTATTGACGGACGTGAGAAGGGTTTGCGAAAGTTGATGGCTACCAACCTCTTGAAACGTCTGGAGAGCAGCGTCAATTCTTTCCGCCTGACATTGGGACGAATCACTGACTACATTGAGCAGACTCTTTCTGTCATTGGCGGTAACAGCGACGGAGCAATTGACGTGACTACCTTTACCGATGTCCTTGACAGTACCGACAGTGAGAACGACCCCTTTGTGGGCAAAAAGTCAAAGATAAGCCTTCGGGATATTGATGTGGTCCGTTGGTCAAATGACTTGCGCCATGACCTTGAGATTCTGAAACTGCTTCTCCTGATGCTGAAGGACATCACCCCTGCCCACGACTGCAAGTTGCAGATGCTTGTCTCGGACTTGAAAAAGAAGTTTTTACAACCTATAAATGAGGGCAACAAGAAGGTGCTTATCTTCACAGCCTTTGCCGATACTGCCGACTATCTTTACGAACAGTTGGCTGACCGTATCAAGACCGAATGTGGCTTGAATGTGGGGCTGATAACCGGCAACACCGATGGTCGATGCACCATTCCGAAGTTCCCGATGTCGTTCAATAACGTGCTGACCTTCTTCTCGCCAGTATCAAAAGACCGCGATGTCCTGTTCCCCAAGGCAACCGAGGAAATTGACGTGCTCATAGCCACCGACTGTATCTCCGAGGGTCAGAACCTCCAGGATTGCGACTACCTGATAAATTATGACATCCACTGGAACCCCGTGCGCATCATCCAGCGCTTCGGACGTATCGACCGCATAGGAAGCCGGAACGAGGTCATACAGCTTGTGAACTATTGGCCCGACATCGAGTTGGATAAGTACATCGAGCTGAAAGGACGTGTCGAGAGCCGAATGAAGGCAACGGTCCTGACGAGTACGGGCGATGACAACCTGCTTTCTGTCAACGAGAAGGGCGACCTTGAATATCGCAAGAACCAGTTGAAGAAACTTCAGGAGGAAGTGGTCGATATTGAGGATATGGACACAGGCATCAACATCATGGACTTGGGGCTCAATGAGTTCCGTCTCGACCTGCTGACATACATAAAGCAGCATCCCGATGTTGAGCACGCTCCGTTCGGCATGAATGCTGTAGTCGGGGCTACCGACTTGGCAAAGCCTGGTGTGATATATATTCTGAAGAACAGGAACGCAGGTGTCAATATCGACAAGATGAACCTGCTACACCCCTTCTATATGGTCTATATCGCTGATGATGGAACGGTCATCTGCGATCATCTGCAACCCAAGAAACTGCTCGATGTGATGCGCCATGTATGTAAAGGGCAGGACAAGCCTGACAAAGCCCGCTGCGCCATCATCAACAAGGAGACTTGCGACGGCAGGAAGATGCAGCATTACAGCGACCTTCTTGCCAAGGCCATCGACAGCATCATCACCGTCAAGGAGGAATCAGACATCGACAGCCTTTTCTCTGTTGGCGAATCTACCGCTCTGTTGGGCGAGGTGAAGGGGCTGGACGATTTTGAGTTAATCACCTTCCTGATTATTAGATAGCCTATGATTGACTTAAAGTTTCCCCGAACTACCATTGTGGGCAAGCCTGTACCCAAGAATGCCTTTTACAAACATCTGGAAGTGAACGCCAAGATGAAGCAGCACTTTGTAGATGATGTGGTTAGTATTCATTGGCTCTACAAACTGGCTCCCTCCACCATCAATGTGGAGGATGGCAAACAGGTACATGAGATAGTGGTTTTCTCCGCCGTGTTGAAAGACAAGGACTGCCCCAACGATGTCTTTCTTTTCATCGACCGGAATATGCCGCGTCATGTGGTGTTCATCCTGGAATATGATAACCGATACAAGGTGCTGCTCAACTATAAATCGTGGAAAGACGGGCAGAACAGTCAGTTCGATATTATCAAGACCTTTGCCACGGACTGGCTGACAGCCGAACGGCTGTTGCTGACACTCGAAGGTCAGACGATGGATGCCCTCTATGAGGCAATGGCCGGTCAGGTGTCTGGCTTCGGCACAACGAAGGCTGAAGATACCAAACGTATAGTGGAGCTGGAAGGGCTGATAGACAAAGCAAAACGTGAAGTGGAAAGTATCCAGAAACGCATACGTAACGAACGCCAGCTGAACCGCCAGATGGAGCTGAACGGAGCGGCACGAGGCATAAAGAAAAAGATTGCCCAATGGCAAAGTGAATTACAGGAAACGAAGTTCGTGAACTCCGATAAAAAATATACAACACAGTGAACAATTGAAACAATAATAATATATATAACTATGGAAAGTCCTGAAAGATTAAGCTTACAGTCAGCCGATGGAGCGCAACTCAACCTTGATGCGCTCTATCAGATTGCTCCTTCGTGCTTCACGGAGGCAGCTGACCCCAAGACGGGTAAAATCAAGCGTATGGTGAATTTCGACACCTTGCGCCAGCTGCTGGGCGATGATGCTGTAGAAGATGCTCCGGAAGCCTACGAGTTCAACTGGGTGGGCAAGCAGGCGGCTCGTGCCGAAGTGTTGCGCCCTATCAGCAAGACGCTCCGTCCTGTCAAGGAGGATAGCGTGGATTGGGACACTACACAAAACCTCTATATCGAGGGTGACAACCTCGAAGTGCTGAAACTGCTGCAAAAATCTTATCTCGGTAAGGTGAAGATGATTTATATTGATCCGCCGTATAATACGGGGAATGACTTTGTGTATCACGATGACTTTGCTCGTTCGCAGGCTGAGGAAAATTTGGCAGCTGGAATTGTGGATGAACTGGGTAATCGCTTTATTAAGAATACGGACTCCAATGGTCGTTACCATTCGGATTGGTGTTCGATGATTTATTCGAGGTTGATGATAGCTCGTTCTTTGTTGTCGGAGGATGGGGTGATTTTTATAAGTATTGGCGATGAGGAAATTGCAAACCTTAAAAAAATTGGTGAGGAGGTTTTCGGTGTAAATAATTTTGTCGCTAATCTAATTTGGCAATCAACTCCCGGTTCAAATACAGGAGATGATGTAAAAACTGTCACAGAAAACATACTTCTCTTTTGTAAGGATCGTACTTCCTGCTCATTCTTAAATAAATCTATTACCGATAATGAAAAGTACTCAAACAAGGATGAGTATTATGAGCGACGTGGAGGATATGTATTGAATAAATTGGACAGAAGAATGACAGGGAGTCATTATTCTGAGGCTTTGAATTATTCAATAGAAATGCCTGATGGTACAATGCTATTTCCTGGTAATAGTAATATAAAGCAAGAACATTGGAATTGGCGTTGGTCTTCATCAAAGGTAAAATGGGGAATAGATAATGGTTTCATACAGATAAAGAAATCTAATAATATGTGGTCTGTATATTTCAAACAGTATGAAAAGGTTAATAATGAAGACAAGCCTATTGTTAGAACACTGCCATATCAAAACCTACTATCAATTGATGGCGCTAATTCTGCACGAGGAACAAGAGAAGTAATGGATATTTTCGATGGTAAGTTCTTTGATTATCCCAAGCCATTAAGCTTGATACGATATTTGGAACAAATGTCACTTGATAGAAATGATACTATTCTCGATTTTTTCAGTGGTAGTTCAACTACAGCCCATGCCGTAATGCAACTCAACTCCGAAGACGGTGGCAACCGCAAGTTCATTCTGGTTCAGCTTCCAGAAGAAACTCCCGATGACAGCGAAGCCCATAAAGCAGGCTACAAAAACATCTGCGAAATAGGTAAAGAGCGCATCCGCCGTGCCGGCAAGAAAATTAAGGAGGAGAATCCTCTGACCACACAAGACCTCGATACAGGCTTCCGAGTATTCCGTGTGGATAGCAGCAACTATGAAGAGGTGGAGCATACTCCAAAAGAGTGGAATCAGCAAGAGCTGGACCTCTTCCTGAATAACATAAAGGGCGACCGCACAGACCTTGACCTGCTGTTCGGCTGCATGCTCGACTGGGGCGTACAGCTATCATTGCCTATGACTACGGAGGAAGTGGATGGCAAGATTATCTACACCGTCAACGAGGGTGACCTGGTGGCTTGCTTTGCCGAAAAAGTGACAGACAATGTGGTGAGAGCAATGGCCGAGAAGCAACCTCTGCGAGTCATCTTCCGCGACAGCTGCTTTGAGCGCGATGCCGACAAAATCAACATCTACGAGACCTTCAAGCAGTTGCTGGACTGGAGCGACCAGGAGGTAGTCAAAAACATCAGAGTGATTTAAGCCATGCAGATAAGATATAAACATCAGCGATTCCAAGCCGAAGCCGCACGCGCTATAGCCAACGCTTTCACGGGGCAGCCTAAGAGTGACGGGCTGAGTGACCATACCGTTGACCAAGGCAAGAACAAAGGCTTTTTTGCTCTCGCTGGTTTCGGCAACAAGCATGTCGTTCTCGCCCGTGAAGCCGTCTGCGAGAATGTACGTGCCGTGCAGACCGAGCAGGGCTTGAAGCCTGTCGATTACCTGCAAGACTTGCAGGGTGTGGGCATGGCGTTCACCATCGAGATGGAAACGGGTACGGGCAAGACCTATACCTATATCAAGACCATGTATGAGCTGAACGAGCGTTATGGCTGGACAAAGTTCGTGGTGGTTGTCCCAAGCATCGCCATACGCGAAGGTGTGCTGAAGAGCTTTGAGAGTATGCAGGAGCATTTTGCCCAGGAATACAATGGCAAGCGCATGCAGTACTTCGTCTATAACTCCAAGCAGCTCTCGAAGATTGATGCCTTTGCCAGCGATGCAGGTATGCACGTGATGATTATCAACACGCAAGCCTTCAACACGTCGATGAACGAGGAGAAGAGTAAGGGCGCAAGGGCTGACAAGGCGGCACGCATAATCTTCGACAAGCGTGATGAGTTTGGCAGCCGCCGTCCTATCGACGTGCTCAGCCAGTGTCACCCTATCATGATCATTGATGAGCCTCAGAGTGTGCTGGGTGTGGACAAGGGCAACAAGACGCGCAAGGGATTGGCGCAGTTCAAGCCCCTGTTCACCCTGCTCTATAGTGCTACGCACAGGAAGGACGACATCTACAACATGATGTTCCGGCTGGATGCCATTGACGCCTACAACCAGAAACTGGTGAAGAAGATTGAGGTGAAAGGTATCAAACAGATTGGTTCTACAGCCACCAATGGCTATGTGTATCTGGAGGAAATAATCATCAGCAAGGGCAATCCACAGGCTCGTATCAGCTTCGACGTGAAGACTGCCACGGGCACCAGGCAGACAAGCAGAGTGGTGGGCGAAGGCTTCAATCTCTATGAACAAAGTGGAGAGCTGAACGAGTATCGTAATAACTTCATCGTGGAGCGCATCGATGGTCTTGAAGGCACTGTCCGCTTTGTCAATGGAACGGTGCTGCATGAGGGTGATGCCGTGGGTGCTGTCAACGAAGACTACTTGCGCCGCATTCAGATTCGTGAGACTATCCGCACCCACTTGGAGCGTGAGCGACAGCTGTTTGGGCAGAATATCAAGGTGCTCAGCCTCTTCTTCATCGACCATGTGGACAGCTACCGCCTGTATGACGGTCCGGAGACGAAAGGCAAGTTTGCCAAGATGTTTGAGGAGGAATACAGGAATGTACTCTCTGAACTCATGCCAACATTTGGCGACGAGGCCTATCTGCGTTATCTCTCCGACCCGCGCAATGCAGCGGAGAAAGTGCATCAGGGATATTTCTCGATGGACAAGAAGGGCAAGGTGGTTGAATCAAAGGGGAAAGAGGGCGAGAACGAGGAGCGGGCCTTTGACCTCATAATGAAGGACAAGGAACGCTTGTTGTCGCTGAAAGAACCAGTGCGCTTCATCTTCTCACACTCCGCATTGAAAGAGGGCTGGGACAATCCGAATGTGTTCCAGATATGCACGTTGAAGAACTCTGACAACGAGACAAAGAAGCGCCAGGAGGTGGGACGTGGCATGCGCCTGTGTGTGAACCAGAATGGCGAGCGGCAGGATGCCGATGTGCTGGGTGACCACGTCTTTGACACCAATATTCTCACCGTCATAGCCAGTGAGAGTTATGATGACTTCGCCAAGAAGCTACAGACGGAAATGGCTGAAGCATGTGGCGACAGACCCATCATCATCACTCCAAACCTGTTTGAGGGTAAGCCTTATACTAAGGCCGACGGCACCAACGGGCGCTTTGACCTTGCACAAGCACGTGCCATCTACAATGCCCTTATACGTCAAGACTATGTTGATGACGAAGGAGCATTGACAGCTGAATATCATGAGGCTAAGCGGAATGGAACTCTTGACTTTGATAGGATGAACGATATGAAGGATGGCATCATTGCTGCCCTTGACACGGTGTTCAATCCGTCATCTGTCAAGCCGGAAGACGCCCGGAAGCCAAAGGCTGCGCACTTCCAGAAGGATAACTTTGACAAGAAGGAGTTCCAGAATCTTTGGAAACGCATTAACCAGCGCACCTACTATCAGGTGAACTTCGACACGACTGACCTTGTGAAGAAGGCTGTCAAGGCACTGGATGATAACCTGAAGGTGACGGAGATACGTATTGTGGTAGAAGGCGGTTCGCTTGACAGCATTCGTGATAAAGAATCATTGGAGGCAGGCGTAGCCATGACCCAGGGAAACACTCGCACTATTCATGTGACGGAAGCTGTTGGCAAGGGAGTGACATACGACCTTATCGGCAAACTGGTAACGGCTACTGGATTGACACGTAAGTCTATCGTGGAAATTCTGAAAGGCATCAAGCCCACTACCTTCCATCTGTTCAAGCTGAATCCGGAAGAGTTCATCATCAAGGCAGGTCTGATTATCAATGACTGCAAGGCGCTTGCCGTTATCCAGTGTATCAAGTACGAGAAACTGAACGACAAGTTCTCTACCGACATCTTCACCGAGAACATGCTGCGCGGCAAGTTGGGCATAAACGCCATCGAGTCCACCAAGTCGCTCTATGACCTCGTGGTGCTCGACAGCATGGGAACAGAAAAGAACTTTGCAGAATCGCTGGAGCATGAAGATGACGTGGTGGTCTATACCAAGCTGCCCAACGGCTTCTATATCAATACGCCTATGGGCAAGTACAATCCCGACTGGGCAGTAGCCTTCAGGGAAGGAAGTGTCAAGCACGTCTATTTCGTGGCAGAGTCCAAAGGCAATGACCTCCAGGGCTCTCAGCTCCGTGGCTCGGAGGAAAGCAAGATAGAATGTGCCCGTCGTCACTTCAAGGCCATCAGCGATAACGGCTACATCTACGACGTTGCCAAGGACTACAGGTCGCTATATGATATTGTGACAAAGTAGTTTGCTTAATTTTGTACTAATAAATTCGGGCGGAAACAGCGTTTTTTGCGAGTTTCCGCCTGAATATTATAATTTCATTCCAAGAGTTGAAGCTATAAACTTATGCAGATAAATTTTTGCAGTCATTATATAGTTTTATCAAATGGAATATAGACATATCTATTAGTGGCTCATACATAAAACTATTGAGATGAATCAATTCTGGGGTCATCATATTAACTCGTTCTATGATAGTTCTATTTGCATCGTCTGGACAATTAGTTTTATATTTACCAGTCCAAGTTCCAGTTTGATTTCCTGTGACTAACAAATCTTCCTCCTTAACTCCTGAAGAAAGAAGTTTTTCTTTCAAATATTTTTCCGCCATTAAGCGTATAGCAATTGATAAAACTATCTTATTTTGCAATAGTACAAGATTGGTTTCTTGTTCGTTCGCTACAGATTCTGCCGTCTCCATTATTATATCATACATTTTCCTTCCAGAATCGGTGCGTTTCATACCTTTTCCTCTGGTGAAATCTTTCATAACATCTATTACTTGCGATTCTGTTATTGAGGTTGTGTCATTTTTCTGATGAAGGCAACTTGTCAATAAGAGATACTTTCTATCCTCTTCACCGTTAGAATATTCAATAAGGTTTCTAACATATGGAATCATACTTATGAATATTTTATCGTCCTGATCTCTACCAACAAAGGCATTTGCAAAAACATCGCCTCGATATTGTCCTTGTTCAACGGAAATTTGGCCATTCGACTTACGTCCAACCATCCATAATTTACTTATAGATTTACTTAGACGAGAAGCAATAGTACGATAGAAATCATAATTATGTGTCAAAATAAGCATAAGAAACTTATTACTTTTTTCTTCTGCCAAATCCTTAATATACTCAACTATAGCATATTTGTTTTGATAATCAAAAGAATCCGCAATATCATCCATCACGACAAATGTATCGTTCTGTGACAATTTGCGAGATTCCATCTCAAATAAAAATTGTAAGATAACGAAAGCACGTCTTTCACCTCTACTGAGAATATTTTCAAGTTCTTTTTGGGAACTTAACACAGGTTCTTCTCCTTCTTCAACATATGAAAACTGTAATTTTGCGGCTTCTTGTTTCAGGATTATGTCTCGTTGATTAGATATGGATACTTGAAAAGGGACATGAAAGCGCGCATTATAGAGCTTAATGATACGTTCCCATTTCTTCTGCTGCTGGCCAGCTTGTTCTAAGACTGCAAGCAGTTCTTCCTTATTGTCATTATACACTTGAATGTAAGAATCAAATAAAGGCTTAATGTCATCCTTAGCTAAATAACCCAGCCAAACTTTTTTGCGAAACATATCATAATCGAGCATCTCGATAATCCAATCTGGATGAGACTCTATTACTTTTTTGAATTCACGAAGTTCTGAGTTTTTATCGATAGCTTTAGTTATCTTTTCGAAGGTTTCCTTTAACGTTTCATCGCTAAGAACCTTTTCTTGCTCTTCTGTCATTATCTGCTTTAGTTGCTCATGAGACGTAACCTCCATGCCATTTTGTAGCATCATTTTATGTTTGACGCCAAAAAAGTTCCCATCAGAAACATTTTGCAACAATTGAGAAGCTTGATAGGTTCCAAAAGAAAAACCATCTACAGAGCGATATAACGAGGATTCTGATAACAATCTCTCGTAATTGTCTATGTAATCTTTTAGACTGCCTTTGTTTGCCTCAAGAAAACTTTTAACTGCTCCTTTTGTGTCGAATACAACATTATATTTAAATTCAAACAATGGTAGCCCTGTCTTTACACTTTCGCACAATCCATCTAAAATATTGAAAATTGTTACGTTATTATTTGACGAAAATGCCTCAATAATTTCTTTTTCGCAGTCCGTGCTATTAGATGCATTTTTCAATTTAGTCATCAGTGCATCCTTCTCTTTATGGAGCTTGTTATAAATGTTGTCATACTTTGATTTAAGCTCTGAACTCGCTAAAAAATTAACGAAAGAAGAGGCGCAGTCAATGTTTTCATCTCCGTTTACTACAAATACGAAGTCTTTAGAAATGGTATTATTATCAACCAATACGTCATATTTGCTTTCTTCGTCCTGATGAAGCTTGTCGCAAGGTTTTTCTTTGCTTTGGCCTGACAAAAACTTCATTGTCTTTGCAAAAGAAGTTTTCATTGTTCCATTCGGAGCATAAAGCAAATGGATAGGCTTACCGGATGCAAACTTAAATTCATGCTCTAATTGCTTTATTCCAAAACAATTTTTCCAATTTATCTTGATGCTTTCTATCATAATACAACAATTAAAAAGTAATCAGTTTATTTAATTTTTCAATCAACCTTCCGAGCTCCGAGTAAGTATAATCTCTACCATCCTTCAGCTTCTCATCCATTGAGCGATTAGCGTTGGCAACAGCCATTTCAAGACTACCACCATTGCGCTCGAAGTAACCGTGAAGTCCTTTGGTCTTGATGAAGAACTCTATCGTCTTCCGATACTCCACACATTGGTTCAAGTCTTTGAGCAATGGCTCTTGTTCATCGTATGGACGTGAGGTGTAGCGGAAATAGTAGAGGAAGAACAGTTCGGTGCAGCGGTGAGTTTCGAAGAACTCCACCTCGCAGTAGATGCCTTTCTTGGGTTTATTGATAGGCTTGGCATACTTTGCTTTGAGCTTCTGGTATTGTGAACGCTCAGGTTCTTTGTCCTTCGTATCCATGTCGATGATACAGAAGATATGGCTGTAACCCATTGCCACACCCTCGGCTATCTTGGCATCCAGTTCCTTGATGTTGGTATGCTTCGGATAGTCTGGCTTGATGGTCAGACGCTTGAACACATCGCATAGTGACTTGAAGTAGAAGAACTCAGTTGGGCCTTCACCAAGGATGAGCGCTGTCTGTCGTAGCTTTCCCATATCAGTCCTCCAGATTTATAAAGATACTGCCCAGTTCTGGTTTGGCTCCCAATCTACCAATGCGGTATGAATTGTATAGCGATAGGTTCTTGTGTAAGCCGAAGGAGTCGCCACGAGCATATTCGGATGAAGCTGTCTCTTTGTTTTTCTCGACAAACCACACCACACCTCTGTTCTCGTTAATCATATCCTGCGACAGGAGGGTAGTCTCCTGGCTCGTGATAATCAGCTGCGACTTGTCGGAGTTGAAGATGAAGACATTGAGATAATAGTACAACAGGTCGTTGTGCAAATCCTCACCCAGTTCATCAAGATAGTACACGTGAGGACTCGTTATCAAGTCGTATAATGCATCAAGAATGCGGATGTACTTCTGAGTACCCTTTGACTGCCATCTGAGCGGAATATCAAAGTCGCCATTGTCGGAATGGTTCAAGAAAGTGATGGAATCTGTAGTAGGCTTCAACAGGACATCTTTCATCTCCTCTGGGATATTCTCTTTCTGGATGCGCTCCCGGAAATCATTGGGCACAAATCGGTCTTCTACGATTGGACGATATTCCAGAATGTTCAAGTCTGCCTTCTGAAGCATCGTGTTATAGAACTTACGCTTCTTAGGATTGCTGTAAGCATCCTTCAAGATTTCAACAAGTCCCTTTGCTACATCACCATCTACATCGTGATAATTGGACATAATCCAAGCGTGAAGTGTGTTGAACGGAGCAATGTCTTCTTTCAAGGCAGCCTTCCGGCAAACGGACAGCACACTGTGGTTGTTCAAGGTGTTTTCGCGGATGCTTTCCTGCGTCTTGACTTGCAGTTTGAGACTCGCACCGAACTTGATGTCTGCCTGTACATTCTCACCCACAAAACTGCGCTCGTAGAACAGAGACTTAGATTTGTTTGGGTAATAGTACAAGGCTTCACTTAGGATATGCTTGCCGTTGAACTTGACGTCATAATCATATCTGGTGCCATCGGCATAGAATGATACGTGCATTTCCGTTGGTTCATTTTTGGTGAGCACAAATGGTATGCAACCGCCAATTTCGACTGTTGCATCAGACTTTGGCATGACCAATAGGCGGAATACCTCGTTCATGGCTATCAGCATATTCGACTTGCCCGAAGCGTTTGAACCATAGAGGATGCCTAACTTGTACAAGAACACACCAACAGCCACTTCGGTGACAAGTTCTGAAGAAGGTCCCTTGGCCACGAAGCTTAATTCCTGCTTGTCGCGAATGGAAAGATAGTTCTTTACCCAAAAATCTCGTATCATATCACAATATTTTATCTATTATCGTAATTTTACTACAAAAATACAAATGATTTTGATACAAACACCACGTTTATCATTCATTTTTGTAATTATGATTCGCTTTTTATGTATATTTAACTATAAAATAGGTGCCGAGATAGCAAATTGACACCAGTTCGTGCTCCGAAGTTGTTATCCGATAGCTTATTTTCCCTCTTGCACATCAGTAACACGACTGAATTGGTAGAAGTTCGCGATTCCCCTCTTGACGTATTCACACGCGCGTAATATAAAATATGGTATTATCATCGTCCTCAAACTTATACCCCAAAGCCAGTAGGTTGTCCGAAGTAAAACTGCGACAATCCGTCGCAGTTTAAAACTCCATCGAAGGAAACATCCACATTAAGTCACCGCCCCAAAGACAATATGATATACGAGGTCATTGATCATCGCTATGACTTTGATCTAAATACTGGAATCTGGGGTGACTTTAGCATAAAGCTGGCTACCCACAAGTCAAAGAAACTTTATGCAGAACCCATACGGATGGTTACTTACCATGACTCAAAAAACAGGCAATGACGTGGAGTTTATCACCAACAACTTTATGATCGGCGCTCTTGAGGTTACAAACCTATACCGCCAGGTGGGATATTGAGGTTTTCTTCAAGTGGATAAATCAGAATATTGTATTGAAGACCTTGTGGGGATATTCTGAGAATGCAGCACGTACTCACCTATGGGTTGCCATTATTGCGTATCTGATAATCGCCAAAATAAAAGCCGACTATAAAAGTCCGTATTCAATCAGTGAAGTGGCTACGTAGATAAGAATCTCTGCACTCAAAAGAGTTGATTTGAGAGACCTCATCACCAAGGCAAAGGACTCAATCATTCAAAACAAAAATGTCAATGGAATCACTTTGTTTGATGACTTTTAATAACCGTGCGATTTTTTATCGCATCAGTACTAATCAGCCCAATTAGATAATTGTCTTATACTGTCATTCGGCATTAGTGTTGACTTTATCCTGTTCGGCATCCATGCTGCTATTATCTGCCATAGGAATAGAGTCTGCGGTGTGTATTTTATTCTTATTCAGGTCTTTTACCAGTACAGTCTTCTGCATACATTTCTGAGCAATCATTTCTGCAAATTTCAACAATGACTCACTCGAAAGCCCATTGATTTCTATGGCTAAAGACCTTTCATTATACATTTCACCGTTATCACCAACATATCTTCCTTTAAAATAGTTTCCCACACTATATGCACCAATGTATTCACCGCCTTTATCATTGAGTTTGTTCATCATATTGTGGATTATGGAATCATTCTTGACTCGGTTTTTTAATGTGGTAATGACCTGGTTTATATTGTTAACTATTTTGTCCTTATCCAATTCAACCGCATTGACGTCAGTAGAAAAAACAATAATTCCACCACTATATTCTGCCATGCCATATTGATTACCATGAACCCCTTCGTCAAGAATGAAACTATTTTGATTTTCTCGACACTCCTGAATGAATCCCCCTCGTTGATAATGAGAACCGTTTGGCATAGTTTGTCTTTGCGGATGAAAATATTTCACTGCAGTCCAATTGGCATGATTAGTTTCTGAGATAATTTTTCTAATGCTTTCTGTAATAACCTGTTTTAATCTGTTATCTTGAATCATAAACTTCTTAATCTATTTGATAATTATATAAGTAGGTGTGCAGAATTGTTTTTCTAAATGATTGTATTGGGTAGTGATGCAGAATCAGTATGTGACATAAAGGAGTGTAGCGGCTCCTCCTCGACTGTTGTCACTTGCTGATAATGTGCAGTAGGCGGTGCAAGGATTATATGGATAATTCTGCACACTTACTTACAATTGGGCCTAATGGGAATAAGGGTGTATATTGACGTTCATAGGTATATACATGCCTTTTTCTATGGAAAAATAATTTTTCTCCTTTGGGGCCTGAAGGTATGTTATTACCTTGTTCCTGATTTTGTTAGAGCGGCCTGTTCCCCTTGTTTTTCTATTTTAGGGTTTGACAATACATTCTATATAATTCTTCTGAAGTTTCCTTTATTCTGGATTCGCCAATCAATCCTGATACATACTTCTGGGGAATGGAACTAAAACCAAACTTGGCACCAAGGACAGCACATGCAACAGCAGCATTGGTATCGGCATCACCGCCTGCATTGACAACTTGCAGAAGTCCATCCTCGAAAGACATACAATGCCACAATGACCAGAGGGCAGCCGAGAGTGTCTTTAGGGTATAGCCTTGTTCAAAGCCTGTGAGTTCAAGACTTTCAATGTCTGTAGAGGCGTTTGCAATTTCAATGAATGGACGAATGCGGTCATCGTATTTATCAGATATTTGTAGAATATTGTCTATGGAAAGCTCTTCGCCCTCATATATAAGTGAATGAATTATCTCACTGACAATCACACAGGAGCCGATACAACGAGGGTCTGGGTGGGTCAGTTTGCAGATATTCTCAGCATGTATGGAAACATTCCCTGGCATCAAACCAACAATAGATGTACGCATTATGCCTCCATTTGCAGCTGAACGCTTACGATAGAGAGCCCACACTATTTCTGCGGCTCGGATTGGGTCTTTTACATAGTCATTAAAGCACAAAACATTATAGGTGTGTCTGCCTATACCTAACGGATTCCCTTCAAACCATGCCTTGAAATTATTTGCAATCTGATTGAGATTCACTTCTCCACCAGATGCTATCAAGGCATCAGCAATACACAACATCATTTCTGTATCATCTGTCCACATGCCCTGTTGCCATCTGCAACGATGGTCATCCTGAATGATTTGTGAATAAGAGGAAAGCCCATTAGGATAATAGCGAAGTACCTCTTCCTTGGACATGAACTCACTGCCCAAGCCCAAGGCATCGCCTATTGCCTGACCGAATAACACTCCTGTAAACCTGTCTTTTTTATTCATACTGCAAATTTAATAAGAATTATTTATATTCTGGATTGTCTTCATCGACAAGTAAACCACAATTCATGTCAATATTCTACGTCCATATATTGTTTTTATTTTTCTATCACTATTTATTAAAGGATGCTGACTCTCACGTTGCCATCAGCATCTTTTTGTACATTGAGGCTTACTTCGCCTTCTACCTCATGAAGCAAGTATTTGACATATGACACTAACTCTGGTATTTTCTTTTCCAAAAGCGAAGGTTCTGGCTCTTTTGTACTTTGCTGTGGCTCTGGCTGAACCTGTGGGACTTCAGCGGTGTCGCTCCCTTCTTTTGAATGTTTGTTTTGTTTGAAGGCATTATACTCTTCTTCTGAGACTTCAGCAAAGTAACCTTGTTCAACAACTGCCTTATGAGACAATACTTCAGACACTTTCTCTTTTATAATATCAACATACAATTTTTTGATAACCGTTAGATACACAGTATCACCTTCCTTGAAGATAATCTTGCTGCTCAATACTACAATCTCTACACCTGTGTCCAAGTCTTGCAATAAAGCATAATAAAGTTTGCGCTTTCTGTTGACAAACATATTTGTTATGACGAACCCAGCAACCGTTCCTTTGGGGTAGTTATAGTACGCCCAGTCACGATAACTTCGACAAGGGACAAAATCCTCGTCACCAACATAAAGTTGGATTTCCTCAGGAATATCACCTTGGTTTTCTGGTGACAATACAGGATATGCCTTACCGCTTTTAGTCTTGAACCAGTTACGGTCGGTAGTCAGACCTGTTACTTTCTCATTATAGAATCTTGTCTTGTAAAAAGGAATCTCACGCTCTTTATCAAGAATGATAGACTTGTCGGTAAGTTCTAAAGTAACCTCTTTGAAGTCAATCCCTTTCTGGAGTCGATAAAATCTGTATCTGTCATTTTCAATCTGGCCAAAGATGCAGAATCCTTTCTTGACAAATACGCCTGTTACGCTTGACGCGACTTTGTTGTGTTTATGCAACAGCCACCAATCATCTCCTTTGCGATGTTTAACCATCCACATATCAACACCGTTTATCGATGTCAGTTTTACATCTTCATATATGTCGGGATAGGTCTTTCGATTTTCGTAACCGACAGACTTGATTTTCCAAATCAAGTTACCTGCTTCGGCGACAAGAAGAAATGCTTTTTCTTTTTCCTGCTCGAAATCAATTCTTGGTACCTCCTCTCTAGTAACTGTATTGCACGTAATAGTATAGTCGTAAACTGTGGTGAAAGTTCTGTAATGGAACTCATGTTCCTCTATTGAGATTTTCATGAATTCATCTGCTCCATGCATGGAGAAGGTCTCGCCTGTCTCATAATTCCAAAGTACACATGGATTATACACGGTATTCTTTCTGTTTTTTGAACGCAATTTGAGAACTACAGTCTTTGAGTATGTGCTACATTTAGCCCAGTCGCACGACACGTACTTGCAACTTTTAACGCCTGTTACTTTATTTACCAGATATTTAAGTTTAAATGTTTGGTATTTCCCAAGCGATATCTGTATCTTCTCAGGTGGGCATTCTACCTCAAACAAGTCAGGAATGTTAGTGGCTTTTTCCATATTTATGTTTGTAATGTTTATTCAACTATTATTTTTACTCAGCCAAACAACCTCTTTGATACAGAACGAGGCTTCGCCCATTAGTGTATGTATGGTAGGAGTCTTGCCGTTATCATCGAAAGATATGTTACCACCATACGTCGAACGGCAGAAGGTGATAATCTCTTCCTTCGTTTCGGCAACCGCAATAGCTTTACTGATATAACAATTGGTCATATTGTCGAGACAAGTACGCTCCAGAATATAGATACTCTTTCCAACAGATTCAATCATTTTCTTGTTGGTCATGGCTGCACGGATGAGTGCCTTGCGGTATATGAAGTGTGACAAGTCGAACACCATCGGCCTCTCCTCTGGAAGATTCTGTGGAATGCCTTCTTCCAAGAACCTGTCAACAATATAATCATTGATAAAGCCAGACTCCTTAATATCTCTACTTGCATCATGCTTGAATCTTGACAGCTCATCTTCAACAGCTCTTTTCTGTTGCTTCAAGCCCATAAGTAGACGCTGGTACTCTACATTGGTGATAAGCCCATGCTTTATCTGTGCCTTGTATTCAGCTCTCTTATCGTCCAACTGCTTTATTTCTTGATCAGCCTTGTCCTTGCGGAGAAAATATTCCTTGCGGAACTCTTCCAACTCGTTCTTTTGATACAGTACGGCCAACTTATAATACTTGTCTTCGAGAGAAATATACCTATTTGCCAAATCGTCGTACATTGTTTCCCGTACGTAGTCTTTTCCGACATTAATGATTGTCATATTCGTTAAGTTTAAAGTGAGAGACTTAGATGGTTGTAGTCCACTGAACAGAGAATCTACCAACTCAATGGACAGTTTTTCTGTTTTATGATGTTCTCTTAATCAAGTGTGAAAGCAGGAATGCCACAGGCAGTCATGCCATCATAGATGTGATTGCCGGATATGGCATATGCAGGGATTCCGCAAGCTGTCATACAACGACAGCTCTTTTATATATAACGACAGTAAAAGCAGGGATTCTACATGATGACATACCTCTATAAACAGAAATCATTCTACTGCCGAACATAATTCAAATGGTTTTGAGTTATTGATAATGATTTGGTATTGTTGTTATATTAAAAGGGCAGAACCAGAACTTTCATAAGGGGAGCAGACCTCACATCCCTTCTCCAGTTACTGCCCTATACTTATGATTAAAGTTTCTTCAGCTCCTCCACGATTCTGTCGTAGTCTGCTCTCAACGAGCCGTTGTGACCAGCAATTATTACATTCTTAATGTATCCCCAGAAACCGTGATACGTATTCTCATCTCTTGGGGTAAAGGTGCCAATCACCTCCTTCCTGGCATAATCAACCTGAATGGTTGAGTCTGGATAACCATGTTTGATGGCGTACTTGTTGTACGCTGCTACCATCTTTTCAATCTTCTTATTCATAACGAGTCTAATATAGGATTATTGCTTTTCAGAAAGGATATTCACCACCTCTTCGAGAGTATAGGCCTCAAACAGAACCTTTGCTTCATGGTATCGCTTGCTGATTTTCTGGAACGTACTCCACATCGGAAGGAAAGTATCAAAGCTGATGTCTTTCACATGACCGTCAGGATATACACATTGGCAGCGATTGGTGCCAGTAAGGGGATTGCCAGCAATGCGGAATGTGAGAGCTTCATTCTTTTCAAGGTCTCTGGTAACATCAACCTTGCACTTATGCCACCACTCTATATACATTCCAAGGGTCGGATAGTGTGAACCTGGAGTCCCGTGAAATGTCATGCCATTATTGATACGTACAGGAGCAAAGAACATTCGGCTGTCGGTCAGAATCTGTTGTGCATTCTTATAGAAAAGGAAAGCATTGGCAAGAAATAGCTGCTCATCTTTGTTGGCTTTTGCTTCGGTCGTCAGGCCATTGTCAATGTATGGGTTCATATTCTCATTCTTTGGATAGTATACAAGTTCTCCATGGGTGAAGAGGACGATTGTCTCAGCTCACTTGTCCTCAGCACGACTCTTAAGTATAGCTTTGAGCATACTTTGTCTAATCCACCATATCGCATACGAAATGAATGAGAAACCACGTGTCTCATCAAACTTTCCAGCAGCCCGAATGATCCCGGTGATGCCAATGACGAGAAGTTCCTGGGTACTGAAATATGGATTCTCATATCCCTTTGCAACTGAATATATATACCGAAGGTTTGTCTTAACCAACAATTCCTTGGCTCGCTCGGCTACACTACCACCTTTGCGGATTCTGCGAATCAATTCTATTTCCTCTTCGATGGTAAGCAAAGGTATCATATTTATATTTGAGAGGAAACCTTCAAATTCCTCACTTGAAAGACTTGCAATATGCTTCTGAAGTTCTATCTGCATCATGTATTAATAGCTTTTGAGGTTATACTTTATGTATAATATTGTAATGTGTTTTCAATATGCCGAAGCGAAAGTGGGAAAATTATCAATTCTCATCCTCATCGAAGCCGAAGTCTTCGTTATCAATAGGCATATCTGGCCATATATCTTTAAGACCTTCGTATTCGTCGCCGTCATCTTCGAGTTCTCGTAGATTCTCAATGACGGTTAGAGGAGCACAAGAACGCTCCGCATAGTCAATCAACTCTGCCTTGTTGCAAGGAAATGGTGCATCCTCAATAGTTGTGATAAGGGAAAGTGTCCAAAACATATATAATAAAGTATTTAAGGATGAATATTAAGTTTACTTGTGAGTTTATCTCTCGTTTTTGATGTACAATATAATGTAGTGGTTGACCATTTGCAAGCTCGCATGCACATTTTAACTATTCTTTTCTGTTGTGACGCTTGAAGCCGTTGTGTAGATAGGCAACACTTTGGGAGAAGGGAAAAGTGTTTTAGAAGTCGATGTGTAACGGACAGAACTGTTTGAAATCATTTCTGAAGGTCAGACGATTCTGAGGGTAACGCTTGTCGATACCACCCCCTTGATATAAGGTTGCAAGGGTCCATATTGTGGGCTTCGCCGACTGCATCGAAGAGCTGCTGTCAGAGCTATCAAGTCTCTTGACCTCGGTTCAGTCATCTTCACCTTCTCTTGATATGTCATAGTGTCAATGATTGCACGGCTCTCATTAGGGTTATCCTTCAGAGCCACTAACAGCTTCATCTTCTCATCATAATCCATGCCATACATTTCTTTAGTGAACGTCTTTGGTTGAGTCACTTGTTAATAACCTTAGAAATTAGACCGCTGCAGATACCTGCAATGATAGCAAATGGCAGAAGAATGAAAAAGCCTAATATACAAATGTTGTCTATAACACTATTCATTCTGCGTCTGATTTTTGGATTTCCAATTATCATAGTATTTCCTTTCTATTTGATTACTTGTTTTGTAAATAACACTCAATCAACTCTTTGGAGAGTTCTCCATTTGCAGTGAGTCGTCCGATATGCTCTTCTTTGAACTTAGCCAACTGACATTTAAGTTCACTACGCCGCTGATTTAGCTCGCGCATAAGCAGTGTGTGCTCTTCTTTGCTCTTTAGTCCTGCACGAAACTCCTTGCGCGATGCTGTAACATCCATAGCTACAGCATGCAATGCCTTCCCTGTTTCAGCAGTGTGACGAAGAAGGTCATTCCTGAATGCTGATAGTTCATCCTTAAGGATGCGCTCGGCATTGTCGAGAAACAAGAATGCGTTATTCAAGAAACAGTTTCTGCCATGTAAGTACTCAGCGTCCAAAACAGACTTTACTTTGCCATGAATGTCATTCATAAAACAGTGATAGTTGAAAGAGTTATTCATGTCTTTATTGTTTTTTTTTTCTGCTCGACAATATAATAGGTTGGTTGACCGTTAACAACCCATCGTCACTCTAGCATTGGATAACCAACATCAAATCTCCTGCTGATGTCGAAATAAATGCGTTCTACACCGTAATTGTTCGGCTTGAACTCTAAACAGTCAATACCGTTCATAACCCTCTGTCTTGCCACTTCGAGAAGATTGTAAGGAAATACTCTACTGATGTATTCATACTCTTGGCCTACATCGGTAACGCATAGAGCTGTTTCTTCGCTTATGCCATCGCCTGTGCTGTCAATAGCTTCCAGAATCTTGCGCTCCTGCAAGGTGTCAATACAATAGTTGTCATCAAAGATGGAGTCAATCTCGTCCATGCTATCGTCAAGGATATCATCAATAACCTCAAAGGCTTCATCACCCTTGGTGTCCCATACGTCATTTGGCATATTGTTCATGTCATAGCATGGGAGGTCTACTTCGAAGTCACAGATACCCTTGTCGCTGTCACGCCAATAGTCCATACTCATCTCATCCGGGAACTCCCCCTTTGCATAGTCTTCGGTGAACGTATATCCATAGAGATATTCGCGCATGGCATCAACTGACAGATTATCAGGTGATGTGGTCAGTACATCATTCACGGATTCGTCATATCTGCCCTCGTATTCAGAGTAGTCGACTTTCTTAATCATTTTTGGTATATCCATATCTTTAATCATTTGGTTTTTGTTTTCAATATATATAATGCGCCTTAATTTAGCAAACCCACGTGCAGTTTTTCCCTATTTTTTTATTATTGGGGGTGGAGACATTGATTGTAATATACATTTCTCATAATGCTGAGACGAATAGTTTTTTTGAAAATAAAATTGTTAAAAATGTTGTCACCCCGAAATATAATAAAGTGGTTGACTGACAGCAAACCATTGTGACTTTTTTAACAATAATTTTCAAATTACACACAGTCAGACACAAACGAGTAGGAGGTAAACACCAGTGATTAGTGTTTACCTCCTACTCGATATATATATTATAATATATATACAGACGTGATTCACGTTGACGGATGAGAGTGGAGCGTTATAGAGCCCTTATTCTCCCATATCGCTGTTTCCCTCTCTCCTGCTTATGTTTACAGCATTACAGCCATCATCTCGGCATAGGCTTTCTGCCATTCTCTTACGGCTTCGAGGAGTTGTGTCTCCGCGTCGTATCTCAGTTTTGCGCTGCTGAGATATTCTGTCATGGAGATCTGTCCGGCACTGAGAGCCTTCTTGAGCAGGGGGATGTTGTCTGTCTCCCTCAATGCCTCGGCATACATATCGGCTGTTTCTCTCAGTCCTTTCTGCCTTGTGTATAGCGATTTCAACTGTCCGTAGAAAGCTCTCACGGCACTCTCCTGCCTTGCCTCTGCAGCCTCAATGCCAGCCTTCGCCTGTCTCATGCGGCTCTTGTTCCCCCACAGTGGTATTGTCATGCCTACTGTGACGCCCTGGTATTTCTCTCCCATGACATACTCTCCGCTGAATCCTACCGAGAGTTTTGGCAGACTCTCCATGCGACTGACATTCAGCATGCGCCGGCTTGTCTCTATGTCCTGTCTGACGTAAGAAAGTGCGGGGCTCCGCTGCGCCATCTCGTCATACCATTCATTGAAGTCGCCTGACTTCATGTCTGGCATATATGCTGTGTCTGTGAGGACGATTCCCTTCCCTCCGTTCATCTCTGCGAGATTAGCCAGGAGAGCCTCCCGCTCGGCCATATTGCGGTGTCTCTCAGCCTTGACAGCTTTCAGGTCGAGCATGGCCTCGTTGTATGTCATCCTGCCGGCGTCACCTGCCTCAAGTCTCTGTCTCTCTGCCTCGGCTATCAGTCTTGCTGTTCTCTCGCGTTTCTCCAGAGTGTTTATGACAGCGTTATAGTATACGATGTCTATACATGTCAGCTGTGCGCCGAGCAGTATGTCCATCCTTCCGGCCTTGTATCTCCATTCGGCCAACATGTCCTTGCTTCTGGCTGCCTTTTTCCTTGCCCCTGTCAGTGTTGCCATGTCAAGGCTTTGTGATGCGCTGAAGTCTTTGCGGCTGCCTATTGCCGACGGGCTTCCCCACAGATACCCGAACTCAATCTCCGGGTTCTCCAGTGCCAGTCCGCTATGGTTCTCTGCCTTCTCAGCCTCGGCTTCCTTTGCCAGTGCCGCTATCTCCGTGTTGTTCTGTTCTATCTCGCGGAGTATTCTGCCTATGTTGTCCTGAGCCGATGCCCCGCCCATGATGGCAGTCATGGCTGTTATGGTTAATATTCTTCTCATTTCTCTTTTTTCGTTATTATATACATGATAGGAATGATGAACGCGTTGAGCAGAGTCGACGAGACGAGTCCGCCGAGTATAACCCTTGCCATCGGGCTCTGTATCTCGTTTCCTGGCAGGTCAGCTCCGAGAGCGAGTGGCACAAGGGCGAGTGCCGATGTCATGGCTGTCATGAGTATGGGGTTCAGTCTGTCGGCCGAGCCTCTCATGACGCTCTCCACTGTGTTCAATCCCTGTGCGCGCAGGTCGTTATACCGGGCGACGAGCAGCATGCCGTTTCGTGTCGCTATTCCGAAGAGTGATATGAATCCTATTACCGCTGGGATGCTTATTACTCCTCCTGACATCCAGACTGCTACGACACCACCTATCAGCGCCAGTGGCAGGTTGAGCAGTATCACGGCCGATTGTGTAGCGTCGCGGAACTGTCCGTATAGCAGGAGGAATATGATGAGTATGGATATAGCCGATGCTATGAGGAGAATGCGTGATGCCGCGCGCTCGCTCTCAAACTGTCCTCCATATTCAATATGGTAGCCCTCAGGCAGATGAATCTCGCTGCCGACAGTCTTCTGTATATCCTCCACGACACCTATCAGGTCACGTCCGGAGACATTGGCCGAGATGACAATCTTACGTGAGACATTCTCCCGGCTTATGGTGTTTGGGCCAGAAGCCGATATGATATCCGCCACCATTCCCAGCGGCACTTTCTTCCCGTTGGCGTCTATGGCTATATCCCTCATGTCCTCAGCTGTCATTCTCAGCGCTGTGTCCATCTTCAGTGTCAGCGGGAAAGCACGGTTGCCCTCGTATACATCTGATACCTCCACGCCGTCGAGCAGCACGCTGACAGCGTTCTTGAATTCAGGCATTGTCATGCCGTAGCGTGCCATCATCTCCCGCCGTGGCCTTATCTGCAGCTGCGGGCGTTCCACCTGCTGCTCCACGTTGAGGTCGGCTATGCCCTCGATATCCTTTATGGCGTCGCGTGTCTTGTTAGCAAGGCTGTACATTGTCTGCAGGTCATCGCCGAACAGCTTTATAGCAATATTGGCACGTGTCCCTGACAGCATGGCGTCGATGCGGTGGGTTATTGGTGCTCCCACCTCCACCATTATCCCCGGCACCTCCTGCAGCTTGTGCCTGACATCGTCCAGCACCTCGTCTTTTGAGCGTTCGCCGAGTACGAACGGAGCCTCTATCTCTGATACGTTCACCCCGAGGGCATGCTCGTCCAGCTCGGCGCGTCCTGTCTTCCTTCCCACGGTCTTTATCTCCGGTATTGTCAGCAGCAGCTTCTCCACACGTTGTCCTATGCGGTCCGACTCGTCGAGCGATACGCCTGGCAGTGTGCTGACATTTATTGTGAATGAGCCCTCGTTGAATGGCGGGAGGAAACTGCGTCCGAGCGACAGGAACAGCACTATCGTCACCAGGACCACAGCTGCCGCCGCCCCGAGTATGCCCCGCTTGTGGCTCAGTGCAGCAGAGAGAGCCTTCGAGTAGTGGCGTCCCAGATATCGTGAGACAAAAGGCTCCTTTGTCTCTCCCTGCCTGCCGCCGCCTGCGAGGAGGTATGAGCAGAGCACAGGTGTCAGAGTCAAGGCCACCACTGTAGAGGCGCAGAGCGATGTTATGAAGGCTATGCCGAGCGGGACGAGCAGACGTCCCTCCATGCCAGAGAGGAAGAACAGCGGCACGAAGCTGACGATGATTATCAGTGTCGAGTTGAATATCGGCATGCGCACCTCGCGCGACGCCTCGAACACGACGCTCCTCACATCAGGCCTCTCACCCTCTGGCAGCCGGCGCCGCTCCCTCAGACGCTTGAAGACATTCTCCACATCGACGATAGCGTCGTCGACAAGTGAGCCTATCGCTATCGCCATGCCGCCGAGACTCATGGTGTTTATCGTCAGCCCCATGGCGTGGAGCGTCAGTATTGTCACGACGAGCGACAGGGGTATGGTGACGAGAGATATTACCGTTGTCCTCACATTCATGAGGAAAAGGAACAGCACGATGATGACGAAGAATCCACCCTCGTAGAGAGACTTCTTCACATTGTCTATCGCACTGTTGATGAATCTCTCCTGTCTGTATACATCTGTTGTCATCTTCACGTCTGCGGGGAGAGTCGCCGACATGTCCTCGAGAGCCTTGTCTATCTTCTCTGTCAGAGCCAGCGTGCTCGTCTCGGGCTGTTTCGTCACGGTTATCATGACACACGGCTTGCCTCTCAGCGACGCCACACCCGTCTTCGGAGTCTTGTCGCCTATCTTTACCTCGGCTATATCCCCGAGTGTCAGAGGCATTGCGCCTGATGGCCTTACGACAGCCTTCGCCATCTCCCTTATGTCGCCTGTTGCCGCCATGCCGCGTATGATATACTCGTTGGCGTACTCGTAGAGCACACCTCCCGATGTGTTCTGGTTCATTCCGTCGACAGCGTCCATGACATCACTCAGGCTGACCCCATAGTGCCTCATGCGCTCAGGCGACAGCAGAATCTGGTATTCCTTCACCTCGCCGCCGAGCACAGCCACCTGTGCCACACCCCCTGTGGCGAGGAGACGCGGGCGGATGGTCCAGTCGGCTATTGTGCGCAAGTCTCTCAGCGATGTCGTGTCGGCTGTCAAGGCTACAAACATCAGCTCGCCGAGGATTGACGATTGCGGCCCTATCGTCGGCTGGCCTGCTGTCGCCGGCAGGCTGCCCGTTATTGTCGACAGTTTCTCCGATACCGTCTGCCGTGCGCGGTATATGTCTGTGCCCCAGTCAAACTCCACCCAGACGACAGAGAATCCCGTTGTCGACGACGAGCGGACGCGTCTCACGCCCGTCGCGCCGTTGACGGATGTCTCTATCGGGAATGTCACCAGCCGCTCCACCTCCTCTGCCGCCATGCCCTTCGCCTCGGTCATGACGACCACAGTAGGCGCGTTGAGGTCGGGGAAGACATCCACATCCATTGTCTTCGCTGTGAATATTCCCACCACCATGATGAGCACAGCCGCAATCAGTATAGCGAGGCGGTTGTGCAGGGCTATGTGTATTATCTTGTCCAAAAACATTGTCTCGTCCGGTTTTTTATTGTCTCTTCTCCTGCCTTGTGTGAGGAGTAGCTTTCTGTGTCAGTGTCTGTTTCCTTAATGTATGTCGGCTCTTGCCGTCCCCTTGTCAGCCAGTGAGTCAGTGAGTCCGTTCCTTTTTGGTCGGAATATCCTCCCCGTTCTCTCCTCGTGGCCTGATGGTTCGGGGTGGGGGAGTCATCCCTCAGTGGCGTTAGTGGCTGTGGTTATGCTCGGGTATCGCCGTCGATGCCGATGCGAGCCTTATCGTGTTCGCCCCTCGTGTCACCACCTTCTCGCCCTTTGCCAGTCCGCTCGTTATCTCCGTCCGCTCTCCGTCCGTGCCTCCGGTCTCCACTGTGCGCCTCATGTAGGCGTCGTGCTCCGTCTGTACGAAGACATATTTCTCCCCCTCGCTCTCCATTATCGCCGCTGTGGGGACAGAGATGCAGCTCTTCTGGGAGGCAGTCAGCAGCCACACATCGGCATAGGCTCCAGCCACGATGTCGCCGATGTTGTCAAACTCGAATGTGACAGGCACATAAGCCGTGCCCTCAGTGACACTGCATCCACGTCCCGTCACCCTGCCATTCATCTCTGATACTCTCCTCGTCGTCCCGCTTCCAGCCATGCGGAATCTCGCGTCTGTCACCGTCCCTATCTCTCGTACATGCCCTACCGGAACATCAGCCTTCAGCATCATGCGGCGCTGCTTTGTCACGATGGCTATCGGCTGTCCGACACTCACGTAGTCGCCATTCCTGACGAGTAGCGACTTCACATAGCCTCCTGTCGGCGACATTATGCCCACTCCACCCTGTGTGATATGCTGAGCCTGAGCGTCGTATGCGCTCCGTGCCGCCTCGTAGTCACGCCGTGCCTGCTCATACTCCTTCTGCGCTATGATATTGTCCTTGGCCAGCTCAGCGGCTCTCTTGTATGATTTCTCTGCCGCCTCGAAGTCAGCCCTTGCCCTTGCGTATGGGTCACCGTCCTGCAGCCCCTTGGCCGTCACCGTGGCTATCAGCTGTCCCTGTCCTATCTTGGCCCCCTCGGCCATCGCCGCTCCAGCCAGCCTCACTATTCCCGCTGCTGTCGCCGCCACGGTCTGCTCGTCGCCCTGGCCAGCCATCAACACTCCGCTGACTCTTATCGCAGTCATCATCTCTCCCGGCGCGGCAGTCTCTGTCATGACTCCCGCTGCCTTGGCCTGTTTCTCGCTGAGAATAATCTCCGCCCCATGGCTGTCGTTGTGTTTTCCCTCTCCGTGGTTGTCCGCCTCATGGTTGTGGCATGCTGTCGTCAGCGTGAGTGCCGCCCCGAGGATTATAGATAGTTTTATGTGTCTCATGTTTCTTGGTTGTTGTTTCTATGTTCTTTCAGTGTTCATTTCTACGGTCTCACCTCTCGGATTGCAATACACAGGTGCAAGGATAATCTCATAATCCCCAAGCTTTCTTGTGTGTTATGCCGAGATTCCGCTGCAAAGATAATGCAAACCGAGTGCAGAATCCCCAAGCTTTCTTGTGTGTTATGCTGAGGTTCCGCTGCAAAGATAATGTAAACCGAGTGCAGAATCCCCAGCTTGCTTGTGTGTTATGCTGAGGTTCCGCTGCAAAGATAATGCAAACCGAGTGCAGAATCCCCAGCTTGCTTGTGTGTTATGCCGAGGTGCCGCTTAACTTCTGCAAAGTTAATACATACTTTTTGCAAATAGGTTGCAAATGTCATTCCCAGCCTTCCCCGTCTCTTTTTCATGGATTTTTTATCCGTCGTCTTGACTCTGTTTCTTTCTTGTCTTCCCCTTCAGTACCAATGAGTGTTCCCATTCTGTACCAATGAGTGTTCCATTCAGTGCAAATGAGAGGTTCATTCAGTGCTTATGATAGACTCATTCAGTACCAATGGGGCCATCATTTACTACTTCTTGCAGACTCTCCGCCAATAAGCCTCTGTTTGACACCTCCTTGACACCTCCTTGACACCTCCCTGACACCTCCTTGATACCTCTCTATGATATAAACAACACATATACAGTCTGTTACCATATGGCTTGACACCTTGACACCTAAAAGTGAGAAAAATTCAGTGATAGATATAGACTTGTTACTGTCCGGTAACCATGCTAAAGACATTGATATAGTGATCTTTAACAATGAATAAGCCCCCATTTGGCAAATGATAATGAATAAATGATTTTTTACGGAAATTGGCTTGATATGGTAGAGGATAGCCAACGCTTTCGTTAAGCCAGATGAGCAGAGCCAAACTTTTTTGAACTCTGCTATGGCGAGAAAACGAAGGCGAAGCCAAGGAGGCAGATTTACGCCAGAATAAAGGTCGTCAAGTAAGTCTGTTCACCGGGTATGAACTGTAATAAAACTTAGGTGAATGAAATGAAGAATGTAAAGGTGATTAGTTCACCAAATAAAGAGTGTAAACAGATATAGTTAATCGTCCTCAAATGTGACAACGTTTTTCAGGGATAGTCACATTTTTAGTTTTTGCGCCGCCAAAATGCAATTATTGGGTTAAAAAATTCTAATTTGGCAATTAAATTTACGCCCAAACATCAATTTTTCTATTTCGCTAACTGAAAATTGAGTTTTTTTTTATACTTTTGTAATACTTAAAATATGTAGTATAATGGAAAATACTAAGGATTTGAATCGACTAAAAGTCATCCTGGCTGAAAAGAAGCGCACAAACAAGTGGCTTGCAGAACAGTTAGGATGCAACCCTGCAACTATCTCAAAATGGTGTACAAATTCAGCTCAACCACCTCTTGAGACTTTGATCCAGATGTCAAAAGTGCTTGAGGTACGAGTTGAAGAACTGATAAGAATCCCTGAAGAACAGTAGTTGCAATGACATACAATGCAAATAGCCATATTATGACTATGAAGGATGTAGAAACATTCTTCCATCACATTGTATTCGAACGTAAGGTGAACTTTCATCCTGATGACATGTTTGAGGATTATGTATCATGTGAAAGCGGTATTAATACGTTCACTCTTGATGAATGTGCCATATACAATCGACTTGTGGATGAAAGTTTTGTTATTTGTAGGAAAAGAAGCTTCTATATTTGTGGTATTGTTTCATAAAATTCATTGTAGAATTAAATGTATAAAGCTATCATGATAAACACCGAAACTTTAGAAAAAGCGTTTAGAGAGTATATAAAAGGATGTGTCCTATCTAGAAGACCTGTAAACAAAACAGATTTTATAATAGGTGGAAGTGCCGCGGAAAGCTATATCAGTTTTATAAAACCAGATAAACTATTTAGTTACAATCCAGCGAAGTGGGCTCATGTTAAAAACATCTTTGACATCAAAAGTTCAGAAAAAATCCTTGAGATAATTAATGAATTGTTCACAGATGATGAGTTTAACAAAGTTGATAATGAAGGTACAAGCCAATATTTCAGAAGCAATGCAATAAAACAGTATTATTGTTTTTTGAAGGCTTGGGAGGTGTTCAAGTGTTATTCCCAAGGCGAATATATAGCACAGGAAAAGCGTGACATTACATCCCAACAGCAAATCTACTATGGTGCCCCTGGCACAGGTAAGTCTCATACTATCAATGAGCAGACTGAGGGTGAGAGCGTAATACGTACGACTTTCCATCCAGATAGCGACTACTCAACCTTTGTTGGTGCCTATAAGCCAACCATGGGATTACTCCCTATCTGTGACGAGTTGGGACAACCTATGAAGATAGGTTCTACCGTACTCCACAAGGAACAGATAATCTATGAGTTTGTTGATCAAGCATTCCTTCAAGCTTATGTAAACGCTTGGAAGTATTATGCCGAGAACAGCGATACTGCTAAGAAACAATATCTTGTGATTGAAGAGATTAACCGAGGTAACTGTGCTCAGATATTCGGTGACCTCTTCCAGCTGCTTGACCGTAATGACAATGGCTTCTCAGTATATCCTATCAATGCCGACAAGGATATGAAGAAGCAGTTGGCGAAGGCATTCAAGAAGGATGGCAAGACTATCACAATTGAAGATGCAGACAAAATCAATGCACTATACAAGGGAAAGGATGTAGTGAGCCAAGTTCTTTCTGGTGACATCCTTCTGCTGCCTAACAATCTTTATATTTGGGCAACCATGAACACCAGCGACCAGTCATTGTTCCCAATAGACTCAGCCTTCAAGCGTCGTTGGGAATGGCAATACATGCCTATTGGTAAGGGCTATGACGAAAGTGGTACTGAAATCAAATGGTCAATCGAAGGTGCAACCAAGAAATACGATTGGTGGTCTTTCTTGGAGAAGATTAATGCTCAGATTGCTGAAGCAACACAATCGGAGGATAAGAAACTCGGTTTCTTCTTCTGCAAGGCAACTGACGGTGTAATCTCAGCAGAGAAGTTCGTAGGCAAGGTCATCTTCTACCTATGGAATGACGTGTTCAAAAATAATGGCTTTGAAGGTCCTATCTTCAAGGACACAGACGGCTCAGAATTATCATTTGGAAAATTCTACAAATCTGACACGAAGGGTAATGCCATCGTACAGAAGGATAAGGTAGAGCTGTTCCTGAATAAACTGGGTGTAGAAGAGTTCAAAGGTGCAAACTCATCTGTTGATGAACAAGAAGAGGATGAAGATGGAAATCTAACAACATCCACTTCTACAGGACGTGATTATACAAAATTCTCTGTAAATGGTGTTGGTAGGTACGCAAAGAATAATCTTGCAGCAGAGTGCGTCAAGAAATACATAGAACTTAACCCCACTAAGACTGCTGACGAAGTCTTGAATGATTGGTTAAGTCTTGGCAATATCGTACCTCATTTTGTTGAATCAAAAGAGCAATATGACGCAAGAACTGACAACAGCAAACGATCTCACGAGATTCCTTGCGGAGGAACTGTTATATACGTTGCACATGACGGTTATGGAAGTAGCGGCAAGGTTTTAGTGTTAAAAGATGCGATAAATCAAAAGGATTGGGGTCTTACTGTAGAAGAAGCATAAATCTATGCGTATCATCATTGAAGAATATAAATATGCGGCCGCTGATGTAAAGGACGTTCTCAAGGGTATTGATGCTCTTGAGAATGTTGAAGGCTATGTCAGCGTGAACTATGTCGGGTATTTCTACAATACCGACAAGGATGTTCGTGACTGCGTATTTATCCTTCCCAAGGTACTACTGGAGGATATGGATGGCCGTGAACTTGTCTTCGGCAAGTACTGTCCAGAGGAAATCGTCAATCTCGATGCCCACAATCCCCTAACTCAGCAAGAGAAGGACTTCATCTATGAGTTTGCCGTATGGATTTACCGTGCTATCGTGGTGTTCCATAACGACAAGCGAAACAAGACGAGCATCGTCTATCATAAGAAGATAGCAGAGGTTGGAAAGGGAGGCAAGCATCTGAGCAACACCTTCCTCGACATCCTTTTGTCGTTGGTGCAGTTCAACAAGGACAACCAGGATTTCTTCTTCTATGTCCTTCGCAACATTCATGCTGGATTCAACAAGATAAACTGGAACCGCACTATAGCCACAACACCTGCCATCATCCAAGATAGCAATGCTGTATATCTGCGTCCAGTCAACAAGAAGAGACAGATCAACTTCGATGAAGAGTTGCTTGTCATCTTCTTCTCCATTTTGAACTATATCCATGAGCACTACGGTTTCCCTGTCAACATCAACTGCAACTTTGATCTGATTACTGGTAAGCAGTTCAAAGTGTACTTGAATGGCATGGGCAAGATGCGTTTGAAGCAAATAAAGTACAAGTACTTCTCTGACAAGGCTCTCGAATTGTGGGATTTGTGCTATGCTTTCTTTGATTCTGCCCGACAAATCTATGTAAGTTCCGAACAGAAGGAATACCTTCTGGTCAAGAACTTCAACATAGTCTTTGAGTCAATCATTGATGAACTGGTGGGTGACAGAAACATCCCTGCAGGTTTGAAGGAGCAGGATGATGGCAAGCGCATCGACCACATGTATAGTTACCAAGGGTTGACCACATACGAAGAAGATAAACCTATATACTATATCGGTGACTCGAAGTATTATAAGCGTGGCAACCATATTGGCAAAGAATCTGTCTATAAGCAGTTTACATACGCAAGGAATGTCATCCAGTGGAATTTGAACCTGTTCATGAATGATGATAGGGATGATGAAGAATTGCAGTATGACAAGAATAACTTCGGCAACGTACCAAAGTTGCGTGATGACGTGACTGAGGGCTACAACGTGATTCCGAACTTCTTCATCAGTGCCAAGTTGAACAAGGAACTGAGTTATAAGGACGAGGTTGAGATTACGGACAAGAAGAATACACACTTCTCGAACAATCACTTTGAGAATCGTCTGTTCGACCGTGATACGCTGCTAATCTGCCACTATGACGTGAACTTCCTCTATGTCATATCCTTGTATGCTCGAAACAATAGCCTTCAGAAGGATGCTTGGAAAAAGAAAGTACGTGATACCTTCCGGTCAGAGATACAGAGGATGCTAACAGAGCAATATAGTTTCTATGCTATGCAGGCCCATCCGAATGTGGATGCCACTCAATACATAGAAGAGAACTTCAAGGAGGTGCTTGGCAAACTCTATCAACCCTTTCCTAACAAAGAGTTCTTCTCCCTGGCATTGGATTCCAACGAAAAGTACAAGGAAGAGAATGACCAACTGCTGGATGAACTGAAGAAGCATTTCTATGTGGAAGAATGTAGAATCGGAACAGATCCAACAGAGATATTGGAGGGTGCAAAGGCTATTACCCCTGTGCCAGTAGGCATCGAAAAGCAAAAGACCGGTGTTCTTATGGTCATGATGGAGAACTTTGCGGACAAGTGCGTGAAGTTCCTGCCTTATGGAAAGATTGCTATTGGTATCAAGTACTCAAAGGATTCCATGGCAATAGTCGAACATCGTTCTGAAATTGGTTACATTCTGTTCCATACTCGCAAGGATGTAGGACAGCATCTGTTCGCAATCAATAGTGACATCACTATGGTTGATAAAGAAGAACTCTGTAACGATGTTTACAAGAATGTCAGTACCACAGAAATGTATGCTGTTGTACCTTTTGAGACAATCGAACTGGATAGCAGCCACCTGCACTCAAGCAAGAAATCATTTACTCCGAAAACGAGATGTGATGCTCAGTTTGAGGAACTAAATAACTTACAGTAACTATGGAGCAAATGTGCCCTTTCGCTATCATCCTAATGTTTCTTTGTTCCAATATGCCTGTAGGTTCTCTTTGATGCACTTCATCACAACAGAAAAGTCTATCTGCTCTTTCCAACGTATCTTTTTCAAGAATGCTTTCCACCAAATATTGCGTGTGGCATCCGTTGCAAACTTGTCTGTGAAAAGGGCAAGGTTCTCTCGGTAAGGTGTATTCCTGTTCTTAAACGTACCGACAATGGCTTCCTCAAGAAGTTCCTTGTCTATCTCATGGTTGGTGAACAACTGATACACATCAAAGAAATCTTTCATGCGGCTGTTGCTTTCGTCACGGTCAACCATTGCATGAAACTTCTCTGCTATCAAAGTTTCCAATGAATAGGCATACAGTTCCACGGCAGGAACATCTGGTAACAACAACGGATAGTCTAATGACAGAGGATAAGGTGTTACAACATCACCGAAGCCTATGTCAACTGACACTTGTTGCACTATTGTGTCTAAGTGTGCCACCACTTTTACACAAGTGCCTGGGTATTTCTTTTCAACGGCTATTGGCTCCAATTCAAGCGAAGTTGCATCGAATGTAACTCCATCGTCCTCACATTCAATGGCGCACACTTTTTGAAAAATCTCTTTTAGGTTATCTCTGTCATTGTTGATGCGTTCTCCCAACAGATCAATGTCAATGGTTGGACGAGCCTTGAACCCATCCAAGGCAAACAATAGCGAACTGCCTTTCAGAAGAAAGTGGCTCTTGTAAGGACTTGCAGAGATACGGAACAGCAAGCGTTCATGCAAGTATCTAACCAACACTTTCATATACTCTTGCTTCTCCTCTTTGGCGAGGTTCAACAAACGTGTCCTAATGGACTTCCCTATATCCGTTGTCATAGTCTTGTCTCCAAATATGTAGTCATTATATTTTTCACTCTTAGTTTCTGTGCGTATTCATGGAGTAGAGATATATTGCGGTTCTCCTTTTTGAGATAGTTGTCTATCACCTCACCGCACACATCAAGCCCTATCTTGTTTCGGTACTTAACAGCATCACAGACCGTTCGCTCCATATCTGTAATGAGTACATCATAACCAGATATACTCTTTTTGATTATACCAAACTCCAAATTCTCCTTGTTCCAATAATAGAGATCAATAGGAGGATAGTCTGGCAAACGCACCTTTCGCTTGGCTTCAATGGCTATGCAAGTAGCGGAAGGCACTTGTGTGGAAAGTCCATAATGAGCAAAAGCACTATACAAGCAAAGCACCCCATGCGGAACTATACGTTCCACATCTATCATGTTGTTTGCCAACGCTGACTTTTCCACATAGACACCTTTACGAAGCCGCATAAGCGTTCCATCTTCTATTGCACGGCGAAGCTGCTCATATTCACCACGGCTTTTCACTTCACCTGTGGTTATGAATCCACCTTGCTGTTTTAGAGTGTCAATGACTGTCTTTCTATTCATGTTATTCTTATTTGCGTGCAAAGATACAGCTACTTGTTGAGAATAAAGAATGTTTTGTGTTAAAAATTACGGATAATATAAATAATATCCGTAATATTTTACATTTTTCATCAAACATTGACCGTTTGCCTTACAAGTCACCTTACATTCATAAATGTGTTAATCAAACCTTAATTCCATGTCAACAAGTTCTTATATTCATTATTTTAACTTAACCAGAGTATCTATTATTAGTTGATTATCAGTATTATACGCTTTAAACGGCAGAAAAGTGACCGTATGGATTCTGATTAGATACGAAAAGGTGAATATTTAACGTATTTAACTTTCGATCACCTCAGGAATCACGAAATAAGGGTTGTGAGGGGCGCTTTTAACCGCCCCATAATGTGGTGAATGGAAGTTATAGGACGAAATCCATAAAGGGGTACGGTTGAAATGACTCCCTTGAACAGTAGGGTGTGATTACATGTCATACCCTACTGTTCTAAAAAGCATTTTTGTGTAGTTTACGATGCTACGTTTTGCTGTTTTTTACTTGGTAGACGCAGTTTTTCCATTGTTTATGCCGTATTTCGAGATAAAAACGTTATCTTTGCGGTGTAAAATCTGATACCAGTATCAAAAATAGTACTCTAATATGATATTCGAACGTAAGAAATATTTGGATGGACTTATTGCAGGACGTGGAAACGGTCTTGTGAAGATTATAACAGGTGTCAGACGGTGTGGAAAGTCTTTCCTGCTGTTTGAGATCTGGCATAACTGGTTATTGGAACATGGGGTGACTGATAGTCACATCATCGAAATACAACTTGATGATTTCCGAAACAGGCGGTTGAGGAAGCCTGATGCCTTGCTCGACTATATAGATTCAAAGGTTATGGATGATGGCAATCCTTATTATATAGTTTTGGACGAGGTGCAGCTAGTAGAAGAATTCGTGGAGGTTATTCTTAGCTTGACACACATGCGGAATGTAGATGTGTATGTGTCAGGCTCAAACTCTCGTTTCCTGTCAAGTGATGTTGTGACTGAGTTCCGAGGCAGAGGTGACGAAATACGCATCTGGCCTCTCACCTTTGACGAATACTTTAATGGTATTGGTGGCGATATACGCAAAGCTTGGTTGGATTACTATACTTTTGGAGGACTGCCACAGGTGGCTTTGCTTGAAACGGAAGAAAAGAAAACAGACTATTTGCGTGGTCTGTATGAAACGACCTATCTGCGTGATGTAATTGAGCGCAACCATCTACGCAATCCAGAAGGAATGAAGGAATTGGTACGGGTGCTTGCTTCTGGTATAGGTTCTTCCACCAACCCAACAAGAATAGCCAATACCTTTCAATCTTCACAAGGGGTAGCCATAAAAAGAGACACTATAAAACAATACATTGACTATCTGAAAGACTCTTTCTTGATAGAAGAAGCCTTACGCTATGATGTGAAAGGCAGAAAATATATTGGTACCGAGACGAAATACTACTTCGCAGACATCGGCATTCGTGCAGCCATTCTTAACTACCGCCAACAAGAGGAAACGCACATTATGGAAAACATTATCTATAATGAGCTTCGCAGTCGAGGATATTATGTGGACATAGGATTGGTTGAACTTGGTGGCAAGGATGAGAACGGTAAGTTTGTCAGAAAACAGTTGGAGGTAGACTTTGTGGTGAACCGCCCTCCATACAGAGTGTATATCCAATCGGCTTTCCACATGCCTACGCCAGAGAAGGAACAGCAAGAACGTCGCCCATTATTGTCAATCAATGACCACTTTCGTAAGATTGTCATTGTTGGTGATGACATTCATCGCAAGGAGGACGAACTCGGCGTGTTGACTATTGGGTTGTTGGATTTCTTGACGGACAAAGATTTACTTGAACTGGGATAAACGTAATAATGATATTTTTAGCGAATACACAAATCCCGTCTTTGGTCTGTTGTCTATTATGAAACAATTCTCTAGAGAAAAGTGAGTGTCTCAGATTATATACTTACCTTTGCCATATTAATAAACAAACGGTAACATACACAAATGATACGAAACCCACTCATTTTTTTTCCTCGTTGTGACACTTTCAACTTTAATCACAACTCTGGAAAAGTCCATAAATAAAACAGGAAGCTCAATTAAAGAGATTCCTGTCGAAATTTATGCACCTAATGAATACTATTCTGATGTTGATGTTGCAAGTCTCGATTATAAAATAATATGTTGGCAGAATCAGTACTTTCAAAAGAGATGTTCGTCTAAAGGAAATAAGTACAGAAAGAAAGCAAGTGGCATCAATGGGTTTAGTTAAAAAAACACTTTTACAAAAACACAATCTACCATATTGTTTAACTGGTTTAACATCTGATATTCATAGAGGTGATGTTCCCTATTACCTCTGTTTCAGAAATCTTCGAATTTAATAAGTGGCCTACCTCAGAAAATAGACAATTTATTATTAACGTGAGTTCGGTAGGATGATTGTTTGTTACTGGAAAATGTGATAGAACAAAGAAACAACTGTCTGGCGAACTTTATGGGTGAGTTCAATAAGTCTGCATTGACTCAAGAAATACAAAACATCAGAAGCGTCCTACCTTGCAATTAATATTTTGAACAATGCAGGACGCTTCTGATGTTTTGTGAGTGATGTGTCTCCACACATCACATTATTTATAATGTCCTTGTAGACAATACCATGATAGACAATACAGAGACAGATAATGTCTGGATTGATATCACGGGAAAACAATGACCGGATGGTATGGCCGAACGAATGTGATTATGGGCTCCCTGTATTAATGCGCTTCTCCGCACTGTCTGGCTTACATTACCCCTATCCACCTCAGCACATCGTTGAGGTTGGCGAATATCATGAGGAGGAAGAGGATGGTCATCCCGACATACTGCGCACGGAGGAGGAACTTGTCACTCGGTTTGCGGCGTGTGATAATCTCGTAAAGCAAGAACAGGACATGTCCGCCGTCAAGAGCTGGGATTGGGAGGATATTCATGAAGGCGAGGATGATGGAGAGGAAGGCTGTCATCTTCCAGAACAACATCCAGTCCCATGATGGGGGGAAGAGTGAGCCGATGGCTCCGAAGCCACCCAGCGACTTGGCACCGTCAGAGGTGAAGACATACTTCAGGTCAGAGACATATCCGCTGAGAATGTCCAGTCCATAGCGGACACCGGCAGGGACGCTCTCTATGATGCCGTAGCTCTTGTGTGTCGGCTTGTAGTAGTTGGCGAGTGTTGTCTGTGTCACACCGATGTGCAGCTCAGGTGTCATGGTCAGCGCTATGGTGTCTGTCTTGGCGCCGCCAGCCCTCGCTACGGTCATCGTGACGCTCCTGAGGGCGAGGCTGTCCTTTGATGTGGTGGCAGAGGTGAGACAGTCGTCTATGACACCTATCTGGTATGTGAACTCGTTCCAGGAGTCTATGGGGTGGCCGTTGAGCGATGTTATCCTGTCGCCCTTGACGATGCCTGCCTTGGCTGCTGGTGTGCCGGCTATGACGCTGTCTATCTCGCACGGTATGAGCGGACGTGTGAAGACTGGCTGTGACTGGAGCATGGACAGGAGGTTCATGTCGCCTGGCAGGGCTATCTTGATGTCCTTGCCGTCGCGGCTGACGTGTGCCTCTGAGGCTGTGGAGAGAGAACGGAAGACATCGGCCGAGAACTCACGGAACTCTCCCTCGTCTGTGCCGAGGAGTATGTCTCCGTCACGGAATCCGAGAGCCTTCGCCTCGCTGTTGAACTTCATGCCCATATTCATGTCCTTCATCGCGATATAGTCCTCGCCCCATGTGTATAGGACGGCAGAGTATATTATCAGGGCAAGCAGGAAATTGACCATCACACCGCCTGTCATTATGAGCAGACGCTGCCATGCCGGTTTCCCACGGAACTCATAGGGCTTGGGGGGAGCCTGCAGCTTGGCGACATCGTGCTGTGTCTCGTCTATCATTCCCTCTATCTGGCAGTATCCGCCGAGCGGTATCCAGCCTATGCCGTATTCTGTGCCGTCGTATTCGTACTCGCCCTCTTCATTGCGGCGTACTGGCTCTTTGCCACGGAGACGGCGGTACCAGTTGGAGTATGTGGAGAAGAGAGAGAACTTCCAGTCGAAGAAGACATAGAACTTGTTGACTCTCACACCGAAGAGTTTCGAGAAGAGAAAGTGTCCGCCCTCGTGCAGGAATACAAGTATCGTTATGGCGAGTATGAACTGTAGGGCGCGGATAAGGAAAATTTCCATCGGGTAAATAAAATATGTGTTTTGTTAAGTGATTAATATCGGCTTATGAGCCGTATGATGCTGTATTGGTTATCCCTGCGGGGGGGCTGACCATCTGCCACGCCCCTTATATCTTCAGGAGGCTGCGTGCTATGGCGCGTGCCTCGCTGTCTGAGGCGAAGAGGTCGTCGAGCGATGGCGATGCGGTGTATGTCGCGCTCTGCATAGTGCGCTCTATGATGTCGCCCATCTCAAGGAAACGGCACTGACCTTTGCGGAATGCCTCGTTGACAACCTCGTTGGCGGCATTGACTATGCACGGCATATTCCCACCACGTCGAAGCGACTCATAGGCCATGGCGAGACACGGGAAACGCTCCATGTCAGGCTCGAAGAACTCAAGGCTCTTGCCGTAGAGCTCCAGGCGCGGGCCTGACAGCGTTAGGCGCTCGGGGAAGGAGAACGCATACTGTATGGGGAGACGCATGTCTGGCACTCCAAGCTGGGCTTTCACTGCACCATCGGCATACTCGACAGCGCTGTGGACGATTGACTGTGGATGAACAAGGACCTCTATCCGCTCGGCTGGCACACCGAAGAGCCAGCGGGCCTCGATGACCTCAAAGCCCTTGTTCATCATGGTGGCGGAGTCGATGGTTATCTTCGCGCCCATGTCCCATGTCGGATGTCGCAGAGCGTCGGCGGCTGTCAGCCCTTCCATCTGTGAGAGGGATAGTGTGCGGAATGGTCCGCCGGAGGCCGTCAGCAGTATGCGGGTTATCTCATTGTCATGGTCGCCGACAATGCTCTGGAATATGGCTGAGTGCTCTGAGTCGACGGGGATAATCGGTGAGTGGCACTCCTGTGAGAGGCGCATGATTGTCTCGCCTGCCACCACGAGGGTCTCCTTGTTGGCGAGACATATCTTCTTGTGGGCCTTTATGGCGCGTACAGTAGGACGCAGTCCGGCAAAGCCCACCATGGCTGTGAGGACCATGTCGACCGGTTCGGCGCAGACAATATCCTCAAGAGCCTCTTTGCCGGCATAGACCTTGATGTCGGGACAGTCAGAGAGAAGATTTGAGAGTGTGTCATAGCGTGACTCGTCGGCTATGACAACAGCGGCCGGGCGGAAACGGCGTGCCTGGAGGGCGAGCTTCTCCACCTGTGTGTTGGCCGTCAGACAGTATGCCTCGTAACGGTCAGGATGCTCGGCGATGACCTCAAGGGCCTGTGTGCCTATGGAGCCTGTTGAGCCGAGTATGCATATTTGTTTCTTCTTCATTTGTTTCTTCTTCGTTGTGATAGGGGCGAGGGGATAGGGGCGAGAT
>JADYUK010000050.1 GCA_021531755.1 Hoylesella loescheii
AAACAAAATCCATACTATTATCAATGTTCCTTGCCATGACGAGCATGTGCATGGCACAGGTGAGAATCTCCACGTCTGATTTGAATGGGACAAAATGGAAAATTAAATCTTCGTCAGATGGCTATTACGTATATACAGCTGAAAAGGAGATCTGGTATGACGATAAAGGGAAACCCCATTCTTCCCCATATTATCTTTCAGATCAGCCCATATATTCATACGAAGGTTCATTGTTCGACCACTCAAAGGTTGGCAAGGGCACAAAGGGATGCTATATGATAATCCTTAACACTGTCACGAATGTTATATACTGCTTTTCTATTGAGCAGTTTGACAAAGAGAAGGGTACGATGGCCGATAAACTGATATCAAAAGATTGCATAGGAGCTGGAACAAGCCATTATATCCTGATAAAATGATGCCATAGGCTTTGTGCTCACAATTATGCGCGCCCTCTGTTACTGTTATATCAATAAAATGAGTTTACTCTAAAAAGTCGGCAAATAGAGTGTACCAACCGCCAGCTGAAGACCGACCTGAATCTGCGCCCTATTCACCACAAGAAAGACAACAGGTCTGACGCCCACCTCTTCCTCGGCCTGCTCTTATACTGGATAGTCAACACCATCCGCTACAAGCTCAAGCAGACCGGAGAGACTTGCTTCTGGACAGAGATAGTCCGAAGGCTGTCCACGCAGAAGGCGGTCACCACGGAAGCCACAAATGTACTTGGGAAGAAGGTCCACATGAGACTGTGCAGCGAGCCGAACAAATCCGCAGATGATATTTATGAACGACTAAAGTATAAGAAAATGCCCTTCAGAAAAATCAAAATCGAGAAAAGTTTGTAGTACACAGCACCGCAAATGAAAAACGCAAAGTACTGGACAGCAGGAGAAACGGACAATTGAATATCAAACTTGGGTTAATTTTGCAGACTAAAACAGACCATAGAGAATAGCCCTGCCCCTCCCTGAGGGCTCTCTCCTGGGGGCTCT
>JADYUK010000051.1 GCA_021531755.1 Hoylesella loescheii
AAAGAGCGGTAACAGTAATTTAATGATGTTAAGCATAGAGTTAAGGTTTGGGTTATTTTCGTCTGCAAAATTATATAAATCTTCAGAATTGAAAGAAAAAAGAGTACACCAAAAGTACACCAATTTGTCTTGTATAATGTAAGTGGCAGTCAAACAGGTATTTAAGCATACTATGATAAATCGTGATTTTTCTTTTGATGGATGAGTTAGCATAATACAATAGGCTTGTGGATGTGTTATAATAATATATTTATAGCCAGATGTTACAATGTGGCGTTGTACATCTGGCTATAATGATGACACTGGCGAACACTATCGCTCCAGTATATAGATTGTCTGTATGGATAATGATGTGATTTGTTCGAACCCACCAATAATTATCACTACACTGATGCTAACTTCTCGGAGAGTATTTTTGCACTCTTCGTCCCATACAGTTTCAAGCAGGCTTTGCTTTTCATGTTTGTAACCCTCTGCTTGCTGACATTCATCAGCCCAGCTATTTCTGTTGTAGAGAACCCAAGTTTGGTGAACATGCACGCAAGAATCTCCTGTCGAGACAGGTCGTAGTTTACGTCAGTTATGAATCTGTAAAATTCAGGCGACTCGCTGTCTATCTGTTCCTCCATTTCGTTCAATTGGCTGTTCGTAGGTATTTTTCCTGTACGAGCCATCATGCGCATCACTTTACGTATGTCTGTCTTTGATAATTCATTGTTCTTCTCATTCTGGTCATTCTTGATATCATCGTCCATATATGCTTTCATCTGTGCCCTCATGCTTTCTATCTCCTCCTCCTTCTCTCTCCTTAAGGCTCCGAAGTCGGTCTGTAAGAGCTGGTACTCATGGCTAGCCTTCTCGTACATATCTCTCAGCATTCCATACTCGGCGTTCTGCCTCACTATCTCAGCCCTCTGTCTCTC
>JADYUK010000052.1 GCA_021531755.1 Hoylesella loescheii
AAAGAGCGGTAACAGTAATTTAATGATGTTAAGCATAGAGTTAAGGTTTGGGTTATTTTCGTCTGCAAAATTAAGGAAATAACAAAAAATGAAAGAAAAAAGAGTACACAAAAAGTACACAAATGTGTCCGATTCGTTGTAAATATCAATAGTACAAGAAGTTACAAAGGCGTAATTTGCGAATGTTTTGTTTTGTCGCAACAGAAATATATTAATTTGTTACACCCATCATGTAACTAATTAATATATTTATAGCCAGATGTAACAATTCCTCATTGTACATCTGGCTATAATGATGTCACTGGCGAACGCTATCGCTCCAGTATTTAGACTGTCAGCTCAAGAATAGTAACTTTACGAAGTTTGTTATTATCATCACTACACTGAAGCTAACTTCTCGGCAAGTAGTCTCGCGCTCTTCTGTCCGTACAGTTTCATGCAGGCATAGCTCTTTATGTTTGTAGCCCTCTGCTTGCTGATATTCATCAGGACAGCAATCTCTGATGTGGTGAATCCAAGACGCGTCATGAAGCATGTCTGTGTCTCCTGGGGCGACAGACCGTATGTGGGGGCAGCTATGAATCGGTAGAAGTCGGGCTGGGTCTTTAATACATATTCCTCCATCTCCTTTAGCTGGTGGTATGTCGGTATGTCTCCTACACGTGCCATCATGCGCAGCTCGCTCAGAATGTCTGAGACAGCAGACTCGACATATTTCTTATGCGTGTCAGTATTTATATCATCGTTCATATATGCTTTCATCTGTGCCCTCATGCTTTCTATCTCTTCCTCCTTCTCTCTCCTTAAGGCTCCGAAGTCGGTCTGTAAGAGCACGTACTCGTGGGTAGCCTTCTCGTACATATCTCTCAGCATTCCATACTCGGCGTTCTGCCTCACTATCTCAGCCCTCTGTCTCTC
>JADYUK010000053.1 GCA_021531755.1 Hoylesella loescheii
CCGACCTCTCACACCACCGTACGTGCCGTTCGGCATACGGCGGTTCCTATTTTGGATTCCATTCGAGATACGAATCCATTAGACACATATAACCTTGTCTCCGTAGCCTATCATTTGATATTGCAGTAAGCAGAATCGGGCTATGTGCTATGTGCCAATACGCAAGGCGAGTGTTCCCCCATTGGTATGCTTGCCATTTGGCTATACCACACTTGATGAGGTTCATTACCTTTGTCTTTGGCTTCTTCCAAGCCTTCCATATACACATACGTATTCTCCGTCTTAACCATTCATCGGTCTCTTGGCAAAGACGTTTCATATTGGCAAGGTGATAATACCCAACCCACCCTTGTATGTACTCTTTTAGCTTCTGCTTTCTCTTTTCGTATCCCCATCCGTTGCTTCGACTTGTCAGTTCTTTTAGCCTTGACTTCATCTTTGCCTTTGATTTCGGGTGTACGGTGAGTTGGCATCTACCCTTGTTTACATAAAAGGAGTAGCCAAGATATTTCACACCTCGTATGTATGAGACTACGGTCTTTTCCTTGTTCACCTTTAGGAATAGCTTCCCTTCTATGAATTTGGTTATTGACTCGCGTACACGTTCTGCGGCACGCTTGGTCTTGCAGAATATCATCGAATCGTCGGCATAGCGCACAAAGGGGTGTCCTCTGCGTGCGAGTTCCTTGTCCAACTCGTTCAGCATGATGTTGCTGAGAAGTGGGCTCAGCGGTCCTCCTTGGGGAGTGCCTTCCTCGCTTGCATGCCACAGTCCTTTGTCTATGACTCCGCTCCGAAGATATTTGTGTATAAGGCTGACTACCCTGCCGTCCTTGATGGTGCGGCTGAGTATCTCTATGAGTTTGCTGTGGCTCACTGTGTCGAAGAAGCGTTCAAGGTCGAGGTC
>JADYUK010000054.1 GCA_021531755.1 Hoylesella loescheii
CACTTTCGGGCAGCCTCAATCTCAAGCTCGGGGAGGAATACCTTGTCGTAAAGGATATACATCTGGCCGTAAATCTTCGCCAGCATCTTGTAGTCGGCATTGGCCTCTGTGGTATCAGAGAGCTCGAGCGCCTCATGGTATCTGTCGAGTGCGTACGGCACATCGCCACGGTCACGATAGACAGAGCCAAGCAGATAGACAGCCATGACTTTCTCCTTGCGGTCGCCATGATGTCGGTAGTAATCGGCCACTTCTTCCATTATGGTCTGTGAGGAGAGATTGATGAGGAGTCTGTTTTTCGCTTCTGTCGTTAGCAGGGCATGACGCATGCGCTGGGATTTGGGTAGGGAGCTGGCAGTGGCAGCCAAGCTGTCGAGCGCCAGCATAGCTGAGTCTGGGGCAGAATACATTATAGCCTCTGCCCTGTCCATGATGCGGTCGGCATCAGGGTTGGCACAGCCGGAGAGCATTAGTGCTATGGTTGTTGATAGAATTATTGTGATGTGTCGCATAGTTGTTGGTGGGGGAGGGAAGTTGGGGCTGGAAACTCTGGAGAGCCTCGGAGAGCCCCCAGGAGAGAGCCCTCAGGGAGGGGCAGGGCTATTCTCTATGGTCTGTTTTAGTCTGCAAAATTAA
>JADYUK010000055.1 GCA_021531755.1 Hoylesella loescheii
TAGCCTTCTCGTACATATCTCTCAGCATTCCATACTCGGCGTTCTGCCTCACTATCTCAGCCCTCTGTCTCTCCCTCTCTCTCCTCAGCCGCTGGCGGATGAGCATCCCACCGATAATGGCAACAATCAATATCGCGACGAGGACAGCCATGAGCCTGTACTCGCCCATCTCAGCCTCCATCTTCGCTTTCTCTGCCCGGTCATATCTGTACTGGGCCTGCATACGGTTGACAATGTCGCGAGAGTTTCTTATCAGCGACGAGTCGTTAAGGGCGCAATAGAGCAGGGAATACTTGTTGACCATGGCGGCGTCATTCTTCTCGCGCCACATCCTCATCAATCCCTCGTAGGCTCTTAGACGTATGATAGAGTCGCACGTGATGTCTGTCAGGGCTTTGTCATAAAATATCTTGGCAGAGTCGAGCTTGCCCTGATGGAGATAATAGTCAGCCTTTACACAATAGTAGTCACAGCGTTGAGGGTCGGGGTATGCGCCATCGTTATATTTCCTGACAAGCTGCTCATACTGGCTTATGTACTGTCCCACTTTCATGTAGTCACTGATTCTACTGCTGTAAATCGATGCTTCCAGCACTTCATACAG
>JADYUK010000056.1 GCA_021531755.1 Hoylesella loescheii
GCAGAGATACAGCGCCCGTCTCTGATTCACGAGTGCAAATTTGTCGTAGACTCGCATGAGTGAATAGGGTGTGTTGTATCGCTGCTTGGCAGAGATACAGCGCCCGTCTCTGATTCACGAGTGCAAAGTTACCCCATTTCTCTCTTCCTTACAATACCACATGTATGGTATATTATGCCTTCGAGTATGGTATTTTGGGCCTTTTGCCATCTTTTTACCTTGATTCATAAACTTCAAAATTCTGCATAAATCAAGTTTGTAACTCGTTGATTTTAGGAGATTTCGCTTTAACAATTCAAAATTGGCAGATTTCTCATTTTGATGTGTTTGTAGTCTATTAAGGTCTAATTTGAAAGTACAATAACTTAAATCATTGAATGATAGAGTTAAAAGTGAGTTTACAGACCTTCAAAAATTTGGTCAATTCGAACTAAAAGTGCTATATTTGGACTGTTCAAGACGGATTAAAACACATCGTGCCACATACATAGTCAGATGCTTGAATCACAAGATTCCATCAAGACACACTGGCAACAAATCAAGGCGAAAGCCATACACATTATATATAATTACGAATAAAGCAACAAA
>JADYUK010000057.1 GCA_021531755.1 Hoylesella loescheii
GTATGGGAAGATGGGGTATGGGAGGCGTCGCGTTGCATGCAGTCTCCTGCGCGCAGCTGCAGCGGGAGGGCTGAGGGGTCAGGGGGGTAGTAGAAAACAAAATGGTGGGAACGTATGTCATATACGAACCCACCAATATGCTGTCGTCTGATGTGCGGAGAGTGAGGGATTCAAACCCCCGATACCCGTAAAGAGTATACCGGATTTCGAGTCCAGCGCATTCGGTCACTCTGCCAACTCTCCTTGTCTTGTTGTGGCTATATTGATTGAGGATTATTCATTACACGATGTGAATGATTGTACAAGGCGATAACAATCAAGTTTACTTGGATGCCGAGCCGCCGTCAATCTTATTCAATGTTATGATATATATGTAATATGACCACGTTCATTTTTTGCAGATGCAAAGTTAATGCATTTCTCTCAAACCTCCAAACATTTTTTTGGATTTCTTGTATATTTTTTCTTCATGGCCACCATGGGGGAATCGGTGATTGATATGAGTGGGGAGTGGTTTGGTGATTGGGGGATGGGGAGAGAA
>JADYUK010000058.1 GCA_021531755.1 Hoylesella loescheii
GGTGATGGTTGGAGGGAGGGGTGGGGGTTACTGTTGCTGTGAGAATGCGAGGGCGTACATGCGTATCTTCCTGACCATGGCGAGGAGGCCGTTGGAGCGTGTGGGGGAGAGGTGTTCCTTCAGCCCGATGCTCTCGATGAAGTAGAGGTCGGCGGAGAGTATCTCGGCTGGTGTATGGTCTGAGAGTATGCGTATGAGCAGGGCTATGATGCCTTTCACGATGAGGGCGTCGCTCTCTGCCTCAAGGTGCAGCAGTCCGTCTCTCATGTCGGCTTGCAGCCACACACGGCTCTGGCATCCGTCTATGAGGTTGTCGTCGGTCTTGTACTGGGGGTCGAGGGGTGGCTGCTCGTTGCCGAGGTCTATGAGCAGCTGGTACTTGTCCATCCAGTCGTCAAAGTCCTGGAACTCTTCTATCACTTCGTCTTGCAGTTCGTCTATTGTCATGGTGTGTTGTCTTGTTTGTTATGGTTATATATATGTGTGGGGTAGGGGGTGGGTGTCTGTTGTGGTCGGGGAG
>JADYUK010000059.1 GCA_021531755.1 Hoylesella loescheii
TAATTTTGCAGACGAAAATAACCCAAACCTTAACTCTATGCTTAACATCATTAAATTACTGTTACCGCTCTTTATACTGACTTCATCGGTCTCAAAAGGATATTGTGATTGCCAGGAAACAATAATCATGGTGCAATACAAAGATGTACATAAAGGCACCGTGATACCTCATGTACCTATCCGCGTTCCTGTCATATATATACAGCAACAGAATAACATCATCTCATGGGAAGAAGATGTCATGGCTACAACAATCGTCATTACCGATGACAATAGTAATGAGGTCTTCTCTGAGGAAGTTGAAGGCAGGACATCTGTCACTATTCCTGAATGTATCAAAGGAGAATATGACCTTATTATGTATATCCAGAACAAGGAATACATCGGCAGGATAGAGCTTTGAAATGCTTGCTGCATAAATGCAGATATACATGTCTCGCAAACTGTACAGTTCACTTCATAATGATTACAGGATACCTAAAGATTACCGAATGTGCTGATATGTATTGCCGCCCCATG
>JADYUK010000005.1 GCA_021531755.1 Hoylesella loescheii
AGATAGGGATAGCCCCCAGTGTGGGGATGGCGCTAAGGCAGGGGGGTAGAGAGGATAGGAGAGGTTATCTTTTGCCTCTCTCCTTTATATATCCATGCCTGTAGGCGTAGAGAAGGTTCTTCAGATCGTCAATCTGCTGTCTCAGTTCTGTCCCCTTGTCAGTGTCGGCGACGAGCATGCGGCGGTTGGACATCTCTATAATCTGTGTTGTCGACTTGATGTCTGTCCCTCTCAGAACAGCGTCCTTGGCCGATGTGAACGGCTCGTGCTGCACGAGCTGGAAGCCGCGGCTATGGTATACGAGGGTGTATCCGGCAATGCCTGTCTCCTTGTGGTATGCCTCAGAGAATCCTCCGTCGATTACCATCAGCTTCCCGTTGGCCTTGATGGGCTTCTCGCCGTTGGCCACATGGACAGGGACGTGACCGTTTATTATATGCCTGTTAGGCCCCTTGAGGCCGAATGAGTCCATTATTCCGTCAATGACGTGCTCATTGTCGCGCAACTTGAAGTAGTTGCCTTTCTCCTCGCGGTGGACTGTCTTGTCGGCGATGAAGTATCTCTCGAATGTCGACATCTTCGACTTGTCGAAGAGCGGAGAGTCTTTCCCACACCACAGATAGAGGAAATAGTCCCTTGCATACTGACGCTCAACCGGAGCGCTGTCCTGCTGGAATGCTGTGCGCACAAGCATCCCGATATTGTGCATCAGCTCCTTGCCGCAGTAGAAGTTGCCGGGGGTCATCTCCACTCGCTTCATGGTGCCGTCGGCGTTTAGGGGTATGGAGGCGTGGAAGAGGAGGTTCCCGTTGTATATGGCGTACATGCATCCATGTGAGAGCATAGCCCTGATATGGTTCTGCAGCTTCTCTGAGACACGGAAGGAGTGGTGGAGGCGTGCCATGAGCTGTTCCTCGTCGCCGGTCATTGTGATGCCTGTCGGGAATGTGGCGTTCTGCATGACATGCTCCTTGCCGTCGACACGGCATGTGTTGCGCTCTGTGTCGACAGTGGAGATGATGTCACGGTCAGCCATGTTCCAGTTCTTGTGTTTCCTGAAGAGCCTTGCCTCTTCCTTGAACTGTATTATGGAGATGGCCTTGTGCATCATCGCTGTCAGTCGGCGTTGTTTCTCGTCTATGACGGCGTTGCTGTCGAGGATGATTGGCTCGAATCCTATGCAGGGGTCGTCGCTGTAGTGCTCCATGGCGAATGTGGCGAGGGGGACAAGGTTGATGCCATATCCCTCCTCAAGGGTCGTGAGGTTGGCATAGCGCAGGCAGATGCGTATGACATGGCATATGCATGCGTCATTACCGGCTCCGGCTCCCATCCACAGTATGTCGTGGTTGCCCCATTGTATATCCCACGAGTGGTATTCCTTCAGCGTGTCCATAATGATGTGTGCGCCGGGCCCGCGGTCGTATATATCGCCGAGGATGTGCAGCTGGTCTATGGAGAGGCGCTGTATGACATTGCAGATGGCGATGATGAAATCATCTGAGCGCTGGGTCGAGATTATTGTCTCTATTATGCCATTGACATAGGCTGCCTTGTCGCTGTCGTCAGTACGCTCGTGCAGAAGTTCCTGTATGATGTATGAGAACTCGTCAGGCAGCGACTTGCGCACTTTGGAGCGTGTGTATTTCGAACATACATCGCGCAGGACAGCTACAAGCTGGTGTAGCGTGATGTGGTACCAGTCAGAGAGGTTTTCCTCTGTTGTCTTTATCAGCTCAAGCTTCTGCTCCGGATAATATATCAGTGTGCACAGCTCTTTCTTCTCTGCCTCGCGCATGGTGTGGCCGAAGATCTCGTTTACCTTGCGCTTTATGTTCCCCGATGCGTTCTTGAGCACATGGAGGAAAGCCTCGTGCTCTCCATGTATGTCGGCAAGGAAATGCTCGGTGCTCTTCGGCAGGTTAAGGATCGCTGAGAGATTTATAATCTCTGTCGACGCTGACGCTACTGTGGGGAAGTTGCGGGACAGCAGCTGAAGATAGCGCATGTCTTTCTCGATGTCAATGTTCGTCATGTCTTATGTGTCTTTTAGGGGTCTGCTCCCGCTGTGTATGACAACAACGGGATGCGGTATTGTGATTACAGGGAATGATCAATGGCGGGCTTCACTCTGTATGCCGTGGGGGTGATGTTGTCGGTTGTGGGGTGGGGGCTCATACGGATGTGATTCCCGTCTTGGATGGTTATATTGTCAGTCGGTAAGGCGTTATGCCAGTGATGGAGACATACAGTGGGGCTATATCCTGTCTTCCTGCTGGTAGTTGCCATTTTGTCTTGTCTCTCGCCATGGCAAGAGTTGAGGGTATGCTTTATATCGCGCTCGTCTTCGTTATAAACTTGGCTCGGCTTTCGTTTTATATCCATGGCAATATCCGGGCAAGTTCAGCATTTAACGATAAAGTTAAGATTATAGCGCATGGCCTCTGTCTGCCTGTCGTCAATAGGGTCGACGGGCATGAAACCTATGGTGAGACGGAGTGTCTCGGAGTATATCTGCATCAGCCTGCCGGTGAAGTCTCTTATGCTGAGACGCTCAAGATGGGCTGCCAGCGCGTTCTCATCATATTCTGTCCATCTGATTTTCTTGTATATCCCGATGAAAAGAGCCAGGGGGGCATTGTCGTCCTTGCATATCCTCTTGTCTACGATATTGTATTTCAGGATATATAGTTCTGTCGCCATGGTCCACTCTATTGATTCTGTCTGGTTCTGTGGTCCGGCCTCCATCAGTCGTGGGGGAGGTGGTGACAGCTTGGCGATATTCTTTGTAGAATACCTTGACGGTGCGCTTGTCACTGTTGCGGTAGGGTGTATGTCATATTTGCCGAGTGTCTTCCTCACGATATCCTCTATGCCATGGTCTATGCTGTATACAAGTATTGTCTGCCATTCGTGGGCTGTCAGCGATGTGAGGCTGTTCCGTGTGCCGATGTCCATATCGTCCCTGTTGTCAGCGTATAGGGAGAGGATAACCCATAGGCATTCTGTCTCACGGACGCTGAGCCTGTTCTGCCTGACAGTGTCGAGTGTCTTCTGGTACAGCAGCCTGAACTCCTCGACCATGTTCTCTGCTGTCAATGTCTCTGAGGGATATGGTATGAGCGCTATGCGTCGCTTCCAGCCAAGGGCCTTCAGCTCGGAGAGCTCTGCTGCCGACGAGGCGTGAAGGACGAAGGCGCTTCTGGTAAGATGATACTGGTAGAGTATGATTCTCGGCATCAGGTGTTTCAAGAAGTCTGGCCGTTTGGACAGGTCGTTCAGGCCGCCGTGTGGCGACAGGATGACAGGATACCCCCTTTGGCGTGACCACCGTTCCACTCTTGCCGATGCCAGGCTCCAGCATCCATGGATATGGACAATGTCTGGGTTCACCTTACATAGCATACTGACAAACTCACGGCGTGACACCTCGCCCGTGAACAGATGTGACTCCATTGTCTTTCTCATAGCTGCATGAATCGTCTGGACATAACGTGCTGCCTGCCCTTCCTTCTTCATCAGTGATGGTATATAATGGAGAACAATCATTCTTCTTGTGGTTTGTTGTATGTTAGATGTGTTTCGGCCTGCCTTCCCCTCATCGCATGCCTTGGCTCACAGGGACGTGTGCTGGCATCCGAGGTGGTTTCCATAACCATATCCATTCTTTTTTATGTTCTTCTCTTGTCCCACCCGCTCCCCTGTCTACATTAGGGCAAGGGGAGGGGGTACAAGTCTCTGTACATTCAGCGTCAGTTCCTACAGCATGATATGCGATGATATGATGCTCCTGAGCCTAATGTCGTCGAGATAGTCCTTCCTGCTGAACGAGATGGAGACGTCATGCCGCACATCCTTGCCGAGTATGAGACCCTTGCGCTTTATCCCGTTAGTCTTGCACCAAGGCTTCAGTATGCTCTTGACGGTTTTGCCATGCTTCCTCCTCAGGAAGAATCCAATCTTCCCCACGATGTGTGCGTCGCCGAGATGAATGGGGGCCTCGTCTGTTATCTCTGTGCTGTCGGCCACAGCCTTGAGCCACTCTCCCGACTGTGGCATGTAGTCTGGCGGTATCATGAGTATATCGTTGTTTGCCGCAGCCTTGACGCCTAAGAGTATTTTTATCTCGTCGTCAGAGACATACTTAGGCTTGTCGGGGAGATATGTCGAGCGCAGGTTCTTGTGCTCTTCCATGAGAGGTTTGAGCATGTCACGCACATCGCCACGCCGTGTCTCACGTACCACGATGACCTCATATCCGGGACCATAGTCCTGGGATAGAAGTGCAGGCAGGGTGTTTCTCAGCGACATGCTGTCGTCGTTAGAGAGTATTATTATTGATAACGGTCTGTCCATCAGTTTGCTCGATATGTATATTGTCTCTTTTATTGTCCCAGAACATACCAAGGCATGTTTGCCGTTGTTATGAGGCGTAGGGGGCTACCCCAAGTCTTCTGTCGTGTAGCCTTTCGGGAGATTACGGCAGTTATAGCGTGATGCCATTATCTCTCCGTATGCTCCGGCAGAACGTATCGCGATGAGGTCTCCACGGTGTGTCTCGGGCATCTCGTAGTCTTTGACAAACACATCGCTCGACTCACATATAGGGCCTACGACATCATATCTCCTCAATGCTCCGTCAGGGTTGGAGATATTCTCAACCTTGTGGTATGCGTCATAAAGGGCTGGACGTATGAGGTCTGTCATGCCTGCGTCGATGATGCAGAACTCCTTCATGGTGCCTTTCTTCACATATATTGTCGTGGATATGAGTGTTCCCATCTGGCCTACTACGGCACGTCCTGGCTCGAAGTGGAGTTTCTGTCCGGGGCGCAGCCTCATGTTCTTGGCGTATGTGTCGAAGAACGCTTTGAAGTCAGGGACTGGGTTCTTATCTGGATTGACATAGTCTATGCCTAATCCTCCACCGACATTGATGTTCTTCACCTCTATGCCCTTGGCGGCAAGCTGGTCCTGGAGGTCGTTGACACGGTGGCAGAGAGCCTCAAAGTCATCCATCTCAAGTATCTGGCTACCGATGTGGAAATGCAGCCCTGCGAACTCTATGTTCTCCATATCCTGCGCGAGGCCAATGACTTTCTCCATGTCCTCCATGGGGATTCCGAACTTGTTCTCTGCCAGGCCTGTCGTTATGTTTGCGTGGGTGTGCGCCCCGACGTTAGGGTTTATGCGGAAGCATACACGTGCCTTCTTCCCTCTTCTGGCAGCGAGCTGCTGTATGATTTCCAACTCCTCGATGCTCTCGCAGTTGAAGCAGAATATGTCATTGTCTATGCCGAGGAGAATCTCATCATCTTTCTTCGCCACTCCAGCGAAAACAATCTTCGATGCGGGGAATCCTGCCTCTAATGCCGCTCTGACCTCATTGCCGCTGACACAGTCGGCACCTAATCCGTAGCTTGCCACAATCTCCAGCACTTTCGGGTTGGCGTTCGCCTTCACGGCATAATGTACGCAGTATCCCTCATGCTCTGATGTCTCGTGGCATATTGTGCTGAGTGTCTCTCGCAGCAGGTCGGTGTCATAATAGTAGAAGGGTGTCTCGATGTTCTTGAATTTCTCGATTGGTAGCTGTTCCATTGTTGTTTCTTTTGTGTTTGCTGTTTTACTCCCCTTCTGCCAGAGACCATGACAGCCGCTCATAGCCTCTGGCAACGTTGGGGGGGGGAGTCTCTATGTCCTTATTTGAAGAGCACGGCAGAAAGGTTCTGCAGCGCGCGCTTCTTGTCTTCCTCACGTATGAGATATGATATGTTATAGTTTGATCCTCCGTAGGATATCATCCTTACGGGAATATCCTTCATGGCTTCTGTGGCAAGAGTCTCGAATCCGAGGTTCTCCCAGTCAAGGTCGCCGACAACACATATTATGCACATGCCGCGGTCGACAGTGACTGTGCCATATTTCTTCAGCTTGTCGACAATAGCTTCGAGATTCTTCGGGTTGTCGATAGACATCGATACGCCAACCTCTGATGTGCAGACCATGTCGATGGAGGTGTTGAACTCCTCGAATGTGTCGAACACCTTGCGAAGGAACCCAGAGGCGAGCAGCATACGTGACGACTTTATCTTTATCGCTGTTATGTTGTCCTTAGCCGCTACGGCCTTTATCTTCCCACGCTGCAGGTCGTTGTTTATGATTGTTCCCTCGGCATCAGGGTCCATGGTGTTCTTCAGCGCTACTGGGATGCCTGCGTTCTTGGCTGGCTGCACGCATGTGGGGTGGAGAATCTTCGCCCCGAAATAAGCAAGCTCAGCGGCCTCCTCAAAGTTCAGCTGGTGGACAGGCTCTGTATGCTCCACCACGCGTGGGTCATTATTGTGCATACCGTCGATGTCTGTCCATATCTGTATCTCATCAGCGTTTATGGCAGCTCCGACAAGCGATGCTGTATAGTCAGAGCCTCCGCGCTGCAGATTGTCCACCTCGCCATAGGCGTTGCGGCATATGAATCCCTGTGTGATATATATCTGGTAGCCCTGCTCGCACTTCAGTATGTCATTGATGTGGAGCTTTATGTGCATCATGTCCGGCTCCTGGTTCTTGTCTGTGCGCATGAAGTCGAGAGCTGGTATGAGGATGGCCTTTATCCCCTCCTGCTTGAGGTAGGCCACAACCATGTTTGTTGAGAGCATCTCGCCCTGTGCCACTACCGCACGTTCCTCAAAGCTGGTGAATGTGTCTTTTGAGAATGAGCGGAGATACTGGAAGATGTTCTTTACAGTCTCTGTTATGCCTGCCTTAATCGTGGCGTCTGTGTACAGCTCGTCGATATGGCGCATGTATTTGCGCTCAAGGGTGTTAATGACGTCATGTGCACCATCAGGGTTCTTCTTGTAGAAATAGTTTGAGATCTCGATGAGGCTGTTCGTTGTGCCAGACATTGCTGACAGTACCACAAATGTTGGCTCACCAGACTTTGTGATAAGCCGGCAAACTCCTTTCATTCTCTCTGGTGAACCTACTGAGGTTCCACCAAACTTCATTACCTTCATTTTGCTATAATGTTTATTTTTTATTCCTTTATATTTATGTAAGGCGGATATGACATCGCCTGATGGCTCTTTACGGCTGACACCATGACATCTCCTGATGGGTGTATGTGTTATGGCCTTGTCCCCCTCATGCTTTTGTTTCTATGCTATGCTTGCAAGGAATGCGACACATCTTGCCGTTTCGATGCGTTATGCCTTGACCTCCTCGAGGGTGTTGCTCTCACATCTGTAGACGATGCCAGGCACCTTGTCGAGCATAGGCAGGTTATGGGTAGACATAACGACGGCTGTCCCTGAGTGTGTGATGCCTTTCAGCAGCAGCACTATGTTCTCCGCTGTCTCGGGGTCTAGGTTTCCTGTCGGCTCGTCAGCGATGATCACCTTTGGCTTGTTCAGCAGGGAGCGGGCTATGGCTATGCGCTGCTGCTCTCCTCCTGACAGCTCGTGTGGGAGTTTCTCCTTGGAGTCGGCCATGTTGACAGCATCGAGCACTTCGTCTATTCTCGTGTCTATGTCCTCATTCTTCTTCCATCCTGTAGCCTTCAGCACAAAGCGCAGGTTCTTGTATACGGTCCTGTCGTGAAGGAGCTGGAAGTCCTGGAAAATTATACCCATCTCCCTCCTCAGCTCTGGTAGATGCTTGCGCTTTATCTTCAGCATGTCCCTGCCGAGAACCACGGCGTTGTCGGCGCTGTCTATGTCAAGCTCCCCGTACATTGTCTTCAGCAGTGAGCTCTTCCCTGAGCCTACCTTGCCTATTAGGTATATGAACTCTCCCTCGTCGAGATGGAAGTTCGCATTGTCAAGGATAAGCTTGTCCTCCTGGTATATTGTCGCGTTCTTGTAGTCTATGAGCATGGTATGTCTTAGTGCTTATGCCAGTTAGGGTCGTGCCTAACCTGCAGTTCTTTTGCCAAGTCTTCTATTCTGAGTCCCTTGCTTGTCAGCAGGACGATGAGGTGGTAGAGCATGTCTGAGCCCTCATAGACAAGGCGTTCGTTAGTGCCGTTTGTTGCCTCTATGACAAGTTCGAGGGCTTCCTCGCCCACTTTCTGAGCCATTCTGTTCAGTCCGTCCCTGAAGAGAGATGTGGTGTATGAGCCTTCTGGCATCTCCTCATGGCGTTTCTCAATAAAGTCCTGTAGCTCAGAGAGGAACAGGAGTGGGTTGTTTCCGCTGTTCATGTTGTGTGTGTTATATTTGTCTTTTATGTTTGCTTATGCAGGTGTTTCTTTCCTCTTGACCTTACTTTATATAGCCACATATATGGACTAAATTCCCACCATAATTTATATAGCAATAATTATATGGACTACATTCCTACCTTTATTTATATAGCCATATATATGGGCTACATCATCTGGCAGAACGGCGTGCTGTGCTTATGCCTAGAGGGGAATTCTGCTGCCATGTGGTCTTCTCTATTTTGCCGGTGGGGGTGACGGGAAGCCATAATGGGGGATGAGTCGCCATCCGCTCGCTTATTTGTTCTCCTCTCCCCAGCAGGTGTCTGTCCCTTTGTGGCATGTCGGTCCGTGGGGATGAACTTTGACAAGGAGGGTGTCGTTGTCACAGTCAGCCTTTATGTCTACGAGGTCGAGGTAGTTGCCTGATGTCTCACCTTTTGTCCACAGCTCATTCCTCGATCTGCTCCAGAATGTCACCTTGCCTGTAGCCATGGTCTTGTCGAGCGACTCCTGGTTCATGTATCCGAGCATGAGTACATTCTTTGTCTCCGCATCCTGTATGATGGCTGGCACGAGGCCTCCACCTTTCTCGAAATCTATCTTCATTCCTTTATCTCTTTTGTATATCCTGTGGTGGTTATAATAATCCTATTGACGGCAATTATGGGCGATATCTCTCCACGCTGGCATTGTGGTCACACTGTGTGGGAAGGGATTGGAGTGGCCATATTTGTTTGCCGGTTGTCGTGTGCCGTGATCATGCTCCCCGCCTTACGTTTATACCTTCTTTATATAGATAGTCTTTCAGGCGTGGTATGGGTATCTCGCTGAAATGGAATACGGAAGCGGCGAGGGCGGCGTCAGCTCTTCCTATCTTGAAGGCGTCGCGGAAGTGCTCCATTGTCCCTGCTCCGCCTGATGCTATCACGGGTATCGAGAGCTCATCGGCGAGGCGTGCGAGCGCATCGTTGGCGTATCCCTGCTTCACGCCGTCGTGGTCCATCGATGTGAAGAGTATCTCTCCTGCTCCGCGCTGCTCGGCTTCGTGAGCCCATTCAAATAGTCCGCGCTCTGTCCTCACGCGTCCGCCGTTGAGATAACAGTGCCATCCGTCGGGGTCGAGGCGTGCGTCGATGGCGCAGACACATACCTGTGAGCCGTACTGTGATGTTATCTGGCTTATCAGCTCCGGATTCCTCAGGGCTGCAGAGTTTACGCTCACCTTGTCTGCTCCGGCGTTCAGCAGGCGTGTGACATCCTCTATCTGGTTTATTCCTCCACCAACGGTGAACGGTATATTTATCTCTCGTGCGACACGTGTTACCATCTCCGTGAATGTCTTCCTCCCCTCGAAGCTTGCTGTTATGTCGAGGAATACGAGCTCGTCGGCACCCTGCTCGCTGTATGCCTTGCCGAGTTCCACAGGGTCGCCCGCCTTGCGCAGGTTCACGAAATTTGTTCCTTTGACAGTCTCTCCGTTCTTCACGTCAAGACACGGTATGATTCTCTTAGCTAAAGGCATAGTCTGTTGATGTCAATTTTCCCTTCATAGAAGGCTTTACCGAATACTACGGCAGGTATGCCGTGTCGCTCAAGATTCTCGATGTCATCGTTCGACGACACCCCGCCTGAGGCTATAAGGTGGAGCGACGGGAAGTTTCTCATTATCTCGTCATAGAGCTCTATAGCTGGCCCCTCAAGGGTCCCGTCCTTGGATATCTCTGTGCAGAGGACATTCTTCACGCCCATGGCTGTATAGCGGCGTAGGAAAGGCAGCAGACTCTCGTCCGAGTCCTCCTTCCATCCGTTGATGCTTATCATCCCTTTCCTTACATCTGCGCCGAGGATAATCCTCTCAGCGCCATATTTCTCTATCCACGCCTGGAACATATCGGGCGCTGTCACGGCGACAGAGCCTATCGTCACCATCGATGCTCCGGCATCGAAAGCGCGCTCTATATCCTCACTGCTCTTTATGCCTCCGCCGAAATCGACGGTGAGGCTTGTCGCCTCTGTTATGCGTCTCAGTATGTCGTCGTTGACGATATGGCGTGATTTAGCCCCGTCAAGGTCTACGATATGCAGGCGCTTGAATCCGTACTGCTCGAATCCCTCTGCTATCTGGACAGGGTCTTCGCCGTAGATCTTCTTCTTGTCATAATCTCCGTGGGTCAGTCTGACACATTTCCCCTCGATTATGTCTATGGCTGGTATGAGTTCTATCATTGCTTTGATGTTCGGTTTGTCTGTGTTGTCTGTATGCTGTCTTCCTGCTCTCTGGGGGGTGTCTACAGGTCAAGGAAGTTCTTGAGAATCTTTGCGCCTACGCTGCCACTCTTCTCCGGATGGAACTGTGTGGCGTAGAAGTTGTCCTTGTGTATGGCGGCTGAGTATGGGAGGATGAAGTCAGCCTTCGCTATGGTGTATTGGGGGGAAAGCGGTACGTAGTAGCTGTGTACAAAATAGACGTAGTCGTTTTCGCCGACAGCGTTGTTGGCGCCATCTATCCCCTTGAACAGCTGGCTCTTGAGGTCGTAGATACTGTTCCATCCCATCTGTGGAATCTTGTCCTCGTGTCTTGACGGGACGAATCGCCTCACATCCATGGGGAATATCCCGATGCAGTCAACATCGCCTTCTTCTGAATGCTGGCAGAGCAGCTGCTGCCCGACACATATGCCAAGTACAGGCTGCCGCAGCGAGCGTATAACGTTGTCAAGGTCATGCTCACGAAGGTAGGCCATAGCAGAACTTGCCTCTCCCTGTCCGGGGAAGAGCACCTTGTCAGCCTTCATCAGCTCCTCGGCGTTGTCTGTGACTGTCGGCTCTATGCCGAGACGTCTCAGGCTGTTCACCACCGAGTATATGTTTCCCGCGTTGTATTTGACTATTGCTATGTTCATGTCTATACTCTTTGTGTTGTGTCTGGGGGGGATAGTTGGATTTGCCTTATTTTGACTTCGTCTTTGTTTTCTACACTCGGCATAGCAAGCAAGCTGGCTCTGCTCTCGCTTAACGAAAACGTTGACTTTGTCTTCGTTTTCTACACTCGGCATAGCAAGCAAGCTGGCTCTGCTCTCGCTTAACGAAAACGTTGACTCACTTCGGTACAGGAGTACGAGGTTCTGTCTTCCAGACAGTCGTCCTTCGTCGTATTACCGAGGGCTTCGACCCCGGTTAAGAACGCTTCGCTTAGTACAGCCTTCCAGGCTTCAATTATCAGGGGGGAGGAGATAAGGTGGTTTGATGGGGGAGTGAGGTTGTCCCGCACGTTCCTCAGCCATTTGGCTTATGCATCCCGTGGCGTGGCATGGGGCTGCTGGCTTAGTGGCCGGTGTCAGGCTTTTATCTTGGGATATTTCCTTGTCCAGCCGTCCAGTCTCAGCCTCATGACTCCGAAGAGGGCTTCACTGAAAATGCCTCCGGACATCTTGCTGACACCCTCACGCCTGTTGACGAATATCACTGGCACCTCCTTGATCTTGAATCCAATCTTATATGCCGTATACTTCATCTCTATCTGGAAGGCATAGCCCTTGAAGCGGATGCGGTCGAGCTCTATGGTCTCAAGCACTCGGCGCTTATAGCATTTGAATCCCGCTGTCGTGTCGTTGACCTTGAATCCAGTGATGAAACGCACATACTTCGATGCGAAATACGACATCAGCACACGGCCGATGGGCCAGTTGACAACATTCACACCCGTTATGTAGCGTGAGCCAATGGCGACATCGTAGCCCTCGTCATGGCATGCGCTGTAGAGGCGTGGCACATCGTTGGGGTCGTGAGAGAAATCGGCATCCATCTCGAAGATGTACTCGTAGCTATGGCCGAGAGCCCATTTGAAACCTGCTATATACGCTGTGCCGAGCCCCAGCTTCCCGCTGCGCTCCAGGATGAAGAGCCTGTCTCCGAACTCTGTCGATATAAGGCGCTTCACAATATCCGCCGTACCGTCGGGCGAGCCGTCGTCGATGACAAGAATGTGGAAAGCTTTCTCAAGCGAGAAGATGGCGCGGACAATCTTCTCTATGTTCTCCTTCTCGTTGTAAGTCGGGATGATTATTATGCTATCGCTTGTCATAAACCTTAGTGTGTATATGGGGGGTGAGAAATTATTGTTTTAAGTTTTGATGGTTGGAGGCTTGCGGATAGTTGACGAGTTTTCACACGGATGGTCACGTTTTTTCTTTATCACGAGACATATCCTCTGCACCCACTGACCAACGGGAAGTAATTTGCGAATTTTGAATTTATCTTCTCTCGGAGAATCACGGTTTTATTTCTTTGTCACGAATTATCGAATTGTCGAATTTTTCCTCACAATTATAGGTCTCTATTCGTACGGATGGTAGCGGAATACCACTTTTTTTCTTAAATGTCACGAGATATAAATATTCCGTGGTCATCCGTGATAATCCGTGTGAAGAACAATTCGATAATTCGTGACCCGTGTGAAGAGTAATCCGATAATTCATGACCCGTGTGAAAAACCTCTGACATCTGTGTGAGAAACCTCGTCAATTCTTCTCGTCCTTGCTCAGCTTATGCCATGTGTATATGCCGTAGAACGAGTTGATGAAATAGACGCAATACTTGGCCACAGTCATGAATGAGAACTCAGAGTCGCTCATGAGCCACAGGGCTATGTATGCCACATTAATCATCAACCACATGTACCACTGCTCGACGAATGCCTTCACCGACACATACATCGTTATGATGGACATCACTGTCGTGATAGAGTCGAGCCATAGCTGCATAGGCGTGTCGTAACTCGTCTTCAGGGTCTTGAAGACCATGTCGGGGAATGCCCCGTGTAGCGTGTCGATGAACCATGGGCCGAAGTATATGAGGAAGACCCCCAGCGCGAGAGTGCCCATAGCCACAGAGAGAAACGTTATGGCGCGTTGCCTCCATGTCATATAGCGTGTGTGGATAGTGCCGCTGCCGTCGTGGCGCACACGCTTGCTCCATTTCTTCCATCCCACAAACTGCATCGGTAGGTTATACACGAGGCGCTGTATCATATCGCCATAGATATGGGTGCAGAAGCATATATAGATGTGGAGGAACGCCTCTATGATACCGAATATCCAGTTCGCCATCGCACCCTTTGCCCCCAACACCACACAGAAGACTCCAAGGATGGCGGCTATAGCTGAGATGACAACATTGAACGTTATCTCGCTCTTCATGGCGAATCCTATCATCGTCAACGTGAGGATGGTGAGGAGAAGGAATATCTCGAATTTGTTAAGGCCTACTATCGACTTCTTCAGTACTGTGAGATATTTGTTCATAGTCTATCTGTGTCGTTTCTTATTGTTGTTTTGATTCCTGATTTTCTGTTCTGTGGGGTGGTGATGACTCGGTGCAGGTCTGCGGTAGGGTGTTTCAGTGTGCAAAGTTAATTAATTTGTACGGAATAACCAAAAAATCCACCTTATTAATTCAATTAAGTTTCTTAAAGTTGAGAATTCTCACACGGATTGTCACTGAGCATCACGGTTTTCTTTTTCTTGTTTGTCGATTCAATGGCATTTCTCAATTTTCCCAAGATTACATTTGTTCCGTGATACTCCGCGATTATCCGTGTGAAAAAAAAACTCGGACATCCGTGTGAAGATCCCTCAGACACGGCCGAACCATTTTCCGTTTGATGTGTCTGTGCGTCCGTCCTTCAACGTGCGCTGCATCTTGTGTAGCTTATACATCAAAGCCATATTATGGGTCTCCTTTCTTTAGTTTTAGTAGTTCTAACTTATCGGTTTCTGAATCGTGGTGGCAAATGAGCGTCTCACAGACGCTGCTCCCAGCCTGGTAATAGAGCTTAGCCAGTCTGGCTTCACGGCCTGTGGCTCTATTAGACGCTTTGCCTCCTCCGAATACTCTACAAATTCACAGAATTTGTCTTGATTTGGTGAGATGTTTTGTCATAACAATATTTTAGTTCTGTTTGTGACTGTATTTTTACATTCGAACTCCTCCTTTTCCATCTTGCTTGAACAAGCCCTGCATCAAAGCAGGCGGCATTTTAACTGTTAAATCCAAGTTAAAGAAAAATATTCAAACAGCAGAAATGTTAAGACGGGCATCCCTTTATATGCCAGCAATAGTCTTAAAAAGGTTAAAAAAGGCGATTTCTCGGCGTTTCCCTTGTCTTTTCTCATGAAAAAATCGTAAATTTGCAATCACAAAATAAATATGCAAAATGCCTCAGAAGGCAAAAAACCAACCAAATAAACGATAAATGGATATAACACGAACTGTCGACAATGACAGAATCTCTCCCGTAGATATTGAAGAGGAGATGAAGTCAAGCTACATCGACTACAGTATGTCGGTCATCGTGGCACGTGCCCTTCCTGATGTGAGGGACGGCTTCAAACCAGTCCACCGCCGCATACTCTACGGTATGCTCGGCATAAACAATACAAGCAGCCAGCCGTACAAGAAATGCGCCCGCGTTGTCGGCGAGGTGCTCGGTAAGTACCATCCCCATGGCGACTCGTCAGTCTATGGCGCCCTCGTGCGCCTCGCGCAGGATTGGAACATGAGATATACACTTGTCGACGGACAAGGCAACTTCGGCTCGGTTGATGGCGACTCGGCGGCTGCTATGCGTTATACAGAGTGCAGGCTGTCAAAGATGGGCGAGCATATAATGGACGACCTGGAGAAGAACACTGTCGATATGGTCAACAACTTCGACGACTCGCTACAGGAGCCCACTGTAATGCCGACAAAGATTCCTAACCTCCTCGTGAACGGAGGCAACGGCATAGCCGTAGGTATGGCCACGAACATGCCGACACACAACCTCAGGGAAGTCATCGATGGATGCTGCGCATACATAGACAACCCCGATATCGACACCGACGGACTCATGGAGTATATCAAGGCCCCAGACTTCCCTACCGGAGCATACATATATGGCATACAGGGTGTCAGGGACGCATACGAGACAGGACGCGGCCGCGTCGTGATGCGTGCCAAGGCAGAGATAGAGAGCGATGAGATGCACGACAAGATTGTCGTCACGGAGATACCATACGGTGTGAACAAGGCACAGCTCATAGAGTCTATCGCCGACCTCGTCAAGGAGGGCAAGATAACAGGCATCTCGAATGTCAACGACGAGACAGGACGTGACGGTATGCGTATCGTGGTAGACTGCAAGAAAGACGCCAACGCCAATGTCATCCTCAATAAGCTCTTCAAGATGACAGCCCTACAGAGCTCATTCTCAGTCAATAGCATCGCTCTCGTCAAGGGTCGCCCACGCCTCCTGACATTGAAGGACTGTGTGAAATACTTCGTCGAGCACAGACATGACGTCACTATAAGACGCACAAAATTCGACCTCAAGAAAGCACAGGAGCGCATACACCTCCTTGAGGCCCTCATCGTGGCGTGCGACAACATTGACGAGGTGGTACACATGATACGTGGCTCACGCACACCCGCCGAGGCAGTGCAGAAACTCATGCAGCGCTTCGGATTCGACGAGGTGCAGGCACGCTATGTCGTCGACATGCGCCTCTCACAGCTGACAGGACTTAGGATGGACCAGCTGCACGGCGAGTACGATGAGCTGGCGAAGACAATAGAGTATCTGCAGTCAATACTCGACAACCCAGAGCTCTGCAAGAAAGTCATGAAGGACGATCTCCTGGAGGTTAAGGAGAAATATGGCGACGAGCGACGCACAGAGATAAAATACTCAAGCGAGGAGTTCAACCCAGAGGACTTCTATCCTAACAGCCCTGTCATCATCACCATATCACACATGGGCTACATAAAGCGCACACCACTCTCCGAGTTCCGCGAGCAGGCACGTGGTGGCGTAGGCTCAAGAGGCACAAGGACACGTGACCAGGACTTCACACAGGACATCTACCCTGCCACACTGCACAACACGATGCTCTTCTTCACACGCAAGGGCAAGTGCTTCTGGCTGAAGGGATATGAGTTGCCCGAGGGAAACAAGGACTCAAAGGGCAGGGCAATACAGAATATGCTCAATATCGAGCCGGACGACCAGGTGCAGTCAATACTACGCCTCCGCGGACTTGACGACGACTTCGTACGCTCACACTATGTTGTCTTCTGCACGAAGAACGGCACGGTGAAGAAGACATGCCTTGAGCAGTTCTCACGTCCACGCTCAAACGGTGTCATCGCCATAAACCTCGCCGAGGGAGATGATATCGTCGATGTTCGCCTGACAAACGGGGAGAACGAGCTCATCATAGCCTCACGCAACGGTAGGGCAGTGCGCTTCAACGAGAACAACATACGCACCATGGGACGTACGGCGACAGGCGTCGTCGGCATGCGCCTCGAAGGCGATGATGATGAGGTCGTAGGCATGATAGTTGTCAACAAGGCCCACGAGGAGTCAGTCCTTGTCGTGTCAGAGAAGGGTTACGGCAAACGCACACCTATTGATGTGCCTAACGAGGAAGGAGGCGTCGACAACATCTACCGTATCACACAGCGTGGCGGAAAAGGCGTGAAGACTCTCGATATCACTGAGAAGACAGGAAAACTCGTCGCTATAAAGAATGTCAAGGACGAGAATGACCTCATGATCATCAACCGCTCAGGCATTGTCATCAGGCTCTCTGTCAAGGAGTGCCGTCTGCAGGGACGTGCCACACAGGGCGTCAGACTCATCAACCTCGCCAAGAAGAACGATATCATAGCTAGCGTTTGTAAAGTGATGGGGTCAGAACTCGAAGCCCTGATTGACCAGACAAACCGGGAGTCGTGGGCAAAGCCTGCCGGCAACGACCAAGAGGCAGAGAGCACCACAGAGCCACAGGCTGACAACACTGCTGAGGACAACACCGAGGGCACAGCCCCAATGGTCGACTTCACAGACGACACCCCTGACAACGCATAAAGCGAGGCAAGCGATAACAGGCTATGAGACACGAGGCGGCAAGCTAAGTATGGCATGGCAGGTTCATGCCGTACTTAGGCCACCCCACAGACCCCACCATGAGCTCTACATTGTCAGCCCAATGGGAACCATACCCTTGTAACCTGAGCGTAATGACGGAATGCCAATACCCGCCATACCGTCAAAGCAAAAAATAAGGAACAACATTTTATTTAATAATTTAAAACTCCGGATTTATGAAGAAATTCATGGTAATGGCCGCTGCTGCCCTGATGGCATTAGCTGCCAACGCACAGACATCGCCTGAGGCAAAGGCTATCAAGAAGATGAAGTCTTATGATGAGGTACTTGCCGCACTGAAGGCAAACGAGGCCACATTCAACAATGATGACAAGGCCTTCGCTTATAACAAACTCGTCGATCTCGCCATCAAGGAGAGCTCTGACAAAGAGAAAGCTGCAATAGAGGCACAGCTGGTGAAAAACAATGACGCCAACGCACAGCTGAACGCAGCAAAGAACGACGCCACATACAAAGCTATCGAGGCAGCACTAAAGTGTAACAGCTATGACGAGAAAGGAAAGTACCAGGGCAAGAACGTTGACCGCCTCATGACACTGCGCAACTCTATGGTGCAGGCTGGTCTCGACGCATACAATGTCAAGGACTACGCAAACGCTACAAGGTATTTCGGCGCATTCGTCGATACTCGTACAGACAAACTGTTCGAGAAGGCTGACTTCTCACATGAGCAGAACTTCGGACAGATAGCATACTATGCCGCTCTCGCCGCATACTTCAACAAAGAGTTCAAGAAGTGTGACACCTATGCTGCTGCTGCCCTCAACTCTGCCGACCGTGACAGTGTGGCAAATGATGTCATCATCGTTATGATTGGAGCTCTCGAGGAGCAGGCTAAGACAGCCGCTATCGACACAACAACATTCGTAAACAAGATGAAGGAACTCTACAAGGAATTCCCAACAAACGAGAATGTATTCGGAAAACTCGCCGGACTCTATGACGAGACAGGCAATAAGGAGGGCTCAAAGGAGCTCCTCGACATACGCCTCGCCAAGAATCCTAACGACCCTATGGCAAACGCCTATGTCGGACAGGCTGCCCAGAACGAGGGTAAATTTGAGGAGGCTATCGCCGCCTACAAGAAAACACTCTCCATAAAGCCTGATTTCCTCGCCGTGAAACTTAACCTTGCTGTCTGCTACCTCAATATGACAGCTGCTGCCGTAGACAAGAACACTGACACACGCGGCAATATCAAGCCTGACGTGAAGGCAAAGGCTATCGAGGACCTCACAACGGCAAGAACCATACTCGAGGAGATAAAGGCTCAGGACCCAGACTCACAGCAGGTGAAATGGGCTTACCCACTCGAGCGTGTCAACTACGCTCTTGAGAACATCAAGTAGACCAAGTTAACGGATTGACGGGTTTTCACACGGATGTCCGCGGAGTAACAAGGATTACTTTATCTTATTAGTTGATTCAACGGATTATCACGCTTTTTCATCATAATATCTATTCCGTGATACTCCGTGACCCTCCGTGTGAAAACCTGCCAATATTTCAACTTGTAAACTCGTCAACTATACGCAAATTATGGTTTCTCCATCCCCTTAACTCCCCATAGGACATACCTCTCCATCCCATACCCCTCTATCACACTTGTATCTCGACAAAAGGCAATTAGACCGTGCATGTTGCACCATAACACAATAAAGCGAAAGAAGATCAAAAGGATAACATCATGCTCAGGATACTCATCATATTGGCAATCCTCTCTTTCTCCACTGACGCCGATGCGCAGAAGAAGGAGCTAAGCGAGGCAAAGACATATCTAAAGAAGAATACAAGTCTTGACAAGGCAGAGAACCTTGTCAGGAAAGCTATACTGATGCCCGGGCTGAAAGACAAGAACGAGGCCTACACACTCCTGTCTGACATCATGCGCAGACAATATGAGACATGCAACGAGAAACTGTATCTCAAACAACTCTCTGACACAGCATCACTGTTCCCCGCATTAAGGAAAATGTATGCTGCCTACGAGCAGCTCGACTCAGTAGAGTCAATACCTGACAGCAAAGGCAACATCAGGACCAAAAGCAGAAAAAAGAACGCCGAGTTCCTCAACAGGTTCCGGCCGAATCTTTTCAGCGGGGCTCTCTACTCACTGAACAAGAAGAACTACCAAGAAGCATTCGACTGCATAGAGACCTATCTCGGATGCCACAGCCTCCCAATGTTCTCATCATTGGACCTCACAAAATCTGACACCCTCAGATACCGGGCCGCATACCTCGGAGTGCTGGCGGCCTATAACATGAAGAATCATGCCGGTGTGAGAAAATTCCAGCATGACGCCTTGAACTATGAGCCACAACGGCATAACATAATCGCTCTCCTTTACGAGAACTACATGCAGCAGAAAGACACTGTCACAGCAGTAGCATACCTCAGAGAAGGATTCAGGAGACACAGCGAGTACCCCTTCTTCTTCCCCCGGCTCGTAGACCATTACTCATCACGTAACAAACTGGACACCGTCAAGGCTATAGTTGACAAGGCGATAGAGATAGAGCCAGGCAATATGTTCTACCGACTCGCAAAGAATGTCGTCCAGCTGAATATGGGCGAATATGATGATTGTGTCGCTCTGGGCGACTCGCTAATACACAATAACGACAAGCTGGCTGAGGCCTATTACAATGTCGGGACAGCATACTTCAACAAAGCTGTGAAGAGAGAGAAGACAGGCAACGAGTCAAGACAGAAACGCAAAGAGATCAACTCCCTCTATGAGAAATCAATGCCATATCTCGAAAGGTACAGAATACTAAGGCAGAAAGAGCTAGAACGCTGGGCTCCAATGCTTTACACCATATATCTCAATCTCAATAAAGGCAAAGAGTTCGACGAAATAGACAGCCTTATCAAAAAGCATAGCAATAATAGGAAAAAAGATTGAAAAACATTTGTTTTTCTCAACTATTTCAATTACCTTTGCCCTACAATTAACAAATACCAAAACGTAAACTATCGATTAAAATGAAAAAGTACAATTTCAATGCAGGACCATCGATTCTTCCACGTGAGGTCATCGAGCAGACTGCACAGGCTTGTCTTGATTTTGACAACTCAGGTCTTTCACTCATGGAAATCAGCCATCGTGCCAAGAATTTCCAGCCTGTAGTAGATGAGGCAGTCGCCCTCTTTAAGGAGATACTTGATATCCCTGAAGGGTATTCAGTACTTTTCCTCGGTGGAGGAGCGTCACTTGAGTTCTGTATGGTGCCATACAACTATCTCGAGAAGAAAGCTGCATACCTCAACACTGGCGTTTGGGCTACAAAGGCAGAGAAAGAAGCGAAGCTCTTCGGAGAGGTCGTCGAGGTTGCAAGCTCTAAAGACAAGAACTTCACATACATCCCAAAAGATTTCGAGATTCCTGCTGATGCTGACTACTTCCACATCACAACAAACAATACAATCTACGGCACAGAGATAAGAAAAGATATCGACTCTCCTGTCCCCCTCATCGCTGATATGTCATCTGACATCTTCTCCCGTCCGCTTGATGTCAGCAAGTACACATGTATCTATGGCGGTGCACAGAAGAATCTCGCCATGGCAGGACTGACATTCGTCATAATAAAGGACGACTCTCTCGGAAAGGTAAGCAGGCAGATACCAACAATGCTCGATTACCGTACACATATCAGCAAGGGCTCTATGTTCAACACCCCTCCTGTAGTGCCTATCTACTCCGCACTCATGAACCTCAGATACATCAAGGCACATGGAGGCGTACAGGCTATGGAGAAGCTCGCCCAGCAGCGCGCAGATATAGTCTACGGCGAGATAGACCGCAACAAGCTCTTCACTGGTACAGCAGAGGAAGACAGCCGCTCGCTCATGAACCTCACGTTCGTCTTGAAGGATGAGTATCAGGACCTTCAGGAAGAGTTCCTCGCTTACGCCACAGCACAGGGAATGGTAGGCATAAAGGGACACCGCAGCGTCGGAGGATTCCGCGCATCATGCTACAACGCCATGTCTATTGAGGGATGCCAGGCTCTCGTCAACTGCATGAGAGAGTTTGAGGCAAAACACTAATAAACACAGTGTTACCTCGTAGATTTAAGATAACCGGGATTTTCCCATACAATAATAAAAACATAATTAGCTGACGAGACACCATACCTGTATCCGCTATGGTGTCTCGGCTAATTCGTAATACAATCACCCAAAAACGAAAAACCAAATATTATGGCTAAAATATTAATCGCGACAGAGAAACCATTCGCTCCTGCTGCTGTGGCAGGGATAAAGGCCGAGGCAGAGAACGCTGGACATGAGGTCGTGCTGCTTGAGAAGTATACACTGAAAGCCCAGCTGCTCGAGGCTGTCGCCGATGTCGATGCTGTCATCATACGTTCTGACAAAATAGACAAAGAGGTCCTTGATGCCGCTAAGAATCTCAAGATTGTCGTGAGAGCCGGAGCTGGATATGACAATGTTGACCTCGCTGCTGCAACAGCCCATAATGTCATAGTGGAGAATACTCCCGGACAGAATGCCAATGCCGTAGCAGAGCTCGTGCTCGGACTCCTCGTCTTCGCTGTAAGAAACTTCTATAACGGCAAGGCAGGCTCAGAGCTCATGGGCAAGACATTGGGCATCCTCGCATTCGGAAATGTCGGCAGGAATGTGGCACGCATAGCAAAGGGATTCGGTATGAATGTTATAGCATACGACGCATACTGCCCTGCTGAGGTGATAGAGGCTGCAGGCGTCACTGCTGTTGGAAACCAGACAGAACTGTTCGAGAAGGCTGATATCGTCTCCCTGCACATACCTGCAACACCTGAGACAAAGCAGTCAATCAACCGTGAACTTGTAGGCAAGATGAAAAAGGGCGGCATACTGATAAATACTGCACGCAAGGAGGTGATTGACGAGGCTGGACTCCTCGCTCTCCTTGATGAGCGCACTGACCTCAAGTATATCACAGACATCAAGCCAGATGCCGACACAGAATTCCAGAAGCTTGAGGGACGCTACTTCTCTACACCAAAGAAGATGGGCGCACAGACTGCCGAGGCAAACACGAATGCCGGCATAGCAGCAGCAAAGCAGATTAACGCATACTTCGCCGAGGGCTGCACAAAGTTCCAGGTGAACAAGTAAAAGCCGAGGTGTTCTCCTCATGCCTTTGTCGCCGCTGAGAGTGTGGAGGGGCTCGCTATACCTCCCCTGGGTAAATGAGACGACTTGACAGCATTCACACCCTTTAGAATAGCGACGAAAGGCAATCAAGAGGAATTAATAGGAACCAATAAGTATGAACACCTAGTCAGGACATACAATAATAATAAGCACAGAGCCAGCCATCGATGATTATTAAATATGATAACCGTCGTGTGGCCGGCTCTTTTTTTTGTGCGTAGGCATCCCAAATTTGACGTATCGGCTGTTCCCGGTATACCTGTCGTTACTCACCTTAAAGTTTTACCAGACAGTAGTACGTGAAATTCGGAGAATATGTCAGAAAGGTCGTTACTCACCTTAAAGTTTTTCCAGACAGTAGTAGAATAAAAATATCTCCCGCAACCACTGAAGATTACGGGAGATACGGCTATTGTTTTACTGCATTCAGCACAATGTGCGATGCAGAAAAGATTACTTGTTCAGAGCGAGAGCAACGTTAACGGCGCAAGCTACAGTACAGCCAACCATAGGGTTGTTGCCCATACCGAGGAAGCCCATCATCTCAACGTGAGCAGGAACAGAAGAAGAACCTGCGAACTGAGCGTCAGAGTGCATACGGCCGAGAGTATCTGTCATACCGTATGAAGCAGGACCTGCTGCCATGTTGTCTGGGTGGAGTGTGCGGCCTGTGCCACCACCTGATGCTACAGAGAAGTATGGCTTGCCAGCGAGGACACGCTCTTTCTTGTATGTACCGGCTGTTGGATGCTGGAAACGTGTTGGGTTTGTAGAGTTGCCTGTGATAGAGACATCAACGTTCTCCTTCCACATGATAGCTACACCCTCACGTACATCGTCAGCACCATAGCAGTTGACCTTGGCGCGTGGGCCGTCAGAGTATGCCTTTGTGCGGACAACCTTGAGCTCGCCTGTGAAATAGTCGAACTGTGTCTGTACGTATGTGAAACCATTGATGCGTGAGATGATCATGGCTGCGTCCTTGCCAAGACCGTTGAGTATGACGCGGAGTGGCTTCTGGCGAACCTTGTTTGCCATCTCGGCGATCTTGATGGCTCCCTCTGCTGCTGCGAAAGACTCGTGGCCTGCGAGGAAAGCGAAACACTCTGTCTCCTCACGGAGAAGACGAGCGGCAAGATTACCATGGCCTATACCTACCTTGCGGTCATCGGCTACAGAACCTGGGATACAGAAAGCCTGAAGACCGATGCCTATTGCCTCTGCAGCGTCAGCAGCTGTCTTGCAACCCTTCTTAATGGCGATGGCAGAGCCTACCACATACGCCCACTTCGCATTCTCAAAGCAAATCATCTGTGTGTCCTCACATGTCTTGTAAGGGTCGATGCCTGCCTTCTCACATATCTCGTTAGCCTCTTCTATAGAAGAAATACCGTTCTCGTTGAGTGCTGCGAGGACCTGCTTCATGCGGCGGTCCTGTGACTCGAAGTTTACTTCACGAATTGCCATAAATGTTATTCCTCCTAATTATTCTTTACGTGGATCAATAGCCTTCACAGCACCCTGCTCAGGTTTTGTGCGGCCGTATGTACCTGTTACTGACTTCAGGGCCTCATCTGCTGGAACACCCTTCTTTATGGCATCCATGAATTTGCCCATGTGTACGAACTCGTAGCCACAAACCTCGTTATCCTCGTCGAGGAACTGCTTTGTGATATATCCCTCCGTGAGCTGGAGGTAGCGTGTGCCCTTTGCCTTTGTGCCATAGAGTGTGCCACACTGTGATACAAGGCCTTTGCCAAGATCCTCAAGGCCGGCACCAATGGCAAGACCTCCCTCAGAGAATGCAGACTGTGTACGGCCGTAGACAATCTGAAGGAAGAGCTCACGCATTGCTGTGTTGATGGCGTCACATACAAGGTCGGTATTGAGAGCCTCAAGTATTGTCTTGCCAGGAAGAATCTCTGATGCCATAGCAGCAGAGTGTGTCATGCCTGAGCAGCCGATAGTCTCAACAAGAGCCTCCTCGATGATACCGTCCTTGACGTTCAGTGACAGCTTGCAGCAACCCTGCTGAGGTGCACACCAGCCGATACCGTGAGTCATACCAGAGATGTCTTTGATCTCTTTTGCTTGTACCCACTTCCCCTCTTCAGGAATTGGGGCAGGTCCATGGTTCGGACCTTTTGCAACAACGCACATGTCGTTGATTTCCTTTGTATATATCATACCTATTTAAATGAATTAAAAAACATAGGGATTGCCATCCCAGCGTCTTTTGATATTTAATGTGTAAGTAAATATTTCTCGTTGCAAAATTAATAAATCTTTTTAAATATACGAAGAAAACAACTAACTATTAATCTTTTTTTTTAGCAAATGTGGCATGTGTGCTTTTTTTTTATTAATTTTGCAACTATGATAAACGTTATGATTCGGGATGCGGAGCTCAGAGACGCTGCCGCGAATGGTATGGACGCATTTGCCGAGGCGTTCTATGATGCCATAATGAAAAGTATCGGTGGTGATCTGACTCAGGAGAATCTGGCTCTGCTGAACAGTGACCAGATAACTCTCATAGCATATTTCATGTTGAGAGAGGAGGTTATGGATGGAGGGTTCATACAGATGATTCATAACGGGTTAGGGAGATTCATATTCATCAATCCCTTTGACAAGGCATTGGCTCAATGGGGGCTTAAGGATATGTCGCAGCTTATAAAGAAAGGACACAAGCTGTATAACAAATATAAGAAAAACATTGAGATTGAATGTGATGACGACGAGTTCATGGCAATGTTCGAGCAGATGCCGGAGTTTGACGACCTCGATGACAGCTTTGTGGCTAATGAGGAACAATGGACATCTATGGTGGCTGAATATATTGACCAGAACATAGAGCGGTTCGCAATTGTCGTAGAGTAGGTGTACATCATGCGGTATCTATGGCCTGATTCCCTGGCGGGGAACCACTATTGCCATAGACAAGACGCTATGCCACACCGCTTATTATTCAATTTATCCATACACAAGTTATGGCACAGAGAAAGACTGCAAAAATAAATATACGTAACAAGAAGGCAGAGCACGACTATTTCTTCATCGATACTTATACAGCCGGTATCGTGCTGTCCGGCACAGAGATAAAGAGCATAAGGAGCGGTAAGGCTTCTCTCGTCGATACATTCTGCTATGTACATAATGGGGAGATGTGGGTCAAGGGTATGAACATCTCACCTTACTTCTACGGCTCTTATAATAACCACGAGGCCCGGCGTGACAGGAAGCTGCTGCTCAACAAGAAGGAGATAAGGTATCTCGAGCAGAACACTAAACGTCAGTCCGGATTCACAATCATACCGATAAAACTGTATATCAACGACAAGGGTTTTGCAAAACTTGATATCGCTCTCGCAAAAGGAAAGAAGGAATACGACAAGCGCAATACGCTGAAAGACAAGGAGGACCGCAGAGAGATGGACCGCGCTATGAAACGCTTCGTATGATGACGTATACTCTTCAAAAGAAACCATCACGGGGCTTCCCGTGTGGAATATTCGTCCAAGGGATACCATAGCTGTTGAATCTCTATCCAGAGAGTGGATGTCACTCGTACATGCGCACGGTTGTGCTTGGAAAGAAGTCATTCATCCCCCCAGGATTAGGAAGAATGGGGTGGGGCAAGGTATAACCGACAGCTGTCACGTGATTCTCCAGCTGAATAATAGGATGTGGCCTTATGGGGGGAGTGTGTGTGGTAAGGCTCGTCACAGAGATAATCCGCTGTTACCCCCACGCAATCGCCAATTCTCAATAATAACTATGCAACGATTAAACCAACTTTATATAGATACTTTCGGGCATCCAGCCTCGTCTGTGGTGAGACTTGCCGGAGCCGGGAGCAACAGGCAGTATTACCGGCTTTATGATGAGAATGGCAATACAGTCATAGGCGTCATAGGAACATCACGCGAAGAGGACCATGCCTTCATCTCAATAGCCCATCATTTTGAGAAGAGGAAGCTTCCTGTACCTCATATATTTGCTGTCAGTGACGACGAGATGTGTTATCTCCAGCAGGATCTTGGCGATACCTCGCTATTCGACGCTATACGAGGTGGACGGGAATCAGGCGGACGTTACAATAATGAGGAGAAGGAACTGCTGAGAAGAACCATACGAGAGCTTCCGAATATCCAGATAAGAGGAGCCCGTGGCATGGACTGGAATGTCTGCTACCCTCAGCCTCAGTTTGATACAGACAATGTCCTGTTTGACCTGAACTATTTCAAATACTGTTTCCTCAAGACAACAGAGATTGATTTCCACGAGTTGAAGCTCGAGGCAAACTTCCGGCTTCTGGCCAAAGACCTTGCCATGCATGACGATGTCTCAGGAATAGAGTCGCAGAGTTTCATGTACCGTGATTTCCAAGCCCGTAATGTCATGCTTGATAACAAGGGCAATCCGTACTTCATTGATTTCCAGGGAGGTCGGCGTGGTCCTTATTACTATGATGTGGCGTCATTCCTGTGGCAGGCGTCGGCTCATTACAGTCCAGTCCTGCGGCGTGAGATGATAGGCGAGTATTATGACGCCTTGAAACAGTATATCGAGGTCCCAAACGAGAAGACTTTCAATGAGCGTCTCCAGCTGTTTGTGCTGTTCCGCACGCTTCAGGTTCTCGGGGCATATGGATTCAGAGGGCGTTTTGAGCGCAAGAAACATTTCATAGACAGTATTCCTCCAGCTGTGGAGAATCTGCGTATGCTGCTCTCGGAGAATGATTTCCCATATCCTTATCTTGTCGATGTCCTCCAGCGCCTGTGTGACAAGGATGAATTCCAGATGCCAGCAGTGAGGCCGAAGGAGCGTCTTGACGGCTTCAAGACGGCAAGCAATGATGTCTATGTCGCCAATCCTGCCGACGGTCCGGCGACATTCTCAAAGTATGATGGCAAAGGGCCTCTTGTCGTGAGAGTGTGGAGCTTCTCTTACAAGAAGGGAATACCGGACGATCCATCTGGCAATGGCGGAGGATATGTTTTTGATTGCCGCTCGACACACAATCCGGGACGCTATGAGCCATATAAGAAGCTGACAGGACTCGACGAGCCCGTCATAAGATTCCTGGAGGATGACGGAGAGATACTTCGCTTCCTGGACGCTGTCTATCAGCTCGCCGACCATCATGTGGAGCGTTATATCCAAAGAGGTTTCACATCGCTGATGTTTGCCTTCGGATGTACAGGCGGACAACACAGGTCAGTTTATTCTGCCCAGCACCTCGCTGAGCACATACATGAGAAATATGGAATAAAAGTGATTGTATGTCACAGAGAACAAGGAATAAGATGCACATTGCAATAGCTGGAAACATAGGGTCAGGGAAAACTACCCTGACAAAGATGCTCGCCAGGCATTATGGTTGGGAACCACGCTTCGAGAAGGTGGTGGAGAATCCTTATCTCGCCGATTACTATAAAGACATCAAGCGATGGTCGTTCAATCTTGAGGTCTACTTCCTGAAAGAGCGTTTCAAGGACGTTATGGATATCAACACATGTGAGAAGTCTGTGATACAGGACAGGTCAATCTTCGAGGGCGTTTATGTCTTCGCCAAGAACAATCATGAGCAGGGTGCCATATCCGACCTTGACTATGACACATACATGGAGCTTTTTGAGATGATGACATCCGTGACAAAATATCCTGACCTGATGATATATCTGAGAGCGACAACCGACCATCTTGTCGCAAACATCCAGAAGAGGGGACGGGATTATGAGCAGGCAATAAAGATAGAGTATCTGCAGGGGCTTAATAAGAATTATGACGACTTCATCTACAAGAACTATAAGGGGAGGGTTCTTACCATTGACGTGAACAATCTCGATTATGAGCATAACCCTGAGGACTTCAGGTATATTACTGACAGGCTTGACGAGATACTTTTTGGGCTCTTCCCCCTTGATGAGGATAATTGACACTGACATTATAAAAAACAAAGACATTCAATACATATGCATATAGCTGTAGCTGGAAATATCGGTAGTGGAAAGACTACTCTCACACGTCTGTTAGCGAAACGCTATGGATGGACCCCACGTTTTGAGCCTGTCGACAACAATCCTTATCTCGCCGACTTCTATGAAGATATGAGACGCTGGGCATTCAACCTCCAGATATTTTTCCTCAACAAGCGTTTCAAGGAGGTCATTGAGATATCAAAGTCGGAAGATACAATCATACAGGACAGGACAATCTTTGAGGATGCGAGGATATTCGCACCCAACCTGCATAGCCAGGGATATATGAGCGACCGTGACTTTGAGAATTACACAGATCTCTTTGACCTTATGATGTCGCTGGTCAAGCTCCCTGACCTCATGATTTACATTCGCTCAAGCATACCTAACCTGATATCACAGATAGAGAAACGCGGAAGAGACTATGAGCAGAGTATACGTATCGACTATCTCACAGGCCTTAACAATCGCTATGAGGAGTGGATAAAGACATACAAGGGACGTCTCATAATAATAGATGGTGACACCTGCAAATTCGGCGATGACAAGAAGGCACTGCAACAAGTCACCGATATGATAGACTCAGAGCTCTTCGGACTCTTCCCCCTCGGGGATTTTTGAAGCGTGGGGGATGACACACAGATATCGTTATGCCTACGGCTGAACTGTGACATTGGTCTCAGCTCTATATATAGAGAGAATATGTGAATATTCTCGACCAGTAGGGGAGAGGAAAGCAGACAGCTACGGGTGGTAACGTGCCCCATTCTTCCCGAAACCTTCATCCCGAAACCATTCATCCAGACAAGATTACCCCACTTGAAAAACACAATCTCAAGACAGATGTCAACGCTGTGTCTCATCCTGTACTGATTAGCCAGTCATCCAGTGTAAATGAGCTGCCCATTCAATAGTCTTGAAGCGCTCATCGAGTATCTATTGGGATGAAGATTGTAAATCTCTGATACAAAGCGTGTTGTGTCACATATGCATTATTAGGCGTATCAATCTGAATCGGTACAATCCTCCCTATTGCAAACTAATGGTCCGAATGGGGTCGTGGAATCCAAATACATTGAGGGGGATCAGCAATTTCTTGCTGTACACCAATAATCACGAACGAGAGTGCCGCAGATAAGAGGAAGCTTGTTGTTCTCAGATGCCTCACGCAACCAATTCCGCGTCCTATGAATAGCCGGTAAGTCTCTTAAAAATCCTTAACAGAAAAGCGTGTATACCATTTTTATGGAATTAAAGCATTATCTTTGCAGATAAGACATGGCCTTGCGGCAGATATCAAAATAAAGACACGATGCCAGGCTGCAGACCATAGACCATATATATATATAAGGTGATAATGACCCGCCGGATGTGGTAGTGAAGCAACATGAATCCTGCATCAGCTCCGAGCCATGATACAGGTGGTATCTATTGATTTGATTTGGTGTTATTCCGCTCTGCCTCTCAGCGCAGATTTCTTCGCAAGTGCAAGGCTGCGTTACGGGCTATACTGTAAGCTAGCAGAAAAGAGTGTTGCCTGAGAGAGAGGAAAAGATCACAAAGCTATCCTGTGCCAGAATCACAATCCATAGAACCCACTGTGAGTCATATCTGCCTGGTGTCAAGACATTTTCAGAGAAAAACCTAAACAATATTTTATCAGAGAATAACCATAAACCATACTATGAGAAAATCATTCATCATGTTATGCCTCCTCTCTTTGGGAGCATTATGTTCTCATGCACAGGACGCATGGGAGACTACTTACAAGCAGATTGAGGCACGCATTGTCGCCCCAACATTCCGGGACAAATGTTACAAAGCCTCTGTCAAGCAAGCCAACTCGGCACGTAAGAACCAGAAAACCATCAACTCTGCCATAGCCAGATGCTCAAAGGCTGGCGGCGGCAAGGTTGTCATTCCCAAGGGTAAGTATATGACAGGTGCGATAACGCTCCTGTCAGGTGTCAACCTTGTCATTGATGAGGGTGCAGAACTCGTTTTCGCCTTTGACCGTGACCTCTATCCCAATGTTGTGACCCGATGGGAGGGCCTTGACATCATCAATTACCAGCCATGCATATATGCCTATGGACAGAAGAACATAGGCTTGACAGGCAAGGGTATTATAAATGGCAACGGCTCAAACGAGAGATGGTGGTACATGAAGGGAAACAAACACCATGGATACCATGAGGGCGTTGATGAGTGGCAGGGTACTGACAAGATTGGTACACGCGCACAGCTGTTGAAGATGGCAGACAATGCTGTCCCTGTAGAGAAACGTGTCTTCGGCAAGGGAAAAGGCCTGCGTCCACAGCTCGTCAACTTTGTCAAATGCGAGAATGCCATTATCGAGGGCGTAGAGCTCCGTGACTCTCCTTTCTGGGTTATCCACCCATTGTTTGTCAAGAACCTCACTGTCCGCGATGTGAAGATATACAATGAGGGACCTAATGGAGACGGATGTGACCCGGAATCGTGCGAGGACGTGCTCATTGAGGGATGCACCTTCCATACAGGCGACGATTGCATAGCGTTGAAGTCAGGCAGGAATGCTGATGGCTTGAGAGCTGCAACACCTTCACAGAACATCATCATCCGCCGATGCAAGATGGCCGACGGACACGGAGGAGTGGTTATCGGCTCAGAGATATCTGGTGGCGTGAGAAATGTGTTCGCTGAGGATTGCGACATGGACTCCCCTAATCTTGACCGTGTCATAAGAATAAAGACAAACACCTGCCGTGGAGGAGTCAATGAGAATATCTATGTCAGGAATATCCGCGTCGGAGAGTGTCGTGAGGCAGTCATGAGAATCAATCTCGTATATGAGCCAAAGGAGATAGCCGAGCGTGGCCATATACCGACTGTACGCAATGTCTATGTGGATAATGTCGTGTGCAAGAAATCCAAGTATGGCATCTTGTTGAACGGCCTCACAGAGAAAGACTCGAAGACACCTCAGATATATAACATAAATGTGACAAACTGCAATTTCGGAGGACTTTCAGCCGAACCCCTTTATAAGACTGGACTCGTGAAGGATATCAAGCTGGAGAATGTCACCGTCAGTGGAATCCTCTGACCCCCTTTGGCGTAAGAGTCTTGACAATCAGGAAGACAGGACGATTTTTTAGCCTGAATGTTGAGAGCGGGATATTGAGAGACTTGCCCTCCCCGGTATCCCCACTGACCGGAAGGGTAGCAATTCATATCATTGAACCCACCTAAATCTATAATTATTATGAGAAAAATAAGTTTGCTATTATTAGCTATTCTCTCTACCGTCGGTGTTCTGGCCGATGGTTGGGACACAAACCTTTATAAGCAGATAGAGCAGAGCATCCAGGCTCCGGTATTCCGCGACAAGGTATACAAACCTGCGGTGAAACCGACAAACAGCGCATTGAAGAATCAGAAGGCTATAAACCGCGCCATAGAACGTGCCTCAAAGGCAGGCGGCGGTAAAGTGGTTATCCCTGAAGGCGTTTACATGACAGGAGCCATACGTCTTCTCTCAGACGTCAACCTTGTTGTGTCGAAAGGAGCCACACTGCGTTTCGCTTATGAGCCAGCCCTCTATCCGCTTGTCTATACAAGATACGAGGGGCTTGACCTCTATAATTATTCTCCTTGCATATACGCCAATGGCGCAAAGAACATCGGCATTACCGGCGAAGGCACGATAGACGGAAATGGAGCTAACGAGACATTCTGGCAGTGGACAGGTGTCGAGCGCTTCGGATACAAGAAAGGCGTGACCACCGAGGACTCACGTTTCCCACGGGATGGCAATAGCCTCGGCTACAGAGCCATACTCCAGAAGATGTGTGAGGACAATGTCCCTGTTAAGGACCGCGTGTTCGGCATGGGCAAGGGGTTGCGTATGCAGCTCGTCAATCCTGTCAACTGTGAGAATATCCTTATCGAGGGGGTGACAATGCTCAACTCCCCATTCTGGGTCATGCATCCACTGTTCTCCAAGAACATTACCGTGCGCAAGGTCTACGTATACAACGAAGGCCCAAATGGTGACGGCTGCGACCCTGAGTCGTGCGAGAACGTCCTGATAGAGGATTGTGTCTTCCATACAGGCGATGACTGCATAGCCATAAAGTCAGGCAGGAATGGCGATGGCCGTAGAGATGGCCGTCCGTCGAAGAATATTATCGTGCGCCGCTGCAAGATGGAGGATGGCCATGGAGGTGTGGTCATAGGCTCAGAGATCTCAGGAGGCGTTGAGAATGTCTTTGCTGAGGATTGCGAGATGTCCTCCCCAAATCTCGACCGTGTACTGCGCATAAAGACAAACACTTGTCGTGGAGGTGTCACAAAGAATGTCTTCATGCGCAATGTCCGTGTCGGAGAATGCCGTGAGGCTGTCTTGCGCATAAATATCAACTACCAGCCCAAGGAGGCGGCTGAGCGCGGACATATACCATATGTGCACAATGTATGGATGGAGAATGTCACATGCGGAAAGTCCCGTCATGGCATTATCATAAATGGAGTGAAGGAGGCAGATGCTGTCTATGACATACATGTGCGCAACTGCTCGTTCACAGGAGTGACAGACAAACCTGTGGTCAGGGAGAACCGCATGCACGATATTCATCTTGACAATGTTAGCGTCAATGGCTCGCTCGTGCTTGCCGATATGCCATACAAGAGCTACGCCGAGTGGCTGACACGCTCCGAGATGAAGAGGGTCCCCAACCCCATATACCTCGACTTCACCGACTCCAAGAAACATCCCAAGGGCAAATGGTCGTATGTCATGGGCATAGAGCTTGAGGGAATGCTCGACACATATCTTGCACATGGAGGTGACGACATCCTCGACTATGTGAAGAGATACCCCGAGCAGATGATTGCTGATGACGGAACCACAACGGGCTTCAAGTACGAGGATTTCAATCTCGACAATGTCCGCACGGCGCGCTTCATCTACCGCATGAACAAGATAGCCCCCCGCAAGGGAAATGACATCGCCCTGAGGACATTCTTCCGCCAGCTCATCAACCAGCCACGCACAGACGAGGGCGTCTACTGGCACAAGAAAATCTACCACGACCAGGTATGGCTCGACGGAATCTATATGGGTCTGCCTTATAAGACCATAGCCGCGCCAGAGATGGTAGCACAGGGTATGACGGTAGCTTCTAAAGGCATGCCACGGAAGAACGCCCGCTTGACTAAACAGCAGCAGAAGAAAGAGCTCAAGGCGTACTACGATGATATCCTCCATCAGATAACGATGACAGACGCCCGCACATATGACGAGGCCACCAATCTCTGGAAACACGCATGGGACTCCAAGCACGGCATGTTCTGGGCAGACAAGGAGACAGGTCGTTCAAAGCATACATGGGCACGTGCCCTCGGATGGTTCGCCATGGCACAGGTCGAGATTCTTGACCATCTGCCCGCTGATTATGACGGGCGTGAGAAGATTATCGACATGCTCCGTCGCACTATGACCTCCTGCAAGCAGTATCAGGACAAGGAGACAGGCCTGTGGTACGATGTCATGGATGTCGACTCTCCCGAGAATTATCTTGAGGCGACAGCCTCATGCATGTTTGCCTATGCCATGCTCAAGGGCGCGCGTCTTGGATATCTTGATTCCTCATTCCGCGAGGCTGGAATAAAGGCGTACAAAGGTATTATCCGTAATTTCATACGCATCAATCCTGACCTTACAATCTCCCTCACTCGCTGCTGCTCTGTCAGCGGACTTGGCCCAGAGAAGTCACCACACCGTGACGGTACATTCAAGTATTACATGTCTGAGCCTATACGCGATAACGACGCGAAAGGCATAGGCCCATTCATATGGGCGACACTCGAGATGGAAAGCCTCGGGTATGACACATCGAGCGATTATTGATATCGTAGGACGATATGCCTTGGCAGCATACACACCTACCGTATAATTACATTATTTTTTGACATCCACCCCTGCTTTATTATTGGTGTCCGTAGAGAAATTCCTCCACGGGCACCAATGTCTTTTTTTTATTATTCTGAGCTGGTAAACTTTTGGGGTATTTCCCATACTTCTGCCATACAGTTTATGTAGTCAATAATGTATAACAAGTCATGGGATGGGTGCTGTTGATAGAAACCTAACTTTATGTGAAAGGCTGTTGTTAGGCGAGGGTAGAGCTCGGGGAATTATCGGAGAAGCTGTATTAGTCAATTATCCTGAGTCGTGACGAAAGAAAACGAAATAAAAAAAGTGACGCATTCCTTATGGTATCAGAATGATAGATAAGAAATGCGTCTTGAGTTCTGTGGTGGGATAGTTGCTTGTTACTTTTTTGTATGTTAGCCCATTGCTAACATCATCATAAACACACAGGTATAGGTATGGGCTGATTACCCTTTTGTATGTTTGCCCATAAGATAATTGTCCAGCCTGTATGTTGCGAGTGTCTCGTAGCGTGATCCTGGTCTACCATAATTCGCATAAGGATGAATGCTTATGCCACCACGGGGTGTGAAGAGGCCTATCACCTCTATATATTTTGGTTCCATGAGACGTATGAGGTCTTTCATGATGACGTTGACGCAATCCTCATGGAAATCACCGTGGTTGCGGAATGAGAACAGGTAGAGCTTCAGCGATTTCGACTCAACCATGCGCTCGCCAGGTATATATCTTATCTTTATCTCTGCAAAGTCAGGCTGTCCTGTTATAGGACACAACGATGTGAATTCAGGGCATAGAAACTCAACCCAGTAATCGTTCTCCTTATGCTTGTTCTCGAATGTCTCGAGCACCTCTGGGGCATAGTCGCTTCTATATACAGTCGATTTGCCCAATGCTTTCAGTCCCTCAGATTCTCTATCCATATTGTTGTTTAGAATATATTATAGCTTATACCATTATCGTACACATCTTCCCCCTCGTGCTTTTTCACAAGTCTCACAACATTCATCGTTACTGGCAGGGCTATCACCTCATATGCCGTTTTCAGCACTACTTGCCATAGCATGAGATATGGCAGCTCGTCGGTAGGTACCACACCTGCCAAAGCGAGAGGGAAGAAGATTATGCTGTCAACACTCTCTCCGAATATTGTGCTCAGGATGGCTCGCCATGAGAAATGCTTTCCCTTATTGATGATTTTCATCCTCGACATGACGAATGCGTTGACGAAAGAGCCTGCTATGAACGCTATGAACGATGCTGCTGCTATGCGTGGTGCAAGCCCGAAGATGGCGTGGAATCCCTCGTCTCCTCTCCAGTATTCAGCCCCAGGAAGCCAGTCGCACAGTGCGCCAGCAGCTACAAAAAAGAAATTCAGGAAAAAGCCTTGCCAGATAAGAAGCTTCGCCTTGCGGTATCCCCATACCTCACAGACACAGTCGTTTATGATGTAGCTGATAGGGAAGATAATAAGTCCGCCAGTCTGGCTGTGATTGAAGAATGAGATTTGTTTTGTCTCAAAAATGTTTGCCGCGATGAGGCAAACCGTGAAGAGCGTGCTGAGAAACATGAACAGCAGGCTCACTTGTGTCTTTTCTTTTTTCATTTTTCTTGTTTTTATTTAGATGGGGTTACCAAGCACCCATCCCACGATTTAATTCTTTTCTTTGGGGTATATAGAAATTTTATGATATTGCAACACGTGATTGATAAATGTCAATAAATATAGGTGGCAATCATATTTCTCGGCACAAAGGTACATATTTTGTGCAAGATACACAATATTTTTGCAAAAAAATATTAAACGTGAGTCGGAATCTTGGATTTTTTTCGTATATTTGCATATAAATTGTGAAATAAAATAGCGACGAATTAGCTTTTTCTGTCAGTAGATATTTTCGTAAAGATATAGAGAGGGCGGGGATGACCCTTGGTTTTCTCCTGTTGCTCAAGAGAAAATGGCTTGATTCGTCTTCATTCGCACTTCAGGTCCGCATACAAGCAGCATTCTTCGCCAAGTCAAAAGCCGACAAGCAAGCTATGGCTTTCATCAACCCTCAAGTAAGGAATAAATAATCAATCTTGAGCATGACAGAGTTGAAAAGAAGAAGACCAGAAGAGGAGATGCTAAATTAATATTAAATATCCAGAAAAAGACATCCAGAAGACAATGAGACATATAAGAAACTTTTGCATTATCGCCCATATCGACCACGGAAAAAGCACATTGGCAGACCGCCTGCTTGAATACACAAACACCATACAGGTCACAGAAGGGCAGATGCTGGATGATATGGAACTGGAGAAGGAGCGTGGCATCACCATCAAGAGCCATGCCATACAGATGGAATATGAATACCAGGGAGAGAAATACATCCTTAACCTTATCGATACCCCGGGGCATGTCGATTTCTCTTATGAGGTGAGCCGCTCAATAGCAGCATGTGAGGGAGCCCTCCTTGTTGTCGACGCCACACAGGGCGTTCAAGCCCAGACAATCTCAAACCTCTATATGGCTATAGACCATGACCTTGAGATAATACCCGTCATAAACAAGATAGACATGCCCTCGGCAATGCCCGACGAGGTTGAGGATGAGATAATTGAGCTGCTAGGCTGCAAACGGGAGGAAATACTCAGAGCCTCAGGCCGTACAGGCGAGGGAGTCCCATCCATCCTTGATGCTGTGGTAGAGCGCATACCTTCACCTACTGGGGACAAGGAAGCTCCTTTGCAAGCACTCATATTCGACTCGGTATTCAATTCATTCCGTGGCATAATAGCATATTTCAAGATAGAGAACGGTATCATACGTAAAGGCGACAAGGTGAAGTTCTTCAATACAGGAATGGAATATATCGCAGATGAGGTTGGAGTGCTCAAGATGGATATGGTGCCACGACAGCAGCTGTCTACCGGTGAGGTCGGATATATAATAAGCGGAATAAAGAATGCGAGGGAGGTCCAGGTGGGCGATACCATTACACATGTCGCAGCCCCATGTACTAAAGCGATATCAGGATTCCAGGAGGTGAAGTCGATGGTCTTTGCCGGAGTATACCCCATAGATCCTGCAGATTATGAGAATCTCCGTGCCTCATTGGAGAAGTTGCAGCTTAATGACGCTTCCCTGACATTCCAGCCAGAGTCGTCTGTGGCATTAGGCTTCGGATTCCGTTGTGGCTTCCTTGGCCTCCTACACATGGAGATAGTTCAGGAGCGTCTTGACAGAGAGTTCAATATGGATGTCATAACGACAGTCCCCAATGTCTCATACATGGTATACGACAAGCATGGAGAGGTAAAAGAGGTGCATAACCCTTCCGGACTTCCCGACCCAATGTCCATCGACCATATAGAGGAGCCATATATCTATGCTACAATAATAACCGATACAGCATACATAGGCCCTATAATGACATTATGCCTCGACAAGCGAGGAGAGCTCATAAAGCAGGAATATATCTCAGGCAACCGTGTCGAGATACATTTCTACCTGCCATTAGGAGAGATTGTGATTGACTTCTATGACAAGCTAAAGTCCATCTCCAAAGGATATGCCTCGTTTGACTATCATATTGATGGTTTCCGTCCGTCAAAGCTCGCAAAGCTCGATATACTCCTCAATGGAGAGAGTGTCGATGCACTGTCTGCCCTTACACATGTCGACAATGCTGTCGCGCTTGGCCGCAGAATGTGTGAGAAGCTGAAGGAGCTGATACCACGACAGCAGTTTGATATAGCCATCCAGGCTGCTATCGGTGCCAAGATAGTAGCGAGAGAGACAATCAAGTGTGTGCGTAAGGATGTTACGGCGAAGTGCTATGGAGGCGATGTCAGCCGTAAGCGTAAGCTTCTCGAGAAACAGAAACGTGGCAAGAAGCGTATGAAGCAGATAGGTAATGTAGAGGTGCCACAGAAGGCATTCCTCGCTGTCCTTAAGCTTGATTGACATGCATTCTGAACAATAAACCCCTGAAGGCTGGGGTACAACAAATAGAATAAAACCCTTTCAGTACCTATGAAACAACAGACTATATCTACACGCGATGTGGCACGTGAGCTCGCACGAAAGTACAGCACTATGACTCATGACGAGCTCGATGCCCTCGAGAATATACTTATCCCGATGACATTCGCCAAAGGAAAGAAGATTCTTTCTGCAGGCGAGGTGTGCAAGAATATCTATTACATCCATACTGGACTTGTCAGACAGTATTATGTCAAGAACAGCAAGGAAGTGACAGAGCATCTTGGCGTTGACGGTTCCATATGCATGAGCATACAAAGCCTGTTTGAGGAGATACCAACACAGCAAGAGGTCGTAGCGCTTGAGAACACTTATATTTTCGCCATGCCGAAGAAAGTGCTTGAGCAGGTAGCCCTCCACAATAATAACATTCAGATTCTTTACAGAAAAATACTTGAGGAGTCGCTTATCCTCTCTCAGGTTCATGCCGACCTCGTAAGGTTCGAGACAGCCCACGACCGCTATGTCCGTTTCTGCAAACTGATGCCACAGGTAGCCCTGAGAGCTCCTCTTGTATATATCGCCTCATATCTGCAGATGACACCAGAGACATTGTCAAGAGTTCGTGCCCAGCCTATGTGATATCCACCCAAATACCCTTACTAAAGATATTGAAGTCTCCCCGAAGACTTGTATCTTTAGCTATTCCCCCATCTTTCTCATTTGAAGGGTGGGGGATTTTTAGTTTGACCAGCATGTGTATCATCTATTGGGTGGAAGAGGTTCTTTACAAAATGAACGCTCATTCACTACCTTTCGCCCACGATTTTCGCCTGAGTTTTTATGTCTGCTGCCATCTGACGAATAATAACTAATGTAACCAATTGGTTGTCAAGCGAGTATATGATTCGGGCGAGAATGGCGGATTCCTCGTTTTTTTTCCCGATAGTTGGCTTCTGTGCGATTCTCTCCCTGCCCTTTCGTATCGGCAAAGTGTCATGCAGAGAGGCATTGATAAGAGTATGATACTGTCCCTGCCAAAATTCCTCTGCTCCTCGCCCCATCCATTCTACCCAGACTTCTGTAACAGCGGCGAAAAACATCAACTATTTTTTGCCAGACAAGCTTATTTTTATTAACTTTGCAGACAGGAGAAAATCATAGCCCCTTCCTCCTTCATAAGAACAGAAAAACCAGAAACCATAATGACATACTCAGCAGACAAGAACCGCTACGAGAGTGGTATGGCATATCGCCGTTGTGGAAAGAGTGGAGTGTTGTTGCCAGCCGTGAGCCTCGGCTTGTGGCATAACTTCGGGGCTACAGCAGCCTACGAGCACAGCCGCGAGATAGTGAGATACGCCTTTGACCATGGCATAACACATCTTGACCTCGCCAATAACTATGGCCCCCCGTATGGCAGTGCGGAGGAGACACTTGGCCGCCTCATGGACGACGACCTCAGGCCATACCGCGACGAGCTGTTCATAAGCACAAAGGCGGGATACGACATGTGGCCGGGTCCATACGGTAACTGGGGCTCACGCAAATACCTCATCGCCAGTCTCGACCAGAGTCTCCGTCGCATGAAACTCGATTATGTTGATCTCTTCTACAGCCATCGCTATGACCCTCTGACTCCACTCGACGAGACTCTGCAGGCCATGGTAGATATCGTGCGCTGCGGCAAAGCCCTCTATCTCGGCATATCGAGATGGCCAAAAGAGGCGCTCGAGTATGCTGTCGGCTATCTCGCGAGGCATGACGCCCCGCTCCTCGTAGTGCAGGACCGTATCAACATGCTCGACACGAAACCCATCGACGACGGCATCCTTGATGTCTGTGAGCAGCATGGCGTCGGTTTCGTCTCGTTCTCACCATTAGCCCAGGGCCTGCTTACCGACCGCTACCTTGACAGCATACCATGTGACAGCCGCATGGCACAGGAACGGTTCCTGAAGAGCGAGACCCTCACACCCGAGCTCCTCGCACAGTTAAGGGCATGGAACGACGAGGCAGCCAGCGAGGGTATGAAGCTGGCAGAGAAAGCCCTGAGATGGGTGCTCGGGCAGAAGTGTGTGACATCGGTCATAGTAGGGGCAAGCTCGACACAGCAGCTCGCAGTGAATATGAAGGCGGCCATGATGTGACAGTGTCTCACCCGCCCAATCCTTAATGATATATAACATCGACATGATATGCGAGATTTCGCGGCGATAGACTTCGAGACAGCCAACACGGAGCGCTCCTCAATATGCTCAGTCGGAGTGGTTGTCGTGCGTGACGGAGTGGTGGCAGACAAGTTCTACTCGCTCGTCAAGCCTGAGCCTGAATATTATAACTACTGGAATACAAGGGTGCATGGCCTCCATGCTGCCGACACAGACACAGCCCCTGTCTTCCCCCATGTGTGGCGACAGATAGAGCCATTGATAGAAGGCCTGCCATTAGTGGCACATAACAAAGCTTTTGACGAGAGCTGTCTGAAAGCAGCGTTCCGCGTCTATCAGATGGACTATCCAGACTATGAGTTCCACTGCACATGCATAGCCTCACGCCGAAAATGGCCGGGACAGTCAAACACACTTGATGCCTCAGCTGCCAGATGTGGATATGACCTGCAGTGTCACCACCATGCACTGGCTGATGCTGAGGCGTGTGCAGCGATAGCCTTGGAGATATTATGAGGCTGAAAGTTGAATCAGGGCGCTTACACCCAATGCGTAGCCACATGGGGATAATGACATGCTATTCCAGAGTCTGACCCTATGGCCTGATAATGTGGATGGAGAGAAATAGAATTATATTTACCAATTTATCATACTAACCTAACAATGAGAAAATTATGTGCAATACTATCATTATGGATAGTAGCGTCTGCGCTACCAGTTGTAGCGGGAAACGTGTTTGAGTTCAAGGCTGGCATGTCACATGTCCGTCTGGAATTCTATACCCCACAGATAGTGAGGATAACGAAGACTCCAGATGGTGTCATGCAGAAAGAGGCAGAAAGCGAGGTCGTGACGATGAAACCACAGGAAGGGCTCTCTGTCGGACTGACAGAGACACAGCAGAAGGTTGTCATGAGGACAACGGAGCTGACAGTCACTCTGGACAAGCGCACCGCCCTCGTCACATTCACCTCTGGAGGGAAGACTCTGCTGAGAGAGAAGGAGACAGCATTTGATGTGCGCCAGACGGGTAGCGACAAGGGGCGCTACGAGGTCACTATGACATACACCCTCGACAAGAACGAGACAATATACGGACTCGGCACCGTGCAGGACGGACGGCTGAGCCGTCGCGGACTGACAAAGACCGTAGAGCAGAGCAATCTGGAGGATTTCCAGAATGTCATACAGTCAATCAAGGGCTGGGGAATATATTGGGACAACTACAGCCGAGCACACTTCTGCGACAATGCCAGCGGCATGACATTCAAGGCAGAGGTGGGTGACAATGCCGACTACTATTTCATGTATGGCAAGAATGCTGACGGTGTGAACAGATGTATGCGCCAGCTGACAGGAGATGTCCCCATGTTCCCTTTATGGACGTATGGCTACTGGCAGTGTCGTGAGCGCTATAAATCATCGGCAGAGCTCCTGGAGGTAGTTGACAGATACAGGGAGCTGAAGGTGCCTCTCGATGGCATCATACAGGACTGGCAGTACTGGGGCAGCAACTACACATGGAACGCCATGGACTTTATCGGGGAGACATTCAGAGACGGCAAGGAGATGATAGACAGAGTGCACAAGCAGAACGCACATATCATGATATCAATATGGGCAAGCTTCGGACCACAGACAATACAGTTCAAGAAACTGAGCGAGAAGGGACTCCTATTTGATTTCGAGACATGGCCACAGAGCGGACTGTCACACGTGTGGCCCCCGCGCATGGATTACCCCTCGGGCGTGAAGGTCTATGACGCATTCAGTCCTGTGGCACGCCAGATATACTGGGATCATCTCAAGCGTCTGTACGACTATGGCATTGATGCATGGTGGATGGACTCTACCGACCCAGACTTTTTCAACCCGAAAGAGGCAGACTATGACCAGAGAGGCGCTATGGGGTCATGGCGCAGTGTGCGTAACCTCTTCCCGCTTGCCACGGTGAAGGGTATATACAAGAACCAGCGTGAGGCGTCAGAGGAGAAGCGCGTGTTCATCATGACACGCTCCGCTTTCGCTGGACAGCAGCATTATGGCTCGGGACTGTGGTCGGGCGATGTGGCTTCGTCATGGGACATGTTGAGGAAGCAGGTGCCTGCCGGACTGAACTATACCATGACCGGATGCCCAAACTTCAATACCGATATAGGAGGATTCTTCTGTGGGGCTTACAACACTAAGGGAAGCGGCTCTGCCCCACGCAATCCACAGTACCAGGAGCTGTATGTCCGCTGGATGCAGTACGGGCTCTTCTGTCCTGTATTCCGCAGTCATGGAGCTGATGCCCCACGGGAGATATACCAGTTCGGCAAGAAGGGAGAGCCTGTCTATGACGCAATAGAGAAGACAATAAGGCTCAGATACCGCCTCATACCATATTTGTATAGTACAGCATGGCAGGTGACATCGGCAGGTGACAGCTATCTGCGCGCATTGGTTTACGACTTCGCCAATGACAGAAGGACATGGAACATGGCAGACGAGTTCATGTGTGGACGCGCCATTCTCGCCACGCCAGTACTGTCACCCCAGTATACAGAGGAGAAAATCTTGAAAGAGGACGCCATGAGCGGATGGGACAAGAAGAAGACCAGTGGTGACGAGCTGAATGCCCATGGAGTTATAGACTTCACAACAGAGAAGAGCGTAACGAAGTATCTGCCTAAGGGAGCCGGATGGTATGACTTCTCTACAGAGCAGTTCTATCGTGGCGGACGCGATGTCACAGTGACGACATCCCTCGACCGTGTCCCTATGTTCGTGAAGTCAGGCTCCATTCTCCCTCTCGCTCCCGTCATGCAGTATGCTTCAGAGCGTCCATGGGACAATCTGGAGATAATAGTCTATCCTGGCGATAATGGCAGCTTCACCCTCTACGAGGATGAGGGCGACAACTATAACTATGAGAAGGGAGCATACTCGACCATCACCATGACATGGGACGAGAAAAACCACACACTGACATTCCATCCACGTGAGGGCAATTATGCCGGCATGTTACAGACAAGGATATTCAGTGTGCGCATGGCGGGAAAGAAGACTGTGACCAATGTCACATACGATGGAAGCAAACTCTCTGTACAGCTGTAGAAGTACGCCATATAAGGTAAGCCGTGGACTGGCAGCCGCTCCTGGCAGCCGCACACAGCTTACCTTTTGACAGAGAGGGAGCGACCAATCCGCCTTCTTGCTTATTAAACGCAATAATCCCGTGCTATCTCTCGGATGGCACGGGATCATTCTATATATAATGATATTTTTAACGTGAGGCGGATAGGGTAGTGCAGGTATCTCCGATGATGTGTTTGAACCCGAGTTGGTCTGGACTATCCGGACTATCCGATAGCTCCGGTTTATTTGGTTTATCCGGTCAGTCCAGTTCCTCAAACTGGGCATACTCGCCCTTGTCCCTATCCCGGCGTTGTGTATTCTCCTCACCTCCCGATATGTTCTTCTGCATATCCTCTCCATCGCCTGAATGGTTGCCATAATGCTTGTCTGATGGTTGGAAATGCTGTCCTGTCCTTAGGATGTTGATGAAGTGTCCGAATTTAAGCACTATCGACAGGACGAAGACAACGATAATTATGATGGCAAAGAGTATAAGCCCGAAAAATAGTTTTAAGAGAATCATGTGTGGTGGGTGTGTATGAAGATAAGAATGGTCTTTTTTCTTGTGGTAGGAAATAATGTTGTCTTGAGAAAGCTAAGCGCATGCCCATGGTAAGTGACACTTATTGAAACAGTGGGGAAAGCGGGAGAGCTGATGAGTGGGGGGAGGCGTGAACTGTCATGCACCAGCTCACTCAGCCTTTTTCTGCTGTGTTGCAGCAGACAAAACTATGTAGACTATGATTATCGGGGCGAGCGCAGCTATGTGAAACAGGATTATCGCCAATGCGCTCCCAGCAATGAATGTGTATTTCAGTTTGTTGCCAGGATAATCCATGCCCCAATGCTTGAATTTCAGGGCAAACATCGGTATCTCGCAGACGAGCATCCATGAGCTAATAATGACGAGGCACAACACGGCAATCGTCATCATGGGCGATGACTCAAGCAGAGGTTGATAGCCCACAACCAGCGAGCCCCAGAAGAGTGCGTTGGCAGGTGTCGGCAGACCGATGAATCCAAGTGTCTGACGCTCATCAAGATTGAATTTTGCCAGTCGTAAGGCTGAGAATGCAGCCATGACAAACGCTGTGTATGGTAGCACAGGCCTCAATGGCTCAAGGAAAGTAGGATAGTCCATGACATTCAGCTGGAAGAATATCATCATCGACGGGGCAAGCCCGAATGTTATGTCATCTGCAAGAGAGTCCAGCTCTTTACCAATAGGAGAGGAGACACCGAGCAGGCGTGCCGACATTCCGTCGAAGAAATCGAATGCCGCTCCGATGACTATCCACAACAATGCCATCTCTGCTCCTCCGACAAAAGCGTAGCATGTCGCTATGCATCCGGAGATGAGATTGCACGATGTCAATATGTTTGGTATATTCTTTTTCATGAAAAGTCTGTTTCGTCAGTCTACAGGGGTCTTCATCTTTGCAATAACAGTCTGGTCGCCTGTAGTCGCCTGTCCCATCTTGACACATATCTCTGTTCCAAGAGGAAGGAACACGTCAACTCTTGACCCGAACTTGATGAAGCCCAGATGCTCGTCGATATAGCAGTCGTCCTCCTCGCGCGCATAAGTGACGATGCGGCGTGCGACAGCACCTGCTATCTGACGGCATAGAATCATCTCACCGTTTGTCGCCTCTATCAGCACATCGGAATGCTCATTGTCCGATGCGGCCTTGGGAAGCCATGCCTTGTGATAGTTTCCGTCAAAATGGCTCACCTTCACTACACGGCCATCAACGGGGAACCAGTTGGCATGGACATTAAACAGCGACATGAAGATGCTCACCATGATACGGCGGTCATGAAAATACTCATTCTCGTCAACTTCCTCGATGACAACTATCTTGCCGTCGGCAGGGGCAACGACAACCCCCTCCGTGTCCTCCACTCCAAACTTGCGGATGGGGCAGCGGAAGAAATTCAGGACAACAAACCATACAATGCCAAACAACACGGCAAACGACCAGAATGGTATCTTGGTGTCGAATGCCTGCCACAGCACAACGCCAATGGCTATGATGAAGAATGCACTGTATATGAGGGTGTCTGTGCCTTCACGGTGTATGCGTATTTTCTTTATACGTTTAAGATTCTTTATTCTCTTTCCCATTATGGATTCTTTGCAATATGAGGTGCCAGTTAATATGGTAAATGTCTTCAGATTGCAAAGTTAATAATAATTATCCGATTTGGTGGCCTTTATATACCTTTTTTTACGTTTTTATGACTTTATTTCTACATTTTCATCTTATTATGCCACACAATTTCATATTTTTTACGTGATTTGAGCCGCTTTTATATAATGGGTCAATAGGTAGGTTGGATAATACTACTGACTGCCCTCGATGAATATTGGTACATATTTTACCACTCGTCATAAAGAAAGTGAAATCAATAGACATAATGGATTTTTACACCTAAAAAACTTTGGCATCTCATTATTATTTACTACCTTTGCACGACATCAGACATAGCCACTAATCGCAATAATCTTATTCAAAATGCAAGACTTCGTCCATCTGCACGTACATACATACTACTCCATACTTGACGGCCAGTCGCCAATCAAGAAGCTCGTCACTAAGGCCATAGACAATGGTATGCGTGGCATGGCTATTACAGACCATGGCGACATGTTCGGCATAAAGGAGTTCTTCGATATCTGCAATGATGTCAACTCTAAGCGCAAGAAGGACGGGCTTGACCCCTTCAAGCCCATCTTCGGCTGTGAGATGTATGTGGCTCGGCGAGGTATGGCAAAGAAAGACCAGCAGCATATTGACCGAGGAGGATGGCATCTCATAGTGCTCGCAAAGAACATGAAGGGATACCGCAATCTCATAAAACTCGTCTCCAACTCATGGGTCGACGGCTTTTATGGCCGCCCACGTACAGACCATGCCGATTTGGAGAAATACCATGAGGGGCTTATCGTCTGCTCGGCATGTATAGCCGGCGAAGTCCCCTCGCTCATTCTCAAGGGCGATATAGAGGGCGCGAGAAAGGCCATTGAGTGGCATAAGAGCGTCTGGGGCGACGATTATTATCTTGAGTTGCAGAGACATGAGGTGAAGGACCCGAGCCAAAGGGCTAACAGGGAGACTTTCCCCTTGCAGCAGAAGGCAAACAAGGTGCTGATTGAGCTTGCCAGAGAATATGGCGTGAAACTCATATGCACTAACGACGCGCACTTTGTGGATGAGGAGAATGCCGAGGCCCACGACCACCTCCTCTGCATATCCACAGGCAAAGACCTCGATGACCCTTCACGTATGCTCTATTCCAAGCAGGAATGGTTCAAGACACGTGAGGAGATGAACGAGATATTCAGCGATATACCTGAGGCTCTTGCCAATACCGCTGAGATTCTCGACAAGGTGGAGACGTACAATATAGAGAGCGACCCTATCATGCCTTTCTTCCCTATACCAGAGGAGTTCGGGACGGAAGAGGAGTGGCGTGGGAGGTTCTCTGAGGATGACCTGTTCCGTGAATTCACGTCTGACGAGAACGGAGCCAACCCTCTGCCACAAGAGGATGCGCAGAAGAAGATTAAGAAACTCGGAGGCTACGACAAGCTTTACAGAATAAAGTTCGAGGCCGATTATCTTGGGAAGCTTGCCTACGAGGGCGCATCAAGACTTTACGGCACAGGTTATGAGGAGATACCCTACGCCAAGGCTCTCCAGCCCGACGAGCTCTCTGCGTGGGCCAATGGACACGGCATATCAAAAGAGGTCGACGAGCGTGTACGCTTTGAGCTGCATATCATGAAGACGATGGGTTTCCCCGGATACTTCCTCATCGTACAGGATTTCATAAACTCTGCCCGCAAGGAACTCGGCGTATGGGTTGGCCCGGGACGTGGCTCTGCGGCAGGAAGCGTCGTGGCCTACTGTCTTGGCATCACGAAGATTGACCCTCTGAAATATGACCTCCTCTTCGAGCGTTTCCTTAATCCTGACCGTATATCGCTTCCTGATATTGATACCGACTTCGATGATGACGGACGAGGAAAGGTCCTGCAGTGGGTGATGGACAAGTATGGGCATGAGAACTGCGCACACATCATCACCTATGGTACCATGGCAACAAAGAATTCAATCAAGGATGTGGCGCGAGTGGAGAAACTGCCGTTAGCCGATACAAATGCCTTGTGCCGTGCCATACCCGACCGTCTGCCCGATGGCCTTAAGATGAATCTCGCCAATGCCATAAAGTGTGTCAGAGAGCTGCAGGATGCTGAGGCATCGAGCGACCCTCGGGAGCGGAACACCATCAAATATGCAAAAATGCTTGAGGGCACAGTGCGCAATACTGGTATACATGCATGCGGATTCATCATCTGCCGTGACCCTATATCTGACCATGTCCCAGTCTCTACAGCCGACGACCCAGACTTCCCTAACGTGAAGACGGCTGTCACACAGTATGATGGACATGTCATAGAGTCGACCGGACTTATCAAGATGGACTTCCTCGGACTGAAGACTCTCTCCGAGCAGAAAGAGGCTGTCAAGATAATAAAGCAGAGCCGGGGCATTGATATAGACCTTGACAATATTCCCATTGACGACCCCACCACATACAAGCTCTATCAGGAGGGACGCACGATAGGCACATTCCAGTTTGAGTCGCCAGGAATGCAGAAATATCTCAAGGAGCTGCATCCGACCGTCTTTGAGGACCTCATAGCCATGAATGCCCTCTATCGCCCGGGACCAATGGACTATATCCCGTCGTTCATAGCACGAAAGAACGGACGTGAGCCGATAACATATGATATACCATGCATGGAGAAGTATCTTAAGGATACATATGGCATCACAGTATATCAGGAGCAGGTCATGCTCCTCTCACGACAGCTCGCTGATTTCACACGTGGACAGAGCGACGCCCTACGTAAGGCGATGGGTAAGAAGAAGAAGGCGATTGTCGACCAGATGAAGCCTATGTTCATCGAGGGAGGAAAGAAGAACGGCCACGACCCAAAGGTGCTTGAGAAAATATGGGCTGACTGGGAGAAATTCGCATCGTACGCCTTCAACAAGTCACATGCCGCCTGCTACTCATGGGTGGCATACCAGACAGCATACCTTAAAGCCAACTACCCTGCAGAGTTCATGGCGGCCATCATGACACGCCGCCGCAATGACATAAAGGAGATAACAAAACTCATGGACGAGTGCCGCTCGTTAGGCATACCGACAAAGGGTCCGGATGTCAATGAGTCGTATGTCGACTTCGGTGTGAACAAGAAAGGTGAGGTACGGTTCGGGCTTGCGGCAATCAAGGGCATGGGATATTACGCCTCGCTCTCTGTCATCGACGAGAGGCAGAAGAGAGGACCGTTCAAGGACATATACGACTTCATGGAGCGTATCAACATGTCCCAGGTGAACAAGAAATGTCTTGAGGCGCTCGCATTGAGTGGCGGGCTCGACTGCTTCGGCCTGACCAGGGAGCAGTATATGGCACCCGACAGTAAGGGGACCACATTCATAGAGACACTGACACGCTATGGACAGCTATACCAGCAGGAGAAGATGCAGGCCCAGAACTCCCTCTTCGGAGACCTCGACGATATCGAGATAGCAAAGCCACAGCCTCCCAAGGCAGCTGAATGGAGCGTCGTGGAGAAACTCAATAAGGAACGTGAGCTCGTCGGCATATACCTCTCCGCACATCCTCTTGACGACTATAAGGTAATCCTTGAGAATGTCTGCAATGCCCATCCCGCTGATGTCGGACGCACTGCAAACCGAGAGGAGCTGGCACAGAAGGACAAGATCATGCTGGGGGGAATAGTGACGGGCGTCAGAACAGGATTCCAGAAGAATGGCAATCCTTGCGGATTTGTGACCATCGAGGATTATGACTCGTCAGAGGAGCTGGCTTTCTTCGGAGAGACCTGGGGCAAATACATGGGGCACGCCATAGTGGGCGCATCGCTCTTCATCACCATGAAATGCTTCAGGAAATATCAAACATCCAATTATATCTCATTGGAAGTCACTGATGTACAGTATCTGAGTGATGTGAAGGACAAGCTGATACAGAGCCTTACAATAACAATACCAGCTGAGGACCTTATGACAAAAGCGGGAGCTGGGGATGCTGACGATACGGCAGGTGAGGCAGACAATTCAAACATAGCCGAGGACCTCAACACTCTCCTGTCATCAAGTCCCGGAATGACAGAGCTGATAATTCAGATTGCTGATTCTGAAACAGGGAAGAACCTCCGCTTCAAATCAAGGGCTACAATAACTGTAAATAACAAGATAATAGAGTTCATACAGCTACATGAGAACTGGCAGTATAGCATACAGACAGAGCGCGTAACTGCCTGACATGTTATTTATAAGTAGGTGTGCATATTTTAATGTCAATTTTTTAATATATAAAGATTATGGAAGTAAAGATTACAGCTGAGAACTTTGAGTCTCTGAAGAATGGCTCTCTGCCATTGGTGGTTGATTTTTGGGCAACATGGTGTGGACCATGTCGCATGGTTGCTCCTGTCATCGGGAAACTCGCCGAGGAATACGATGGCCGCATAGTTGTCGGCAAGTGTGATGTCGAGGAGTGTGAGGATATCGCTGTGGAGTATGGTATCCGCAATGTCCCCACAATCCTTTTCTTCAAGAACGGAGAGGTCGTTGACAAGCTCGTGGGAGCTGCCAACCATGCCAAGTTCCAGGAGAAATTCGAGGCTCTCCTCCGATAAGTCGGCGTAAAGGAAATTTCTGTGGTGTGGCGGCTTATGGCAGACTTTTGTCTTGCGGCTGCCACACCCATTATTATCATCTGTGGCCCCGCTTCTCTTTGCCATGTGGCAGTATGTGGCCGTGTGGCAAGAGAACGTGAATGGCCCAAAAGAAATACTCCCACCCCTGCCCATAGTGATGAAACCAATCATAACCCACTTTACAGACACAGACCTGTATAAACTTACGATGTCCTGTGCGATAGTCAACTGTTTCCCACGTGCTGTCGTACGCTACCGCTTTGTCGACCGTAATGATACTGTCTACCCTGAGGGCTTCGGCCGTCTTGTTGAGGAGCAGATAGGGTATCTTGAAGAGTTGCGCTTTACTGATGAGGAAGAGGCGTTCATGAAACGCCGATGCTACTATATCCCGACATGGTTCTATATCTACCTAAAGGGATTCCGGTTCAAACGGGAATGGGTAAAGGTGGAGCAGGACACAGAGGGACATCTGCATATAGATATAGAGGGCTACTGGCATGAGACAGTTCTGCTCGAGGTTATGCTCCTCTCTATTATCTCTGAGCTTCAGCATACCCTTTCCGGACAACTTGAGCGTATCTCTCTCGCCGATTATTATACACTCTCTTATGATAAAGCGCGCCGTATGCTGGGTGCCGGGCTTTGTGTCTCAGAGTTTGGCACACGGCGCAGACTGTCGCTCGCCCTTCAGGATGAGGCTGTCAGGGCTTTTATCGATGCCGACCGCGACTGCCGGCAGCAGATGGGTGATGACTATAAGGGCGCATTCCCAGGGACATCTAATGTGTGGCTCGCCATGAAGTATGATGTCGTGCCTATCGGAACGATGGCCCACGAGTTCATAGCCGCCATCGCCGGCATGTATGGGCCTCAGGAGGCAAACCATATCGCTATGGATATGTGGCAGAAGACATTCATCGGCTCGCTGGGCATATTCCTGTATGATACATATGGCTTTGATGCCTTCTCAGCTAATTTCTCTGAGCATTTCGCACGTGTCTTTGCCGGACTGAGAGTTGACTCTGGTGATAACCTCGAACAGCTCGACAAGATATGCCAGAAGTACAAGGAGCTCGGCCTCGACCCGAAGACGAAACAGGTGGTCTTCTCCAATGCTCTGTCTGAGGAGACAGCCATACAGCTGCACAAGGCGGTCAACGGACGCGTCCATGACAGCTATGGCATCGGGACATCCATATCAGCTGATGGGAAACCGTGGGGCATAGAGCCAAGCAATATCGTCATTAAGCTCGTCGGGGTGAAGATGACTGAGAAACGACTCTGGAACAAGACCTGTAAGATGTCTGAGGACAAAGGTAAGGTGACAGGCGATGAGGATGTGATACGCGTCTTTGACTATCTCCTTCATAGGAAAAGCTGACATACCCTTCCGCATCACCCCTATATCATCGCCTGCTCGATACTGATACCTGTAACGACAAAAAGGTGAGCCGGACGAATCTATTGCGCTTCTCGATAAACCAAAAGGCCACATGATTCTCGCATAAAGGGTCCTTATCCACACTGTGCTATTCCACACGTAGCCTTAGGCGGGAAAAGGGTTTGTAGACAATCCGACCTGTTATGATACAGACCATGGGATGTGCCATCTCTAAGCCTATCCCATGGTCTTTTTCCTATGAGCCACATGGGATGTTCCCTCTCTAAGCCTTTCCCGTGGTCTTTTTCCTTGTGAGCCACATGGAAGAATCCGTCAAGAAAAAGGCGGATGCAGGCTTGATGATAAACATTTTATTTCTACTAAGAGAAAATCATGATTTTAGGTGTCAAGGTGTCAAGCCTGCGCCTAATTGCAATTGTATCAGGTGGATATATGCGGTGTACATGTTGGGAAGGTGTCAAGGAGGTGTCAAGGAGGTGTCAAGGAGGTGTCAAGGAGGTGTCAAGCCTTGGTGTACTGGTATGAATCCATCGGCTTTCCAATAAGCACTGTATGACCAGCCCATCGCTACTGAATGGCAGGCTCATAAGTATTGAATTGAAAGCCTTCAGGCACTGAATGACAGACACCCTTTCCCGGACAAGGAAAACATGGATTGTCCAACTGCCGTCAGCATAATACATCCTATTGCATGTTACGTTGGTGTGCAGATATTTATTTTTATTATTTCTATAGCATATTGATGCAGAGTCAGCATGTGATGTAAAGGGGTGTAGTGAATACTACTCGACTGTTGACAAGTACTGATAATGCGCAATAGGCTATGCAAGGAAGGATAAATTCTTCACGTTTACAGAAATTACAATCACCCTTTTTTTTCACGTCGCCATGTCAAAGAAACAACAATCTTTTAATTGCTCCTCTTTTTTCTTCTTGACCCCTTTGTTCCGCCATATATTCTTGGCGGTATTGGTGGTCACGTCTGCTGTGGCCGTCCGTGGACAGGAGTTTTCCATACATCCGTACCATGCTGACAGGACACAGTGTGAGCTCCATCTGTCCCATTTTGACGAGAATGGCGAAGAGCACGTCGGTATTCTTATATGTAATAAGGTTATAGCAAACGATCTCATAGATATCTTCTCTGAACTCTACAAGATGCGTTATCCGATACACAGCATCCGTCCCGTGAGCGAGTATGGGGGAGATGACGAGCGGTCGATGAAAGCAAACAATACATCATGCTATAATGTACGGCGGACGAGAAACGGCGGTGTGTCACGCCATTCACGCGGTATGGCCATAGACATCAATCCGTTATGGAATCCATGTGTCCACATGTCCGGACGCAACAAAGGTCTCGTCGAACCCTCTACGGCAAAGCCTTATACTCAGCGTGGAGAGCGGAAGGAGGGGGACCGGCGCGATGAGAGGTCATGCCTTATCTCGCGTGACGACCCCTGCTACAAGCTTTTTATAAAACATGGATTCAGGTGGGGTGGGGCATGGCGCTCACTGAAAGACTATCAGCACTTTGAGAAATAATCCTGCGCTCCCAAAGCCGTATACCCCTTATCGTTCCCCCCCCTCCTCTCTCACATGTGATTGCCTGATTCTTTCGAGGGGAAAACAAAAAAGTTGAGAAAATGTTTGCAGATTATAAGAAATAATATTATCTTTGCAAACAAATATTATGAAATCAGTGTCTTAATCATAAGGCAAGGTATCATATTCGTTAATATTGGTTTTATAATAATAACAGAATGTCTTGAATGAGGCATTCCCCGTACTATTTTCTACAGGTCAGTATTTCACACAGAGAGATGAAAGCCTGAATGAAAAGAAGAGAAGATGAACAGAGCGATTAATAGGAGTTAATAATAAATGTATCTTAATAAAAAGCAACATTATGGAATCAAAGATCATCACCCATCGGGCATGGCTGCGTGTATTGTCCGCCTTAGCCCTCGTAATGGCATCATGCCACACGCTATGGGCACAGAATGTGGTCATCAGCCCAACAACAGGAAAATTCGTCGCTGCCTTGACATCAGATGATGAAGTGGGATTTGGAAAGGGATGGAGCTCTTTATGGCGTCATGACCAACTCCAGCTCTCGCTAAGTGTGTCAGACGATGTAGATCTCGACGCTGGAGGAGAGTTTAATAATCCTGCAGGCAACTTGCTGAGGAAAGACGATTCATCGTTCTATATTGCTGGTGGCAAAGCATCTGATAGCCAGATAATCCTCTCTCTGCCAAAGGGCTACAGAATCACAAGCTACGAGATTGTGCTGCTGAATGAGAATAACGGCAAGACAGTCGGTGAATTGGATTGTGGCAGAATAACCAAGTCTTTTCGTGAGACAGATAGCGGATTCAGCCAGACAAAAGCTTATGCAGAGTCTGCAAGTGGCAACGATCAGATGAGCAGCAATAACGAGAACACAGAGTATGTCATCAAACGCACATCGACAGGAAAAGGCGATATGGGCGACCATCTCTATTTCCAGATAAAGAAAGGGAGAGGCAACGAATTCTATGCCCTCACTGTGAAATCGTTTGAGATTCACTTTGCTGCAGACAATGATTTCACGACTCGTGTCACTCCCACCAGCGCTTCTAATGGCGCTGTCAGTGTGTCAACTTCGTCCTTCAATGTCGGTATAGCCGACCTCGGCCCAATACAGCCACGGACGAAAAGCGGGGGGAAGACATACTATGCTTATTCTTATGAAAATGTCAAGCCTCTTACAGCCGCTTTCACACTGTTCCAGGAAGATGCAGTGAAGGATGGTGTGGCAAAAGAAGGTGTTGCGACACAGAAGAAGATATCAATAGTAAATACATCATCATGGTGGAAACCCGCCACGTATGTATATAGCCTCAAGTCTGGAGTCTATTATATCGAGTCGCCGACATCAATGGTCAGCCAGAACAATATCCAGCTGCCTATCGGCTACCGCATAACTGGTGCGAAGCTTATCTGCCGTAAGAGAGCTAATAATTCCAGTAATTATACCGTCCGTCTCTATAATGCCGACGGAAAGACATATAATGACCTCACAGTCACATCGACGGATGATCAGAAGATAGAGGTGGGAAATCTGAACAATGATGCAGTGAAGTTTGAGGTCATAGACTCAGATGAAGCCTATATCAACTGTGATATCACGATGCAGGCCTTGTGTCCATATATCAAGAATATGGATATAAAGTGTCATGACAATGCCGGGAACACTATCACTAACACCTTTACTGCGAGCAACTTCTTTGTCAGCGGTGGCAAGTTCGTGTTCTATGTTCCAGAGGAAAGCAATGGAAAATGGCGCTTCACATTCGACAATCTCCGCAGCGACTATGCCGACAACACATATTATGACAATTCAGGCATAGGCAAGAGCCGCTACAGCTTCGTCAACTCACCATACTGGGATACAGCAGCGAGCCTTTACAACTCAGATCCTAACCATACATACCTGGACAAGATACATGTTGAGACAGCCGGCAACAGAGCCTTCCGCTTCAACAATGCTGATGAGCTGGACAACAACAGCCAATCGACCGAGATACGTTATTGGACAGAATACCCATTCTCAATCCAGAACTATCTTGCACAAAACAGCCAGAACAAGTTTGATGCTGTCTATGTCGGGGAGAATGAGACAGGCGAGGCTTATATCTTCACAGCTGACGAGACACGTTATAATATTGCGCCAACAATAGCTACCGAGCACCGCTACTATGCCTACTACAAAATGGAGGTAGAGGTGAAGAAGAAGACATACCAGCCTATTGTTGAAATCAAAAAGATATATGACCGTACATGCTATGAGGGCGATGTCGAGTATGCCCAGTATGGAGCGAAGGTGACAACAGAGAAACTTGCTGATGGCACAATGGGATATCTCACCGCCACCCAGATAAAGGACGCTGTCACAAATGAGCTGCAGAAACTTGGAGCCAAGTCTGAGCATCTGCTTTATGTCGATGCCAGCGCTCTCCACTCAGTCTACCAGCCTAATGCCCTGAACGCCCTGCAGAATGCCATCGGCAAGAATGCGCTGATCTATCTGCCGCGCTTCACAACATACAATGGAAACAACTGTGCGACAAAGACCCTTGCCGGCTCGTTCATATCATGTGGCAACATCATATTCACTGACAAGCACCCATTCTATGCTCCATACGATATTGATGTCAACGCCGCAAACTATGCCAGCTATGAGCGCAAGATTACGGTGGTCAACTCCGTGGAGTATGGCAAATCGGTCAATGCAACAATTATGCTGCCATTCACACTGAAGCTTGACGAGAATGGAATACACTATAACCGTGACTATAACGGCAATCTTATCAATGATGTATCGTTCTCTGTGAATACACTACAGAGTGAGAAATGCATGGAGTATACTGACTCCCCATACGGCAACCGCATAGACTATGCAGAGAACTATGCCCACTTCGTCCCATTCACTGAGGAGATAACAAAGCCTAACGCTCCTTATATGGTAAATGTGGTGAAAGCACCTGATGACGCTACTTGTCTATTCTCTGCGATACAGTATGGAGCCGAGATAAAAGCCACTGAGGGCATGAACGCCACCGACTATACATATAGCGGTGATGTGGCGAAAGGAACATTAGGCGTAGAATGCACCTTCACCCCGCTTGCTACATACGCTGGCAGCAAGCTCGACAAGACTGGCAACTACTTCTACTTCGCCAAGAACTGGTTCCTGTGCTCACAGAATATCGTCAAGACGGACTATCTCTATGTCCATCCGTTCCGTGCATTCTTTGAGTACACAGGCACGACACAGGCACGCAGGTTCGGTATAATATTCGGAGAGAACACCGGAGACGCGACAGCGATAGAGACAGCCGCACAGACAACGACACCTAATGGTCTCTCTGTCAGCACCCTCAATGGTGGCCTTGAGATTTCTGCCTCTGTCACAACAGTAGTCCGTATCAATAATATCTGCGGAGAGGCTGTAGCCAATGTAGCCATCAAGGGAGGAGAAACAAAGTCCGTCCATCTGCCTTCAGGCATATATGTCGTTGAGGGTAAGAAAGTTGTCGTAAAATAAACGAAAGGGCATCATCATGAAAAAGAAATATATCAAACCAGAGTTCGAAGTTATATCGTCTGATCTCAGAGCGACAGTCATGATAGGGTCAAACCTTGACCACGCAGAGGCTAAGCGCAGACAGATGGAGGAGATGGAGGCTGCTCTCATGGAGGAGGAAGAGGAAGGCCCAGAATGGGGCAAAATCGACTACAATCTGTGGGATGACCGCCCATAGTGGACTCTGTCAGGGGCTTGGCCCCTTTAGCTCAGATTAGAACGGATTCTTTAGGCAATCATCATAATAGAAAGTTTATTTAGCGCAGAGGCATGTATCGCAATTGATACGGCCTCTGCCTTTTTCGTATGACCAGCATGTGTTTTATCTAATGGCTGCAACCCAAGTTTGACATTAACCCAGTTTGACATTAACCCATTTTGACATTCAATTATCCGTTCTTCCTGTTGTCCAGCACTTTGCGGTATTCATTTGCAGCTCTGTGTACTACAAACTTTTCTTGATTATGTTTTTTCTGAATGGCATTTTCTTATACCTTAGTCGTTGGTAGATTTGATAAAGCATGCATTTATTGCCAGTGAATGCTGTGATAATCAGGCAATAGCGCCATGTTCGAGATATATCCTCCATCCTTGTTGTGAGTCTTGATCTATCGGGTAGAAAATGCTTTCAAGGCTAAGACAATCCAGATAGTCTTAGTCTTTGTTTTTCTTGGTCATTGAGATTATATCTATTTTTATAATTGTTATCCGCAATGTATCTATGGTCATTTGCGATTATTTCATCGTACAGCCATGCTTATTTGTCAGAATGGCGATTGTCTTTTGCTATAGATAATGATGTAAAGGCGTCGTGACTGTTTCCTGGATAGTTAAATCACATCATGATACATATGCATAATCACTTCTGGATATAAACAAGAATGGCATGACACCAGGACTGAAATTCTCAAGTCCACATGTCATGCCATTATGTTTTAATCACCTGTTTCCCCTATCAGATGGGGAGGGGAGAATCAATCGAGGATGATAGGCTTGTACTTAGGTACAAGAATCTTCATAACGCTCCATCCGATGAGATAAGCCACAGCGCAGATGCAGAACACAATCATGTATCCCGCAGGCTTACCCTCGAATCCCATGAACTGGAATGCAGAGCCCTGCTCGGCAGCGTATGTGAAGAGCTGTCCTGAGCCTTTGTTGATAAGGAAAGAGCCTATGCCACCAGCCATAGATCCAATGCCTGTTATTGTCGCAACAGCAGATTTCGGGAACATATCGCCTGTCGTGGAGAATATGTTTGCCGACCATGCCTGGTGTCCTGCTCCTACAAGGCCGATGATTATCGCTGGCCACCATGCGCTGTACTGGCCCAGAGGCTGTGCGAAGAGGGCGAGCACAGGGAAGAAGGCGAAGATGAGCATAGCCAGCATGCGTCCCTGATAAGGGTTCATACCCTTCTTCTCTACGAAGAGTTTTGGCAGATAGCCACCGAACATAGACAGGACTGTGACTATGGCATATAATGTGAATATGAGCGCTATGCCCATTGTCGAGTCAGAGGTATAGCCATACTGGTCAGAGAAGTATGCCGGAGCCCAGAAGAGGAAGAACCACCATACACCGTCGGTCATGAACTTACCGAATGCGAACGACCATGTCTGGCGGTATGAGAATGCCTGGATGAACGACATCTGGCGTTCCTTCTTCTCGACTGTGGCAGCCTCTGCCTCCGCCTCGTCCTGATTCATATACAGGAGCTCAGCCTTGTTGACATATTTGCTCTTTGCAGGTTTGTCATAGACAAATACCCATACAGCCGCCCATATGAAGCCGAGCGCACCGATGATGATGAATGCCATCTCCCATCCCATAGCTTTTGCGAGGAGAGGGATAGTCGCTGGTGCAGCAAGGGCTCCTACTGATGCCCCGCTGTTGAATATTGCTGTAGCGAAAGCTCTGTCCTTCTTAGGGAAATACTCTGCTGTGACCTTTATCGCCGCAGGGAAGTTGCCTGCCTCACCGAGGGCGAGCACTGAGCGGCAGAATAGGAATGCGTACATGCTGATGGTTGATATCATTATGGCTGCATCTCCTGTAGCGCGGATAAGATCAGCACGGCTCTCAAAGCCACTGCCCATCACCATCTCTGTGAACAATCCGCAGCAGGCATGGAGCACAGCTCCCAGAGACCATACCACGATGGCCCACAGATATCCCTTCTTGGTACCCATGAAGTCTACAAACTTTCCGGCAAAAAGATTGGCTACAGCGTAGAAGATGGAGAATACGGCAGTGATGGTTCCGTATGTCTCGTCTGTCCAGTGGAACTCTGGCGATATAAAGTCCTTCCACGTCAGAGACAGCACCTGACGGTCCATATAATTAACTGTCGTAGCGAAGAAGAGCATCGCGCACATGACCCAACGCCAGTTGGTCATCTTGTTAGTTTTAATCTGACTCATGTTTTGTTCTTAGTATTTTTAGATTTTAGTTAACTTCTCTTTGCTATTGCAAAATTAATGATATTCTCTAAGATTACGGCATTTGTCTTTGACAGATAGATATTGTTTATGATTTTTTAACGCTGTTTGCGCCCTCATTTTAGATCATAGCCTTTGCTGTCGGTCAGTGAGTCAGGAGGAAAAATCGGTTGACTTCGTCGTCCTTTGTCACGACCCCTAATGGACAAAATGGAAGCTCGTCTTGGCTCCTTGTCATCTCCTTCATACATTCTTTGGTGTGACAGACTTTATGCTCAGCTATACACATGAGGGCGTATTTTCTTGTATTCTATTGTTTTTCAATTGAAAACAGGTGGATATGAGACATAAATCTACAGTTTGTCTTGTTTTTACATATGCCGTATGATATTTTTCGTTATTTTTGCATCCGTATTATCAAAACAGTATTCTTTGGATTATCTAAATGTCTGATAGTCATGCCCGGGCAATGGTATCGAAAGTAAGAACAATAAAAATACAAACATCATATGGAACATTACATTATTAGGCAGGAGAAGATGTGCGAGCAGCGCCAGGTGGAGAGTCTTATACGCGAGTCGTTCTGGAACGTTTATCGTCCCGGATGTCTGGAGCATTATGTGCTCCACTGTCTGAGAGAAGACAAGGACTTTATTTCAGAACTGAATTTTGTCATGGCAGTTCCAGCCCCGTCGTCTACGTCGGGAGAGATTATTATAGGCCACGTTATTTGTATGAAGGCGTCGATATCCTTGGACAATGGTGGCGTGCTGCCTATCATGACATTAGGTCCTATCGGTATACATCCCAGATACCAGCGCAAGGGATATGGGAAGGCACTCCTCGACTATACACTTGGCAGAGCTGCCGAGATGGGATATGGCGCGGTATGCTTTGAGGGTAATATTGACTTCTACGGGAAGAGCGGATTCAGATATGCGTCGGTGTATGGAATTAGATACCACGGGCTTCCAGAAGGAGCGGACGCCTCCTTCTTCCTGTGCAAGGAACTGCGCAAGGGCTATCTCAACAATATCTCTGGGGAGTATTCGACACCTGAGGGATATTTCGTCGACGAGGCTGAGTGTGAGGTGTTCGACAAGAGTTTTCCGCCTAAGGAGAAACTAAGGCTCGCAGGGCAGTTGTGGTAAAGATTGGAAGTGCAGGCAGGTGGATATATGGCAGAGATAAGAATGGAGAGCCCGGACGCATCGCTATGCCCATTTATAAAGATGTACTTCTGGGGATATGACACCAATGTGCCACGCGTACAGCGCATTGTCCCGAATGGTGAGATGGGGCTGTGCTTCTACAGGCGTGGAGATGTCAGCTATGTAGCAGCCGATTGGGTAGCTGCCAGCCAGAAGAGTTGCATCATGGGGCAGGGGATGCATTATAATGACATAATTGCGGAGGGGGAGGTCGAGATTGTAGGCACCCACTTCACAGCCCTTGGTGCGAGTGTCCTCATTGGCGGCTCCATGCATGATTATTATGGGCGTGTGGTCAGTGTCGCCGACATGGGTGATACAGGCCTCATGACCCTGGAAGAGCGGATAGGCGAGGCGGAGACACCAGAGGAATGTTTCGAGTTGATTGACAGATTCTTTCTTGAGCGTCTCGCCAGCATCGATGCTGACAACCTCAATCTGAGACGTCTGAAACGTGCCATTGCGTACGGCCAAAGACTTAGGCGAGATGTCCGTATTGAGGACATGGCCATGGAAGCGTGTTTGAGCAAACGGCAGTTCGGAAGGATCTTCGCGGACACTGTCGGCATGCCGCCCAAGGACTATCTGCGCATAATGAGATACAGGAGGACTCTCGCTGAGCTGAAGGCTGCGAAGGGACGCGAGCCTGTATCGAGGATAGCGTGGAGGAACGGATATTATGACTTCTCGCACCTGACATCTGATTTCATAAAGATATCTGGATATACTCCCTCTGTGCTGCTCGACTTGTCGGCCAATGACAACGATGATGCAGGATGGAGAATATAATATGGGCTGGCTCACATAGAAAGAAAGTTTGATGATGACTTTTTTCTGTGTGAGCCAGCCCATATCGGGATGTATATGAGGGGATGTGTAGTGTCCTGATTTAGGTTGACTACCTGCTTGTCATAAACCTTAGATGAGTTTTCTCAGTTCCTCTCTCTCCAGACAGACTTGTTTGTCGCTCGTGACATCGGTATATGTGGAGGAAAAGACGCATGGGCGTTGTTGTTTGTTGTCCCGGAACTGGACAGGTGGGGAGCGACGAGTTCCTATTCTACATAGAGAACAAGCCCCTTGAGGTATTCGCCTTCTGGGTGGTATATGTTTATCGGATGGTCGGCAGGCTGGTGGAGCTGGTGGAGTATGCGCACATTTCTCTTTGCCTGTGCGGCGGCGGTGAAGACAGCGTTGCGGAAGTTGTCTTTCGTCACGACTTGTGAACAAGAGAATGTGAACAGGATTCCTCCGGGCTTTATCCGCTCGAAAGCCTTCACGTTAAGGCGCGTGTAGCCTTTCAGGGCATTGCGAAGCGCGGCTCGGTGTTTGGCGAAAGCAGGAGGGTCGAGGATAATGATATCATATTTGTCACCCTCACGGTCGAGATATTTGAATGCGTCCTCACAGAATGCGTCATGCCGTGGGTCAGCGGGAAAGTTAAGGCTGACATTGGCACGTGTAAGCTCTATCGCCTTGGCTGAACTGTCGACAGAGTGGACGAGGCATGCGCCGCCACGCATGGCATAGAAGGAAAAACCACCAGTATAGCAGAACATGTTCAGAACACTCTTCCCCTTAGAGTAGCGTTCAAGCAGGGAGCGGTTCTCACGCTGGTCGATGAAGAATCCTGTCTTCTGCCCGTTAAGCCAGTCGACATGGAATGACAGCCCGTTCTCAATCGCAGTGTTCTCTGACGAGCCTCCGTATAGGAAACCATTACGCTCTCCTACTGCCTTGTCGTCATTGGAGAGAGAGAAGAGGTCGGCCTTGAAAGGCAGTGTCGTCTCGCTTTTATAATAGATATTCTCAATCCTGCCGTCCATGACTTTCAGAAGTGCGCCTGCTATGTCATGCCTGCTCATGTGCATGCCTACAGAATGGGCTTGTATAACGGCAGTCCTGCCATAACAGTCGATAACGAGACCAGGGAGACGGTCTCCCTCGCCATGGACAAGGCGGTATGTGTTGTTCTGGGGATTGTCTGCGATACCGGTGCGCTGTCTCATGGAGAAGGCTGCTGCTATGCGCCGCTCCCAGAAAGAGCTGTCGATAGTAATGTCACTGAACGAGAGGACGCGCACGGCTATGCTGCCTATCTGATAGTGGCCAACAGCGATGAAATTCCCCTGGGATGTCAGAACACGCACGATGCTGCCCTCTGGTATGTCATTGTCGGGCAACTCAATCGCGCCAGAGAATACCCATGGGTGGAAACGTCTGAGAGACTCGTCCTTGCCTCTCTTGAGGCGTATATTCGTATATGTATCGGTCATCGGCAGATATTATTGGTGATTAGTTATGATGATTTGTTTTCTTTTCGTTTTCTATGGGATAGTAAAGAGAGGGGGATTCCTTGCCATGACAGACAGAATGGCAGGGTGGTAGAGAGTCACTCGCTGGTTAATTGCCCATTGTTATACTCGGTAGATTGTTCCTTCTCCCTTTGTGAGGCAAGTGGGAGGGGGGAGGAGTGGCCTTTGCCCCCTCAGATGTTTATCGCTTCTTTCTCAATGACAGCTGTTGGTTGCTCAGTGACGATATCAAGGACATAATCGTGGGTCTCCATAAGCCGGCAGTATTCCTCATAGAGTTTTATACATGCCCATGCGTCGGTTGCCGCATATCGTTTCTGCTTCTCAGACAGCACATCGCTCTCCCAGTTGGACAGTTGCTCACGCTTTGAGATTCTGTGGCCGAAAATATTGGCATAGAGCTTCGCCAGACTCATGTCCTCTATTCCCAAATTCACCATAACATCTTGAAGATCAATGAATTTTCCTTTCTTGAATGTCATGCGCTTAGAGAGGGAGTTGAAATCATCATGAAGAGACAGCCCAATCTTTGGCACATGTGTGTCCTCAAGGAGCCTTATCAGCGATGGGGAGCTACCGATGAAATTCAGCCTGAAGAGGAAACATGTGTCGTGTGTGGAGACTTGCAGCAAAGCGACTTTGTAATGGTGGCCTTTGGTGAAGCATGGACGCGTCTCCGTGTCAATGCCAAGAATGTCCTGTGAGAGGAGAAAATCAACGGCTTTCTCTGATGTTTTCTCATCGAGAACAACGATGATGCGGCCGTCAAAGAGAGCACGCGGTAGGGTAGGGAGAAGTTTCTTGTCGAATTTGTTTGTTATATGTCTTGCCATTTTTGATGTTTGTTCTAAAAAAGGGGATGCCTGTGAGAGATTACAGTTGGCTATTTATATATTATGCTATCAGCATGTCTGAGGCAGGCGGGCTTGCTGGCATATGATGCTTGGCCAAGAGGGCTCATTATGTGTTACAGAACAATAAATGTCTAAGCTTACGGGGTATGTTAACCCCTTTGATTTGCAAAATTAATAAAAAAAATGGTATGAATATATAGGAATATGATTTTTTTCATTTACTTTTGCATTTTGAATCAAAAAAGGATGTGATATGTCCAAGACCAAGAAACAAGAAAAGAAAACAAAACGAAATATACAGAAAGGAGAAAAGACATTTGCTGACGTCATGGGCGTTGGTGGTATCGTGCGTAACGAATGGTTTGACTTTATCGTGGGGCTTATAGTGTTCAGTGTCGCTGGCATGGCATTTTATGCTATAATAAGCTATATGTTGACAGGAGAGGACGACCAGAGCCTTGTCCAGGAGCTCAGGCCAGGTGAGATATTCTCCCGTAGCCATGAGTTCAAGAACGGTATAGGTTCTGTTGGAGCCATAGTCAGTTATCTCCTTGTAAGCCGATGCTTCGGTATATCAAGTCTCCTCATACCTGTCTTTGGCGCTATGTGCGGGTTACACCTGATGAGAGCTTATAAGGTGAATCTTGTAAAATGGTTCTTTTCAACTATGCTCGTGATGATATGGCTCTCTATAGCTTTCGCAAAATTCCTGACACCTGTCTTTGGTGACAAGATATACAATCCTGGTGGAGACCATGGTGAGATGTGCCGCCAGTATCTTGAGGGTCTGATAGGCTCTCCGGGGCTTGTTATCGTGCTTGGCATCATAGCCATCGCTTTCATATCTTATCTCTCAGCTGAGACAATAGCCTTCATAAGGCATCTTCTGAACCCCATCGGCTATATAAGCAGCAGGATTCCATTCACTGTCAGTATGGCTCATGATAATGAGGAGGCGATAACGATAGAAGGGGATACAACACCTCAAGTGGCAGACCCCGCCCCCCAAACAGCCACTTTCGACAATGGGCTTGCCCGCTTCTCACAACCTGATGACACAGATGACAAGGGGAATATTAGTGTCGTAGATGAGGAGACAGGACATGAGATAAATCTTACTGCCGATGGCGATATGGACATAAAGGCAGGCAATAACACAAAGGAGGAACCGGGATTCTCTGTAGTGGAGACACAGAAGGTGGCCAGGGCTGAGGGCTCGGATGTAGCGCAGCATTATGATATGAACACTCCGCTCAATCCTCGCGAGCCATACCTGAATTACAGTTTCCCTCCTCTCTCCCTACTGAAGAAATATGACAACGACAGGAAACCATATATAGACAAAGAGGAACTCATTGCAAACAAGCAGCGCATAGTCGAGGTCTTGAATTCTTTCGGCGTGCAGATAAGGGAGATAAAGGCTACTGTGGGCCCAACTATAACTCTGTACGAGATAACACCTGCTGAGGGTGTCAGGATATCAAAGATACGCAATCTTGAGGATGATATAGCATTGTCGCTTGCCGCTCTCGGTATACGCATCATAGCCCCTATACCTGGGAAAGGCACAATCGGAATAGAAGTGCCTAATGCCAAGCCCTCGATAGTGTCCATGGAGAGTATACTTAACTCGCGCAAGTTCCAGGAGGCCAGTATGGAACTGCCAATAGCACTCGGCAAGACAATAACCAACGAGGTCTATATGGCCGATTTGACCAAACTCCCGCATCTACTTGTGGCAGGTGCCACAGGTCAGGGAAAATCTGTCGGGCTTAACGCCATCATAACATCCCTTCTCTATAAGAAACACCCTAATGAGCTCAAGATTGTCCTTGTCGATCCAAAGAAGGTGGAGTTCTCGGTCTACGGGCCTATTGCCGACCATTTCATGGCTGTGGTGGACGAAGATGAGGATCCTATTATAACAGATGTCACAAAGGTTGTAAGGACATTGAAGTCTCTGTGTACACTGATGGACCATCGTTATGACTTGCTCAAGGCTGCTGGAGCGAGGAATATCAAGGAGTATAACAAGAAATACCTCAACCATCAGCTTAATCCAGAGCAGGGTCACGAGTTCATGCCATACGTCGTGGTGATAATAGATGAGTTCGGCGACCTTATCATGACAGCAGGCAAGGAGGTCGAGCTGCCTATAACACGTATAGCCCAGCTGGCACGTGCCATAGGCATACATATGGTCATCGCAACACAGCGTCCGACAACATCAATCATAACGGGCAATATAAAGGCAAACTTCCCTGGACGTATAGCATTCCGTGTAGGGGCTATGGTTGACTCAAGGACAATTCTCGACCGTCCTGGAGCAAACCAGCTTGTCGGTAGAGGAGACATGCTTTTCCTCAACGGTGCAGAGCCCGTGCGTGTTCAGTGTGCCTTCGTCGACACACCAGAAGTAGAGGCTGTATGCCAGTATATCGCCTCACAGCCCGGTCCAGTGCATCCTCTGGATCTACCAGAGCCCGCTGCTGAGGGTGATGGACTTGGTGGCGGAATCAGCGACTCCAGCATAGCAGACCTTGACCCGCTATTCGAAGAGGTGGCAAGATTCATTGTCGTACAGAATCAGGGTTCTACGTCTGCTATCCAGCGTAAATTCTCCATCGGCTATAACCGGGCAGGACGCCTGATGGACCAGATGGAACGTATGGGAATCGTAGGGGCTGCACAGGGCGCAAAGCCACGTGATGTCCTTATCACTGACGAGAACAGCCTGAATAACTTGTTCGAGAGCATCAGACGGTAGGCCCCTCCTTGCTATCCAGCTCCCCCTCATTTGACAATACTTAATTTGGGAGGGGAAATGCAGTTTTCACTTCCACACTACTGTGGCATGCCAGATAATTGCCTGTATGTGAGGACTCCAAGATGTCATGGTTGATATTTACCATTATTATGCCGTCTCATTACAACCATGTCTCCTGCAAATAATCTGAGAGGGTGTGTTGCCAATCCACTGGGTGGTAAAAGATAAAACGGGGATAAAAAAGAATCTCACTCTTGTTCTGAGACATTGGATAGCTGGTCCGAGTCCTTGATATATAATCATAGAGAATTCTGAAGGCTCATTTTGGTAAGAAAAATAGGTATATGAGATAATAAATATAAGGTATAAGGATTATGAAAAAGATAATAATGTCGTTTATGCTGGTATTGGCATCATTACCAGTGTTGGCTGACAATGCAAGCGACGCACGCAAGGCGCTCGACAAAGCCTCCTCCATAATCACGTCAGGAACTGGAGCACAGGCTTCGTTCACAATATCAGGCAATAATATTGGAAAGCAGAAAGGGAAAATCTCCATAAAGGGAAACAGATTCTGCGCTCAAACACCATCTGCTACAGTATGGTATGACGGGAAGACCCAATGGACATATCTGAAGGCAAATAACGAGGTGAATGTCTCCAGCGCTTCTGCCTCAAGACAGCAGACTTTGAACCCCTACGCATTTGTCAGCATGTATAAGAAAGGCTACAAGCTTTCCATGCAGAAGACCTCTAAAGCCATAACCGTCCGGATGCAAGCTACAGGCAACCAATCCATAAGGGATATGTATGTCACGCTTGACGGAAAATACAAGCCGACACAAATAAAATTAAACCAAGGCAAAGGTTGGACAGTCATAAAGATAAGCAGCTTCACAAAAAAGAATCTGCCCAACTCCACTTTTGTCTTCAATCACAAGGATTTCCCAACAGCAGAAGTCATTGACCTAAGATAAAATGCTGTCGGGGGTGGAGGATATAGGCAAAGCTCTTGCTGCCCATGTCTGTTGTCCAGATTTGGAGTGTTAGTAAGGCAGGGTGAATGGGGGAGGGTGGCCTGCCTCACATCTGGTGGATGAGAAATTTCAGCCTTCTGAATTTATGCCAATGTGGCATTCCTCAGGTGTTGTCAGTTATTACTCCAATTCAATAAATATATAAAAGTGCGGTTCTATTCTGCTCACAAACCATAACCACATCATAATTCCTGACCCCACATACAACGATGATATATCCTAATAATTTTGAAAACAAGATAGGTTTCAGCGAGATACGCCAGATGTTATCCGCAAACTGCATGTGCGGATTGGGGAGGAAGAAAGTCGAGGATATGGCTTTTTCTACCGATGCGAGACAGATACGTGAATGGCTGGAGCAGATTGGAGAGTTTAAGCGGCTCAACGAAGACGGTGACGATTTCCCTCTTGATAATTTCTATGACATGCGTGAGCAAATAGCCCGTTTGCGCATTGACGGAACATATCTTGAGGAAGAAGAGTTGTGGAATATGCAGAAGTCGCTCAATACAATCCATCAGATAATCATATTCCTTAGCCGTGATGCAGAGGAAACAGCTGATGGCGAGCTTAAGTACAAATATCCATCACTACAGAAACTGACAGAGGGGATATGTATTTTCCCGAATGTCATTCACAGGATAGAGCAGATAATCGACAAGCGCGGTAATCTGCGAGATACTGCGTCGCCCGAATTGGCAAGGCTAAGACGAGAGCTGCAGGGGCTTCGAGGCAGTATATCACGCACATTGAACTCTATACTGAATAATGCGAAAAGCGAGGGACTTGTTGATAAGGATGTCTCTCCCGCGATACGTGACGGCCGACTCGTTATACCTGTCGTACCTTCCCTGAAACGTAAGATACATGGTATAGTACACGATGAGTCTGCATCAGGAAAGACAGTCTTTATCGAGCCGACCGAGGTTCTCGAGGCAAACAATAAGATACGTGAGCTGGAGGCAGATGAACGCCGTGAAGTCATACGCATACTCAAGGAAATGGCAAAGATGATACGGCCATATATCCGGGAGATAGGCGAGTCGTACATCCTGCTTGCCAATATTGACTTCATACGTGCCAAGACCCTCCTTTCAGACAAGTTCAAGGCCACAGAGCCAGTACTCTTGTCCGAGCCTCACATTGACTGGATACAGGCACGACACCCTCTACTGCAGATGTCGCTTGAGAAACATGAGGCAGAGAGAGTCCCCGAGGATCATTCTCCTGTCCGTAAGATTGTTCCGCTTGATATCATCCTCACCACAGACAAGAGGATGTTGATAATCTCCGGACCGAATGCTGGCGGAAAATCCGTTTGCCTGAAAACTGCTGGACTGTTACAATATATGATACAGTGCGGATTGTCGATACCTGTCTCCGAGAATTCGAAAGCCGGTGTCTTCTCGAAGATCATGATTGACATAGGTGATGAGCAGAGCATTGCAGACGACCTCTCGACCTATTCATCACATCTTCTGAATATGAAGCAGATGCTCCGTAATGCCAATGCTGAGACAATGATTCTGATCGACGAGTTCGGTACAGGAACAGAGCCGCACATAGGAGGCGCCATAGCCGAAAGTGTTCTCGAGCAGCTTACGGCCAATGGAGTATGGGGCATCATAACGACCCACTACCAGAATCTTAAAGAGTTTGCTGACAGTCATGAAGGCGTTGCCAATGGAGCGATGCTATATGACAGGAAAGAGATGAAAGCTCTATACCAGCTCTCAATAGGCCGCCCGGGGTCGTCGTTCGCTATAGAGATAGCACGCAAGATAGGTCTTCCTGAGAATGTCATACAGTCTGCGACACGTCTTGTCGGGCAGGACTACATCCAGAGCGACAAGTACTTGCAGGATATTGTCAGAGACAAGAGATACTGGGAGGGCAAAAGGGTGACCATACACCAGCAAGAGAAGAACATGGAGGCAACAATCCTCAAGTATCGTGCTGAGATAGAACGTCTTGAGAAAGAACGGAAGGATATTCTCTCCAAAGCTAAGAAAGAAGCCCTTGAGCTGATTGACGACAGTAATAAGAGGATAGAGCTCGTCATAAAGGAGATCAAGGAAGCACAGGCTGAGAAGGAAGAGACACGCCGGATACGTGAGGAGCTGCGCACATACCGTGAAGAGATCTCTGACATTGATGTCAAGGAGGAGGACGAGGCCATACAGCGGAAGATAGAACAGATACAGCAAAGGCAGAAGAGACGTGAGGAGCGCAAACGGGACAAGGCTGCTGGAAAGCTGAATGAGGCGGAGCGGAAGGCTGCCGCACTGCTGAGAGATTCCGTCTTGAGGAACTCTTCGAAGAGGCCTTTTGCCTGTGGCGATCATGTCAGAATCATCGGTACGAAGAGTGTCGGCACTATAGAGAGTATTGATAACAAGATAACAACTGTTGTCTTCAATGGCGGAATACGCTCTAAGGTGAGGACCGACAGGCTTGAGCTTGCGCATCAAGAGAGCAGCTCTGACACACAGCCCAATGGTTCTGCCGCTACAGAGCCGACGAATGCCAATGCCCTGCGTGGTGGCCTTTCAAGCATAGCCGCGTCTCTCCTTGCAGACAAATCACACTTCTCAAGAGTGACACGTGAGACAATGGACAACAGGCAGAGGATGTTCCATAACGAACTCGATATAAGAGGCATGAGAGGTGACGAGGCTATGAACGCCGTCAGATACTTCATCGATGATGCCATATTGGTAGGCGTACAGCAGGTGCGTATTCTCCATGGCAAGGGGAATGGCATTCTCCGGCAGCTTGTCCGTCAGTATCTCTCCTCTGTCCCTAATGTGATAAGGTATCATGATGAGGACATAAGGTTTGGAGGGCCAGGCATCACAGTAGCAGAGTTCTGACTCCTGTGGCAGTATGTCAAGACTTCACACTGAATGTGTCAGCCACTATCGCTATTATTGGTTTGATAGTATTCATGAACATAATTAATATAACTTTATTTTACTAACCAATTTAATAAACATTATGACAAAGATGAAATTCATGGCATTAGCTCTGTCTGCACTTTTGCTTCTGCCAGGTTGCGGTTCTGCAACAAAGAACGGTATGCTTATTGGTGGAGGTAGCGGTGCTGCCCTTGGTGCGCTTGTTGGCGGTCTTATCTCCAAGAAGACAGGCGGTACTCTTGTTGGTGCTGCTATAGGCACAGCAGTAGGTACTGGTGCTGGCTATCTTATCGGCAAGAAGATGGATAAGGCTAAGGCAGCAGCAGAGCAGGTCAAGAATGCCAATGTAGAAATGACAAAGGACGCCAACGGTCTTGACTGTGTGAAAGTCTCTTTCGACAACGGTATCCTCTTCCAGACAGGCAAGTCTAATCTTCAGGCTACAGCACAGAACTCTCTCTCACAGTTCGCCAAGAATGTGCTTAATGTATATACTGACTGTGACTGCTCAGTTTATGGCTTCGCATCATCTGATGGCTCTGACCAGCTGAACCTTGACCTCTCAAACAAACGTGCACAGGCTGTCTCTAACTATCTTGTCAATACATGTGGAGTGCAGAACGCACAGATAAAGTCGGTAAGAGGCTTCGGTGAGGATCCTAATTATCTCGTTATGAACCAGGATGGCTCAGAGAACCGTGAGGCAAGCCGCCGCGTGGAGGTTTATCTCTATGCTTCTGAGAGCATGATCAAGGCAGCAGAGGCAGGAACATTGAAGTAATATCTCTCCCCCGGTTGCAAAAAAAATATGTAATCCATCTCTTTTTAGAGAAGGAGAGAATACCCTTTTTTCTTGAAACAATTCAGGCAGGCTCTGCTACCCCAGCCTATGTGGTATGTCAGAGCCTGTCTTGTTTGTATCTCCACACACACACACAGGAAAACATGAAGATTCTTGATATCCTAACTTTTGGGCTCCTGAAGAACATCCTGAGATGGGTCTTCGGCCTTTTCTTTGCGTCGACAATATTGGCCGTTCTGGCCTATAAGTACATACCTGTTTATGTCACTCCACTGATGGTTATCCGAACATTGGGCCAGGTGTCTGATGGTGAGCATATCAAGATGCATCATCGCTGGGTGTCTTTGGATGAAATCTCTGTCCATCTCCCTGTCGCTGTGATGGCGAGTGAGGACCAGCGCTTCCTGCTCCATCACGGTTTCGACTTCGACGCCATACAGAAAGCTGCCAAGCACAACAAGAAGGGCGGACGGCTTCATGGAGCCTCCACAATCTCCCAGCAGACGGCTAAGAATGTTTTCTTATGGCCAGGGCGCAGTTGGGTGCGTAAAGGCTTTGAGATGTATTTCACATTCCTCATAGAGATATTCTGGTCCAAGCAGAGGATTATGGAGGTATATCTCAACTCGATCGAGATGGGCGATGGTATATATGGTGCGGCAGCCGTGGCAAAGTATAATTTTGATGGGAAGGATGTCAGCGAGCTGTCAAGAGCTGACTGTGCCCTCATTGCTGCCACATTGCCCAACCCAAGGAAATACTCCTCACGTGAGCCGGGCTACTATATGAGACAGAGGCAGCAGCGTATTCTCCGCGAGATGAGATTCATCCCCTCATTCCCAAAGGAGGGGGAGAAAATCAATCCCAAGACAGTCTCTGGCGGTGTGTATAAGAGAGTAAACTGACTTCTTCCTCCTCTGGCATGAAGGCTTTGGGGAGCGTCGGGCTTCAAGGTATGGGCGATACTATCCCTCATGCCACGCCTGTATGACATCGCTGCGAGATATTCTTTGCCCCTCCCATGCCACCTCTCTCCATGCAGGCAGGATACAGGCAAAGATATCCCCCCCCCATGTGCATCTTCCTCTCATCATGAGATGCAGGGTATAGGCACACACAGATAATAAACAAGTTTCCGATAGTTTTAGATGACGATGATGATGGACGATCTTAACAAAGCCCAGCAAGAGGCCGTGGCATACACTGCCGGGCCACAGTTGGTGATAGCTGGTGCAGGTTCTGGGAAGACACGTGTCCTGACATACAAGATAGCATACCTGCTGAGTCACGACGTCAAGCCGTGGAATATCCTCGCGCTGACTTTCACCAATAAGGCGGCACGCGAGATGAGGGACCGCATATCGCAACTTGTCTCAGACGAGTCTGTGCGATACCTCTCCATGGGTACATTCCACTCCATATTCTCAAGAATTCTTCGCTCAGAGGCCAATATTATAGGATACACATCCCAGTTCACCATATATGACGACTCTGACTCACGCTCCCTGCTGAAGACCATCGTCAAGGAGATGGGGTTCGACGATAAGATATACAAACCCGCACTCCTCCTGAAGAATATCTCCAGGGCGAAGAATAACATCGAGCTCCCCCATGACTATGCTGCCAACGAAGACTATGCACTGCGCGACAAATACGCAAAGACAGAGCGCATGCCCCAGATATACGAGGAGTATGAGCGTAGGCTGCGGCTCTCAGGCGCGATGGATTTTGACGACCTCCTCCTGAAGACCTATCTCCTCTTCCGTGACCATAGCGACATAAGGATGAAGTACGGGGAGAGATTCCGGTATGTCCTCGTCGATGAGTATCAGGACACAAACAGCGTCCAGCAGAACATCGTGTCGCTCATTGTGCGCCAACATAACCACATAACAGTCGTTGGAGACGACGCACAGTCAATATATGCCTTCCGTGGAGCGGATATAAACAACATCCTTACATTCAAGGACACATTCAGCCATATTCACAACCCTGACGGCTCCCTGACACCCTCGCCTGTCAGAATCTTCAAGCTCGAGCAGAACTACCGCTCCACACAGACCATCGTGAAGGCCGCCAACAGTGTCATAAGCCATAACAAGCGCCAGATTCCCAAGGATGTCTATTCAGAGAATGAGAGGGGAGAGGCCATAAGGCTCCTCTCGTGCGAGACAGACAGGGAGGAGGCCCACACCGTCTGCACTGACATACGGCGGAGCGTCAGGAGCGGAACCGTCGGCTTTGGGGACATAGCCATCCTCTACCGCACCAATGCCCAGAGCCGCACCCTCGAGGAGGCTCTCGGGCGCTATGCCATGCCATACAGGATAATAGGCGGATTGTCATTCTACCAGCGCAAGGAGATAAAGGACATCATAGCCTATTTCCGTCTCGCTGTGAACAATTATGACGAGGAAGCTCTCAGGCGTGTCATAAACTATCCCGCACGGGGAATAGGATCCACAACGCTACAGAAAGTCCTCACCTGCGCCTCTCAGCATGGCATCGCCCCATGGGATGTCATATCATCCCCTGATGCGGTACAGCTTAATGTGTCAGGAGCCGCACAGGGCAGGCTGAGAGCTTTTGCCAGCATGGTGATGTCTTTCTCCAAGGATATCGCCGTGGCCGACGCGGCGGCTCTCGGAGAGCGTATCATACGTGAGACAGGCATATCCTCCGATATATTCCAAGGCGACGACATCGAGGACAAGGCGAGACAGGAGAATGTCAGCGAGCTTAGGAACAGTCTCTCTGAGTTTGTCGACAGCCACGAGGCTGATGCAGGGGGAGAGGTGGCTACGCTGACAGCATTCCTCCAGGAGATAGCCCTTCTGACAGACCTCGACAGCACGTCAGATAACGAGGACGGCATGATAACGCTGATGACCATCCATGCCGCCAAGGGACTGGAGTTCCATACAGTGTATATCGTAGGATTGGAGGACCAGATTATCCCCTCACAGCAGGCCATCGAGTCGCCCTTTGCGATGGAGGAGGAGCGCAGGCTCCTCTATGTCGCAATGACGAGAGCGAGGAAACGCTGTCTGCTATCCTTCGCCAGGAACAGATACCGGTATGGTCGTCAGGAATATGAGACGCCGTCGCGGTTCCTCTTTGATATAGACCGCAGATACCTGAGGGGTGCGGAGGCTCTTGGGCGCAGCGACGAGCTTGACATACTTTCCGTGCCGTCTGTGGGTACCCATGCAGGCAAGTCCTTGTCGGCTGCCTCCACCACCACGCCCTCCTCGCCATTCCGTGCGTCCAGCGTCCACGCACCCGTCTCTACGCCCTCCTCGCCATTCCGTGCGTCCAGCGTCCACACACCCGTCTCCACGCCGCGCGCTTCCGTGTCCACACCATTGTCCGGGCGCAGGCTCACGAGGTTGCCCTCCACTCCTGTCTCCACACCGCGATATTCGGTGTCATCGCGTCAGGAGACAGCTGGCATAAAAGCAGGCATGAGGATAGAGCACAGGAGTTTCGGCAGAGGCATTGTCCTCTCTGTCGAGGGGACAGGCGAGAATACAAAGGCGAGGGTGGAGTTTGACGATGGCGGCGTGAAGCAGCTGCTGATAAAGTACGCCAAGTTCACGATATTAGGCTGAGCAGTGGACGCCTTTTTTTTAGGGCTTATGCTGTGGTGATGCTCCATGTCTGTATATTGGGGTGGGTGTCCATACTCAAGCACCCATGTCAATCATCTTCATGACGTACCCCCCGCGGATATCCTTTCCATAATATCCGGATAAATAGAAAGAACACAATTAAGGGCTGGCTCCTGTCTACCAATGACGGAACCAGCCCTTAACTATATCTTGTGGCTGATGTGTCGCGCTCGTCTATATGCCCCGATTCCTCATGTCTCCAATCATCCTGCCGTTCTATCTCCCAAGCCTTTATGCTGGCTTAAGGTGGGGGAGGAGTAGGATGACATCGGTCAGGGTCTGCTGGCGCGAGGTGAAGCCGGTGTGACCTCTGTCATATCCCCATGACAGGGGGGAGGGGAGATCCTCACTTTATGACGCCCTGCTCCCTGAATATGCCCTTGAGTATCTCCACTGAGCGGTCGACCTGCTCTTTCGTGTGTGTCGCCATGAGGGCATAGCGGACAAGTGTGTCCTGTGGGGCGCATGCCGGCGGCACGACGGGGTTGATGAAGACGCCTCTCTCGAATGCGAGTGCTGTTATGAGGAATGTCTTCTCGACATCGCGTATATATAGCGGTATGATTGGCGATTCTGTATCGCCTATCTCGAACCCCTCTTCCTTGAAGCGCCTCAGCGCATAGTTTGTGACATCCCACAGCCTCTCTATGCGCTCAGGCTCAGCCTTTAGGATATCGAGCGCCTTCTGTGCGGCGGCTGTCGCAGCCGGAGTGTTAGAGGCAGAGAATATGTATGTGCGGCATGAATGGCGCAGATAGTTGATTGTGTCGCTGTCTCCTGCTATGAATCCTCCGATAGAGGCGAGAGATTTTGAGAATGTGCCCATGATGAGGTCAACCTCATCGGTCAGGCCGAAATGGTCACACACACCACGACCGTTCTTCCCGAAGACACCTATGCCGTGTGCCTCGTCGACCATTATCGAGCAGTTGTACTTGTGCTTCAGCTCAACAATCTCGGGCAGGCGTGCCAAATCGCCCTCCATGGAGAACACTCCGTCGACGACGATGAGCTTCACCGCATCATAGGGGAGTTTCTGGAGCACGCGCTCCAGGTCTTCCATATCGTTGTGCTTATATTTCAGCTGGTGGGCGAATGAGAGGCGTCGGCCGTCGACGATGGAGGCATGGTCACGGTCGTCGCAGATGATATAGTCCTCGCGTCCGCCTATGGCAGCTATGACGCCGGCATTGACGGAGAATCCTGTAGAGAAGCATAGGGCCTCGTCCTTGTGCACGAACTCGGCGAGGTCTTTCTCAAGGGCTACGTGGATATCGAGCGTGCCATTCAGGAAACGGCTGCCGGCACATCCTGAGCCGTATTTGTCAAGGGCTTCCTTTGCAGCGTCAATGATGCGCTGGTCGCCTGGCAGGCCGGTGTAGGCGTTAGAGCCGAACATGAGCACCTTATGCCCTCCCATTTCCACTTCTGTACCTTGCTTGCCTGTTATCTCACGGAAATAGGGGTATACTCCCATCTCCATGAACTTCTGTGGCAAGCGGTAAGTCTCAAATTTCTTCTGTAATTGTCCCATGGTCAAATAGGTGACGGAGCTGTTGTTCCTGATTTTTTTGTTTCATTGTTGTTTTTTTGTTGTCACAGCTGTCATTATCGCCTGTGGCCGTAGTGTGCGCAGCACATTGTCGTGCGCCACTGTGCCTTATGGCCATAATGGCAACATGGTCACAATTGTGGGGAGAGAGTATTCTGACACTTTCTTATCTCAGATGATTCCGGGGGCGCGATGGCATGGCAAGCCTAATGTCCCCGTTCTCGCCCAACACTAAAGAGAAAAATGTCATTCTCTTCCTCGCTCTCCTGCCTTCTGGACACAAGGGGGATGCATGGAAGACAGGCAGAGCTTCAAGCTCCGTATATTCGATTTAGAGTGCAAAGTTACAAAAAAAGTTGAATAATATGCATAAATATCATAAAAAAGTAATAGAAATGAGAATTAATTTTCATTTGCCGTTAGTTTTGTGTTGATTTTTTTGTAATTTTGCACGTATCAGAACACATTCATCGTTTTGGTTTTCTCATGGTTGGATAGCGTTGACATTGTGTGTGTATGGCCTCATGTCATACTGGGGATAATGAGGGTCAGATGTTTTCTTCATCCTCCCCGACAAGCCGTAATGGCAATGTCAAGGGGGCAGGCGAGCTGCCAGGATTGGAGGTATCGGGACAAGCCTTACCTCCCTATAGGTAATAGAGGCCACTGGGGGGCACTGGCATTCGAGTGCGGCTCGGGGCGGTACATCCCCACAACCTTTTTGCCCCACTGACCAATGTGGAGGAGGGATAGAATGTGTTCAGCTTGCATTATCCTCGCTATGGCGAGAAAAAGAAGGTAGAATGGAATTAAAGAAAAAGATTGTATTTATACTCAACCCTATTTCAGGCACAGCGAATAAGACTGGGATACCATATCTGATAGATACCATCATCGACAAGGAGAGGTTTGATTGTACGACAGTCTTCACGGAACGTGCTGGGCATGCCTCTGAGCTGGCGAAGAAGGCCGCTGAGGAGGGTGCGGACATCGTTGTTGCCGTGGGTGGTGACGGTACGGTGAACGAGGTGGCACGTGGTATAACGGACACGAAGACCGCTCTGGGGATTATCCCGTGCGGGTCAGGCAATGGGTTGGCACGCCATCTGATGATTCCCCTCAATGTGAGACGTGCTATAGAGATTATCAACCGCTGCGAGGTGCATTATCTTGATTATGGCACGATAAACGGCATGCCGTTCTTCTGTACGTGTGGAATGGGCTTTGACGCCTTCATATCCATGAAGTTCGCCCATGCTGGCAAGCGCGGCCCTATCACCTATGTCGAGAATGTCCTTAGGGAGGGACTGAAATATAAGCCCGAGACATACACCATAGAGGACGAGACGGGTACGAAGACGTATAAGGCTTTCCTCATCTCTGTCGCCAACGCGTCGCAGTATGGGAATGACGCATACATAGCGCCACAGGCTTCAATGAGCGATGGTTATATGGATGTGATTATCATGGAGCCGTTCGATGTCATCGAGGCTGCACAGGTGTCGATAGATATGTTCAACAAGACGATAGACAAGAACTCGCATATCAAGACGTTCCGCACGAAGCATATACATATCCACCGCTCTGAGCCGGGTGTCATACACTATGACGGCGACCCTATCATGGCCGATGCGGATATCGATATCTGCATACACGAGAAGGGCATAGGCATGGTGGTGAATCCTGATGCTGACAAGAGCCACAGGCATCCTACGAAGATTCAGTCGGCCTTCAGCGAGTTCATGAACACTGTCAACGAGGCAAGAAGTGAGATGCTCGGCGCCATGAAGGAGAGACGCGACGCTGTAGCGGCGGATATCAATGCGCAGACGAGGAAGGTGCAGATGATCAGCAAGCAGATACAGGAGAAGCTGAATCTGTAGCTTCCGTGTGTCTGGCGAATAAGCTAATGGGGGCTGTGTCGTATGCTGTAAATACGACACAGCCCCTCATTTCATCTTTTGATATACCGGGGATGGGAGACAAGCGCAATACTGTTATTTATGGCAAGCGCACAGTGTCTTTTCCTCTGGATTACTGTTCCCCGCCGTATCCCCTAAGAGGGGTAATCTATCCATTTGTGCCAATCCCCCCTGCTTCTATGCTCATTTTCCTGACGCCGGGAGCTGTACTCATTGAGCGTGGGGGGAGTCTCAGCTGGTGATGGGCTGCTGTGCCTGCCATAGAGGAGCTGTCATCCGCCAAACCTTGTGTGCCACTCAATGAATTTCCTCTGGACATCGTCGCCGAAATCAGACAGCGAGCGCAGCACATGCGCGTATGTCTTCTCACGCTCGAGGTGTGTCTTCGAGTAGAACTTATCGGCATAGCAGATAATCTGCTCCTCCAATGTCTCTGGGACGAAGTCACGGTGGGGTAGGGGCAGGTTGCGCTCCTCTATCTGCCTCATGGTCAGTCCGGTGCCTGTATGCCGCTCGCAGACACGGGCGTAGGGTTCTATCTCAGCGGGTGTCATGCCCCATAGCTGGCAGTTGTCTCTCAGCATTGCCCCGCCGATTATCCCATGGCAGAGGTATGGCGATGTGCCGTGGCATTCTATCCTTGGAGCGTCACATTGCCTTATGCCTATATCATGGAGCATGGCGGCAGCCTCAACGAATTTGGGGTCGACTTCATGTATTCCATTCTTGCGTATGATATCGAGAGCCTTGTCTGCCACCTTGCGGCTGTGTATGACGAGAATATCCCGAAGCTTTCCAGCCTCGGGATATAATGTGTCAATGATTCTGTTGTAGTCAATCATTATTTTTCTTTCCTTTCTATCCATCCGAGAATTGTGCCACGCTGCACTTTCGAGCCGCGTCTGACATTCAGCTCTGCGAGGCGTCCGCCAAGACATGCTGGCACCTCTGCAAACTCGCCCCATGGGGTGTTTATGTAGCAGAATATCTCGTCGTCGGTGTATTCACGGCCTATTGCCGGCTCGATAGTCGGTGTGGCGTCTGAGCCGCCCTGGAACTCGAAGAACACTTGTCCAGCCACAGGTGCTGTGAGAGGGTCGGCCTTGGCGTGCTTGAATGCGGCCAGCTCCTCAGGTGTCAGCTTCGGTCCGTTGGCCTGCAGCTTGGCTGCCTTTGCCTTGTCGAGGTCAGCGAGGAAGTTCTTCTTTGCCTGCCCGCTCTTGTAGTTGCGGTACTGCTCTGGGTGCATGGCGAGCTCAAAGAGCTCCTCGTCGTCCTTGCCGTAGTCCCATCCGTTCTTGTCCATCTCAGCACGGAACTCGTCGAGCTTGTCCGGGTAAAGCGTGTGGGGGTCTGTGTCGACGAACTCGAATCCCTTCTCCTTTGCCAGCTCTACCAGCTCAGGTGCTATTGTCCCTGGTATCTTGCCGCTCTTGCCGAGTATCATGCCCCATACAGAGTCGTCCATCATGACATAGCGTCCCTTGCCCTGCTCTATGGTGAGGAGATTGAAGAGGGCTATGTTCTTCACATACTGTGAGAATGGTGTGACAAGAGGCGGGAAGCCAACTTTCGGCCATACATACTCCACCTCATTGAAGAGAGCCACGAGCATATCGTCGGTTGTCAGCTCTGCCACGCCCTTCTTCTTGCGGAGGTTGTTTATGACACCTTGTATTCCGCCCAGGTCGGCCATCATGGAACCCATCATGCCGCCTGGCAGACCACAGCCGAGGAGGAGCGACGAGGTGTGCTTGTTGGCTGGGTTTATGAAGTATCCGAGCCAGTCGTCGATAAACTCCTGTGTGAGGGTGCGTGCCTTCATATAGGCGTTCATGTTTATCTCCGGGACATCGAATCCGGCATCGTCAAGCATGGCGCGTACCGAGATGATGTCTGGATGGACCTTTCCCCATGACAGAGGCTCTATCGCTGTGTCGATGATGTCGGCTCCATTCTTGCAGACTTCAAGTATCGACGCCATTGACAGTCCCGGACCTGTGTGTCCGTGATATTCTATTATGACATCAGGATGCTTCTCCTTGATGGCTTTTGTCAGTCTGCCGAGGAATGCCGGGCGTCCTATGCCAGCCATGTCCTTGAGGCATATCTCTGGCGCTCCAGCCTCGATGAACATGTCTGCCTTCTCAGCATAATACTCCACTGTGTGGACAGGAGAGCTTGTTATGCACAGTGTGGCCTGAGGTGTCATGCCGGCCTCCTTGGCCCAGTGTATGGATGGTATGATGTTACGCTCGTCGTTGAGACCGCAGAATATACGTGGTATGTCGACACCCTGGGCGTGCTTCACTTTATACATCAGGCGCCGCACGTCGTCAGGCACGGGGTACATACGCAGCGCATTGAGGCCACGGTCGAGCATGTGGGTCTTTATGCCAACCTCGTTGAAAGGCTTGCAGAAGGCACGTACAGCATCATTAGGGTTCTCGCCCGCGAGAAGATTGACTTGCTCAAACGCACCGCCATTGGTCTCGACACGTGAGAAACATCCCATTTCGATAATCACCGGAGCAATGCGCTCAAGCTGATCCTTACGTGGCTGGAACTTTCCTGAACTCTGCCACATGTCTCTATACAAGAGACTGAACTGAATTTTCTTTTTCATAACCTCTGATGTTGTTATTCCTGTTTTCAAGTTTCCAGATTATACACGTCATTGCCGGCGTGGTGTCTTAGTGCCGCATAGCCTACATAGCTGCCTGCCTTTGTCCATAACAACTTGGCGGATAATGCGGTATGATGAAAGGATGTGTGGTATACCGCTTGCAGACTTTGCCGCTCGTATGAATACAGACCTTTCTTCTTCGTCTCCTTCCTCATTGCAAGGCATAGCCACAACAAGTTTGGTATCGCTCATCTGGCTTAACGAAAAACATAAGATCCTCATGTTTCTTAACTGCAAAATTAGTACAAAAATGAAAAAATACAAACTTTTTGGGCGATTATTTTAAAAATATAACTATCTTTGCATGAGATACGCTGTGGCTCGTCAACCGATGAAGCAGCGAGAGGAGAGACCGAGCTCGGGCTATCCCGAGTCGCGTCAGAGGAAGGCGACGTCACCCGCCGCCAAGTTGAGAGCCATGAGTTTGCTCAATGGCCGAGGCGCGAAGGAGGAAGACCATGTCAACTTCTGGCGAGCTCAATCGCGTCCACCCCGTCTCCTGTCTTCGCTTAAGGTGTAATACGGCAGTAGTCCTGCTGCTGTGATTGATGACAAGACAGCGGATGCACATAAACAGATAAAACAAGAACCAATCCTGACTGCAATCAAAGAATGAAAATATCAAGCCAATTCATATTCACCATCCTGGTTATACTCGCCTTTGCATCATGTAAAAGCGAGAGAACACAACCTGTCGCTCCACAACAAAAGGCTGCACCTGCCGAGAAAGACTCTATGCTCTACGGCCTCGTCTGTGAGGGAACTAACGACAATGCGCTCGTATTCTATGAGTTCAAGGAGAATGCCCAGCCAAGGACATTCAACATAGAGGTGGCATACAGGGAAGGCAGAGTCGTCGGGCGCATGAGGACAGGAGACTGGGTAGGCGTGATGGTCAACCCGGAAGACTCGACAGAGGCAACGATGGCTATCGACCTCGACCAGATAAAGGGGACATGGACACACACTGTCTACCCTGTATGGAAGGATGCGTCGAAGATGTCAAAACGCGCCTTGAGACGTAAGCTGGCAGAGCTGCCCGACTCGCTGAAGGCTCTTTACATGATACCCAAGGAATACGGATTCTCCCTGAAACGCTCCAGCCAGGCCGTACCTGTAGGCATCGACATAAACCAGGCAAGCACAGAGGACAGCCCTGTCGAGTATCCTGCGATGAGATGCGTTATCAGATGGAAATGCCGCAACGGGAAACTTCTCTTGACCACTGTAGACCACGACCAACTTGGCAAAGCGATGCAGATGGTAGAGAAGAATATGGACACCAAGAAGGCAGGGGCGAGGACAGACACTCTCGACGTGATGATGATGACTGAGGACTCGCTCGTGCTGAGAACCGTCGCTGGAGAGACTATGTCTTTCCACAGAACCCAGAAATGAGACGAAAGCCCAGACACGGCTCGACAATGAGAGTGCGGGCTGCATGGATTGCATAAGTCAGTCGGGACCCTCCAGTACAGCCCCGTAATCACATCTCGTTTCCACATCGGGGTAGAAAGTTCCACAGGCATGATATATTCATGAACTGTAAGCAGTATCATTAACCATACCATTCCTATTGTATAAGCTTCTCATACAGTATCTTCTGGCGGATTATCCAGTGCCTTTTCTGATATTGATGATGGCACAAGAAAACTGTAAGCTGACACCGCTGTTTTTGTTAAGAATTGTAAGTTTGCCCGGTTGAGAAAAGCTGAGTGCGTCTCGTTTTCCCGGAATGTGCTACTCATACCTAAATCATTGACAAGTTGGTGTCTTCACACTGATGCCGCGGAGTATCACAGAAAGATATAATCATGAAAAGAAGTGAGAAAATCCGTTGAGTCAACAAATAACAAACTTAATTTCGCATGTCTGTGACATGCTGTCAGCAGACAAGTAGACAAGTTGATGGCCTAATCTGAATGACGATAGTATAAGCATCAACCTGTCGACTTGTCTGATTGTCAAATATTAGCAAGTTATTAACTTGCGAAACATAAATAAGAATAAGAAATCCGTGATATTCCGCGGACATCAGTGTGAAAACCCTTCAACTTTTCAACGGTATCCTATGCGCCAGAATTGCATTTAGGGCATACGCCTTTGATGACATACTCCGTATCGTCAATGGTGAAACCCTCTGGCAGACTGACAGGCGGGATGGTGAGATCCTCCAGGCAGTATGTCGTCCCGCAGCATGTGCATGAGAAGTGTATATGGTTTGTATGGTGAGAGCCGGAGCAGCGGCAGACACAGTATTTTTTCTGCCCTGTCCCGTCGTCAATCTCATGTAGCATCTGGTGTGTGGCGAAAAGGCGTAACGCCCTGAATATGCTTGACTTGTCCATAGGCATGAGGTCACGCTCTATATCGCCCAGGGAGAATGTCTCGCTCCTGTCACGTATGCTCTTCCATACCAGCAGCCTGACAGCCGATGGCTTTATGCCGTGAGATATCAGATGTTCTTCAGCTTTGTTCATAATGTAAGGAATTTAAAATTTCAAGTCCTTGCCACAGTAGAAATCAATGAGTGCCATCTGGTAGATATACTCGTACTTGGCTCTTGAGAGGTCGCTCTCTGATTTGAGCATGTCGTTTTTCGCCTCATTGAATTCTGTTATGCTTGCTTTCCCGTTCTCGTACTTAGCCTTCGTCAGTCTGAAGGCTTCCTCACTGCTGTCCCTCGCCACAAGAGAGCTGGCGTATCTCGCCTTTGCGCTGACAGTGTTTAGGTATACCTGCTGCACCTCGTTGTAGAGCGCTTTCTTCGTGTTCTCCATCGAGAGCTGCTGGCTGAGATGCTCCACACGTGCCGCACGTATGTTGTTGCGTGTCTGGAAACGGTTGAAGATAGGTATGCTCAGGCTCAGTCCTATCCCCTGGTTGAAATTGTTCTTCATCTGCTTCCCGAATCCATCCATCTCTATCCCCGATGTCTTGTAGTAGTTAGTGCCCAGGCTGCCGCTGAGATACAGTCTCGGATACAGCGCCGCCTTGGCTATGCTGATGTTGTATTCTGAACTTTTCAGCTTTATCATGCCGCCTTTTATCTCAGGTCTCTGAGTGAGAGCCTGCTCATAGATGAACTCGGCAGAAGGTATCGTCATCCCGGCTATCTTGTCAGAGTCATGCTTCGGGATGATGATATCGAACGCCTTGTCATCCTGCAGCTCGAGGAGAAGACGCAGGGAGAGAATGGCGCTCCTCATGTCTGTCTCTGTCTGTGTCAGTGTCAGGCGGCTTTGTGCCAGTGCCGCCTCCTGCCGTGCCACATCAGCTGCAGCGGCCTTGCCAGCCTTGAGCATCTGTCTGAGACGCTCTGTCTGCAACGAGTCGATACCTACCTGGCGGCGTGCCGTCTCTGTCAGCTCATGTCCGTAAACAGCCTGCATGTAATACTTTGCCACCTCGACACGTATGTCGTTGCGCGCCTTCTCAAGCTCCTCGGTCGCAGCGTCGAGTTCTGCCTTTGCCTGCTTTATTCTGTTCTGTATCTCCATGCCTGTGAACAGAGGCACACTTGTCGACAACTGGAGTGCTGTCGAGTTGGTGCTCTTGTTCGTGTATGTGTTGTCTGCTGTGAGGCCTCGGCCGAATGAGAAACTCTCTTGTGCTCCGAACGACAGGTCGGGGAGGCTGGCATTGCGAGCTGTCGACAGTGACAGCTCTTTCAGCTGGGTGTTGTTCTCCTGCTGCCGTAGCTGTATGTTATGTGTTATGGCGTAGTCTATGCATCTCTCCAGCGACCATTGGGCCATGCTGATAGAGGGGACGCAGATTATCATGCCAAGGATTATCGTCTTCTTCATAATGGTTCTGATGTCTCTGATGGTTAGACAATGGTGTTATTCCGTATCTGTCACTTTCTCCGGCCCTCTTACAACGTCTTTTCTTGTGAGGCCGCTCTTTATCTCTATGTCAACACCGTCGCTGAGACCTGTCTTCACGGCTCTGCGCTCATAGACAGCCTTCTTCCCGTTGTTGGTCTTGACATACACGTAGGTCTTGTCACCATCAAATTCTATGGCGCTTTCTGGGACAGAGAGCACGTTCTTTGCCCTCGACAGCTCTATCTCGGCATTTGCGCTGTAGCCAGCACGTATCCTGTTCCCCTTCACGGCCTTCACAGCAGCCTTCACCTCAAACTGGTTGGCACCGTTGTTCCCGACAGCTTTCGGGGAGATATACTCGAGCGAGGCCTGGAAATGCAGATTCTGCAGCGCACCGATTGTTATCTTCATGTCCATTCCCTCAACAAGGCTCCCCACTTCTGTCTCGTCTATATTCCCGCGGAAGATTAGGTCGTTCATGTTTGCGACAGAGGCTATCGTAGTGCCATCATTGAACGTGTTGCTCAGCACGACAGTGTTGCCCACCTTGACCGGAACGTCAAGGATAAGTCCGGATATTGTAGAGCGGATAAGGGTCGAGCTTGCCGAGGCGTTACTCTTCGACACACCATCCCGCACGACCTCAAGGGCGTCAGTGGCTGCCGACAGCTCCTGACGGGCCTGGTCGGCCTGCTGGCGTATCTTGTCATACTCGTCGGCCGACACCAGCTGCTGCTTGTAAAGCTCCTCCTCGCGCGACAAGTCTGTCTTCGCCTGTCTCAGGTTTATCTCCGCGAGTCTTACCCTCGCCTCTGCCGAGCTCAGCTGTCCCATGTCAGGAATCACCTTCACCTTCGCTATGACCTCACCTGATGTGACCATGTCGCCAGCCTCTTTGTACAGCTCTGTTATGATACCGCTTATCTGCGGCTTCACCAGAACCTCGTCACGTGGCTCTATATTGCCCGTGATGACAGTTGTTTTGCATATGTCCTTCACTTTCGGTGTGAACTCATTATACTCCTTCTCCTTTGGCTGGGATTTCTGATATAGGAATACAAATGTCCCAAGGAAGATTATTGCCACAATCGCTGCGATAATCAGTTTAGAATACTTTCTCATCATCTTCGTCGTTATTTTGTTTTTGTCATGTCGTTATCTTTATTATGTTCCGCCGTATGGGAGAGCCTCCTCACTCGTCACGCATTGCGTCGACAGGCTTGATGTTCATCGCACGCCATGCTGGCGCAAGGCCTGCGGCACCTCCTAACGCACTCAAGAGGAGAGCCGCGAATACAGCCGTAGAGAATCCTATCTGGAAATGGGCCATCAGGATGCCATCCTCCGTGTTTGCCAGCTCAAGCATCTGAAGCAGAGCGACACCGAACATTATCCCTGACATGCCTGCCACTCCCGTCAGCAAGATGCTCTCTGAGATAATCTGGGACAGTATCATGCGGGGCGTGGCACCGATAGCACGACGGATGCCAATCTCAACGGTGCGCTCCCTCACAGTGACCATCATGATGTTAGACACGCCGATGGCTCCCGCAAGAAGCGTACCGATGCCGATAAGCCATATAAGGAAGTTGACTCCCTTGAAAAGACTGTCCATGATACCGAAAAGCACCTCGGTGTTGAATACCATGATACCCTTCTCGTCAGTAGGGTCTATGAGATGCCCACGTGCTATTGTCGCCCTGATACGTGGAGTGATGTCGCTGATGACAACACCTGGCGCACCTGTCACGGCAAGAATGTCGACACTGTTGCCGCGGTTGTATGTCGTGCGCAGGACTGACTGGGGAAGACATATGGTCTGGTCGGCACGCCCGCCGATGTTCATGCTGGTGTTGCGATAGTCAACACCAACGACAGTGTAATAGTTGTTGTCAATACGGATGCGCTCGCCACATGGGTTGCGGCCGTCGGGGAAGAGCTTCTTGTAGACTTGCTTGCCTATGACACACACCTTGCGGGATGAGATGACATCCTGCCTGTTGATGTAACGGCCATAATATAGCTTGGGCTCGCTGACCTTGGCATAATCAGAGTCAATGCCTTGGACATTGGCCGAGAAAGAATACTCACCCTTGGCAGCCTCTCGCGAACCACAGAATATCAATGCGGTGACGATATCAAGCTCCGGGACATTGCTGTGCAGACGCTCTATATCCTTGAGGTCCATGTTCCACTGCCTGTCTTTCTTGAATCCCTTGTAAGGCTTCGTGGTGTTCTGGGACCATATCATGGCGCTGTTGGTCGCAAATCCCTCGAAATTCTGGTAAAGCAACTCCTTGAGGCCATTGCCACCTCCAATAAGGAATACAAGCATGAACACACCCCAGAAAACACCGAAGCCTGTAAGGAAACTCCTGCTCTTGTTGCGGGTCAGAGTGTCCAGAATTTCTCTGTATGTATCAATGTCTATACGCATAATAATTATTTTTCTTCAGAGTTATATTGACCACGTGAACCAGTGTCCTGCTGTCATGCCCGGGCTATGGGGAAGGGTAGGATAGGGGAGGGACAGGTATCAGTCAGCACGTAGAGCCTCGATGGGTCGGACACGTGCGGCCTTAAGTGCAGGGATGAACCCTGCTATTGTGCCGGCTATGATGATCACCATAGTCGCCTGGACGCATACGTCAATGCCGACAGTAGGGTTAAGGAACATCGTAGCCTGGAACAGTCCCGTATCTATGGTCTTTTGGCCTATCGTCATGTCCATATACTCGTTTGCCAGCACACCACACAACATACCGATATAACCGAATATAGCTGTCGTTATGATACTCTCAGCCAGGATGAGCCTCAGTATGTTCCAAGGTTTGGCCCCGATGGCCTTACGTATCCCGAACTCACGGGTCCGCTCCTTTACAGTGATGAGCATGATGTTCGACACTCCGACAATCCCACTCAGCAGAGTGAACAACCCGATTATCCACAGCGCTTTCTGGATGATGCTTATACCCTTCGCCATCTGGATATTGTCAAGGTAGCGGTTCCAGATGAATACCGCGCTCTCGTCGTCAGGAGCAGCATCATGCTGCGTGTTAAGCTTTGCACGGTAATCCTTCTCAAACTGCTCGCTCTGCTCACCCGATGTCATGTTCTTCAGCACAAACTGTATCTCCCCGGCATCATCACCCTTCGCATAGATTGTCTTCAACGTGCTGTATGGGATGATCGCCGTGTTGTTCTGCTCCATCTTGTCATCCTTCAATATGCCTATGACAAGGAACGAAAGCTGGTCTACACGGACACGTCTGCCTACAAGCGAAGTGTAATCGCGGGACAGCTCCTTAGCCTGGGTCTCAGTCAGCACAATCACCTTGCGGCGCTCATTGATGTCAATGTCATTGACAAAACGCCCCGTCAGAATCTCACGCTTGTTTATCTTCCTGTCCGTAGGCGTCCTTCCGCCAAGAGTCTGTTTTGAAACATATTTGTCTTCGTGTGAGATATTCACGCCAGGCTGGGACAATGTGCCTCCTACATCCTCTGCGTAATTGGAGAATGTCCTCTCCGTCATCATGACATCCCTGTCCAGCAGTTTTATGGCACGGCCCTCCTTCATACCTTTATAAGGCTTTGAGGTCTGCCCGGGAAACACCATCATCGAGCTGGCAAGAAACCTGTTGCTCTGCTCTAGCTGGGCATTGATGAGGCCATTGCCCGCCCCAAGCAGGAAGATAATCATGAAAATGCCCCATGCCACAGAGAATCCCGTCAAGGCAGTACGCAACTTGTTGCGACGTGCCGTAGCCCATATTTCTGATAATAGCTCTATCCTCATTATTTGTCAAAATATTAAGAAGTGATCGTCATTTAACATAGTCTTTGCTGACAAGATGGTGGTCACGGTTGTCTTCATCCATGAATATTATACCGTCCTTGATGTGTATTATGCGGTCTGTCTCGTTGGCCACACCACTCTCATGAGTGACAACAATGATGGTCATGTTCTCCTCATCGTGAAGTCTCTTCAGAAGGTCCATGACCTCTACACTCGTCTTCGAGTCAAGAGCTCCTGTCGGCTCGTCTGCAAGAATTATCTGGGGATGAGTGATAAGTGCCCTCGCTATAGCCACACGCTGCTTCTGACCTCCTGACATCTCGTTGGGATAATGGTTAGCCCATGGGCCAAGACCGAGTTTCTCAAGATACTCCATGGCAAGCGCATGACGCTTCTTGCGGCCCACACCCTGATAGAAGAGAGGCAGCTCAACATTCTCAACAGCTGTCTTGAACGAGATGAGGTTGAACGACTGGAATATGAAACCAATCATGCGGTTGCGATATTCTGCAGCCTTAGTCTCACTCAGATTCAGTATGGGAACATCGTTCAGGATATACTCTCCACTGTCGTAGTTGTCAAGAATGCCAAGGATATTCAATAACGTGGATTTGCCTGAGCCAGAAGCACCCATTATGCTCACAAACTCACCACGCTCTATATCCAAGCTGATACCCTTCAATACATGAAGCGGTTGTGCACCTTGGTATGTCTTGTTCAAATCTTTTAAATGTATTAGTGACATAGGCTTATATTTTTGCTGGATATTATCCGACATCTTCTCGCCAAATGCTAAGGGTAGGCGAGCGTGTCGCTGATATAGCCAATTGATGACGGTATCATGGAGGCCCTTCTGGCTTGTCGAGACGTTGGTCTTCGTCAGGCCTTTTCTCTCCAATGCAATGTCAAAACATATTTATCATTTATCATCTGGCTTGTCAAATACGTTGAACATCGTCTGGCCATTCCTTGCCATGACAATGCTCAAACAAGTTTGATATTGAACATCTGGCTTGAAGAAATCCAACCATTTAATCTTTTTGTTTATCTGTTATCATACATTTGCCACATCACTCTTTCTTACAGCCTTTCTGTTAACAGAAAAGAAGACAATGCGGACAATTATAGTGTATTAACGTTGTAAAACACTGCAAATATATTAATTATTATTCTGTCTTGCAAGTAATTTAACTATTTTTATCGGAAAAGAAATGATTTTTCATATTTGAGACATACAGATAGCCTCGAATGTGACTGCTTTGTTAAATATTCAAAAGCTTATTTTACTTTTCGTATTTCCTGGTGTCATATTAATATAAAGTACACAACATGGTATTAAGTGGGTGGACCTCTTGAATTATCATCTCACCTTGCTGATATTTGAAAATCTCCGCTCTCTTAACTCAGCATCCATTATTTCTTCCAATATGGATTGCCAGATTCATTTATTAACCCCTAAACACAGAACAATATGAAAAGGACACTTAAAACTATGACGATTGCCATATGCTGCATGTTGTCATGCTTTATACAGGCAAATGCGGGCAACGGAAAACCAATTAATGTGAGTGAACTTCCTGCTAAGGCACAAACAGTGCTGAATCAGCATTTCAAGCATCAGAACGTTGCACTTGTAAGAGTCGAGACGGGCATAACAAACAAGACATATGACGTAATACTGCAGAACGGCACAAAACTCGAATTCGATAAAAAGGGAAACGTGACAGAGATAGACTGTAAGCAAGGGGCTGCAGTACCTGGAAAACTGATTCCGCAGGCCATAAGCAAATATTTGCAAAATAATTATCCGAGACAGACTGTCAGAAAGATTGAGTTCAATAAGAACGAATATGAAGTGGAACTGACAAATGGACTGGATATAACCTTCAATAAACGTTTCCAGGTTACAGATATTGATTGACAAAAGCTAGATACTATGCCATGTGTTGGATTTAATAACCTTGAGGAGTTAAATATTATTAAAAATAACATATGGTGTGTGGGAGATGTGGCTTTGTTAATTAAAAAATGAGTAACTTTGCATCCGCTTTCTGTGTATATGGACCGCTTTATACCATAGACACTCTGAAAAGCACAATATATGATTGTATCCGCTTGGGCTCATTCAAGGGCTTGCACGATGCAAGACGCCTGACGGAGAAAATCCGATAATTTCAATACAATTAAAATGTACGCAATTGTAGAAATCAACGGTCAGCAGTTCAAGGCTGAGGAGGGCAAGAAGCTCTTCGTTCAGCACATCAAAGAAGCTGAAGAAGGCCAGACTGTTGAGTTTGAGAAAGTGCTGCTCGTAGATGCTGACGGTGCAGTCAAGGTAGGAGCGCCAACCGTAGAGGGCGCCAAGGTAACAGCTGAGGTAGTTAAGCCACTCGTAAAGGGTGACAAAATCATCGTCTTCAAAATGAAGCGCCGCAAGGACTCACGCAAGAAGAACGGACATCGTCAGCAGTTCACAGAGATTGTTATCAAGTCAGTAATCGCTTAAATCACAGGAGGACTAAGAAATGGCTCATAAAAAAGGTGTCGGTAGTTCTAAGAACGGACGCGAGTCAGCATCACAGCGACTCGGTGTGAAGATTTGGGGCGGACAGAAGTGTGTAGCTGGTAACATCATCGTTAGACAGCGTGGTAACAAGCACTTCCCAGGCCTTAACGTCGCTCAGGGTAAAGACGATACACTCTATGCTCTTGTTGACGGTACAGTCAACTTCCACAAAGGAAAGTATGACAAGAGCGTTGTGTCTGTAATCCCTGCTACAGAGGCTGAGGCATAAACCATAGTCAAACTCACACACAGTATTTTTATCAAATACACTTATTCCAAACAAATACAAAGTCCCGTCTTTCCTGATATGGAAGGACGGGACTCTTGCGTATTATGCCCACACGACCACGTCATAGCAACTCAACAGCACATAAGCGACCTAATCAAGAGAAGATTATTGCATAAATTAAGTGTATCCAATGCGATTGGGGAATCAGAACAAAGCCTGTTACAACAATCATGGATATAAAAACAGAAATGCCATAGAAAAGCCATTTCAATCTACCATATAAATCCCCCGATATATACATCTACAGTTTGTGGATGCTTAGTCGCGGATAGCAACAGTCCGTGATAGTTTATTTTTTTAGTTACACCCAAATATTCAAGTTTGAAAATCCCAACAAATAATGAGTAGAACATCATAAATCATTGCATCATACTCCTTGCTGATTGCTCGTTCGTCAAATAAGGATTTAATCTCAAAAAAATACCACGAAAATTTGCATAGTCCATAAATTATTCGTACCTTTGCACCGTCAAAAACAAAAACAAGAATATTTCTTGTGACGAATTGACCAAGGAGAGATGGTAGAGTGGTCGATTACAACGGTCTTGAAAACCGTCGTGCTGAGAGGCACCGGGGGTTCGAATCCCTCTCTCTCCGCCAAGAGTGACGTAACGAGTTGACATCAACGAGTTACGTCACTTTTTTGTTTTGTGTTGATAAATATCTGCGCCACTTTAGAACTGGATGTTGAACAAACGTCTTTTACTCGTTGGAATGACGAGCTTAAAAGGTGTTAACTATGCAGAGCTCCATGAAAATTCAAAATGGTAACGAATAGGATGAGTAAATGATGAAAGCATATACGTATATGGATAAAGGTAGGTTTGAGTTAGTGGACAAGCCAAAACCTACGATTCAAGAGTCAACGGATGCCATCGTTCGTGTGACCATGAGCAGTATCTGTACGAGCGACCTGCATATTAAGCATGGTAGCGTACCAAGGGCTGTGCCTGGCATTACCGTCGGGCATGAGATGGTGGGCATAGTGGAAGAACTGGGCAGTAAAGTCCAGGGGTTTTGTAAAGGAGACCGGGTGACTGTCAACGTCGAGACATTCTGCGGAGAATGTTTCTACTGCAAGCATGGCTATGTGAACAACTGCACTTCGCCACATGGTGGATGGGCACTGGGATGCCGCATCGATGGCGGTCAGACAGAATATGTTCGTGTACCATTGGCACAGCAGGGACTGAACCATATCCCCGACGGTGTTACAGACGAACAGGCATTGTTTGTGGGTGACGTCCTCGCCACAGGTTTCTGGGCGGCACGTATCAGCGAAATCTCTACAGATGACACCGTGTTGATTATCGGAGCAGGACCTACAGGCATCTGCACTATGCTCTGCGTGATGCTTAAACATCCCAAGCGCATTATCGTCTGCGAGCAATCAGCTGAACGCCTGGCTTTCGTTAAAGCACATTACCCCTATGTCCTGCTGACGACACCAGAGGAATGCTTCGACTTCGTTGTGAAGCACAGCGACCACGGTGGGGCAGACCGAGTCCTGGAGGTGGCAGGTGCCAAGGACACTTTCCGACTGTCCTGGCAATGTGCTCGTCCGAATGCCATCGTTACCATTGTAGCCCTTTATGATGAGCCGCAGGAGCTTCCTCTGCCTCAGATGTATGGCAAGAACCTCACATTCAAGACAGGAGGTGTGGATGGATGTGACAGCGAGGAAATCCTGCGACTCATCAAGGAGGGAAAGATTGACACCACACCACTCATCACCCACCGTTTTCCGTTGGAGAGGATAGCAGAAGCCTATGAACTCTTTGAGCAGAAGCGTGATGGGGTAATCAAGGTGGCAATAACAAAATAACAGAATAAAACAACAGATTATGAACATACATCGAATCATATTCAGTCCCACAGGAGGAACCCGACGAGTGAGCGAAATACTAAGCCAAGGCATGGGAGTAGATAGCGTGGTGACAGACTTGTGTGTCAAGGCTGCTGACATCCAGCTGCCAAACATTCATGAGGATGACTTTGCAGTAATTGCTATGCCGGTTTTTGCAGGGCGTGTACCGGCATTGGCTGTGGAACGTCTGCGGATGGTGAAGTCCAATGGCGCAAAATGTGTTGTGGTAGCCGTTTTTGGTAACCGTGCCTACGATGATGCTCTGTTGGAAATGCAGGATGTAGCTTCGCAGATAGGTTTCCGTGTGATTGCCGCTGTAGCTGCCGTAGCTGAGCACAGCATCATCAGGAAATATGGCAACGGCCGCCCTGACGCAGATGATGAGCAGACGCTCCGACAATTCGGTGCTGACATCATGAGCAAGGCAGAATGTGACGATAGCACCTTGCCGTGTGTGCCAGGGAATCACCCTTACAAGAAAGCAGGCAAAGTACCGCACCCGAAAGGCAGGCATGGATGTAATCGTTGTGGTGTTTGTGCCAAACAATGTCCAACCAATGCCATTCCACTATCTGACCCGAAGACTGTTGACACCACGAAGTGCATCTCCTGCATGAAGTGTGTGTCGGTATGTCCTACGGGGTCAAGAGGAATCGGCACCATCATGACACTTTTGGCAACACAAGGCCTAAAAAAGGTGTGTGCCACAAGAAAAGAATACGAGTTGTATATCTAAAATAGCACTTTGGATTATGCATCAATACTCTCTATATTACCTGTTCGCTGTTAATTCCTTGACATTCTTGCTCTATGGCATTGACAAATACAAGGCGAAGAAAGGAAGATGGCGAATATCAGAGGCTACACTCCTTACGATGGCTGCCATAGGTGGCAGTATTGGAGCATGGGCAGGTATGCGTACTTGGCATCACAAGACGATGCACAAGAAATTCAAGTATGGCATCCCTGTTATAATCATTATGCAGATTGCGTTAGTGGTCTATCTACATACGATGATATGATGATAGCAAGCCGACGCATATAAGAAGATAAGAATGTGGTAGAGCAAATGATACTTCTGTATTGCAATAAGAGCAAATCATAAGGTGAACTATGCCCAAGTTGTAGGAAACAGTTGGGTTATGCCCACAGCAGTCTTGATATGTGCTGTTACGTTAGGAGTAAGTCCTCATGCAAGAAACGCCCCACACATTGCTATTGGCCTAAGATGAAGATTGAATCAGAAGGTTCATGCGTTGTTCGGGGCCGAGGATGGTACTCTATCATACACTTGCGGCTGTCAAACATTTGCTGGGAGAGAATATTTATATGAAAATTGAATTTGCAATGAATAAAAATATTATTTTTTTTGCCTTGCTGACCATGCTTTCAGCATGTACAGACAAAGATAATGGCAAACGCCAAGCGAACGTTGGAAATAATCAAAATGTAATGAAACTGAACATCGGCAATTTCAAATGGACGCGACAACCCGAGAGTTGCGTTATCAAAGGAGATACCATAGAAGTGGTGACAAAACCGGGTACAGACCTGTGGCAACGGACATACTATCTTTTCCGTAACGACAACGCTCCCGTATTCCAGATGGAGACAGAGGAGAAGTTCTTCAGCTTTGTGGTCAAGACCGATTTCACGGAAAGCCACCATCGTTTTGACCAATGTGGCATAGTGATGTACCTCGACAGTGAAAACTGGCTGAAGGGTAGTGTGGAATACGAGAATGAGGAGTTCCAGCACTTAGGAAGTGTGGTCACTAACAACGGCTATTCCGACTGGGCAACCACTGCGATACCTGCCAATGTGAAAACGATGTGGTACAGACTCTCTCGTAGGGAGGCTGACTATTGCATTGAGTGCTCGCAGGATGGCCAAAACTTCACACAGATGCGCGTATGTCACATGCACAAAGGCAGCGGAAAGATACGGTTCGGAATCTACGCCTGCTCGCCTGAGGAGTCATCCTTCAAGGCTGTCTTCACCGACATGAAATTTTCCGAATGTGCATGGAAGGCTCACGACGGACAGCAGCCAGACTAATAATGATAATCCTGCAGCAATTATCATAGAAGACATGAATAAAAGATATTCTCAACATACTCAACCGATGGAGCAGTGAGAGCAGAAGCCAAACTTGTTTGGATTATGCCGAGTCGCGAAAGAGGAAGACGACAGTCAACCGATGGAGCAGTGAGAGCAGAAGCCAAACTTGTTTGGATTATGCCGAAATATCGTGCAAACGAGAGCAGAGTCAAGCTTGCTTGGCTATGCCGAGTGCAGCTGATACTCAACGAAGTTAATCGCGATAGAGGAATACGACAGTCAACCGATGGCGTCTCTTACTATGGCTGCCATATGTGGCAGTATCGATTCTTGGAGTGGTATGCGGATTTGGCATCACAAGACAATGCATAAGAAGTTCAAGTATCGCTTTTCTGGAATAATCATCCTGAAGGTTGCGTTATTGTTCTATCAGCAGAAAAATATATAGTATGAACATAGTAACAGACAAAATTCAACATACTGATGCAGTCATCATCGGAGAAAATAAAGAGAAAGTGTTTCTCTTTGTGCATGGACAAGGTGGCAACAAGGAGGAAGCTATTCATTTTGCCAAGATTGCTGTTCCTTTAGGCTATCAAGTCATAGGGATTGACTTATCCATTATGGATATGCCTTGGAATGTTCTTCCCAAGCTTTTGGGAGTAAAGGCTTATCTTAAGATTCATTATTCTTCCATAAGTCTTCGTGCTAATTCAATAGGCTGTTGGTATTCTATGTTGGCTTTTGAGAATGATGAGATAGACAAAGCATTGTTCGTATCCCCAATATTGGACATGAAAAGATTTATTGAGGGTATGGAAGAGAGAGATGAACTGTATTATGAGTGGGTTGTATCACATCAAATAGCAACTTGGCCCAATGAGACATTCATTCTCCGCCCTGAAAAAGACTTGGTAGTCAATGATAATGTGAACGAGGCATTTATCAACAGGTTCTTGTGTAATGTTGTGACATTAAAGAACGGCGAGCATTGGTTTCACACTCCAGAGCAAATGTTATTGTTGAGAAAATGGGAAGAATCAGTACTGAACAAATGATTTGAAAATGAAATAACGAAAAAATGAGTAACACTCGCATAGAAGAAGAAAAAGCTGTGGTGGAGCAGATGATACGTCTGTATTGCCGTAAACATGAAGGCAATTCTTCACTATGTCCAAGCTGCTTGGGTCTGTTGAATTATGCCCACTGCCGGCTCGACAGATGCCGTTATGGCGAGCATAAGCCCACCTGCAAGCAATGTCTTGTACATTGCTATCGGCCGGAGATGAAAGAGCGGATTGGAATGGTGATGCGATGGTCTGGACCAAGAATGATTATATACCATCCCCTTGCAGCCGCCAGACATCTGTTTCGTGAGATAATTAACAGGAATAAAGGGTAAGACAAAAGCCAAAGCATGAGAAAGAAAAGCAGAGAGATGGATGCCGCTTGGGCGCTAGAGGTTATGGACAAGGCTCCATATATTACAGTAAGCATGACCGATGCCGACGGAATGCCATATTCTGTCCCCTTGTCCTTGGCTCGCACCTGCGGGAATACGTTTTATTTTCATTGCGCTACAGAGGGGAAGAAACTGGACATATTGCATGCAAGCCCTCATGTATGCCTGACAGCTGTGAGCAAATGTAAGCCTACGGTAGGCCCGAAGGACAGCAGTTTCACATTGGAGTTCAAGTCTGCCATAGCGTTTGGCAAGGCAGAGATTGTTACCGACGACATTGAGAAGCGGGAGGCTCTCCGTGCCATTTGCCAGCGATTCCTGCCCAGCCACATGGACGCATTCGAGACAGCTGTAGGGCGGAGCATGTCGCGCACGGTTGTTGTACGCATCACGTTGACTGAGCCTCCTGTAGGCAAGCGCAAGCAGTATGATGCTAACGGGGATGAATTGAAATATGGACGGATTTAGTTAATCTCACTCAACTTATGCAAGAGATAGAAAGAGATTATGAAGACCTGACTATTTGCATATGATATTCCAACTCACCATGAGATTCTGGAATTGGCATAGCCAAGCAAGCTTGACTTCGTCTTCCTCCTTCGCGCCCCGGCATAGCCAAACAAGCTTGAGTCTGCTCTCGGCTTGGCGTCGGTTGACCGTCGCCTTCCACATTTCGCGACTTGGGATAGCTCGGCCGAGACATGTCATAATGCCGTCATCAGCTGACAAAGGGCTCTTGTGCTGGTGAGAGCAAGTCTGTTTGCGAGAACGATTCAGAAATCGAGAATCTCAAAAGCGTCATCATCCTGTGTCCTTAACCTCAAAACCCTCTCGCGGTATTCAGAGGGGGTCATGCCGACGTATTTCGAGAATGCATTATAGAAGCTCTGCCGTGTGGAGAATCCGGCAGAGTAGGAGAGATCTTCCATAGTGAGGGTACACTCCGTGGCGGACAGCATCTCCTTGGCGTCTTCAATGCGCAGCTTGTTGACAAGGGTCGCAAAGTTACAGCCATAATGTTTCTGTATGGCCGCTGAGAGATAGCGTGTGTTGACACCTATATCCTCCGACAGTTGCATAGCCGTATATTTGGGGTTGCGGTAGCGCTTGCCCACGATGATATAATTATGTATACCACGACGTGTCTTCTCCAGTGTGTCGCGGCTTATCCGCCTGCTGTATGCTTTTTCTTCTGCCATGATTATGATGTGTGTATAAACAAGACGTGTATTGTCCCCCCGATGTGTGGATGAACAATAACGCATGCCTGCAAAATTACAAATAATATCCGGACAAGCGGCACGATATGCTGTTTATTTTCATGCCATACCGACTTTTTCCCCCCTTTGGATAGCATGATATGGCCACACCCACAGCCAATCAGAGGCAGAATCAACATGCCTGGCCACACCCATAGCCAATCAGAGGCAGAATCAACATGCCTGGCAATAAGAATACTGAATATACATATATAGTGGCGGTTGCCTATTACGTCATATGTCCTCAAATAATGCCACGACGTGAGAAGTCAATAAAACATATTTTCTGAGCGGTAAACATGCTAAAGACCTTGATATAGTGGTCTTTAACAATGAATATGCCCCCTTTGGCAAATATATATATGAATGTCCGATAATTTTGCCTGCTATACAGGATAACAGAATTGCGAATTATAAATCAAAGGACTTTTGCTCACAGTCTCTTCGAGACTTAGCTCTTGGATATGCTCTTGGCCATGGATTATTCTATTGCAACATCGGATGTCCGGTAAACCTATCGTTTCTAACCTTAAAGTTTTACCGGACAGTAATAATAAAAATGATAGTTGCAATCACTCAAAAACGGGAAAAATGTTGTATCTTTGCAGAGTCTTTTTAAGAAGACAGACTGTATACAACGGCCGCACCCCCATACAGTACAGCTATGAGGCTTGTGTTAGTGGATAAGAAGGATGACTTCTCCTCAGATATCCGCCCTGCCATGGACATGCTCATGACATTCTTTATAGTGCGTTTTGACTTTTGTCTCCTTCCGTCACGACTCTGGATAGTCTGAGTAAACTCAGCCTCTCCTCTCGCTGTTCCGTCAGTCCTCGCCATGGCATAGCCCAAGCAAGCTTGACTTCGTCTTCCTCCTTCGCGCCTCGGCATAGCCAAGCAAGCTTGACTTCGTCTTCCTCCTTCGCGCCTCGGTTATCATTCCTAACTAAAACATTGAAAAATAACGTCACCACATGAAAAAGACTTACATTCTCTCGCTCCTCTTCCTCATTCCGTCATGTCTCATGGCCCAGAAGAGCCGTGATGAGATGGCTGGTGTATATTATGCCTACCATGTTGATGAGCATCTCTCTGGCGAGAATGCCAGGAAACTGGCAGAAGCAGGTTACACCCCGTTCCTCATATCACACTATGGGCGCCATGGTAGCCGCTGGATGACAAGTGATGAGCGCTATGCGTGGATAGAACAACACTTCGCTGACCGTACTAACCTTACGGCCAAGGGGCGTGATGTGGCTCGCCGTGTAAGGAAAGCTGTCAAGAACGCAAGGGGGAATGGCGGAAAGCTGACACCTCTCGGAAAATGCCAGCACAAAGGTATAGCACGCCGGATGGCAGGAGCGTACGGTATGGTGTTCGAGGGGGAAGATGCGCGAGTGAGAGTGAGGAGCAGCATCGTCGGAAGGTGTGTGGACAGCCGCGATGCTTTCCTGGAAGAGTTGTCGGCTGTCTATCCCCATGCACGATATGATGTGAGGGTTGACACTGCGGATATGGCATGGATAGCCTATACAACTCCTGAGCTGAAAAAGCTGGAGCAGAATGTCGTGGTGCCATTGTCTGTGAAGCCTGATCGTATCATGTGTCAACTCTTCGTTGACCCCACCAGGGTCAGCTACAGCGAGAAACTCATGACCGAGCTCCACACTCTGTCGTCGGATATGCAGGATATACCGTTGAGGATAGACTTCTCCGATATATTCGATGATAGCGAGTATGAGGCGATATACGACAAGAACAACAGACGCATGACAATAACAAGTGGTGGCTCTGCCGAGAACGGTGGTCTCGCTCCCCTGTCCGCTGTATCATTATGGCAGGATATAGAGTGTGATGCCGACAGCGTCATCATGTCTGGAGGACATGGGGCGACACTGAGATTCGGGCACGATACCAACCTCTACCGCCTCCTTACCCTCATCGGAGCTCTTGACAGCTGTCACAAAGACAAGAATGGCATAGACCTCATGGACGAGATAATACCTATGGCAGCGAATATGCAGATGGTCTTTGTGCGTGATGCAAGAGGGCGTGTCCTCGTGGCGCTGTATCATAATGAGCATCATGCCCGTCTCTTCGGGCTGGGGGAGTATGCTGGGGGAGTATATCTTTGGGATGATGTCAAACGGCATGTCAGCGAGCGCATACACACCTTGCGGCATCTCCGTGACGTTTCAAGCATAAACACATTCGTAGGCACAGATGCGGCAAACACTAAGGCGGCAGGAAGATATGGGAAAGGCTCAGAGGAGCATGGGCAGACCCTCCCCGGGGTTCTCGTGCCGAACGGCCAGAACACATGGACCCCACAGACTCAGGATACTGAGCTTAAATGTGTGGCTCCTTATTACTATAAAGATAATCTGTTGCAGGGATTCCGTAACAGCCATTGGATTGTAGGCGGGTGTACACAGGACTATGGCTCATTCACCATAGCTGCCATAACAGGAAGCCTTAGGACACAGAGTGCGGAACGTGCCACACGTTTCCATCACAGCGGGGAGATATCCCATCCGTATCATTATAAGGTCCGCCTGCCAGATGAGCGTCTTGATTATGAGATGACAGCTTTGAGCCATAGTGCTATCCTGCGTGCTGTCCCTGACGACGATGGCGAGGTGCATATAGTCATAACCCCCAACAGTGATGAGGGGGAAGGATATATAGAGATTGATACCCTCCGCCGTATGGTCTATGGGTACAACCCTGTCCACCGCATTTATCAGGGATGGGGAGAGCGGGCAGGATTCTCAGGCCATTTTCTCCTCACATACCATGATGCCCCCATCGCCTTTGGGACATACGACACAGACGGTACATACACCGGAACTCTCTCCGTCCGGGACAGGAAGCAGTCAGGGGTCTGGCTGACGTTCAGGGGGAGGAAAGGCTGTGCTGTAACGCTGTATACCGCATCATCGTTCACATCGCGCGAGGGCGCGCTGCTTAATCTCATAGCCGAGACAGACAGCATGACAAAGCCTTTTGGGACAATGATGCGCGAGAATGCCGCCTCATGGTGCCGCCGCTTCCACACGATAGATGTTGAGGATAGCTGCGCATCGCGCGTCAGGCAGTTCTATGGTGCCATGTACCGCGCATCTTTCCTTCCGCGTGAGACAAGCGATGTCGACGGCTCGCGTCCACGTTTCGCCGATACATATTCTACAATAGTCCGCCCCTCCGTCCATGCTGTGTCCTATGGCGACTTCTCCATGTGGGACACATACCGTGCGCTCCATCCCCTTCTCAATATCATAACCCCGAGGCTGTCGGGCAGGATGATGCAGTCGCTTGTCGATATGGCCCGTGAGGGCGGATGGCTCCCCATCTTCCCATGCTGGAACAGCTATACCGCCGCGATGATAGGCGACCATGTCTCTGTCTCTTTCGCCGATGCATGGGTTAAAGGTGTACGCCATTTTGATGGGAAGGAGGCTTACCATTATATGCGCAAGAACGCCTTCCTCTCTCCCCAGTCCCATGCCGACTATGCAAACGGTAAGGGGAGGCGTGCGCTCGCCTCGTACCTCAAGTATGGATATGTGCCTCTTGAGGATGCTGTGGCCGATGCCCACCATAAGGAGGAGCAGACATCGCGCACTCTTGAGTATGCGTTTGATGACTTCGCTGTCGCGCAGATGGCAAAGGCCCTTGGGTATGATGATGACTATGCGGCGCTGATGAGACGCTCAGCCAACTGGAAGAGTGTGATAAACCCCAAGACGCACCATGCCGACGGACGGCATGCCGACGGACGGTGGGCGATGTGCCAGGAGCAGACACGGCGCATGCCGTTCATAACAGAAGGCGCCCCCTGCCATTATACATGGTATGTCCCTCATGATATAGAGGGTCTGTTCGAGCGCCTCGGCGGTCACGGGCAGGCTGTGGAGATGCTCGACACATTGTTCTCGAAAGGGTATTATTGGCATGGGAATGAGCCCTGCCATCAGATACCATGGCTGTATGCTGCCGCAGGAGAGGCTGAGCGGGCAGACCGTTGGATAAGGTATATCATGGAGACAGAGTATAACGACAGTCCGGGAGGGCTGTCAGGGAATGATGATGCAGGGCAGATGTCTGCATGGTATATATTTGCATCCATGGGGTTCTACCCCCTTTGTCCTGCCACACCGTGGTATGTCGTCTCACGCCCCGCATTCCCGTATGTCAGACTCAATTTTGATAGCGGACGCCATTTCACTTTCAGGCGTTCATCAGCAGTCACCCAGCCGACATTGAATGGTGAGCCGATGCCATATCCACGGCTGAACCATTTCGACCTGCTCTCTGGAGGAGAGATGCTTTTCCCCTGAGTAGTAGCAGTGACGGTAGGATAGGGGAGCGAATCTGATTGTAAAGATTCTGATTGTAAAGAAGGATAAGGAAGTCAAATCCCCCCATCCCCCTCTTCCCCCAGTCACGCCAAGAACAAAATATAAGTAAAAAATAATCATTCCACACACACATATATATATGAGCAAAACAATCATAGATCTTTTTGAACAGTCTGTAAGCCAGTACCCTGATAATACATTTCTGTTAGAGAAAACAGGAAAGGCGTACAGCCCCACAACCTATTCTGAGGTGAGACGCCTTGTCTATCGTCTAGGAGCAGGTCTCCAGGCTCTCGGCATCAGGAAAGGTGAGAATATGGCGCTCCTCAGTGAGGGACGTAACATGTGGATTATCGGCGAGCTTGCGATGTTCTATGCCGGTGCAGTCAATGTGCCCCTTTCTGTAAAGCTCGAGGAGAGCAACGACCTCCTCTTCCGGCTCGTGCATGGCGAGGTCAGATGCATCATGGTCTCCGGGACACAGCTGGCCAAGATACGCCTGATAAAGAACCAGATGCCAAATCTCCGCCATATCATCATCTTCGACGAGCAGGATGAATATGAGGAGCGTGAGATGCATGTCTCCTCGTTGTTCGATATGGGCGACACATACCTGCGGGAGCATACAGAGGAGGAGATGCTTAAGGTGGCAAGGTCAATAAGGAATGACGACTTGGCGACAATCACATACACCAGCGGCACTACGGCCGACCCCAAGGGCGTGATGCTTACCCACAGGAACTACACGGCCAACGTGGAGCAGGCGCTGACCCTTGTCGATATAGACGAGAAATGGCGCACACTCATCATTCTGCCCCTGGACCACTGTTTCGCACATGTCGTCGGGTTCTACATCATGATGTCGCGTGGCGCTGCTGTCGCCACGGTACAGGTGGGACGAACACCCATGGAGACACTGAGGAACATACCTGTGAATATCCGTGAGGTGCGACCCCATTTCATTCTTAGCGTCCCCGCCCTCGCCAAGACATTCAAGAAAAACATCGAGGGGGCAATCCGCGCTAAGGGGAAGCCCACGACAGCCCTCTTCAATATGGGCATGAGAGTCAGGCAGATATATTATGGTGACAGCAATCTGGACAGGAAAGGCCTCAGGATACTTATGAGACCGCTCGTTAGTCTTTTCGACCGCCTCATATTCTCTAAGGTAAGACAGAATTTCGGAGGGGAATTGAGATTCTTCATCGGTGGTGGAGCATTGCTCGACAAGTCATTGCAGAATTTCTACATCGGTGTGGGGATACCCATGTATCAGGGCTATGGCCTCTCAGAAGCGACACCCGTATTGTCATCGAACGGCCCACGACGCTATCGGCTCGGTTCGAGCGGTAAGGTTGTGACACCTCTCGAGTTGAAGATATGTGACGATTGTGGCAGAGAGCTTCCTATAGGCGGGATGGGGGAGATTGTCGTCAAGGGAGAGAATGTCATGGCCGGATATTGGAAGAATCCCGACGCCACGGCCGATACAGTGCGTGACGGTTGGCTATACACAGGCGACCTCGGATATATGTCATCAGAGGGACTGCTCTATGTGAAGGGGCGTTTCAAGAGCCTCCTGATATCATCTGATGGTGAGAAATACTCTCCTGAGGGTATAGAGGAGACAATCGCCGGGCAGTCTCCTTACATCGAGCAGGCTATGCTGTATAACAACCAGTCGCCTTATACCATAGCCCTTATCGTCCCTAACAAGGACGCTATCGCCAGGGCTCTCGCCAGGGAGAGCATGACACTCCATACAGAGGAGGGCAGGCGCGCCGCCCTATCCCTATTAGACACGGAGATGGCTAAGTACAGGAAAGGCGGAATGTATGAGGGCATGTTCCCTGAGAGATGGCTGCCAAGCTGTTTCAGCGTGCTGCCAGAACCATTCACCGAGCAGAACCAGATGCTCAACAGTACAATGAAGATGGTGCGTGGGAAGATAGAGAAGGCGTATTCATCGCGCATAGACGCCCTCTATACAGCAGAGGGGAGACAGTTGTGCTCAGAGGATAATCTCAAGTCGATAGCCGTGTAGTAAGTCTTGTACTTCAGCTGTATATATGAAAAGACATAGGGTAGGGGGAGGAGACATCCGCTGTCTATATGGCAGATGTCCCCTCCCCCTCTCGCATGTCTGTATGTCACTATTCGCATGGGATATCTTATAGTCTCTCTCCACAATGACGGCAGTAGCGGTCAGCTGAGCCCACCTCACCACCACAGCGCGGACATTTCCCGTCCTCTACCTTATCCTTGGTGACATCTATCATCGTAGCGGAGACGATGCCTGTGGGCACAGCGATTATTGTATAGCCAAGGACCATGACGAGAGATGCGAGGAAGCGTCCTACTGGAGTGGCTGGGGTGATATCTCCGTAGCCTACAGTCGTCAGTGTCACTATGGCCCAATATATCGAGGTGGGGAGGTCACGGAAGTTCTCGTCATTGCCACCCTCGATAATATACATCAGTGTGCCAATACACACGACAAGGATACATACGAAAAGGAAATAGACGAGAATCTTCACTCTGCTGCGACGTATCGACTCAAGCAGCAGGTATCCCTCGTTGATGAACGAGAAGAGCTTGAAGATACGGAATACGCGTATGAATCTGAACGCACGGAGGATAAGCATATAACGTGCGGCAGGGAAAATTATAGTCAGATATGGAGGGAGGATAGCAAGCAGGTCTATCACACCGAAGAAGCTCGTCGCATACTCCCGGCGTGAAGGGCTGCACCATAGGCGCAATGCATACTCTACTGTGAAGAACAAGGTAAGTATAGCCTCAACTGTCTCAAGGGCGTCCTTGTAATACCCGACGACGTGTGGCATGCTCTCAATGAACATGACAATAAGGCTCACAGAGATGGCTACGATTACAGCGACATCGAATGTCTTGCCTGCCGGGGTGTCTGATTCGAAGATTATCGAATAGAGGCGCTTCTTGTCTTTGATTGTCTCGATTATCTTTCTCATGAGATTAGCTGGATAGAGGGGAATGGTGTGGAAAAATCCGGGATAGTGTCGGCCATGCACACGGTTTATCACCAAGGGGCTGGGGCAGGGGGGAGAGTGAACCCACACGCTCACAGCCCTTGGCCGCCCCCAGCCTATCGCAGACGTACCATTCCTATACACCGCGGAGGAGCAGGCACACATGGGGGCCGCCTGCTGTACGGTGAGGCTGACAGTATCCCACATGAAGAAGAAGGAGGAGGCTGGGATATGCTGGACAGGGATGTGGAATGCAGGAGGAGGAGGGGATATGCTGGACAGGGGATGTGGAATGCAGGAGGAGGAGGATGGCTGGAATGTGACCTCTGTCTTTAAGAATGTCTACATATCAAAGAAATCCTCACCGCCCTCATCCTTCTTTGGTTTCGGCTTCAGATTCCGCTTCAGCTTACCGTTCTCGTCAAACAGCCCGTATGTTGTGCGCAATACCCTGAACTCTGTCCTTCTGTTCAGCTGGTTGCATATCTCCTGCTGTTCAGGCTTCAGTTTCTGGATGAACTCTTCTGTCAGCACATCATCAGCCTTCAGCCATTTATAGTATTCAGACAGTTTTTTACGTATGACCTTTGGCTTGCCTTTCCCGTATCCGACAGGTGTCAGCCTCTCTTTCTCTACGCCGTGTTGTGTCAGATAGTCGCATACGGATTCGGCACGACGTTGTGAGAGGTTCTTGTTGTATGTCTCTGAGCCGCGATAGTCACAATGGGCTGACAGCTCGATGGTGATATTGGGATTCTCCTTAAGCATTGTGGCAAGACTGTCGAGCGCGGCAGCCGACTCAGGTTTCAAGGTCGCTTTGTCGAAGTCATAGAAGATATTGTGGATGAGCGTGGGAACGCTGATGTTGACAAGCGGGAATTGCAGTGTGTGCTCTACTGACTCCCTCGTCTCCCCAACCTCGAGCTCCTCTCTATGGTTCAGGTATCCCTGGCATGTGGCGAGGAATATATAGCTGACTCCAGGTGTCACCTCCTCCTCGAACGAGCCGTCGCCCCTCACGCTTATCTTGAGGTTTGTACCGTCTGAGCCTACCATACGGACAAGCGCCCCGGGCAGCTCGTATCCATCAGTCTCATAGACCCATCCCTTGACCGTCTGCACTATCTCTGGATTCTCAAAGCTGTATATATTGTCATACCCATGGCCTCCGTCGCCTCTGTTGCTCGAGAAGAATCCGCGGTTCTGTCTTCCCTCGAAAGTCATGCCGAAATCGTCGCCTTGTGAGTTCAGCGGATATCCCGGATGGACAATCTTCAGTTTCCCGTCAGTGCCTGTTGTCGCATAATAAATATCCAGTCCTCCAAACCCCACACGGCCGTCGCTTGAGAAATAGAAGTCGCCGTTAGGCCTGAATGTCGGGAACATCTCGTTCCCCGGTGTGTTTATCTCAGCCCCCAAATTCTCCACGCCTCCATATCCGGCGGGTGTTATCCTCGCTCGCCACAGGTCCAGTCCGCCTTGTCCTCCTGGCATATCGGACACGAAGTATATCCATTCCCCATCGGGCGATATGGCAGGATGTGCGAAGCTGGACAGCGTGTCACGTGTCAGCTCAACGTCCGCCGCCTTCCCCCAAGCGGCGTCGCTGCGTGATGATTTCTTTATCTGTGCGTATCGTGGATATTGGTCGTCTGTGGCACATTGTGTCAGGAACATTTCTCTTCCATCGGGTGTGAGAGAGCAGGTTCCCTCGTCAGCCACGGTGTTCAGACCTCCTCCTACTGGCTCTGGCTTCTGCCATTTACCGCGGTCGTCCTTCTGCGAGACGAATATATCTCCCCCTTTTGTCCCTGTGATTCCGCTTATCTCATCCCCCTGTGCCTCATTACGTGTAGAGGTGAAATAAAGGTGGTCATACTGGTCGCCTGTCAGCATCGGCGAGAAATCAGCTCGTCGTGAGCAGAAGATATCCATCCTCTTGACAGTATATCCCGACCCTTCCTTCTTGGCCTTTGCCGCTGTCTGTGCGGATAACAGTCCGTTTATGGCGAGCTTGTTATCTGGCATGGAGTCTATGATTTCTGTGAGGGTCTTCTCGGCATTACGGTAGTCTCCAGCTTTCAGCATCTGGCGTGCCATGGCCAGTTTGTCTTCATTTGTCGCTGTGTTGTACCTTATGGCGTTCCTGTATGCCGCGATGGCCTTCTGTGTGGCGTTTATGCGCTCATAACAGTGTGCGCTTTTCTGTGCGAGTATTCCGCGCCTTGTCCTGTCCTTGGCCGGTGTCTTGGCGTATGCGGCCTTGAACTGTTCCGCTGCATCAAAATACTCACCTATTGACAGATGCTTCTCTCCACGCTTTATATGTTTGTCAGCCCCGCATGAAGCCAGTGCCAGCATAACAATCGTTAGAGACAACATATATGTGATACCATGTCTGTCCGTTTGGTATGGCTGTCTCAGGTGTTTCCTGTCCTTGACTGTTAAGAAAGTGTGCATGATTTTATTTACGGGTGAATGTATTGTATATGATACATAGGGGAGGGGGTAGCGTCTCCTTGCTCGTTATTCATCGTCGTCGCCAGTGTATAGCAATACGCTTGTAGCGCCGAGAGTGAACAATGTGCCATCGTGTATCACTCTGCGTTCACGGTCTCCCAGGATTGTGTTGTCGACGAATGTTCCGGTATTTGATGGTCCGTCACTGAGTGTGTATTTTATCCTCCCCTTTTTGTCACGTGAGACGTTAATCTTGCAATGGTGAAGGTCAAGTGATGGGTCGCAGCTTTCTATCGGACACTGTATATCGTTCCCCTTGGCGTATTTGCCTATAATGTTGTCGCCCATTCTGAGAGGCAGTATCTGCTTGTAATGGAATGAGTTCTCTATGACATGTATAGAGCCGAAGGCCATGTCGGCAGCCTCGTCCCCTGTCTCTTCCCTGACCTCCTTGCGTGTCTTGTGGAGAGTGGATTTGCCCATGCGTATGGCAAACTGTTTGCCACACTCCTCACACTGGAAGACCAGCTGCTGTCCATCCTCGTATCTCGTCTCGTCGAATATTATATAATTGTCACATTTAGGGCATCTTACTCTTTTCATATATCTCTTTTGTTTGTTGTTGGTGGGGGGTAAGTGTGTGTGTGGTTATTGTGGCCTTTGTCTGTCTATCTTCGCCAGCTTGTTCATGTACGGATATTGGGGGCACCTTATAGAAATGACTTTGCCCAAGGCTGGTGCCCTGGGTCTCAAGTCTGTATGATGGCGCTCTGGCCTTCCTTTATTATATGCTGTAAATAGTCACGGACATTTGTCCCTCCTCAAGTGTCGGGGGGTATTCTCTTGGTGGGCATTGTCTCTCATCTGACCTCCATCACCCATCCCTCTTTGAATGCTGATGCCGCGGCCCTGAGCTCTGCCAGACACCGCTTTGCCTCTTCCTGAGTTGTGAAACGTCCGTATATCACTTTCGCCCCGTTGCTCCGTTCTATCACCTCGGCCTTGTCCAACCCTGCTTCCTTCAGGTTTCGGGCATAGGCCTCGCCATTGGTCCGTGTCACTCTGCTTGCCAAGACGATGGTATAGAATGTGTTGGATTTCTCCGTGTTTACCTCCTTGCCTGGCATTCTTCCGTCAGCCTGTGTGGTCGTTTTGTCAGGCTCGGTCTCTGCCGTCTTGGTATTGTCCTCCGCCTTTATGGTTTCCTGCTCTATCGCCCCGCTGTCGTTCAGTCCGTACCGCTCCGGTTTGTCCTGTGTTGAGCGTAATGCCTCAGGCAGGATATTGAACAGTACACCGGTGTCGATATAGCTTCTTGTCAGCTCAGGCTGTGTCGTCTTGCCGAGCGGGAGCACGCAGATGAAGAGTGTTATGACAACAGCCGCCACTAATGCCACTCTCCTCAGTGTGCCCACTTTTATTCTTATTGTCTTCTCCTCTGTGTCTTCTGTGTCGCCCGTCCCGGTGTCATCACCGTGGGTCATCACAAGGCGTGACTCGGGGTGGGGCTGTTCAGTAAGCACGCTGACAGGCGATTTCGCCATCTGTGTGTCGGGCTTTCCTGTGCTTCTCTGTGCGATAGGTTTTATGTCTACAGAGTCCAGCCCATACAGGGAGGGTGTCAGTATTCCAGCCTCACAAGGCTCAAACTCCAGATGTCCGTCGATGCTTGTGCGCAGGATGCCTATATCGTCCAGCTCACACTGCCCCTTGCTCTGCAGAGTCTGCATCATCTCTGCCACTTCGTCCTCTATGCGTCTGACAGCCTCAGGATAGCTTATATCGTATGCCTCAATATATGACTGGGCCAGAAGCGAGTCGTTTATCCTCAGCTGTCCGTTGAATCCGAGTTGTCTTATCGGCGGCACATATGTCTGTGTGTCCTCGTAGTATTTTGCGGCTGTGTGATGTGCCATGAATCCACCGAGTCCTGGGACAATGACGCAGTCGTTGTCCAAAAGCAGAATCTCTATGTGTCTGTATAGCTGTATCACGTTTTTTTGTGCCGTTTTTATAGTATGTCGCCATCCCTCCCTTCCTCTCCATAGATGGCAAGGAAGTCTCTATTAATATTTGTCCTGAAAGGAGGGGAAGTGGATGCAAAGTTACGTTTTTTTTCTTATTGTGCCAAGTGAATCGTCCTTTTTTCGCTTATTTTTTTTTAGTATGACGTTTTGACATATCATGTCGATTTACCGCATATTCCTCACGTCTGCCATTCATCTCTGTCGGTTATAGGTTGATTATCAGACCATATGCCCACACTCTTATGCATAAAGAATACATCCTTATAGGGGGGTATGGCTCTTGGTGAGCATTGGATTCAATTCACACACCTTGTCCATCATATAATTGTCCAGCCTGGGTTACACCCATAAAGCTATGGTCTCCGAGTGAGGGGATAGTATAGGTTTTTCTCATTAAGAGCCTAATGGCCACTCATCAGGTACATATGAGCTGGTCAAAGAGTATCTCTGAGCCGACCATTCAGTACCTTTTCCGCATGTGATTATAAAGCATTGAGAGATAGTGCGTTATGTCATGGGGCATTTTGATGTCTATGTCTATTTGCAGGAAGCCATTCCATCCCCTATGCCAACAGTACGAGTAGAAAGAATAAGGCGTGATGTGCGTATCATATTTTGCTGCTTACACCATGAGGTGGGGGCGAGGTTATAATTTTCTTGACGGGGATATGCGGAGACCATCATAAGAGAGCTTGGCTTTCAATCCATCTGCGGATATTATGTCGGGCATTATCAGGCTTGACAGCTTCAGAAATAGGCATACCGGAGGGCGTGATGGCATCAACAACTGTAAATCCCGCCTTGTGGAGTGTGTCCCCGTCTGATACCCTGCCCGCCATAAGCCAGACGGGTTTGTTATGCCGGGTGGCACGGACGAGTACGCGCTCAGGCAGTTTACCCATCAATGTCTGGCGGTCAGCATTTCCCTCGCCTGTTATGACGATGTCAACATCTGCCACGAGGCTGTCGAAGCCGCAGAGGTCGAGGAGTATGTCTGCTCCTGATGCAGGCTCCGCACCGAGATACTGCATGAAGGCATAGCCAAGTCCCCCCGCTGCTCCTGCCCCAGGCAGAGATGACTTGTCAAAACCGAAATGCTCTGCTGACATTCGGGCGAATGTCCTGTCACGTGAGTCAAGAGCCGTCTGCATGGCATATGTGGCTCCTTTCTGATGGCCGAAGGTGAATGCTGCCCCATGAGGGCCGTACAGTACATTCCTTACATCTGAGGCAAGGATAAAGTGGTGGTTCCTGAGCATTGGCATTACACTGTCGAAAGTCCCTCCACAGGCAAAGACATCAATCAGCGAACGCAGCATCCCGATGCCACAGTCGCTCGTACCACTGCCTCCCAGACCAATGATGTGATTCGTGCATCCGGACTTCATGGCATGAGCCAAGAGCTCCCCGACACCATATGATGTGGCAACCATCGGATTGAGTTCTCCGGCAGTCATAAGCGTCAGTCCGCAAGCCTTTGATGTCTCTATGATGGACGTTCCGTCGGCGGTCATGCCGTACTGGGCTGTGATTCTCCGCATCATAGGGTCGTGGACTGTGACATCGACAAAAGAGCCTCCCAGGGCATTGGTGAATGCCTCCAACATCCCCTCTCCACCATCAGACATGGGGATAGACACAACCTCAGCACCCATCTCTCTCAGTGCTGTCTCCACAGTCTTCTCTACCTCGACTGACGAGAGGCATCCCTTAAACGAGTCTATTGCAAGGAGATATCTCATCTGCCTATCCTCCTGAATATTTGAGCAGCTATGCTGCCTGAGACGTTATGCCATACGGAGAATAACGCTCCGGGAACTGTGGCCATGGGGAACATGGCGAAATGCATGGCCGCAAGAGATGTGGCAAGCCCCGAGTTCTGCATGCCCACCTCTATAGCTATAGCAGTGCGCTTAGGGCGTTCTATCCGACAAAGGAGGGCTGCTGAATATCCTGCGAGAAGACCGAGCGTATTATGCAGAACGACAACTACAGCGACGGTAAGGCTACACTGGATGATGCCCGTAGAGTTGTGCGAGACAATGATGCCAATAATGGCTGCTATGGAGAGTGTCGACACCATAGGCAGATATGGCTCGACGCTTGTCCTGATGTTCTGCAAATAATGGCTCACGCACACTCCTGAGGCAATAGGGATGATGATGACCTGTATGATGCTCAAGAACATGCCAGAGATATCAATGTTGACAGCCTCGCCTGCAAGGAGGAAAACCAGTGAGGGCGTTATTACAGGAGCAAGCATTGTCGAGACGCCGGTCATGGCTACACTCAAGGGAATGTCTCCTTTGGCGAGATAACAGATGACATTGCTGGCTGTCCCACCGGGACAACAGCCGACGAGAATGACACCCAGGGCAAGTTCGGAGGGTAAACCCATAAAGTGGCACAGCAGCCATGCTATTGACGGCATTAGCACAAACTGTGCAATCTCGCCCAGGATAATCTCTTTTGGATGAAGCAGGACAGGCTTGAAGTCTGAGGCCTTCAGCGTGAGTCCCATACCGAACATGACAATTCCGAGCATGGGAGTGACTGCTTTGGTTGATATCCAATGGAATGATGGGGGATAGAATAGGGCTGAGGCTGCAACCAATACGACAATGATGGTTATATGGGATGCTACCCAGGTGGAGATGTCTTGAAGATGTCCTGTCAGTGTCCTGTACATAGTCTATAAGATGTGGATGTTTCTTAGGCTGAGGTGTGTGGGGCGTTATGTATGTCACTCGCTGGCTCCCTCCCCACGCTTGTGATGGGTGATATCGCCCGGAGCCAAGCTTGAGCTATGCTTTGGGGGAATGGCTCAAAGGCCGAGGAGGTAGAAACGAGAAAGAGACAGATGCCGTTTGTGTATGACAACTGTCTCTTACTGCATAAGTGTGATGGTTGGCTTCCCCAATCCCCCTCGTATGATGCATTGTCCTCCACCATATGGCATTCAATCCGTCAATGTAACCGTGGGATATCTGTAGGCCGATGCTGTCTGGGGGGTAGGGGATAGTATCAAATCTTGGATATGATGCCAAGCTTTGTATTCCTCACGAAGTTTATTATCGCCCTTACCTCCTCTCCGTCAGGAACCTGCTGCTCAATCTGGTTGACGGCGTCGAAGACAGATGTCTGTCCGTGGAACAGCAGACGGTATGCGTTTGCAATGTGCGATATTATCTTCTCGTCGACATTGTAGTTGCGGAGGATGACTGCATTGACACCTCCGTAGCGCACAGGATTGTCTGTCGCAACGATGAATGGTGGTATATCCTTGGAGAAACGTGTGCCACTCTGAATCATCGAGGCGTCGCCCACACGACTGCCAGGATTGGCTATCACACCAGAGGAGAATATGACACGGTCGCCAATGACACAGTCGCCAGCTATCTTTGTGCCATAGCCGAAGACATTGACGCGGCCAATGTGTGTGTCGTGTGAGATATGAACACCCTCCATGAGGAAATTCTTGTCTCCAATGACTGTCTCGCCATCAGAGTGTGTCGCACGGTTTATGACTACATTCTCACGGATGCAGTTGCCGTCGCCTATTATGAGACGCGAGGCCTCGCCCCGATACTCGAAATCCTGTGGCTCTGCTCCAAGCACAGTGTTCTGGTATATCTTGTTGTCCTTGCCAAGACGGGTGCCGTTCATTATGCTGACATAGGGATATATGGTACAGTTATCTCCTATGACAACATCGTCCTCAATGTAGGCGAACGGATAGATGGTAACATTGTTGCCTATCTTTGCCTTAGGGCTGACATAAGCCTTGTCGCTGATATTGCTCATGTTGTTATGGTATATGAGTGTTAGACATTGTTATTCAATTATTGGGCGCTGTATATTGCTCTCATTCCACCTCAAGAACGCTGCAATAGAGAGAGGGCTGCGGCGAGACGGATGGGTTCAATATGACGTTGTGTGGGATACACAACATGTGCCCAACCGCTTTATTTTACTCCTCCACCGAGAGCTGAATAGAGACTCACGACGGCCTGCATCTTGAAGAAGTCGTCAGAGACTTTGGATATCTCAGCATTCAAGAGGTTAGCCTGGGCGCTTATGACCTCAAGGTATGTTGACCCGCTGCTGATATACAGCTGTCGGGTGTCCTCAACATTCTTGCGGTAAAGCTCTACCTGCTGTTGGTCAAGCTGGCTCTTCTCGTGGTATGTGTTGTAGCTGACCAGGGCATTGCTGACCTCATTGCCAGCCTTGAAGATAGCGTTCTGCCACTTGTTGAAGGCCTGCTCCTGCTGTGCTTTTGCCACCTTCAGTCCCGCTACCAACTGTCCGTTGGCGAATATTGGCTGTGTGAGGCTTCCTATAGCTGTGAGGAGCCATTTGCCAGGATTTGTTATACCTGCGCCACTGTTATTGGTGAATATGCCTGAGGCAGAGATGTTGATGCCAGGATAGAAACGGCTGCGTGCCGTCTGTACATTGTGGAAGCATGATGCGAGGTTCATCTCTGCTGCATGGACATCAGGACGGTTGTTGAGCATCTGCAGGGCTATGCCTGTTGAGAACTCAGAGGGGAGTATCTGGTCGGCAAGGCGCCCACGGCTTATTGACTGGCCTGCCTGTCCGATAAGGAGAGAGAGGGAGTTCTCTGTCTCACGTATCTGGCGGCGCATATCAACAGCCTGTGCCTTCACGTTGTAGTAACTGGCCTCGGCGCTCTGTACGCTGGTAGAGCGCGCCCTGCCGTATTTCATCTGCAGGGACATCATGTCCCAGGTCTCCTTTGTCAGCTTTTCCATCTCGTCGAGTATCTCCTGCTGGCGGTCGAGCATGAGGAGAGTGTAATAGAGATTCGCCACACCTGAGACAATCTGGCTCTTCACGGCCATCTGGTAGTCTTTGGCTGCAAGGAGCTGCATCTGGGCGTTACGCTTCGTTGACAGCAGGTTGCCGAAGAGGTCAACACTCCAGCTCGCGCTTATAGGCAGCTGGTAGGTCTTTGTTGTCTTTGAGCCGTCCCATGAGCTGAGTGTCCCCTGTGGGCTGATGGCTATAGATGGTATGAAGGCCAGCTTTGCCACCATGAGCTGTGACTTTATCATATCGACATTGAGGGCTGCGTTGAGAAGATCGACGTTCTTCTCAAGAGCCTGCCCGATGAGCGTTTGCAGCTGTGGGTCGGTAAAGACACTGCGCCATGGGAGATTGCCAAAGCTCGTTGTGTCTGCCACGGCGAGCGTGTCTTTGTCTGATGTCACATCACGGACCAGACCTTTTGTATCGACATCAGGACGCTCATATTTATTGTAAAGTCCGCAGCTCGATAGTAAGAGGCAGGCAGACATAATTGCTATGAATGATATCTTGTTCATATTATTTCCTTGACTTAACGTACATTAAGTGTTAATCATGGGTTCCTACACCATTTTTCTTATGGTCATCCCCCCGCCTGTCTTCCTCAGTCAAGGCATAAGCATGGCTGAGGGAGAGAGGGGGTGATGACAGTGGGGGTTATTTGTCGCCTGATGTCTTCTGGGCAGCAGTGCTTGACTTGACATTAGGATGAGTATACTGAAGCAGCTCTGTGTCGATAGTGGCATCGTCGTCAGCAAACTCTATAGGCTTTATGCGTTCCTGGAGCCACTGGAATACAGCGAACAGGGCAGGCACGACAAACAGCTGGCAGAGCGTACCGATAAGCATACCGCCCACTGCGGCGGCACCGAGGGTCTGGTTGCCGTTCTTGCCCACACCCGATGCAAACATCAGAGGGAGCAGACCGATAATCATTGCCAATGATGTCATGAGGATAGGACGCAGACGGGCTCCCGCACCAAGGATGGCAGAGTAGCGTATGGCCATACCTGTCATACGGCGCTCAAGCGCGAACTGCACGATAAGGATGGCATTCTTCGCAAGAAGTCCGATGAGCATGATGAGCGCAATCTGCATATAGATGTCATTGCTGTGGCCGAAGAGCTCGGTGAAGATGAAGGCACCGGCGAGACCGAACGGTATGGAGAGGATAACAGCCAGAGGCAGTATGTAGCTCTCATACTGTGCCGAGAGGATGAGGTATACGAATACCAGACACAGGGCGAAGATGATAGCGGTAGAGTCGCTCGACTCCTGCTCAGAGCGGGTCATGCCCGAATAGTCGAGACCATAGCCCTGGGGCAGCACCTCTGCTGCCACCTCCTCAACAGCCTTGAGAGCCTGACCTGATGAATATCCCTCTGCGGCAGACGCGTTGACATTGATACAGGTGAAGAGGTTGAAGCGGTTGATGTTCGACGGGCCATAGACACGGCGCAGCGAACAGAACTCGCTGACTGGCGACATGCCGCTTGGGGTGCGCACATATATATTTGTCAGAGTGGCTGTATTCTTGCGGCTGTCTACGGTACCCTGGATCATCACACGGTAGAGCTTACCGTAGGCGTTGAAGTTGGAAGCGTACAGACCTCCATAGTAACCCTGCAGGGTGGAGAGGACAGTCTGTGGAGATATGCCGGCCTGCTTACACTTAGCCACGTCAACATCCACCATGTACTGCGGATAGTTCGGATTGTATGATGTCATGGCGTTTGAGATCTCCGGACGCTTGTTCAGCTCAGCCAAGTAGGTCTTGGTAATCTCGAAGAACTTGTTCAGGTCGCCACCTGTCTTGTCCTGCATGGAGAAGGTGATACCGTTGGTAGCGCCGAAACCGCTTACCATAGGTGGGGCGAAGGCGAGAATTTGTGCGTCCTTTATCTCTGCAGTCTGTTTGTATATCATACCGAGAACAGAGGTATAGGACATCGGGTTGACAAAGAAACGCATGATGCCATCGCCCTGCCACAGTCCGGAGAGATTGTATAGGAAGCCTGCCGGACGCTCCTCGAAAGGCTTCAGCTTCACGATGAATGTCGCCTGGTCTGAGCCCTGGCCGGCGATGAAGTTATATCCGAGCAGCTGCTCACGTGTCTTCACCGCAGGGTTGCTTGCCAGCATCTTGTCTATCTGGCTCACCACCTCCTTTGTGCGCTCCTGGCTGGTACCAGGCGCCATGGACACGGTACAGAATATAACGCCTGTGTCCTCATCTGGCACAAGACCGGTCTTTGTTGTTGCCATCGTCACGACAAGGACAACAATTCCCACAACGACTGACAAGCCAGCCATCACGCGGTGGTTGATGACCTTAGCTACACCGTTCTTGTATTTCTCGAGAATCTTCTCGTACTGGTAGTTGAAACCTGCATGGAAACGGTCGACGAAGCTCATCTTCTTCTCGTGCTCACCATCGTGAGGCTTAAGGAGAATAGCACACAGGGCAGGCGAGAGCGTAAGGGCGTTGAGGGCTGAGATGAGAATTGACACAGCCATCGTGACACCGAACTCACGGTAGAACACACCACTCGTACCGCCGAGGAACGACACCGGCACAAACACCGCAGACATCACGAGGGTGATGGAGATGATGGCACCCGAAATCTCGTTCATGGCATCGATACTCGCTGTGAGCGCGCTCTTGTAGCCCTGGTCGAGCTTGGCATGGACAGCCTCGACCACCACGATGGCATCGTCCACCACAATGGCTATGGCGAGGAGCAATGCCGAGAGCACAAGCAGGTTGATGGAGAATCCGAATATCCAGAGGAAGAGGAATGTACCTATCAATGCCACAGGCACCGCAATCATAGGGATGAGTGTGGAGCGGAAGTCCTGCAGGAAGATGTAAACCACGAGGAACACGAGCAACAGCGTGATTACCAGGGTGAAGACAACCTCCTCGATAGATGCGAAAAGGAACTCCGTAACGTCGTAGTTGATCTTGTATTCCATGCCAGGAGGGAAGCTCTTTGCCTGTTTCTCAAGCTCAGCCTTTACATCCTCCGCAATCTGCGTAGCGTTGGAGCCGGCAATCTGCTGCACCATACCCATCACTGACGGGTATCCGTTGTTCTTCATCGACACGCTGTAGACGAGTCCGCCAAGCTCAACCTTCGCCACGTCCTTCAGTCGGAGTGTCTGTCCGTTGGCATCGCTGCGGATGATGATGTCACCATACTCCTCGGCAGTCTTCAGACGTCCCTTGTAGCGCATGGTGTATTCGTATGCCATATCGCTCTGCTCACCGAACTTACCTGGTGCAGCCTCGATGTTCTGCTCGGCAAGTGCAGCAGTAATGTCACTTGGGATGAGATTATACTGCTTCATCTTGTCAGGCTGGAGCCAAATACGCATAGAATAGGTCTTCATACCTGGCGACATCACACCACCCACACCCGATATACGCTTCAGGGCAGGTATGACGTTGATGTCGTTGTAGTTGGTCAGGAACTCATCGTCATAGCGTCCGTCCTTCGACGTGAGGGTGAACATTATGACGTTCGAGGTCTGCTGCTTCTCGACTGTCACACCCACCCTCGTAACCTCGGCAGGCAGCAAGGCCTGTGCCTGGCTCACACGGTTCTGCACGTTCACGGCAGCCATGTCAGGGTCGGAACCCTGCTTGAAATACACCGTGATGTCGCAACTTCCGTCGTTGGTTGCCTGTGATGTCATGTATGTCATGTTCTCCACACCGTTGATACTCTCCTCAAGAGGAGTGATCACGGAGTTGAGCACCGTCTGTGCGTCAGCGCCAGTATAGGTGGTGCTTACTTCAATGGTGGGAGGTGCCACATCGGGGTACTGCTCGATAGGCAGTGATATAAGTCCGATTATACCCAGCAGGACGAAGAATATGGAAATGACCGTCGATAGTACCGGGCGTTTTATGAAATGTGTAAATGTCATATTATGTGTTTTTTGTGAGTTGGCAAGCGGGCAGGCTGACAAGCGGGCAGGCCTTTTTTCTTGCCCATCCCCATCCTGTCGTCTCGTCCATTGTCATCTCTTCCATTGTCAACTCGTCGGCAAGCGGGCAGACTGGCAAAGCGGACAGGCTGTTCTTTCCCACCGCCCCATTCTGTCAGCTCGTCAACAGGATTATTATTTTTTACCGCTCATGACATCGGCAAAGCCCTTTGCTGAGCCTTGCTGCTCCCCAAGTTTTGCGGCATCCTCTATCTTCTTCATGTATTGTGCCTCAGTTATAGGCTTTATCTCCATACCGTCAGTGAGCGACGCGATGCCCTTGGAAACTATGCGGTCTCCGGTTTTCAGACCCTCTGTGACAATATACGTCTTGCCGTCGTCCTGCGGATTGACCTTTATCTCTGTGTATTTGACCTTGTTATCCTTTCCTACGAGATAGACGAATTTCTTGTTCTGTACCTCTGATGTGGCCTCCTGTGGGACAATGATGACACTGCTGGCTGTTGTCGGGATGATAATCTGGCCGGCTCCACCGCTTCTCAGCTCATGGTCAGGATTGCTGAAACGTGCGATGAGTGATACTGAGCCCGTAGCCGCGTCTATGATACCGCTCGCCTTCACCACCTTGCCTGGCTGGCTGTATGTGCTGCCGTCGGCAAGCTGCAGCCTCACAGGAGGGAATGATGCTATGGCGCCGTTCAGTCCGCCTGCGTTCTTTGTCAGTGCCAGCATGTCCTTCTCAGTCAAAGAGAAATAGACCTCCATGGTGCTGATGTCAGAGACTGTGGTGAGAGGCTCTGCACTCGATGCGCTCACAAGGGCCCCGACCTTGAACGGAAGGCTGCCAACGACTCCTGATGCCGGGCTCTTAACGTAGCAGAAGCTCAGGGCCTCCTTGGCCGATGCGAGGGCAGCCTTAGCCTGTGCTACAGATGCCTGTGCTGTCATATAGTTGTTCTCAGATGTCTTGAGCTCATATTCTCCTATGACCTTGCTGGTGAACAGATTCTTTGAGTTCTCGTATGTCAGCTTGGATGTCGCGAGTTGTGCGTTGGCTGTGTTCAAGGCTGCCTGCGCCTGTCTCACCTGCGCCTGATATGTCTCGTTGTCTATGACGAAGAGCAGCTGTCCGGCAGATACCGTCTGGCCTTCCTGCACACATACTTTGGTGATGAATCCTGAAACCTTCGGACGTATCTGCACATCCTGTACTCCCTTGATTGTCGCAGGGTATGTCGACTGTAGCTCTGTTGTCTCTGTCCCGATAGTTCTCACGGCATATTCATTGTCTGCAAAATTTGGCTTCCCGCCGTTTCCGCTCTTGCCACAAGATACAAGCATTGTTCCGAGAGCCAATGCAATAAAGATTTTGTTCTTTTTCATACCTTAATTTTTTACCTATAATGTTGTTTTTGTTTATCCAAAGATTGAAAACCCTTTGTGATATGTATAGTTTTCGATTGCAAAATTACTAAATTTATCTATACGTTAAATGAAGTCATACAATATTTAACGTTTTTCTTCCTTTTTTATCTATATTATGTGAGAAATAAACCGTGTGGTGAGAACTTGACATCCACACATCGCATTTTTCTATCCTTTACAATGCATATTGCGCCGGATGGTCAAGGCATGTAGTATCGCAGAGGCAGATGAGGTGGTGATATTCCCCAAAAGTCGATGGGGGGAGAGATAAAGGGTGACGGCATCGTTTCGGGGAGATTGATGCGGTAAATGCAGTAAATATCATGGCGGAAAGTATGCTTTGTGCGACAAGACCGATGGTTTTTCGCTGAATGTCTTGCATGTTTAAAACATTTGTATTACCTTTGTGCGATACAGATGGATAGATATGCGAGGGGTGCGGCTCCAATGGGCTGTGCTCATAGCACAGGGAGGAAGCCGGGGGAGGGCTGGCTCGTCTTGGTTCTTGAGTCTCCGCCTCAGGCTCGCCATTAATGTTTTCTCCTGCATTTTTTCTAATGGCGTAATGCGCAACGCCCCCGTATCGCATAAACTGATGTGTCGCTGGTCCTATCCATTATATATATACCTCACCGACGTTCACCCCCCGTTACACTTATCCGCACGTGCCTTTCCAACAAGGCTGCCGGGATATCCTCTCATCTCCAGATGAAGCGGACATCGAGACTGTCCTCTCTACCCCCTGGAGGCGTGACGAAGCGGACAGCATGCAAGGGGGGGCAGGCTTGTCACGGCAGGGTGGCTTTAATGATTAAATATTTTAGAACTTATGTATTTTGACGAATTGGATTTATCTGACAACATCCTCGACGCGCTTTACGATATGCGTTTTGATATGTGTACCCCTATACAGGAAAAATGCATCCCGCATATTCTTGAGGGAAGGGATATATTAGGCATAGCACAGACGGGGACAGGCAAGACAGCTGCATATCTGCTCCCCGTGCTCTCTCTGCTGGATGACGGGGAATACGCTCCTCACTCATATGGAGGGCGGCGGCATCCAGCACCATTCGCCCGTGATGCCATCAACTGTGTAGTCATGTCCCCAACGCGTGAGCTGGCACAGCAGATAGACCAGGCTATGCAGGGATTCGGGTATTATCTTGACAGCATCTCGTCAGTCCCGGTATATGGCGGCAACGACGGCAACAGGTATGACCAGGAGCTGCGGGCCTTGCGGAGGGGCGCTGACATGCTCATCGCCACGCCCGGGCGTCTTCTGGCACATATGCAGATGGGGAATCTCGAACTGTCGCAATGCTCTTTCTTCATTCTCGACGAGGCAGACCGCATGCTTGATATGGGATTCTCAGAGGATATATTATCCATCGCCAAGCTGCTGCCCCCGACATGCCAGACAATCATGTTCTCTGCGACAATGCCACAGAAGATAGAGGAGCTCGCGCGGACTCTCCTGAACAACCCCGTTGAGGTGAAGATTGCTGTATCGAAGCCTGCCGAGCGGATAAGGCAGTCAGCATATGTCTGCTATGAGCCGCAGAAGCTCAGGATAATAAAGAGCCTGACGGACGGCGGCGGACTGGAGCGCACAATAATCTTCTCCGGAAAAAAGACAAAGGTGAAGGATATCTCAAGCAATCTGAGGCGAATGGGGATAAACTGTGGGGCGATGCACTCTGACCTCACACAGGCTGAGCGTGACGACATCATGTTCAGATTCAAGGCTGGGCAGATTGATGTCCTTGTGGCGACAGATATTGTGGCAAGGGGGATAGATATTGATGATATCCTCACTGTCATCAACTATGATGTGCCACACGACGCAGAGGACTATGTCCACCGTATCGGAAGGACAGCACGCGCACAACGTGACGGCAGGGCCATAACATTTGTTAATGAGGATGATGTGTTGTATTTCAAGCAGATAGAGCGTTTCCTTGAATATGAGGTTTATAAGAATCCTATGCCTGATGGATTAGACCCCGGACCGGAATATACCGAGCGGAAAGCCGCGGGAGGCAGAAAGGCGGTTGACGGGAATAGGCATAAGGGCAGAAAGGCAGCGGCGAGGAGGCAACCCAGGAGACCGTCATCCGGAAAGGGGGCTGACAAAGCGGACAAGACTGACAACAAAGTGAGGGGAAAGAGGACCTACAGAAAGGGAAATGGCTGACTGGCAGCGTCGATGATGATGATGCAAGCCCAAAGCTCTGCGCACACCCCAGAGAGGGGGGGCGGCTCGTGCGAATGTGCCCCATCCGCCATCCCCGCACGCACACGGGCAGGCTTGCTCATTCTCATTCCCATTCCCATTCTTATTCCGCTCTCATTCCCATTCTCATTCCACTCTCATCCCCACTAAAATTCCCATTCTTATTCCATCTGATGAGAAGGCCATCCGTCACAAAGGCTTTACAGGGGCATAGGGGGATGAGTGGATTTCCCCTTCCAACTCATCCAAAAGATTCATCATACGCCATAACATCATGATGTATATGCAGAAGAGGCACTGATATTATGACATCGACTTTGTCTTTTTGTCATAATACCAGCGCCTCTTCCGTTAAACAACCTCAATTGTCCATCTTGCGGTTTCCTCCCGTTTGGGGAGATAGTTGTACTTAGGCACGACGATGGAGTGGGGGAGGGGATTATCTTGATTCCGGGTGTTTGCCAGGCCGTTTATGGTTGCCCTGTGACATATGCCGTAGTTTGGAGCGGTCAAACTGCTCTGCATGGAACAGGCAGGGGAGGACAATCTTTGCAGGCAGGACCTTCAGCATCTGCTGGTGATATTTGCACTGCAGCTTCTTGAGCTGCAGCTCCATGTTGTCCTTCTCTATTATCGCCTTACGGCATTCGGCCTCTGTCGATGGCCTTGAGTTGCGCTTGTCCCTTATCTTGTCGAACAGTGAACGCTCGGCTGAGCGCATCTTGTCATATATGGCAAAGAACTTCGCAGCGTCATTGGCCGATATCTTTGTCTTCTCTATTATATATCTGCGTTGTTCCTGGCGGTAAGCCTCAGGGTCGAATTTTGGGGCAGCCTGACATACGAGCTGTACAGATATGATGAGGAATGCAAGAAGCGTTATGGTTTTTCTCATAGACTGGGTTGGAGTGAGTGGTTTTACATATTATCCATTTATGATATGGCCGGGATATGGCCGGGGATGCCCTTTGTCCATGTGCACATGGCCGGTCATGCCCGCATACGTGTGCGGGGTGTCTCCCCATACGTGTGGAGTGTCTTGCGCCCCGTGCATGGGGAGGATGGATTATTCTGAGATAATCTCGTATATGTCCTGATGGTCAAGCATGGCATAGTCCGCCACATCGTCAACATTGTATGTCTGCTGGTTGTCTGCGGATTGTGTGGCGATATTCATGTCCTTGTCGTCCGGCATGTATAGATATGCCATGGCCGACAGCCCGAGCAGCAGGGTTATGCACGCGGCGCTGTACCATACCGCCCTGCCCCGTCTCTGGCGTATCGTGATAGGTTGTGCCTCAGAGGGTATCCTCTTCATGATATCGGCCGTGAAGCTGTCCAGGTATCCCTCTGGCGCCCTGAATGGCTCTTTCCTTATATTCTGTCTCATTGCTGTGTCTCTTTTAATTTATGACGCCTCTGACGGGCATAAGGTTTAATCGCCTGAGCTGAGAAATGACGAGATTTTTTTTACCGCTATATGGTAGCTCGCTTTCAGCGCCCCCTCTGATGTGCCGAGAATCTTGCTGATATCAGAGTATCTCATATCCTCATAGTATTTCAGTTGGAATACAGTCCGCTGCACATCGGGGAGCAGGTGTATGGCCTCCTGCAGTCTGGCCTCCGCCTCGTCGCCCTCAAAATACTCGTCCGCCATCAGATGTGCCGCGACGCCTTGTCCGTCGCCCTCTCCGTCGATTGTGGTGGTGGCGTTCGAGTGGTGGAGAAAGTCGAGAGCCTCGTTGATGGCGATACGGTAGAGCCAGGACGATAGTTTTGAGCGTCCCTCAAACGTGGGGAGCCCCTTCCACGCTTTTATGAATGTGTTCTGCATCACATCGTCCGCATCGTCATGATACAATACCATACGTCGAATCTGCCGGTATAGCGGCTCACTATACTGACGCACAAGTATCTCAAAAGCTTTATGTTGGGTTTTCTCGTCTGCAAGGAGACTCAGCAGTGTCTTCTCATCTACTTGCATATATCGGGAATGATAGTTTCAGTATTTTTATCCGTGTGTCTTTCAGTGTTCGGTTGGGGGCGGTATGGGGATGATGTCTCCACGCCGAGGGAGAGAGGGATGAGGGCGGGGGTGATGGAAGATGGCGGAGTGGAGAGAGAGACAGGGGTGTGAGGGGGAGGGGGATTATCTGATGGAAATCTTCCTTACCGTCTTGCCTATCTTTATGATGTAGCATCCCTTAGGGAGATTGAGGTCATAACACTTGTCCATGCCGTCTACCTTGAACACCCTGACCTGCACCCCAGTCACATTATACACACGGAGCGTCTGGCCGTTGCCGTTTGTCACACGCAGCTGTGAGCCCTCCACTACTGTCACATTTGGCGTCTGCATGTGCTCCATCTCGTCCGTTACCGGCTCTGCGTAGGCAGTGCTTGGGGTGGCGATAATCATGGATATCAATAGGATGGTGTAGATATATTTTGTCATAAGCGGTGTTTTTTCTGTTGTTCTCGTCGTGATAGCGTGTTGGAGCTGTTGCGGCAGCCGGCGCTGCTGCTGTGGCAATCCCCAGCCCCACGCTCTCTGATTTTATTTGCAAAGATAAAAAATCCTTTCCATAATTCAAGGCGTAATGTTGTGGAGTTGTCGAAACTTAACCATAATTAACGTTTTTTGCCGATTCCTGGGGGTGGGGCAAGGCGTAGGCGGGGTTGTCCGGTGGTGGGGTTCCGGCTGTCATCCCGTTTCCTGGAGAGAGGGGGCGTGTCCACAAGACTGCATGGAAGTATTAATTTTTCATAATTATTCTTGGCAACATTCGTCTGCATACTATATTTTCTGTAATTTTGCAGCGGTTTTTTGAGAAGGAGAGGTGCTCGAGTGGTTGAAGAGGCACGCCTGGAAAGCGTGTAACCGGCAAAACCGGTTCGCAGGTTCGAATCCTGTTCTCTCCGCATCCTTCATCAGCGTACAGCTTTCCCCCGCCGGCGGAGAGCTGTTTTTTTTTGTGTTCTGTATTCTTGTTGTCCCACACCTCCGGAGGGGCTGTGGATAATGCCAAGCTCATAGCTCGCTGTCCCCCATCGGCGGCTTCGTCTTCCTCTTTCCTCGCTTTTTACGAAAACACCACGATTTCACGATTTCACGATTTCACAAATTCATAAATTCACAAATTCATAAATTCACAAATTCATAAATTCACAAATTCACAAATTCACAAATTCACAAATTCACAAATTCACATTTTCGCTTTTTACGAAAACACCACGATTTCACATTTTCACCGCATCAATCTCCTGAAACGATGCTATCGCCTTTAATCTCGCCCCTACGTCAAGCTGAGATACATTAGCTTGTTATTGTCCAAAGAAGAGGCGACACACGCCGATAGACTCAGGAAATCCGATAGAATAACAATAGATGTGGACTTGTGTCGCCTCTCCTGTGGATAACGATGTAGCAATAGTAGAATCAATGGATGTCCGGTAATGAATCACAACTTATCATAAAGGTCTAACTGACTGTAATACAAGAAAATACCCTTGTTTTTAAGTGTAATTAACCGTGAAGGGCATGTGAATTTGTGAATTTGTGAATTTGTGAATTTGTGAAAACAGCGGTTTTTGATTTTTCGAGCCGAATTGTTAAAATGCTGTATCGTCAATTCCAGCGCAGCCTTTTCAGGCCGTGGGGGCTGGCTCGATTTGGACAGTGTGTGTGTAATGTATATAATTTATATTTTATAAAATAAAATATATTTTTCAGAATACAGAAATCGCGCGCGCGCCCGCATGCGAGAAAACCCCGAATTCACAAATTCACAAATTCACAAATTCACAAATTCACAAATTCACACCAACGTACTTTCCCTCTCCATTTTAACATTTCTGCTGTTTGAACATTTTTCTTTAACATGGATTTAACAGTCAGAATGCCTCCTGCTGTGTCGCAACCATCAGTCTGAGCAAGACAGTGGCAGAGGGGGGCGAAAGTGTAAAAATACAGTCACAAATAGAGATTTAAGGATTTTTATGACAAAATATTTCATCCATTCAAGAAAAAATCAGTAACTTTGTATAGCATTCGGAGGAGGCAGGGCGTCTAATGGAGCCACAGGCCGTGAAGCCAGACTGGATTAGCTCTATTGCCAGGCTGGGAGTAGCGTCTGTGAGACGCTCATTTGCCACCACGATTCAGATACCCATAAGTTAGAAACTACTAAACACAAAGAAAGGAGACCAAACAATATGGCTTTTATGTATAAGCTCTACAAGATAACGCGCACGTTCAAGGACGGGCGCACAGACACAGCTACGGCAAGTGGTTCGGCAGGACTGTCCGCCTTGGCACATACGACACGGCTTATATTATTCCTCCTTATCCTCACAGCCTCGCCTGCAATGGCTGGGCGTGATTCTGTCTATGTATCCACCAGCCCGAACGCCTATGCCTATCACAGGACTTTGAAGTGTGAGGGTCTGCAGCGCACAACGCGCAAGATTATCAAGATTCCAAGACAGCAGGCTGAAAGGTCCCGCCGTCCATGCCGCTACTGCTACCGCCGTGAGGTGATTGCCATCGGCGGCGAGATAAAGGGCGACAGCATCGTTTCGGGAGATTGATGATGTGAATTTGTGAATTTATGAATTCGTGAATTTGTGAATTTGTGAATTTGTGAAAAGGCGAAAAGGCGAAAAGGTGAAAAGGTGAAATCGTGGTGTTTTCGTCAAACGGAGAAAAAGTGAAAAGGCGAAATCCACCATTGAGGGCGGCGAGCAATGGAGCTGTGCCAGATACTTTTCGGTACAGCCCCGTAATCGCCGGAGCGATATTCAGATAACGTGCAGTAAAAAGAAAAAACACACAAAAGCGTGGATAATATCCGCCATGAGGCACACACGCCCATATGTGCGCCCTACACGACAGGCCTATGCTGGGAGCTCAGCCATCTGCGCCGGTTCTCCTCCACTCTCTGCTTCAGCGACGGCGAGAAGAGCCAGTCAATGAAACGTGACGTTATCTCCCGTATGGCGACATCGGAGGGATGGAGCATATCGGGAGCATAGAAACGGTAATCGCGAAGCTCGTCGAGAAGTATCTCATAGGCTGGGAAGTATGATACGCCTGTGTTCTCACGCGCAAGACGGTCGACAGCGAGGAGAAGCTTGGCTTTCTGCAACTGCGACTCATGGAATCCGTATTTGCGGTATCTGTACGGACTCACTGTGAAGCATACGTGGAGGGATGGACGAATCTCCCTGACACGGCCGATGATATCTGTCCACACGCCCACTATCTCATCGACAGAGGGCTCATACTCAGAAAAGGACGATTGGGGCTCCTTATGACAATTGGCCACAACAAGACCTGAGCGGAGACGGTAGCAGCGTGTGGTCCCGAATGTGACGCAGAGGAGACTCGCTGACTGGAGAAGACCGCGGGCGGCTGCGTGGCGGAGTGTAATACGCTCACGGCATTCTGCCTCTGTCCTGGCCGAGAAGCGGGATGTATGCTGCCAGCTGTGGAAGACGCCGTCGGCGCCATGGAAGATATGACCGACAGGAGGGTCAACGGAGAGGAGACTGCCGACAGCGCCCGCTATGCTGAGCGGATTGTACAGGACGCCGAAGGGATTGACATCGATATCTGTGGGGGGAAGCGCGTGGGAAAGCTCCTCGCCGACATGCTGGGCAAAGCATGAGCCGAGCATCATGAGGCGGTCGGAGGGCTGGAGGGTCATCGGCGGAGACGGGAGAGAGACGGGGGTCGTAAACTGCATTATGTTGATGTGATGAGATAAAAGACAACAAGTGGGGTGGGGGAGGAATCAGCGCAGACTATCGGAAATGGATTTGTGCACACGGCTGACTATATCATCATATGTATCACGGGGCTGGGGAGTGACTGGCGGCAGATAGGTTATGGATATCGGATGGCGTGTAGGTATGTGCCGTCCACGCGGCATGGCCTCAAACGCTCCGGAGATGCATACTGGCACAACAGGGACACCCAGCTCCTTGCTGAGGATGGCGAATGTGCGCTTGAAGGCGCCGGGCGCCGCTGTCCGCGAGCGTGTGCCCTCAGGGAATATCACGATACTCTTCTGCTGGCGCAGCACTGCCGCAAGTTTCATTATGCTCGTCTTCAGGGCCTTGCGCTCCATGATGATGATATTATGGCGCGAGGCGAGATGACGGAGGAGGGAATTGCTGACATGGTCCTCTGTGGCGTAGAAATAGTAATCGTCAATATGCTCAGAGGCGATTCCTGCCATTGTCATGGGGCCGTCAAGGACACTCTGATGGTTTGGGGCGAGTATGACTGGCCCTGATGCGGGGATATTCTCCCTGCCATGTATCTCAAGGCTGTTGTGATGGCGCAGGAAATGGTTGAAGAGGCGTGCTATGTAGCGGTGGGAGAACGAGGCTACAGGCAGCTTGGCCGTTGTCGTCTGCTCCACAAGCATCGTGTGCCAGTCAGCATCCTCAACATCGGTGCGGGTCTTCTGCTCATGAATCTGTGCGGCAAGCGCTGACACATCCCGGTATGATGCCATATTGTCGGCGTTAATCTCAATGCCGAATGTCTGCTCTATGAATCCCTGGAGGGAGACACGGTCGAGCGAGTCGAAGGCCAGGTCAAGCTCTATATGGCTTGAGGGTTTGACATCGATCTGTTTCTCACGTTCCATATAACGCTTGAGGATGAGATACTCATCATGCCATGGCATGGTGGCTGTCATATCCTGAGTCTCGGCCCGGCTGTGGGGAGTGTTCTCCTGTGAGCGGTCGAGGATATCGTGCAGCTTGTATCGCTGGAGCTTCTCGAGCTTCGTGCGCGGGAGGTCATCGTGCCAGACGGTGACGGCCATGACTTTCTTGTAGTTGGCCACACTCCTGTTGTACGGCCCGAGAATCTCAATCTTCAGCGCCTGCTCTATCTCACGGTCATCACGGCCTGCAGCCCATGATGCCTGTGGGACTATTATGGCCCTGAGCATGTCGCCATCAGCCATGACAGCCGCTTCCTTCACTATATGCTCATAACGCTCAAGCTTGTACTCTATCTCGTTGGGCTGCACGTTCTTGCCGTTAGAGAGCACAATAATCTCCTTTGTGCGTCCTGTGATGAAGATGTGGCCGCTCTCGTCAATACGCGCGAGGTCGCCAGTATGCAGATAGCCATCGCGGTCAATGACTTGTCTTGTCTCCTCCGGGCGGTTGTAATAGCCCAGCATGACGTTAGGGCCCTTGACGCATATCTCCCCGTCTATGATGCGGCAGTCGACAGCCTGCAGGGGCAGTCCGCAACATCCTGGGATATAATCTCCGGGGCGTGTGAAGGCTATAATCGGGGCTGTCTCTGTCATGCCATATCCCTCATAGACCTCAAGCCCGAGGGTGGCAAGTCCGCGTCCTATCTCAGGGTCGAGAGCGGCACCGCCACAGACACAGATCTCTATATGCCCGCCCATCTTCTTATGGACAGAACTGAAGACGAGGCGCGAGAGGCGGCGGCTCCCTGCTTTCTGGCATATCCGGAACAGGAGCCTCGTGAGGCGGTGTGCATCAATCTTTGCCTTTATGCCATTGTAGAGAGTCTGCCATAGACGGGGGACACCAATGAATATGCCAATCTTCCCACGCTGTAGTGTCTCCATGATATCCGGACCAGACATGGACGGACAGATGGCAACACCACCTCCTGTCAGAATAGGGGCGATTATCGAACCCATGAGAGGCAGGATATGATGGACTGGCAGAAGAATAAGTGTGCGGCGCGAGGGATTGAAGATTGGGATATCCTCGCATACGCCATAGAGATTGGCCTGAAGGTTATCGTAGGATAGCATCACACCTTTTGGCGAGCCTGTCGTGCCCGAGGTGTATATTATAACCGCTACAGCAGACCCTCGCTCCCAGCTCTGCTCAGACGGTGTGGCATCGGCGAGCGGCTCCCGCTCATAGTTGTCGATGATATGAACCTGGATGTCTGTGCCCGCAATTTGCTGTGCCCGGTCTACAAGGCCGCGCTTCCCTGTTGTCGTCCATATGCATGACGGCTGGCAGTCGCTAAGGATATATGCGATGTCATCTGGTTGGGAGGAGGCGTCGACAGGAACGGGGATGCCCCTGTTGTTCCACACTGAGAAGAAAGCATATATCCATCCCTCGCGGTTCTCACCGACAATGACTGTCTTCATGCCTGGGGCTGTATTGCTGACAGATGCGTATCGTTCTATACGCAACAGCATCTCATGATAGCTGATATCTTTATCTCTGGCTATGATAGCTGTCTTCTTGAAATCCTTTATCATATATTCTCACTATTGTTTCCGTTGATTATGAATTCGGGTGCAAAGGTTATCTTTTTCACACGGAATATCACGGATGTTTTTCTTTATCACGAATTATCGAATTATCGAATTTCTTTTCACACGGATGTTTTTCTTTATCACGAATTATCGAATTATCGAATTCATGACAAGATATATATATCCGTGATGCTCCGTGATACTCCGTGTGGAGAGAATAATTCGCAAATTCGATAATTCATGACAAGATATATAAATCCGTGATGCTCCGTGATAATCCGTGTGAAGAGGATAATTCGCAAATTCGATAATTCATGACAAGATATATAAATCCGTGATGCTCCGTGATACTCCGTGTGGAGAGAATAATTCGCAAATTCGATAATTCGTGACAAGATATATAAATCCGTGATAACCCCGTCAACCGGTCAACTTGCCAACACCTTGAGGATGACACCAGAATATGGGGGGATTGTAACGTGGACAGGTGATGACATGCTGAGCGAGAGTGTGTGCTCGTCGCCCGTAAGCAGCTCTCTGGCTTTAGTCTCACATTCTTCAATTCCTAAATACCCGAAAGCGTGGGGTGGTATGTTTATCCTTGTATCCTTCTCTGTATCAGAGAAATTGACGGCGACAATTGCAAGAGCATTGTCACTCTTGCGAAGGAAAGCATACACAGCGTTCGTATCGAAAGAGGATGAGTGGGGATTGGCGTACATAAGGTCATAAAACGATCCTGACTTGAAAAGCGCATCGGATGTGGCAAGGTTTAGAAGCTGTGAATGTGTCTTCTCTATCTGGCGCTCTCCCTTTGATAGCTCACGGCGCGAATAATAACCTCTGCGTATAGTGTCGACACACCAGTAATCAAAGATTGTCGTGCGCCCGTCCTTGCCGGAGAAGCCTTCTGTGTCCATCCCCCTCTCGCCAAACTCCTCTCCTGCATACAGCATGAAAGGATTAGGACGCATCAATACCGATACAATCAGAGCGGGCACACCACGCAAGGCATCGCCAGCAAAAAAGTCAGATGCTATACGCTGCTCATCATGATTCTCAAGGAAATACAGCATATTGCCTGATATATCATCAGTCTCTTGCCAGCGACGGGTGATTTCTACAGCCGGGGCATTGCCACATGTAATGCTGCGCAGCGTGTCATACATTCCCACCTTGTCATACAGATAGTCAAAGCCCGCACCTATGTATGTGCGGTACTGTGACGGGTCATAGACCTCGCCTATGAACTTAATGTCGGGATATGCCTCGCGAACTCTCGATGTGGCATAATGCCAGAATGCCGAGGGAACCATCTCCGCCATATCACACCTGAATGCGTCGACACCCTTCGATGCCCAATACAGAAGGATATCTGTCATTTTCATCCATGTGTCGACAACAGGTCTGCCATCCTCACCATAGAAATGTTCAGAACGGCCGCCCGCGTCACAATAGTCTATCCCGTAGTTGAGCTTGACAGTCTCATACCAGTCATTCCTCGAAGGGCTGGCGGAGAAGACATCGTTACCTGTCGCCTTTGCCGGTGACTCATTATAAGGGCTGACAACATTGCCATCACTGTCATGCGTCAAATCAAACTGGGGGGCGAATGCCTGGTCCCAGCAATAATAAAAATTATTCTTCACAGAGAAATGGAAATGCTCATTGTCATCAGCTCCCAAACCACGGACACCCTCGGGACACGAGATGGATTTGTACTCTCGAGCTACATGGTTAGGGACAAAGTCCATGACAACTTTCATTCCTGATTTATGTGTACGGGATATGAGACTCTCATACTCTGCCATACGCTCAGGAATATTGACAGCCATGTCTGGGTCAACATCATAGTAGTCAGTCACTGCATAAGGTGAACCCGCCTTGCCCTTGACGATTGCAGGATGATTAGCTGGCATGCCATAGGCAGAATAGTCATGGGTCGTGGCATGTCTGATGACTCCTGTGAACCATATATGAGTACAGCCTAAGCTCCTGATTCGGCGGAGAACGTTTGAGTCAATATCGTTAAACTTCCCGACGCCATTCTCCTCGAGACTGCCATTCTGTTTGCATGTCACATTCCTATTGCCGAAGAGTCGTGTGAATATCTGATAGATGACAATTTTTTCCATTCCTGATTTTATTGTTTGTTGTGTAGGTGTGCAGAATGATTGTATGGATATTACTGGGAGAGATGAATTTCGCTCCTTCTGTTTTCTCTGCATGAGGATACACCCAGCTCCCTCCCTCATCATACATCTCTTACACAATGACATGACTAAGGGGATAAGATTGTCCATAAGTGGCATGTCACATATAAATATGCGCTTTATATGAAGAGGCTGGATTGAATGCAGAAAAGGATGGGCTGTTTGCAACAGAAAGAGGCAGACAACACATCCTTTTTTCGCTTATTGATGTACGGCAGATTATGCCAATCCGTGAACAGAAACCTCACGGCTGATTTTTGAAATCATGCCCTGGAGCGCCTTGCCTGGTCCACACTCAGTAAAGTCTGTGGCACCGTCAGCAATCATCTGTTGTACCTCATAAGTCCAGCGTACAGGTGCTGTGAGCTGGGCGATGAGATTCTGTTTGATTTCCTCAGGACATGTATGAGCTTTAGCGTCTACATTCTGGTATACAGGGATACGGGGAGCATGGAACTCTGTTGCCTCTATGGCAGCCTGGAGCTCATCCTTCGCTGGCTGCATAAGAGGAGAGTGGAATGCGCCACCCACAGGGAGGACGAGCGCACGCTTAGCGCCTGCTGCCTTCAGCTGCTCACACGCCTCGTTTATAGCATCCTTATGGCCCGATATAGCCAGCTGTCCAGGGTTATTGTAGTTTGCTGGGACAACGATATTGCCATCCTTTGATATGCCAGCACATATCTCCTCAATCTTCTCATCAGGAAGACCGATTATTGCTGCCATTGTCGAGGGGGCTGCCTCACATGCCTTCTGCATTGCCATAGCACGCTTCGATACAAGTTTCAGTCCGTCCTCAAATGATAATGCCCCTGCTGCTACGAGAGCTGAGAATTCGCCAAGAGAGTGGCCAGCCACCATCTTAGCGTCGAAAGCGTCGCCAAGACAGATAGCCGATATTACTGAATGGAGGAATACCGCCGGCTGAGTGACCTTTGTCTGCTTCAGCTCCTCAGCTGTCCCCTCAAACATAATCTTTGTAATCTCAAAACCGAGTATCTCGTTAGCCTTGTCGAAGAGTTCTTTCGCTTTTTCGTTGTTCTCGTAAAGTTCCTTACCCATTCCTGTGAACTGGGCGCCCTGACCAGGGAATACAAATGCTTTCATCTTTTATCTTTATTTTTATTTTCTTCTTAGGTTATGCCATTTCTTATATCGTGAACTCTCAGGAGAATAAGCTCACATAGAGCATTTCTACGATATCGTGAAATACCTGACCATTAAAATAAAAAAAGAGAAGAACCAGTCTCTACAGTTTCCTGCTGATGGTCCTTCTTCTTGTTATATTTTCATAATGTCGCTGTTCTGCGGCGTTATAATTGTCTTTTACTCAGCAGCAGGAGTCTCGACCTCGGCGGTGACCTCGGCAGCTGGAGCCTCATCAGCCTTTGTCTCCTCAGCCTGCTTTACGGGAGCATTCTCAGCTACGACAATGACAGGGAGCTCTACCTTGACCTCCTTATGGAAGATTACGTTTGCCACATACTCACCGACAGTCTTGATGTCCTTCATCACGATGCGTTTGCGGTCGACAGCTATGCCCTTGTTTGCAAGCTCTGCAGCAACCTGAGCAGCGTTTACAGAGCCGTAAAGGACACCTGTTGCGCTCACCTTGCTTGCGATTGTCACAGTGACACCATTGAGAGCCTCAGCCTCTTTCTTTGCAGCCTCGAGTATAGCGGCAAGCTTGTGAGCCTGCTGCTTCAGATTCTCGGCGAGAATCTTCTTTGCCGAAGGAGAAGCGATAACAGCCTTACCCTGAGGGATGAGATAGTTACGTCCGTAACCAGACTTAACGTCCACTATATCGTTCTTGTATCCAAGACCGATGATATCTTCTTTCAGAATGATTTGCATTATTATTGTCCTCCTGTCTTTTACTTCATCATATCAGTTACATAAGGAAGCAGAGCTATCTGGCGTGCACGCTTTACAGCTGTGGCGACACGACGCTGGTACTTCAGCGATGTTCCTGTTATACGACGGGGAAGTATCTTGCCCTGCTCGTTGAGGAACTTCTTCAGGAACTCAGGGTCCTTATAGTCAATATACTTTATTCCGCTCTTCTTGAAGCGGCAATACTTCTTCTTCTTCACGTCGATTGTCGGCGCGGTAAGATATCTTATTTCTGACTGCTCTGCCATGATTATGCCTCCTTGTTTGAAAGTTTGTTACGACGCTTCTCTGCATACTGGGCCGCATACTTGTCGAGCTTTACAGTCATGAAGCGGATTACCTTCTCGTCACGGCGGTAGCCGGTCTCGAGAGTGTTGATAACTGATGGTTCTGCCTTGAACTCGATGAGATAATAGAATCCTGTCGACTTCTTGTCAATGGCATAAGCCATCTTCTTGAGCCCCCAGTTCTCCTCATTGATGATCTCTGCACCATTCTTCTTCAACAGGGCAGCGAATTTGGCAACAGTCTCCTTTGCCTGGTCGTCAGACAAAACGGGAGTTAAGATGAAGACTGTCTCGTACTGATTCATCATAGTTGATTGAATTGTTTGTTATTTTGTTGTTAATATTTGTGCGTGTTTTGGTAAGAGAGTTTTTCTTCTTGGGGCAAACCTTTTTCGTATGCCACCCCCCACCTTACCAAAACGGCTGCAAAATTACTACTTTTTCTCTGAATGCCCAACTTTTCCCGACAAAGGCTCTCTTGATGAGTGGTAGATTTAAATAAATTTAACTAAATAAAGACGTCAAACATGCCCATATATTAAATATTGAACATAAGCATAATTATAAAGTAACATCTACGTCGCATAGCCAATGATGTACAATCATTACGGCATGTGAGACTGCAGTGTGACCCAAGGCTGGCAACTCGTCTGTGGAGCGAGAAAGGAGAGGCTGGCTGGAGCGACGACGATATCAAAAGCCTTCCAGCTCAAAATATTCGTCGTCTACCCGTTCTTCTTTCTTCTTTGGCTTAGCATCTGTATTCTTCTTGCGCTGAGTTCCTGCGCCCTCATCTATAATCTCAATCACGTCAGCATTGAGATCCTGGCGGAGAGTATCGGTTGTCTTCCGTTTTGCAGGACGCTTTTGAGTTGTTGTTGTCCCAGAACCTTCACGCACGCCTGAAGCTGTGTTTGTAGCGGCAGGCATATCGCCAGTAGACGACGTGTTGGCTGCTGCTGCGGTTCCGCTGACTGAATGTGCATCGCCAGACGTGATGGTTGCCGCCGGCTGGTTAGTCGCCTTTGATGATGCAGACGCTTTCTCAACGACACGGGCGGGTTGGCGGTTACGTTCTGGAGAGTTGGCCGTCAATGTATCCGAAGGGACGGTGACGGCCGAGGGCCTACGTTCTGATTCCTGGGCCGTAACACCATCAGGATATTCATTGCCGTCGACGGTGGAAGACTCATCTGCCCCTTTATCTCCTTGGGCTTTCTTGTCTGATACGCTGTCGACCACGATAATACCGTCCTCTACCTCGCGGTTTCCCCCTGAGATATTGCCTGATTGCCTGTTGTCGATAATGATGCTTCCATCGTCTGGATTATCATCCACAGGAGCGATGGATGGATTCTCCTGAGCATCATCCTCTACAGCGTCACGGCTGGAAGAGCTGTCAGGTAATGGCGGGATATCAGAGTCTTCAACTTCAGCGGGCATCAACTGCTCGTTAAGCAGGAATCTGTCCACCATGGTATTGTCGCTGATGCTGTCATGGTAGAACTTGTCATAATCATTATAGCTCAAATGGCGGCCTAATACCTCAAGGTTGGTTACGCTGATGACAATATTCCGGGACAGCCGCAGAGCAGGAGCCATGGAGGGGTCGGCATAGAGGCTCCGCGCATAGGACTTTGCCTCAGCAATATTCCTGAAGCCGCGGACTTGCAGACGGTGCATAGGGCCATACGGCTCTATCTCAATGTCAAAGTTACGTACAAGATAGCTCGAGAAGTTGTGTCTCGATATATTATATAGCAGCTTGTTCTCTCCGCCGATATGGCTGAGTGTGTCCGGGGCATAGGTCATAAGGAAGCAGAACTCTTCTTCTGTCTCTGCCGAAAAGCGGTATGCTGTACTGTCATTGCCGCTCTGGAGGCTCTCATCGCGCTGCTCCCAGATATCGCTTATGTCGAAATGGGAGGAATGCAGCTGCCGTCCCGCTTTGACACCATTGATAATCATGCCTGCAAGGGGTGCTACCTCACTCTCTGGATAATGCTCCACGATATGGGTCATGGCACGGATGCAGCTGTCCTTGTCGTTCAGAGAGAGCCGGGACAATCCACTTATAAAAATGAACTTTGGCCTGTTGGCGCCGTCGGGGTATCTTCTCTGAGATATGGAGGCATTACGCGAAATCAGGTTTACATCGTCCTTGCGGAAGGCCTCGTAGGTCTCAGCATAGAGAGAATCCTCACGGTGAGTGCCATATCTTGAGTTGTCCACGAAGTATGGATCAGTTATCATCTGTGTCCATCCAGACGAAGGATAGTGGGCTTCAAGCTTCTGCTTATACTCGTCTGCTGCGGCTGTATCGCCGCTACGTGAGTATAGGAGGAAAAGATGATAATACACATCAGGCATCTTCTCAAAGGACGGGAAATGCTTGGTAATCCGCAGCAGCTCGCGCTCTGACAGTTTCAGATTTTCCATCTTGTCCTTGAATATCACTCCTGCATTATACAAGGCATCGGAGAGAATAAGATTGCTGGAAGCTAACTGCTCTGCTGTGAATGGTATCTGCGCAAGATAGAATTCGCGCGTGTGGGGGTCATTCTCTACAGAATCCTTCATCTCCTCCCCTTTGTCTTCGCCCGACGCAGTCTCTTCTTCCATTTCTGTCCCGTCTGTCGTACTGTCGGCAGAACCTGATGAGACGACGGTCTTGTTTATTCGGCGCCAATTGTCTTCTCCTGGACGTTTGCCCCATTGTCTCATGAAGGCCTGTTTGCCCTGCTGGACAGCCATGGGGTTATAGAAGTACCATACGGACTGAGTGCCGGACTTCGGTTGCTGTACAGGGCTGGAGGTCATGTTCTGTGTGCCAGATGTTTGCCCTACGGAGTTTCCAGACATTGCTGACGTCGCGTCTAACTGTGCAAGTCTCTCTTCTTTCTCCTTCTTCTTCAGTGCGGCTATCACACGGTCAATGGCCTCATTCCGGTCTTTCTCGCTCATTTTGGCCAAAGCTTGTAGGGAGTCCTGCAGATGGATACTCTCTGTGTGGGGGACAAGCTCATCAAGGATTTTTGAGCGGTTGGAAAGTGTCTCATACTCCCGCCTCTCCTTGTCCAATAGTCCGAGAGCCTCTGAATAACATCTGCGCGCGTCAGAAAATCGCTCAAGTGTCCAATATAGATTGCCGAGAGTATACAACAGCACACCCTTCTCTATCCCGCTTCTTGTGGCGAGGTTCACTCCCTTCTCGTATGATTTGATGGCATTGGATGTATCACGTTCAGCAATATATATATTGCCGAGAGCATAATAAACCTGGTCGAGATAATCCTTATTCTTGTCTGACCGTGCCATGCGTCTCAGCCTTGCCACCTTGCTCTTCGATTTCAGGCCAGGCATCACTTCTGTCATAGAGATACGGGCATTGAACTCAAGCTCATAAGGTGGGTTTTGTCTTATTACGTGTCTGAAAGCATCGTAGGCTTCAGGGTATTTCCCTGATTGGGCATAAACCTGTCCGAGAATATACCATTCCCTTGCACGTTGTTTCTTCCTCATCTCATGTTTTACCACACGTCTGAGGTATAATGCGGCACTGTCGGCCTGCCCTGTATGGAGATAATAGTCTGCCAAGGTATAATCCCATTCTTTCCGGCACCGCCAGTCGATAGAGTCACGGCGCATGTTACGTATCACGTCCTCAGCGTCATACATCCAATTCTGCTCTATATAACATTTAGCCAGCCATGCACGCGCCTTTCCATAAATGGCAGGCTGGGTGTTATAAAGTCTTGACATATAAGAGAATGTGGCCGCTGCCTCATCAAATACTCCAGAATGGAACTGAGAGCGTCCCATCAGCATCCAGGCTTTCCACAAGAACGGATTGTACTCCCTACGGTTGAGCCATTCGATATCCCTCTCTGTCTTACGGCGTTTTTTCGTCCAGACGGGACGTTTCTTTATCGAGTGTCTCTTGATTGCTTTCTTTGATTTCGTGATTGCTGTCTCATAATTTGATTTGCCGAGTTCACGGCTCTGCTTGTTTGAGACAGTATAGAGGGGTAGGGTCTCTGTATAGTTGTCTTTATTTCCATTCTCTTTTTCGAGAGACGCTTCGATATATGCCAGGGATGCGTTGTAATACGTATTATACTTGGCATTGAAACTATGCCACCATCTTGAGCTGGATGTATTCTTCTGAGTCGAGCACGAGGATAACAGGCTGACAATATAGCCAACTGACAGCAAGGAAATGATTATTTTCAGAATACACCTCATATTGTTACCACAAGGTTAAAGTAATGTGATTTAAGTTTCTCAAGCTAATAACCTGTCAACTTGTTTACTCGTCAACCAGTTAATCTGGATGTATACACACCCTTCGCGTTATGGGGATAGGATGCGGAAACTGGTTTGTGTCAAAACCTCACATACCCTCAGAAAGTATGATATAGTCATCTTTTAGTCCGTCTGGCAGATTGATGTTCCTCAGCACAAGACTTCTTCCCCAATCCTTCACCTCGTCTTTCCTTAGAGAATAGAGGACTTCTGCAAACTCTTCTGTCTCTTGGCTATCATAACTGTCAGATGGGCGCCCTTGGTATTTATCCAGTTCCTCGTCATCGTAGTAGACAATATCCTTCAATGAAGCTTCCATCATACACACCTGCTCACATTTTTCAGAATTACCGTCGCAAGATGAACAAGAGTTTCCATTAGGATGACGGAGAGTTGTATCCCTTTTTGAGACTATCCCCAGCAATGCTGATATACAGGCAAGTATTACAAGCGACAAAACCAATAACGCCATGACACTTAGGAGAAAAGAAGAACAGTTGTTAGACTTGAGATATATCGAACCCCGCGGAAGCTAAATCATGCCAATAGTGAGGATAGGATTTTGAAACCACCTCTGGGCTGTCTATGATGAGCGGCCCATGTACGATTGACATGGGGGCAATGGACATAGCCATACGATGGTCATCGTAGGTCCTGATGACAGCATCGTCTTCAGGGAGACAGCGTTCTCCATCCCATCTCAATTCACAATCGTTATAGTCATGAATGATATAACCCAAACGCTTCATCTCGCGTTTCATGGCCATGATACGGTCTGTCTCCTTGATTTTCAATGATGCCAGGCCTCTGAAATGGAAATGAAGTCCGCAAGCAAGACATGTGGCGATGAGTGTTTGCGCCAAATCTGGCTGATGTGTGAAATCAAAATCCATGCGGTGGATTGTCCTGTCGTGTGAAGAAAGGTTCACAATAGTCGGGACAAGTTGTTCCTTGGTGTCGAAGGCAGTCTTCACTCCAAGCATGGAGAACATATACTTCACTTGCGAGTCCCCCTGTCGCGATCCGTCCATAAGGCCATTAAGCTGCACATGGCAGTTGCCATTGCTGAAAAGCGCCATCATCTGATACCAATACGACGCAGCGCTCCAGTCATTCTCAATTATATATGGTCTTGACTTGTATGGGACAGGCTTGACTTCTATGGTGTCTATGCTTGTCCACTCGACAGAGGCACCATAATCGCGCATGGTGCATAATGTAAGGTCGATATATGGTCTTGAGACTATATCCCCGACAAGTGTGAGCCTGAGGCCATCGCTCATCATAGGGCCAACCATAAGCAGCGCCGAGATATATTGGGAGCTGACATTGCCAGGAATCTCAAGTTTTCCGCCTTTCAGCCTTTCACCACGTATTCTCAATGGTGGATATCCTTCTTCCTTGACATATTCGATATTAGCACCTAACTTTCGTAGACCATCGACAAGAAGTTTGATAGGCCTGTGTTGCATGCGCTCAGTTCCTGTCAGCGTATGCGTTTCGCCTGCCTTTAGTGACAAGTATGCAGTCATGAATCGCATGGCTGTGCCAGCAGCCTTAATATCTATAATTTCAGGCATATCCTTCAAAGCATTCACTATCACCTCTGTATCGTCACAGTTGGAGAGATTGCTGGGTAGTATCAAAGTCTCTCCTGAGGCGTCATGAGCCATAGCGCTGATTACCAGCGCCCTATTGCTTATGCTTTTAGACGCTGGGAGATGTATGGATGTATTTATCTGGTATGGTGCTGTGATTTTATATCTCATCGTCTTTCTGTTCGATTTGTTTTGTCAGTACATATACCCAACTCTTTTGCCTTACTGATGAGAAGGGTCATCAATGGCTCACGTTCGTTGGGCACCAAATTGTCGAGTACCGCATTCTTCAAGGCCATTTTCAGTTGTCCGACCTCTCTTGATGGTGTCAGATGGAAAAGTTCCATAATCTCATTCCCATCTATTACTGGTTGCAACAGACGCTTATAGTCACGTTCTTTCAAATCTTTGAGTTTCATCCTGACACTGTGGAAATTCTCAAGGAACTGATTCTTTCTCGTCTCATTCTTGCTTGTGATATCAGCCTCACACAGTGTCATCAGGTCATCGATATCATCGCCTGCATCACTTATCAGTCTGCGGACAGCGCTGTCAGTGACAATTTCGTCAGCGATGACTATTGGTCTCATATGGAGGTCTACCATTTTCTGGACATACTTCATCTTCATATCCAATGGCATCTTTAGCCTTCTGAAGATATCGGCCACCATCTTCGAGCCTATGAAATTGTGGTTATGGAATGTCCATCCTGCACGTGGTTCCCAACGTTTTGACTTTGTCTTTCCTATATCATGGAGCAACGCAGCCCATCTAAGCCATAGATTATCGCTGTGCTGGGATAGGTTGTCAAGCACTTCAAGCGTATGGTAGAAGTTATTCTTGTGTTTCCTTCCGTCAGGGCCTTTCTCCACAATGTCGAGGTCTGTGAGTTCTGGAAGAATCAGATTCAGCAGTCCACAGCGCTGCAGGTCAATAAATCCCTTGGATGGCGTCTTGGTCTTGAGTATCTTGTTCAACTCCTCACTGATTCGCTCCCCGGAAATTATCTTTATCCTCTCCTTGTTCCTTTCCAAAGCGGAGAATGTCTCGTCGTCTATGAAGAAGTTAAGTTGTGTGGCGAATCTGACACAGCGCAACATCCGCAGGGGGTCATCAGAAAACGTTATGTCAGGATCAAGAGGAGTGCGGATGATACCATCTTGCATGTCATAAAGACCGTCGAATGGGTCGACGAGCTCTCCAAAACGTTCTGAATTAAGGCAGATGGCCATGGCATTGACGGTGAAGTCACGCCTGTTCTGGTCGTCCTCGAGAGTGCCGTCTTCCACGAAAGGTTTCCTTGAGCCACGCTGATAGCTCTCTTTACGTGCTCCGACAAACTCCACCTCTATCTCTTTGCCTGTTTTTGTACGGAATTTGACTTGGGCAGTGCCGAAATTCTTGAAGACTGACAGATACGCTTTTTTGCCAAGACGCTCCTTAAGTGCCTTTGCTACCTTTATGCCACTCCCGACGACAACAACATCAATGTCGTGTGACGGACGCTCGAGGAATATATCACGGACATATCCTCCCACGACATAACACTCCAGGCCCAGATTGTCAGCCGTCTCACCTATCAGGCGGAAGATTGGGGTGTCAAGTATTGCTGAAAGTTCCTCGTCAGAATATAATTTCATTTTCTTGGTATCATGTAGCATGATTCTTGGCTTGTGGCAAATGACATGGCGTGCGAACACACCTCATTTGCCAAGCCGGATAGGAATCGTTTGTTTTTCTTTTGTGTGGAGGAGGGGGCATCCTTCAAATTCTCACAATAGCCGAAAGTGCTCAGGCACGCTTTATGTTCTGCTCAAATGGAAGAGTGGAAACACTGTTTATAGAATCTCTGTCAGTGGGGCCATGACAAATTCCCGTTGCGTCATCCGCGGATGTGGTATGACAAGTCGCGGAGTAGATATATTTATATCATCATACAAGAGGATATCTATATCTATGACACGGTCGTGATAGATGCCATTTGATGACTTCTCTTTCCGTCCGAGTGATTTCTCCACATCTTGTGTGATATCGAGAAGCTCAAACGGGCTCAATGCAGTCCTCACTTTGACGACAGCGTTAAGAAACATGTTGTCACTCTTGAATCCTTCAGGTTCTGTCTCAATGACCGACGACACTTTTTCCACTTCGCCAACCAGGTTTTCCAGCATCCTGATGGCGTCATTCAAATTCTTTCGTTTGTCACCCAGATTAGTGCCCAGTCCGAGATATACCATGTGTGTCTTTGCCGGATTCATAGCTTAGTCATCCAATATGAGCATACTGTCACCGAAGCATCCGAACATATACCCATTTTCAAGAGCCTTCTTGTAAGCCTCCCATACCAAATCGTAACCACCGAATGCTGCCACATTCATTATGAGGGTCGACAAGGGATGGTAAAAATTCGCAATCATACAGTTTGCCAGGCCGAAATCATATGGAGGGAATATAAACTTGTTGGTCCAACCCTCATAAGGTTTCAGCATGCCGTCTGTCCCCACTGCTGTTTCTGTTGCCTTTGTGACGCTTGTTCCAACAGCACAAATACGATGTCCTGCTCTTTTTGCCTCATTTACTATACGGCATGTTTCAGCAGTTATCTCCATCTGCTCTGAGTCCATCTTGTGCTTTGTCAAATCCTCAACTTCAATATCATTGAAATTTCCAAGACCACAATGCAGGGTTATGAAAGCATTCTGTATTCCAGATATCTCCATACGCTTCAACATCTCTCTTGTGAAATGGAGACCTGTTGCGGGTGCTGTCACAGCTCCCTCAGATTCAGCGAAAACACATTGGAAATCATCCATGTCATCCTCGGTCACAGGACGCTGACGTCCACCATTCATGTCTTCTGATATAATGTAGCGTGGCAGAGGCGACTGGCCTAATGCGTATAGCTCGCGTTTGAACTCATCGTGTGGACAGTCATAAAGGAACCTCAGGGTCCTCCCTCTGCTTGTTGTGTTATCTATCACCTCAGCAACCATCGTTCCTGACTCATCAAAGAAAAGCTTGTTGCCTATACGGATTTTCCGGGCAGGCTCTACCAGGACATCCCAAAGACGCATCTCCTCATTCAACTCTCTGAGCAGGAACACCTCTATCTTGGCATCCGTCTTCTCTTTCGTTCCATAAAGGCGGGCGGGAAATACCTTCGTGTTGTTGAATATGAATGTGTCCCCCTCATCAAAATAATTCACGAGGTCTGTAAATGTGATATAGACAGGATTGCCAGCAATATCCTTCATCGGGTTACCATCCATATCTGTCCGATACATGTCGATGGTTTGGGATTTTTTGTGGAGAACCATAAGGCGGGCCTTATCTGGTCTCTTGACTGTGAATCTTGCAGTCTCATTACCATCTTTGTCTTTAATAACATGCTCCTCTGAGTGTGGATAGAGTGCAACTTGTTCTGCGGGAAGCTTAAATTTGAATTGAGAGAGTTTCATTTGTGGACAATATTCTGTTTTTTTGTCTGTATTCTGTTTTTTATCTGTTTCTGAGGAAAAACCGACTTGTATTACCGTCAGTTTTTCTTTTTGTAATATTCCTATGATACAAATCCCAATATAACTGAACGCTATACCGTCAACAGGATTATGGCAGCAATAATGCAATACTTGTCAATATGCTGATTGTAAACAGGGTAGGATGCTTGTATAGCTCTCATAATGTGACATCAATCTTGCCAAACCATTCATGGAATTCGTCAAACGTCATTGCCTTCTCAATGCTGACGTCACCCACACGTGTCCTGCATAAATCTGTCAGATATGCCCCACTGCCGAGTGCCATCCCTATATCGCGGGCCAAGGAACGGATATAGGTACCCTTTCCACATACGATTCTCAGGGTCGCCCGCTTCCTGTCATTGTCGAATTCGATGATGTCTATTCTGTCAATATGAATTTGTTTTGGCTGCAGCTCGACATTTTTTCCTTGCCTGCTTAACTCGTACGCTCTTTTTCCATTGACATTGCATGCGCTGTATGTCGGAGGCACTTGGAGAATGTCGCCCACGAACAGACGTGTAGCGTCGTAGACTTTATCCTTGGTGATGTGCTGCTTCGGGTAAGTATGGTCTACAGTATGCTCACGGTCGAAAGACGCAGTGGACGCACCGAACTGTAGTGTTGCGACATATTCTTTCGTGTGTCTTTGCAGCTGCTCTATTAACTTGGTTTTCTTGCCCGTGCAGAGTACGAGGACACCTGTCGCAAGAGGGTCAAGCGTTCCGGCATGTCCAATCTTTATCTTTTTCACACCAAGACGCTTCGATATTGCATGCCGTATATGGGCAAGAGCTCCAAAGCTGGACATGCCATATGGCTTATTTATGTATATAAATTCTCCTTCTTGAATTTTCAACATATACAATTGATTACTTTTGGGGATAGATGGTTCATGCCATCTGTGTGCTCAGTGATTGGCCATCATGGGCGTAATGCTGTGCGATGAAGCACGCGCGGGGCGTTGATACTAAGAATAATTAAGTCTCACAGGTTGATGACTTGCTGACAATTAACGAGTTGCCGGCTTTTCACACGGATGTCCGCGGAGTGTAACTGGTTTTCCTTAATCTTATTTATGTTTCGCAGGTTGATGACTTGCTGACAATTAACGAGTTGCCAGCTTTTCACACGGATGTCCGCGGAGTGTCACTGGTTTCCTTAATCCCATTTTCTGATTGTGCCAGCCAACCAATCGACTTGTTTGCCGTCAGCATGTCGCAGACATGCGGGGACTTGAGTAAAAAATCAGTTTGCCATATCTTGCGCATCTCAGTCCGGATTACCCTATCGCCTTCCAATATATCGGGAGGATGCATGCATCAGGCGAGACATAACGTCAGCATACCAATTATGGCACAATAGATAGCAAAGTATATCAGTTTGCATTTCTTTACGAATGCAATCATCCACTTACATGCTACACATCCACTTACGAAAGCTGCGACAAACCCTACAAGCAGGGATATGACAGGTATTGCAGGCTCGGCAGAATGTGTTGCGATATACTCTGCTGATGGTGCGAAGATATGTTTGAAATCGATAAGTGCCTCACCGAGTATAGGAGGAATTACCATTAGAAAAGAGAACTGCGCCAACTTCTCCTTTGAATTGCCCAACAAGAGTCCGGTGGCAATCGTAGAACCTGAGCGAGACAACCCCGGGAGTACGGCACATGCCTGTGCAATACCTATAATGAATGCGTGAGGGATAGATATATTCTCTTTTTCTCGTGGATGGTAATAATGGGAGAGCGCCAATAGAGCCGCAGTCAGCAGGAGACATACTCCAACGACATAAACCACATCATTGGCATAGAGAGCTTCCACATAGTCCTTGAAACACAGACCGACGATACCAACCGGAATCATTGATACGAGAATATTCAGGACATATCTTTTCTCATCATTCCATTGCTTGGTGAATAATCCATTGAATATCCAGGCGACTTCTTTCCACAATACAACAAGGGTTGACAAGACTGTGGCTACATGCACGATAATATCAAAAGTCAATCCAGCCTGTTCCGCTTCCGGGCCAAGTAACAGTTTCCCCAATTCCAGATGTCCGCTCGAGCTGACAGGGAGATACTCAGTGAAACCTTGTACGAGACCTAATAATAATGCGTGTATCCAATCCATATCTTAGTCTCTGGGCTTTCTGATAATTGCATATATTATTGACACGAACCCGACAAATGTCACAAAAGGGGCAATGACAATATGACGAGTGTCAAATATCGACGAGTCGTATCTGCTCGCTGTAGACTCACCTCCGCTCATGAGTATGAAACCTATAAGAACAATAGCTGTTCCGATACCCAAAGCGATGAAATTCCCTTTTCCGAATGCAAGTTTCTTATTATCCATTTTCTTAAAACAAAGTGAAGACTGGTAGAATCCCAAAAAACAAAGCTTTTGTTATATCCAATTCCCGTCTGTAGTATTCGCTGATTGAAAATAATGTATTTTTGTGTTAACGTCTCACAAGTTGATGACTCTCCGACAGCTGACAAGTTGGCGGCTTCTCACACGGATGTCCGTGGAATGTCACTAGTTTCTTAATCCCATTTTTTTTTTTTCTGATGCTGCCTGTCAACCAGACTGCCCGCCTGCTTGTTTTTCTCTTACAGCGTGTCACAGACATGTGAGTCTTGAGCCATTATAGTATTCTTATAGGCTGCAGAGTAGAACGGCCAACTCCTCGCGTCGCACACCCTTTAACTATATCTTATACAGGTCACCCGCCGACATTCTCAGGAATCTGTTGACAGAAAGGTATGAACAGAAGGTGGTGATAATCAATCCGAAAAGTAAGACTGCGACACCTGTTATTGTCATTACTCGCCAATCCACAACGACGAGTATCTCTGGTTCAAGATTATACAGAGCGTATATCCCGGCCGCCAAGACCCCATCAGCCACTATGGCTGCCACAAGTCCCTCAGCTATCGCCCGTTTTATAAATGGCCATCGTATGAACGACCACGATGCCCCGACAAGTTTCATTGTGTGGATTGAGAAACGTCTGGAGAAAACGCTGAGCCTTATCGTGTTGTTAATCAGCGAGAAAGAGATGAATGTCAGCAATGCCGCCAATACGAGCAGCACAATGCTTATTTTCCTGAGGTTAGCATTCACTTGGTCCATGAAGTCTTTTTGGTAAGTGATATCCTCAATATTGCTGTTCGCCCTTAGCTCGCGTGTTATCCACTTCAACGAGTCATTATTTGCATACTCTGCCTTCAGCTGCATCTCGATGCTTCCGACGAAGGGATTACCCCCGAGAAAATCTGTCGGGTCAGACCCCATCGCCTTCACATGCTCTTTAAGCGCCTGTTGCGGACTGATATACAGAGTCCTGGAAATGTATCTTTTATTGTTCAATGATGTGCGCAGACGCTGTGACTCAGCCACCGTCATCTTCTCGCTCAGCATGAGTGTTACTGTAAGATTCTCCTTGACGTAGCTTGAGAGATTACGTGCGGTGAGGACAGTGAATGTCACCATTCCCAATAGTATCAGTACCAGTGATGTGCTGATACATAGAGTTATAATCTGAAGGCTTCCTTGACGTCGGCCGTGCCTCCTGCGTTTCTTCGCCATGTATCTTTTTTATTGCTTATGAGCGGCCTGTATATCCCCTTTCCCCCTATAGTGTACCTCTTTCCGGTAACACTACGTTCCGGATAAATCCAATGGAGACATGAGAGACCCGACCCTCCCCGGTTATTAACCACTTAACGGTTGTGGATATACAAAATAATCCACCCGTTATTCAATTTTCTCGTGTTCACAAAAGTGCACAATTACCCAAATTCTTTGCAAAGTAAATAAAAAATCAGCGAGATTCCAAGCTATTTAACGTTTTTTTTTATTAGATAACTTTCTGTTGATGTTGTTGTGACATAGGCTATAATAAAGGATATTGCTGTCCGGTAAAACTTCAAAGAGCATAAAATCCCTCCCCGAAGTCGCGTAAAATAGGACTTCGGGGTTTATTTGGTATGCTCGGCATGAGTAATGTATAACGGGTACAAGCCCCCCTGATAGTAGGAATCGTATAGCCAGAGAGACAAGGGCGTCCATCGCGAAGTGGAATATGAAAGAAGTCAGCGGCAAACATCTGGTCTGACGAACAGAAACTTGATACAAGGCTAAAGTATGTGGACAAGGAGGCAAATAGCACTGAAGTCCTATAACTATCCGGAACATACATAGTAAATCAAGCAGACATAAGATGGAAAGTCAGTGCTCTTATCCGAGGAGATCTCACGGACGTGGCGAATAGTTATTTCTTTACGAAAGCCATGGAGTAAAGCTTGCCGTGAGAAGTCAGCAGACGTCATAGTAGTGGAGCGGTCGATACCACTCCACGAAGGGCAGAACCTAATTAGTGTTCGCTGAATAATTTATTACTCTCTGATATTTAATATTTTTATAACTTTATTTCTTCGTTGTCAGGATTCCCCTGAAGGAGACATATTATACGGAACGAGTGGTAAGCGAATTCCTGCGCATCATCTTTAATGGAGATATTCTCATCTTTTCTGATTTTAACAGAGAACATGAAAGGTGTCTGACTATCCTGAAGAACGCTGTATCAAGCAGCATGACCGGAAGAAAGATTGGCGCAACCCATCATGTTCGATCCTTCCAGATACAATGCCCTAAGTTTGCCGTAAGCCAAGATAACGTAGCTTTCACGGTTGAACTGCAAGACTACATCAAGGTCAGCGGCATCGATTACTGGATATATGGCCACTCCCACTACAACGTGGTTGTCAAGATAGGTAATACCAAATGTGTGTCCAATCAGTTGGGGTATGTATTTCATGGAGAGCTTGAGCCATTCGCCCCAGTATATATATTAAAGCATAACACCCTATGAAATTCATAATGATATGTTCATCCAATTCTCAGAAATATAGTCTACGAACATCTGTATGTCCACTGTGAATGTACGGCTATTAATGTATCTGATATCTATCTCTATCTGTCGCCTGATATCTACGTCGGAGGGGGCTGTGTGGGCATAGACCTTTGATGGGGATATGAGACCGGGCTTCGACTGGAGGAGGATGACGGTGTCGGGATAATGTGATTTCAGGGACGTGAGCTCGTCGTGCAGGTAGAGATATGTGCCCGTGAGGCTTATGTCGCCACGTACGACATTCACGAGAAGGGGAATCTTTGTGAGAATGTGCCTCACACGCTCGATGAATGTGTCCTTTGGCTCTTCTGTCGTGGCGGAGGGGCACGGGCAGAGCAGGTATGAGCTGAACGGCCTGCCGCCACGACCATTGTACAGTACATGATAGAGCGGCCTTTTATGGTGCACAAGACACATCCATAATGTGAAGAGTATGGCGGCAGGGGCTGACATAACTAGAAATAACACCGCAAGGATGACATCTACTATGCGTTTTATGAACAGCTTGCTGTATGTATAGTTGTCGTGGTTGTATAACATTTCTTCTTGTTTGGGGGTGTTTAGGGGAGTTGTAGAGGGAAATAAAACACACGTGGGAAACAATCTTTTGGTCAGTGGGGCAATATTCCCTTAAGGATAGCAAGTGCCTCGCCTACTGTCCCGACACTTGAGATGACGATGCGCGGAGAGCCATTGACTGATTTAAACTGGCAGCGGTGTGGATTTTCTGTCGCATAGGATATGAGACTGGCGAAAGCCTTGGTGCGGTAATAAGGGCTGTTCTGGTCAGCGAGGAGATGAAGCTGCATTCGCCCCTGCTTAAGGACAATCTTCTCACACCCCAATCTACGTCCATACCTGCGCAGCATGACAACTGACATCAGCTCCTCGCCCTCATTAGGCACTGGCCCGAAACGGTCGACAAGACGCTGGCGGTAGCTCGCGAGATCCTCGTCTGTCTCAATCCTGTCAAGCTCACGGTACAGGAGCATGCGCTCTGCAGCCCCTGGGACATAAAGGTCTGGGAAATACATCTCGAGATCGCTCTCCACAGCACAATCATCGACGAATATGACAACAGAGGCTGCATCTCCGTGGAGAGAGGACTGGCTGGCAGCGAGTGCCTCCTCCTCCTCGTCGATCTGCTCTTGCTGCAGAGCCTGGAACTCCTCGTTACGCAGCTCTGTGACGGCTTGCCGCAGAATCTTCTGGTATGTCTCATATCCAAGGTCCTCCATGAATCCGCTCTGCTCTGCTCCGAGGAGATTGCCAGCTCCGCGGAGGTCAAGGTCCTGCATGGCGATGGAGAACCCCGAGCCGAGGTCGGAGAATGTCTCAAGAGCCTCAAGGCGTCGTCGTGTATCAGCAGGGAGAAGCTGTAGGGGAGGGGAGAGGAGATAGCAGAAAGCCTTGCGATTTCCACGTCCTACCCTTCCACGCATCTGGTGGAGGTCTGAGAGGCCGAACCTGTGGGCATCATTTATTATGATGGTATTGGCATTTGGTATGTCTATGCCGTTCTCGACAATCGTTGTAGACAGGAGAACATCATAGTCGTAATTCATGAAGCCTACGACAATCTTCTCAAGTTCGGCAGGTGACATCTGGCCGTGGCCTACAGCGATGCGGCAGTCAGGGATTGAGCGCAGGATGAGGTCGCGTATCTCATGGAGGTTGGATATCCTCGGGCTGACAAAGAATACCTGTCCGTCGCGCGACATCTCAAACTCTATCGCCTCGCGTATGATGTCTGTACCATATGTGCCCAACTCAGTCTGTATGGGGTGACGGTTGGGGGGCGGTGTACGCATGATGCTCATATCGCGCGCACCCATGAGGGAGAACTGAAGTGTGCGTGGGATAGGTGTTGCAGACATGGTGAGAGTGTCAATGTTTGTCTTCAGCTGCTTGATTTTCTCCTTTGTCGACACGCCGAACTTTTGTTCCTCGTCGATTATGAGGAGCCCGATATCGTGCCAGCGGACATTCTTTCCGATAATCTTGTGTGTTCCGATAAGTATGTCTATCTTCCCATCATTTAAATCGGCGAGGACAGCCGCTGTCTGTTTTGCTGTGCGTGCCCTCGAAAGATAGTCGACACGCACAGGGAGATGCTCCATCCTCCTTGTGAAGCTTTTGTAATGCTGGAAGGCAAGGACTGTGGTTGGGACAAGGACCGCCACCTGTTTAGAGTCGCATACAGCCTTGAAGGCAGCGCGTATGGCAACCTCGGTCTTGCCAAAGCCGACATCACCACAGACAAGTCTGTCCATCGGGCGTGATGACTCCATATCACGTTTTACCTCCTGAGTGGCGCGCAGCTGGTCTGGGGTATCTTCGTATATGAACGACGCCTCAAGTTCATTCTGCAGATATGAGTCGGGAGAGAAACTGTAGCCTTTCTCGTGTCTCCGTTTGGCATAGAGCCTGATGAGGTCGCGTGCGATATCCTTGATCTTCTTCTTCGTGCGCTCCTTAAGGCGTTCCCATGCCCCTGTACCGAGATGCGACAGACGTGGCGGCTCGCCTGTAGTGGAGCTGCGGTATTTGCTTATCTTGTAGAGAGAATGGATGGATACATCTACCTTGTCATTGTTCTGGTATACGATGCGTATGACCTCCTGATAGCTGTTGCCGACAGGTATGCGGACAAGTCCTGCGAATTTCCCTATGCCGTAGTCCATATGTACAATATAATCTCCCGGCTCCATCTCCTGCAGCTCTTTCATGGTCAGTGCCATCTTACCTTGACGTGCCTTGTCTGATTTCAGTGTGTATTTATGGTAGCGGTCGAAAATCTGGTGGTCGGTAAAGAAACAAGCTTTCTCTCCGTTATCAACGAATCCCTCATGAAGAGTTGAGCTTACGGGGGTGAGACTAATTCCCGAAGTGTCATCAGCATTATATTCCTCGGCACTGACAATATCCTGCAGGCGCTCTATCTGTTTAGAGCTGTCTGAGAGAATGTGCACAGTGTAGCCGCAGTCAATATACTGTCTAAACGAGTCGACAAGTATCTTGAAGTTCTTATGGTAGAGTGGTTGGGAGGAGAACGAGAAAGCGGCGAAAGCGTCATAGCCCTCATCGACTGAAGGACGCTGCTGGCCATATTCCATATGTCTCATTCTCGACATCTCGGAGAGTATGACACTCTTTCTGACAAATTGTGACTCACGCCTCATGCACTGCTCTATATGCTTTCGCTCAACTTCTGTCGCTCCGGCCATAATGTCGGTAAGAGCCTGACGGGAGAATCCCTCCTCGTAAATCTTCCCTATGCTGTCTGTAACGAACGTCATGTCCTTCGCTACTACGAGGGTCCCATCGGTGAAGAATGATGTCAGGGGCCTCTTATCCTCGACACTGTCAGACATGCGTGGGACGATAACTATATTCTGACGACGCTCTGTCGACAGCTGGCTCTCAACCTCAAATGTGCGTATGCTGTCTATCTCATCCCCAAAGAAGTCAACACGGTAAGGCTGTTCTGCCGAGAAGGAGAATATGTCAAGTATACTGCCACGGACAGCAAACTGGCCAGGCTCGTAGACATAGTCGACCCGCTGGAAATTGTTGTCGAGCAGATTCCTCTCTATGTCTGTCATGCTTATCTCCTGTCCGCAGGATAATGACATTTGGCAGGAGAGAATCCTGCTCTGTGATACTACAAGCTCAGAAAGACCTTCAGGCGATGTCACGATGAGATGGGGCATGTTTGTGCTCAGTGCTGTCGTTGTCTCTGTGCGCAGAATCTCGTTTGCTGTGTCACGCTGTCCGTATTTGGCAGCTCTGCGGAATGAGGATGGGAAGAACAGCGCTGTGCCTTCCTCTGTCAGCTGGCACAAGTCGTTATATAGATACCCAGCCTCCTCCTGATCGTTCTGTATGAGCAGGATATTCTTCCTATGCCTCTCAAATAGAGCAGCTATTACAACAGCAAGGGATGAACCTGCCAGACCGTATGCGAAGATACTTTGGATACGTTCGTCCCTCGTCATGTTATCGAGAGATATAATGCTCTTGTCTTTTGTGTATCGGGTTATTATATCTTTTCCTTTCATTCTTTTTACCCCCCCCTCCCTTAATCCTTTAATCCAGATGTTATGTCTATGTCGTTAATATCTATACTTCTCTTATCCTCACCTGACAATATGTGATATCCACAATGGCATACAAGAAGAAAATTTGATGGCACTCATGGAGACACACATCATCCACGTACGCCTTAATCACTCGTGATGATATGGTTCACCTTTTATAATAGTACAGGCGCGATAAAGCTGCTCGGTGAATATGAGACGTATCATCTGATGTGAGAATGTCATTCTCGACATGGAAATCATATCGTCCGAGCGTCTGTATACAGACTCGGCAAAACCGTATGGCCCCCCGATGACAAAGACAAGACGCCTGGATGTCTGCTGCTTGCGCTCTAACCATGAGGCGAACTCAATAGAACGGTATTCCTTGCCACGCTCATCAAGCAGGACAACGGTGTCTGATGGCTGGAGCGTGCGGAGTATCATCTCGCCCTCCCGCTCTTTCTGTTGTGACTCTGATAACGACTTTGTGCCTTTAAGCTCAGCGATGGTCTGAATCTCAAAAGGCACATAATGCGAGATGCGTTGGTGGTAGTCTGTTATTGCAGAAGTAAAATTGCGGTTTGCTGTTTTCCCTACCTGTAAAAGAAGTACTTTCATACCACAAAATTAATAAAATATAGCCAAATAGAATATTTTTACTACAAAAAAATTTGTTTTAATGGATAGAAATGTTTAATTTTGTGCAATAATATTAGTATCAAACCATAAAACACAATTAATATCATGGCAAATAATAACGAACTAATCGCACAGTGTCGCGCTAAGGCTGAAGAGTGGTTGTCACCCTCTTTTGATGAAGAGACACGTAGCCAGGTGAAAGCAATGCTTGACAATCCTGACCCCACTGACTTGATAGAGGCTTTCTACCAATCACTTGAGTTCGGAACAGGTGGATTGCGTGGAATAATGGGCGTCGGAACCAATAGGATGAACAAATATATTGTAGGTATGGCTACACAGGGCTTTGCAAACTATGTGAAGAAGGCATTCCCTGGGCGCACTGATCTCGCTGCAGTCGTAGGGCATGACTGCCGTAACCATGGAAGAGAGTATGCAGAGACTGTTGCAGCTATCTTCTCTGCCAATGGTATTAAGGCATACCTATTTGAGAGTCTTCGTCCTACTCCCGAGATATCATTCGCCATAAGACAACTCGGTGCTCAGTGTGGTGTGAATGTCACAGCAAGCCATAATCCAAAAGAATATAATGGATACAAAGCATATTGGGACGATGGAGCTCAGGTGCTCTCACCTCATGATACAGGGATAATCGACGAGGTGAAGAAAGTCAGAATTGAGGATGTCAAGTTTGAGCCCAATCCTGATCTCATCCAGATAATCGGCGGAGAGATGGATTATGATTATATGATGGCAGTGAAGGAAGGTATGGTCGACCAGGATGTTATCCTACGCCAAAAAGACCTCAATATCGTCTACTCGGCCATGCACGGCACAGGACGCGTCCTAGTGCCATTATGCCTCCGCTCGTGGGGATTCCAGAACATTAATGTCGTACCAGAACAGATGGTGATTGACGGCAATTTCCCTACTGTTGTCTCGCCTAACCCTGAGAACGCAGAGGCAATGACGCTCGGCATGAAATTAGGCACAAAGTTAAATGCTGACCTCGTAGTGGCGACAGACCCTGACGCTGACCGTCTCGCTATCGTCTGCCGCAATGACAAGGGAGACTGGCAGATTCTTAATGGCAACCAGACTGCGATGATGTTCTACTGGTATACAATAAAGAACAAGAAGGCTCTCGGACAACTTAACCCGACAGACTTCATGGTAAAGACCATAGTGACATCAGAGCTTATAGCGAAGATAGCCAAGAAAAACGGCGTTGAGATATTCGACGAATATACTGGATTCAAGTGGATCGCCTACCGCATACGTGAGCTAGAGGGAAAACGCAAGTATATCGGAGGTGGAGAGGAGTCATTCGGTTATCTGCCCTACGACAAGGTGCGTGACAAGGACGCTCCAGCAAGCATCTGCCTCATCTGTGAGATAGCAGCATGGGCAAAAGATCAGGGAAAGACACTCTTTGACCTTCTTATGGATATATACTCAGAGTACGGATTCCAGAAAGAGACAACCATTAATGTTGTCAAGCCAGGAAAATCAGGCGCTGATGAGATAAGACAGATGATGGAAAATTTCCGGACAAATCCTCCTAAGCAGATAGCTGGCAGCCCAGTAGTTGTAATGAAAGATTACAAGACTCTCAAGATGACCGAGAATGGAGTGGAGAAAGACTTCCTGATGCCAGCCACATCCAATGTCCTGCAGTGGTTCACAGAGGATGGACTGAAGATAAGTGTCCGTCCGTCTGGAACAGAGCCAAAGATAAAATTCTACTGTGAGGTGCCTGCTCCATTCTCAGGTGCTGCCGACTTTGACGCTGCTAATGCCGCTGCAGAAGAGAAAGTGAAGCAGATAAAGCAAGATTTGGGGCTGTAAATAATAATTCATTTCAGGACACATCACATACAAGACACTCCGCCACGCTCATAGTCATGAGAGGTATATCTTTGACCGTGTGGCTAACTTCTCCTGTAAGGACACACACTATCCTACAGAGATGTGATTATGTCGAAATAATATATATTTAAGGAGAAACTCAGACCAAAGGTGGTCTTGGAGTTTCTCCTTTTTCCTGTTATTTTAACCAACAATATTAAATGCTCTGACTCAGCAAATAGAGCCTGTCTCTCCTGCTATGTATATGCAGAACTGTTTTGGAGTATAATGGCCATTGACAGCGTTATAAACTCCATGGATATCGTTAGTTGTCGGACTTTGTATTCATCACCCTTCTGTGTGTCTTCTGGTTAGCAGAACGACATTCTCCACATGTGGAGTATGAGGGAACATGTCAACCGGCTGTACCTTATCCACCCTGTAATCCTTGTCTAGAAGTTGCAGATCACGGGCTTGGGTGGCAGGATTACAGCTGACATAGACTATTCTGGCTGGTGACGCTCCGAGAATAACATTGATGACATCAGGATGCATACCGGCACGTGGGGGGTCTGTTATTATAATGTCAGGACGACCGTGTTCTGCAATGAACGTCTCTGTCAGGATGTCTTTCATATCACCCGCAAAGAATGAGGTATTCTCTATCTTATTGATAACTGAGTTGATTCTCGCATCCTCTATGGCCTCTGGTATATACTCAATGCCAATGACCCTCTTTGCTTGATTAGCCACGAAATTGGCTATCGTTCCCGTTCCGGTGTACAGGTCATACACAGTCTCGTTGCCTGATAGATTTGCGAAATCACGAGCTACACAATACAAATGATACGCCTGATCTGTATTAGTCTGGTAGAATGATTTAGGACCTACCTTGAACCGAAGCCCTTCCATAACCTCGAAAATATGGTCATTCCCACGAAATACATTAACCTCAAGGTCACTGAAAGTATCATTACGTTTCGGGTTATATACCCATAGTAGAGATGTTATCTCAGGGAATGCCTCTGATATATGCTCCATCAAGGCCATTGCAGTATCATAGTCGAAATGTTTTTTCCTCACTGCCTCTTCTGTGATTTCGGATGCTGGGATACTCATCTCTGGGCCAAACTGTATCAGGAACATCCACTCGCCAGTATTCGAGTTCCTCAGCATCATGTCGCGTAGCAGGCCATGCTGTTCCATTATGTTAAAAAACGTGATGTTGTTAGCCTTTGCGTAGTCACGCACAGAATTCCTAATCCTGTTGTGAAGATCATCCATAAGCCAGCATTTCTCAATTGGGAGAATCTTGTCGAAGGCTCCTGATATATGAAATCCGATTGCATTCATGTCGTCATATACAGTACTAGATGATATCTCCTCACGCGTCAGCCACCTTTTATCAGAGCAGCCGAACTCCAGCTTGTTGCGGTATTCCTTTGTCTTCACGCTTCCGAGTATAGGAGAGCATTCTGGCAGCTCGACATGCCCTATCCTCCTCAATTGCTGCATAACCTGTTCCTGCTTGGCCTTTATTTGTTCCTCGTATGGAAGCTGCTGCCATTTACAGCCGCCGCAAAGCCCAAAGTGCTGGCACCTAGGCTCAACACGATTAGCGCTGTATTTATGGAAGCGGATAACCTCAGCCTCACAATATGAATGTTTCTTCTTGCGTATTTGTACGTCAACAACATCCCCGGGCACACAAAATGGAACGAACACTACCATGTCGTTCCATTTGAAAAGGCTCTTGCCTTCGGCCGCAACAGACTCTATTGTAACGTTCTCAACTATAGGGAGCTCTTTCTTTTTCCTGCCCATAATATAATGAAAAGTTGTCGGTAAAGGTTAAATTACGAAAATGTCCAATTTGGTTACAAAGTTAACAAATTTCCATGATATGCCCAAATTATCTGAATAAAAATATGTGAATGCCAAAAATACTATAAAAAAATATAGATAATGTTTTGCATTATGGCAGATTATTTATAACTTTGTATTCTAAACATGAAGACTTAACTATAAATAACCCATAACTATTTATAAAAATCAATGAGCGAAAAAAGAGTTTATACCTTCGGCAATGGAAAAGCTGAAGGAAATGCGCAAATGCGTGAACAATTAGGAGGTAAAGGTGCTAACCTCGCTGAGATGAACCTTATCGGAGTGCCTGTTCCTCCAGGCTTTACAATCACCACAGATACATGTAATGAGTACTACCGTGTAGGGCAAGACCGCATTGTTGAGCTTCTTAAGGATGAGGTTAATGCAGCTGTCAACCATGTTGAGGAACTCATGAATTCCAAGTTTGGTGATGTCGAGAACCCTCTCCTCGTCTCTGTACGCTCTGGAGCACGTGCTTCAATGCCTGGTATGATGGATACAATCCTAAATCTCGGACTTAATGACGCAGTGGCAGAAGGAATGGTACGTAAGACAGGTAACCCACATTTCGTCTACGACTCATATCGCCGTTTCGTGCAGATGTATGGCGATGTCGTTCTGGGCATGAAACCCGTCAACAAGGAAGATATTGATCCATTTGAGGCCATCATTGAGGACGTAAAGAAGGAGCAGGGTGTGGAGCTTGACAAGGACCTCTCTGTTGAGTCTCTCAAACGCTTAGTTGTTCTCTTCAAGAAAGCTATCAAGGAACAGACAGGAAGCGACTTCCCAGAAGATCCTATCGTTCAGCTTTGGGGAGCCATATGCGCTGTGTTCCGCAGCTGGATGAACGAGCGTGCTATCCTGTATCGTAAGATGGAAGGTATACCAGACGAGTGGGGTACAGCCGTATCAGTGATGGCCATGGTATTCGGTAATATGGGCGATACATCGGCGACAGGTGTTTGCTTCTCACGTGACGCAGGAAACGGTGAGAATCTCTTCAACGGAGAGTATCTCATTAACGCACAAGGTGAGGATGTCGTTGCTGGTATCCGTACGCCACAGCAGATAACTAAGATAGGTTCACAGAGATGGGCTAAGCGTGCAGGAATATCAGAGGAAGAGCGTGTCGCAAAATATCCTTCAATGGAAGAGGCAATGCCTGAGCTATATAAGGAGCTCGACGCGCTTCAAGATAAGCTCGAGCACCATTATCATGACATGCAGGACATGGAGTTCACTGTGCAGGAGGGCAAACTCTGGTTCCTACAGACACGTAACGGTAAGCGTACAGGTACAGCTATGGTAAAGATTGCCATGGATCTTGTAAAGGAAGGACTCATCGACGAGAAGACAGCAATATGCCGCTGCGAGCCTCAAAAACTCGACGAGCTCCTACATCCTGTATTCGACAAGCTCGCTCTCTCCAAAGCCAAGGTCATCACACAAGGACTCCCAGCCTCTCCTGGAGCAGCTTGCGGACAGATTGTATTCCATGCTGACGACGCACAAGAGTGGGCAGCTAACGGACACAAGGTGATAATGGTACGTATAGAGACATCGCCAGAGGACCTTGCTGGTATGGCAAGTGCTGAGGGCATTCTCACAGCCCGCGGAGGTATGACATCGCACGCTGCCGTTGTCGCTCGTGGAATGGGCAAATGCTGTGTCTCTGGTGCTGGAGCCATCAATGTCGACTATAAGGCAAAGACAGTAGAGATTGACGGTGCTGTTTACAAAGAGGGCGACTATATATCTCTGAACGGCTCGACAGGACAGGTATATGCTGGCGAGGTTCCAACTAAGGCTGCTGAGCTCTCAGGAGACTTCAAGGAGCTGATGGATCTTTGTGACAAATATACAAAGATGGAGATTCGCACAAATGCCGACACTCCACATGATGCACAGGTGGCACGAGAGTTTGGCGCTAAGGGTATTGGTCTGACTCGTACAGAGCACATGTTCTTCGACGACCAGAAGATTGTCGCCATGCGTGAGATGATTCTTGCTGATACTGTTGAGGGACGCGAGAAAGCACTTTCAAAACTTCTTCCATACCAGAAGGCCGACTTCTATGGTATCCTGAAAGCAATGGATGGACTACCCGTGAATATCCGACTTCTTGATCCTCCTCTCCATGAGTTCGTTCCACACGATACAAATGGCCAGGAGACTATGGCAAGGGAGATGGGTGTCAGCATCGATGAGATAAAGCGTCGTGTCAACTCCCTCGCCGAGAATAACCCTATGCTCGGACATCGTGGATGCCGTCTTGGAATCACATTCCCCGAGATAACAGCCATGCAGACACGCGCAATACTCAGCGCAGCGTGCCAGCTCAAGAAAGAGGGTTGCAACCCTAAGCCAGAGATAATGGTACCTCTGATAGGTATCCTCTATGAGCTTAAGCAGCAGAAGGATATCATAAAGAAGACAGCTGCCGAGGTGTTCGCTGAGGAAGGTGTTGAGATAGAGTTTGAGATAGGTACAATGATTGAGATACCTCGTGCCGCCCTCACCGCCGATCGTATCGCCACCGAGGCCGAGTACTTCTCGTTCGGTACAAACGACCTCACACAGATGACCTTCGGTTATTCGCGCGATGATATCGCCAGCTTCCTGCCAGCATATCTCGAGAAGAAGATTCTCAAGGTAGACCCATTCCAGGTTCTCGACCAGAACGGTGTAGGCCAGCTGATAAAGATGGCTGTTGAGAACGGACGCAAGGTTCGCCCAGGCATGCGCACTGGTATCTGTGGAGAGCACGGCGGTGAGCCATCTTCCGTAAAGTTCTGTGCGAAGGTTGGTATGAACTACGCTTCTTGCTCACCATTCCGTGTGCCGATAGCCAGATTGGCAGCGGCTCAGGCTGCCGTCGAAGAATAAGTCAACTCTGACATACTAAGTAAAGGGACCTGTCCGTTTGGGCAGGTCCCTTTATTTGTAGTACGCTCGGCATGAGCATTGTCTAACGGGTGCAAGTCCCGAGTGAGCCCTAATAGCGGGAATCACATAGCCCAAGGCAAGGGTGTCCATCGCGAGGTGGAATCTGAAGGAAGCCGTCGGCAAACATCTGGTCTAACGAACAGAAACTTCATATAAGGCATATGACCGTGGGTAAGGTTGCATAACAAACCAAAGCCCGATAGCTATTCGGAACGGTCGGTGTAAATGAAGTAGGCATAAGATGGAAAGACAATGCCCTTATCCGAGGAGGTCTCACGGACATGGTGATTAGTTGCTTTTACGAAAGCCATGGAGTAAAGCTTGCCGTGAGAAGTCAGCAGACGTCATAGTAGTGGAGTAATCGGTAACGCTCCATGAAGGACAGAACCTAACAATTAAACGATAGTAATTGAGAGTTACCAAATGAAAGATAGAATGCAGAAAACATCAGCCCTTGCTAATGACTGCCCCCAAAGAAATAGGACGGAATCCGAAAGGTATGGGGGAGTGCAGACTTTCATGTGGATGACCGAAGACAACATCGTGGAAGTTCCATTTGACAAGGAGCACCTATTGGAAGTAATCCTTAGCCCCGACAACTTCAACAAAGCCTACTTGGCAGTAGTGAGGAACAAGGGATGTGGCGGTATCGACAAGATGTCATGTGAGCAGTTGCTCCCATGGCTCAAGGCTAATAAGGATGAACTGATAGGCTCCTTGCTTGACGGTACATACCGTCCGAATCCCGTCCGTAGGGTAGAGATACCCAAGGGCAACGGCAAGATGCGCCTGTTGGGCATACCGACCGTAGTTGACCGCATGGTGCAACAAGCCATCAACCAAGTACTGACAATAATCTATGAGCCCCAATTCTCCAAACGAAGCTTCGGCTTCCGCCCGAGGAGAGGCTGCCTTGAGGCATTGCGAGAAGTGCAGAAGATAGTCGATGAAGGCTACAAGTACGTAGTAGACCTCGACCTTGAACGCTTCTTCGACACAGTGAGCCACAGCAAACTCATAGAGATACTCAGCCGCACCATCA
>JADYUK010000060.1 GCA_021531755.1 Hoylesella loescheii
TCGTATCTCGAATGGAATCCAAAATAGGAACCGCCGTATGCCGAACGGCACGTACGGTGGTGTGAGAGGTCGGAAAACGAAAGTAGGAAGAAAACTACTTCGTTTTCCTCCTACTCGATTGCTTAGTTTTTTACAAAGATAGATTACTCACCTGTTTGGGAATTGAATGACAAGGTTGTTGATTTTATATTCTTCACAGATAATCCGGGAAAGGAAGAGCTGCGCCGGGAAGAAAAGAAATTAGAAACGGATCGAATATCCAAAAACAATCTACTACGAGGAACAGCATTTTACAAAGGAAAAGTTGTTGCAGAAGAGGAAAAGACAGGATTCACCAATAAAGGCCAGCTTGTCGCATTACTCATAAGCCTCGCTTCCTTTCGTTTCGCGGCTTATTTGAAGAATTTTCTCCTTATCGAGTAGCTTTAATATTTGACTATAGACCGGCTGTCCGGTAAAATGACTATCTTTGCTCATGGTTATATTTTATTTTCTCAAAAACAAA
>JADYUK010000061.1 GCA_021531755.1 Hoylesella loescheii
GATATGGAATTTTTGATTATCATATCCCCGCCTGACATCAGAGGATGTTCGTAAAGCCAAGCGGGGATTATCTGTCTCATCGAGCCACTGACACTACTTTATGAGAGTATAAACAATCACATTGTGCCAGCCAATAATCCTATCTGTTATCAGCTTCATTTCCATTATGCCCTCTTCCTTGTCAAAATATCGGATACGATAACAGTAAGTAGTACCCATCTTCTCATTCATTGTCACCAAATAACATCCCGTTGTCCCCTTGCCCACTTTCGAACAATCGAATGCGGAACGTTCAGGTGATTTTACAGGAGTGTCTGTAAGATAATATGGTTTAGAATGGAGAATCCGAGTTCCGTCAGCAACACAACTTAGTTCGCGTTCTGAAGTGTATTCATAGGTTCTATTAGTAGGCGAATCTTTAATCTTCCATTTTGTCCCAATGATATCTGACACTGAGATTCTCACCTGTGCCATGCCGACATTAGACAAGG
>JADYUK010000062.1 GCA_021531755.1 Hoylesella loescheii
TTTTGCAAGAAGATGGCAATAGATAAGTGAGAACCGTCGGGCAAAAGAACGATTCCAACATCGTTTCTATCTTGTCTTCCGTCAGAAGAAGGAAAGCCTGAACCTGTCTTGTGAATCAGTTTGCCGTCTTTGGGCAAGACTGCTGCTATGCGTTGCTTACCAGTATTACAATCTGCCATTGTATCCCAGATAAAGGAGAGATTCTTGTTGTCATTCCTATGAAGATAGAACCACTCCAAAAGCCTTGCCATTTCTTTCGGAGTGGCTGAATTTTCTGTGGCTCTATGAGGATTATTTTTCATCTCCTTCTCCGTCAGTTGCACATGGATGTCTTTGAATCCAAGCGTATGGATATATTTCTCTACTGCATCCGGCTGTCCGCATGATGCAAACAAAAGGTCGCACGCATTATTGTCGCTCTGTTTCAATGACCATTCTATTAACTCTGCAAATGTGAAATAACGC
>JADYUK010000063.1 GCA_021531755.1 Hoylesella loescheii
CAGCCTGATGGCCGAAGGCCTTCAGACTGCTCTTTACAGTCTAGCTTGTGTCAAAATGTCAAAGATCTTGTGGCAGCGGACTCATGTCCGAGCCGGAGTGGAGAATAACGGATTCGAACCGTTGACCCCCTGCTTGCAAAGCAGGTGCTCTAGCCAGCTGAGCTAATCCCCCATTCGAAGGAACGGTATTCCGAACGGTGATCTCTTGTCCATGGCCTGAGTAGTCCCAGGCAGACTTGAACTGCCGACCTCCACATTATCAGTGTGGCGCTCTAACCAACTGAGCTATAGGACTGTCTGGCAGCAGATGGGACCGCCTTCTACTATTCTCTCCTTTATATCTTAACAGACAGATGTAGTGTACAAGAAGCTGGGGATGAGGGAAGACAACCTGAAACTGACTTCTCTTTCAGTCGGCGTCCCTTATATTT
>JADYUK010000064.1 GCA_021531755.1 Hoylesella loescheii
GAGAGTCACGGAGGTTTTCTTTGTCACAAGACATGTTCTTGGTCACGAATTTGCGAATTGTCGAATTTTTCTTCACACGGAGAGTCACGGAGAGTCTCGGGATTTATGTCACGAATTATCGAATTGTCGAATTTTTCTTCACACGGAGAATCGCGGAGAGTCATGGGGTTTTGTCACGAGACTTGTCCTTTGGACCCACTGACCAACGGGAGGTAATTATCGTATTTCTTTCTTCACACGGAGAATCACGGAGAGTCTCGGGATTTATGTCACGAATTATCGAATTTCTTTTCACACGGAAGATTACGGAGGTTTTCTTTGTCACGAGACATGTTCTTGGTCACGAATTTGCGAATTAGTTTTTTTCACGCGGAATGTCACGGATGGTTGTGGAGGTTA
>JADYUK010000065.1 GCA_021531755.1 Hoylesella loescheii
AGAAGACACCATGGCTTAGAATTAGTCCAAGGAAAAAGTCTCGAAGAGACGCGACTGTTAAAAACCCCACCTGAAGTGAGGGAGGAGGCGTAGCCGACGACTGAACGCAAGGTGGGGTAAACACCTGGCTTCTATAACGAGCTTCGGAGAAGCGACACACGTCCACTTATAACATCAATCCATCGTTTTTCCTGAGTCTTTGGTCGTGTGTCGCCTCTTCGAGGCTTGATATCATCATCCACTTTATACCCCCACCTTACCACTCAGTCACTCCGTTCCCTCGTTTCCAGGTGGGGTTTTTAACAGTCGCGCCCCTCTGGGGCTGTGGACAAAACACTTTGATTTATAATCCGCAATTCTGTTATATTA
>JADYUK010000066.1 GCA_021531755.1 Hoylesella loescheii
CACGAAATGGAAACGTAGATTGCCTAAGGATGTACTTACTGATTCTGTTATCGAACTCACGGATGTGAACACACAGAAGAAGTATCCTGAGAGGTTGCGACTTGTGAGATTTCACGATGACGAGCAAGATAGGGACTTCGCATTTTTAACGAATGCATTCCATCTTACTTCTCTCGAGATTGCCAATCTCTACAAGAATCGCTGGCAGATAGAGTTGTTCTTCAAGTGGCTCAAGCAGCACCTCAAGATTAAGAAATTCTGGGGTACTACAGGAAACGCTGTGAGAATACAAATCTCTGCTGCAATCATAACCTACTGCCTTGTTGCCATAGTTCAACACGATATGC
>JADYUK010000067.1 GCA_021531755.1 Hoylesella loescheii
CAGCCTGATGGCCGAAGGCCTTCAGACTGCTCTTTACAGTCTAGCTTGTGTCAAAATGTCAAAGATCTTGTGGTCGCGGACTTATGTCCGTGCCGGAGTGGAGAATATCGGGCTCGAACCGATGACCTCTTGCATGCCATGCAAGCGCTCTAGCCAGCTGAGCTAATCCCCCATATAATTATGGAGAAAACAGACTTACCTGTTTAATATACTCAACATCTAGTTTCTCAAATATAATAAAACAGATTTGTGTACAAGAAGCTGGGGATGAGGGAAGACAACCTGAAACTGACTTCTCTTTCAGTCGGCGTCCCTTATATTT
>JADYUK010000068.1 GCA_021531755.1 Hoylesella loescheii
TGTGTTCACATCCGTGAGTTCGATAACAGAATCAGTAAGTACATCCTTAGGCAATCTACGTTTCCATTTCGTGCACTTGTACTGTAAATTCTTCTTTGCTCGAACCACGAAGTATGATTCATTTAGACGGATCTTGTAGAGTTCCTTGAATGCATTGTAACCACGATCGAATACGTAGTAAGAGCCTGATTCATAAGGAATCTCCTTCATTGCCTTTGAATCGTGTACCGATGCAGTCGTAATATGGAAGAAGGCAGGAACCTGGGATTCCAGGTCATAAAGGACATGCGCCTTAACGCCTCCTTTCTTCTTGCGGAAC
>JADYUK010000069.1 GCA_021531755.1 Hoylesella loescheii
TTTACGGCCAGATGTATATCCTTTACGACAAGGTATTCCTCCCCGAGCTTGAGATTGAGGCTGCCCGAAAGTGCGGTGAGATGTGTCTGAAAGGCAAGGACACTCTGAGCTACATCGCCATGCAGGGAACTCTGGCACATCCTTATGCACACATGGGATATGACTCCTTGGCACTGAAAACGATGGAGAATGCCATTAGAGAATACTCAAAGTATAATATGGAGGCACACTCTCTGTATGAAGTGCTGGAAGCATCGATTTACAGCAGTAGAATCAGTGACTACATGAAAGTGGGACAGTACATAA
>JADYUK010000006.1 GCA_021531755.1 Hoylesella loescheii
GGGGGGCTATGTGTATGGCTTATCAGTACACCTCCCCCCTCGCTTATCGGGTGGTGGGGGTTGACCCAGAACCAGGATATCGGCCGGAAGGAGTTATGTGCGCTGGGAGATGTTAGACATCATGACAGCCACCAATCCTGCTGTCTCTGTCCGTAAACGGCTATCGCCTAAAGAAACCGGGATGTACCCCGCCTCAATGGCCTTATGCACCTCGTCTATGCTGAAATCGCCTTCAGGACCTATCAGGATGGTAATGTCTGATGTGGTGCCATGTTCTGGAGAAGACTCTTTGAGAAGGGTAAAGAGGTCAGACCGAGGCACGTCTTCATAGCAATGGCATATATATTTCCGTCCTTTATGAGGTGTCGCCACGAACTCGCTGAATGAGACAATGGGATTTGTCTTTGTCGTAAACGCTTTCCTGCTCTGTTTAGTGGCTGATACGATAATCTTCTCTATTCGGTCTATACGCAACTGTCTCCGTTCAGAGAATTTGCAATCAAGGAACGACAGCTCATCAAACCCAATCTCAACGGCCTTTTCTGCAAGCCATTCCATCCGTTCCATCATCTTTGTCGGTGCTATGGCCAGATGGATATGCCCATTCCATGTCTTTTGCTGTGGTATCGACTCTTGTATAGAGTAGAAGCAGTCACGCTTTGTTGTCAGTGTTATCTCTGCCTTGTGAAAATATCCCTTGCCGTCAATCAGCATAACAATGTCTCCAGGAGAGAGGCGAAGCACACGTATGGCATGTGATGCCTCGTCGGCAGGAAGCTGATTATGCTCTGTGGCTTCTGGAACATAAAAATATCGTGTCTCTTTCATTTGGTGGTTTAATATTCGTCGGGGTGGGGGAGGTGGTGATGCGCCTACATGCCTGATGGACTGTTATTCCATTTTACACAGTACAGGCAGACATGTCCAGAAGGACAGCATGATTGTCTGAATTCTACAAATCAAGGGGGGGCAACTTCCCACGCCGTTTCAGTTCGTCGCGTATTGTCGATGCCATCTCATACCGCTCAAGCTCTATCGCTTTCTCCAGTGCATCCTCAAGCATCTTGTCTGTCAATGCATTGTATGGTATTGCCATGGCCGCCGTACCTGGCATTACAGGCACAGCCTGACGTTTCATCAACTGGAGAGTAGCAAACAGCGGGATGTGTGATATGACATGCAGGAGGATGGCATCAGAGGCTCTCATTGACAGAGGTTGGTATGTCTCTGTGTTTACGAGCATAGCCCGGTAGTCTCCATCTGATATATCATTGATTATAATCTCATAATGAAGCCTATCCTGCTGCCTGAGGATATTCACCAAAGTCTCAGGGAGCATCGTGTTGCATATTTTCTCGTGAGAGAGGCGTCGGTGTATCTCATGTTTCATAATATCATCGCACACTATGGCGATTTGCATTGTCTCTTCATTATCGGTGACAATTATTATGCCAACATCTTGATTGCCGATAATTTCTGATACGGCTCTGACTTTTATCTGGATTTTCTCAAGCATTTATGTTTTCTTTCTTCGGACTGAATATTATGGCGAATAGAATACCCACTATAAGGGCATATACGGCAAAGATAGTCCAGCATGTGCGCCAGTCGCCGACTGTATAGAACACTGTGCCTTGGGCTGTCTCTACGGCTTGGCTGTGTGTGAATGTGCTCACTATGGCCTGAGCTCCCAATGAGCCTAATGTGGCTCCTATGCCGTTTGTCATAAGCATGAACAGACCTTGTGCTGATGAACGAATCTCAGGTGTTGTGTTCTTGTCGACGAAAAGCGCACCTGAAATATTGAAGAAATCAAAGGCGACACCGTAAATAATCATCGACAGGATAAAGAGAATCAAGCCGGGCATGGCTGGCGATCCATAACCCAGAAGTCCGAAACGGAAGAACCAGGCAAACATCGCTATGAGCATGACATTCTTGATTCCATAACGTTTCATGAAAAATGGGATGAGGAGTATACATGCTGTCTCGCTGATCTGTGAGAGACTATATAATACCACCGGATAGCGCACGCCAAAACTATCCATGTATGTGTCAATGGCGCTGAAAGAGTCGATGTATGGTGTAGCAAAGCCATTTGTTATCTGGAGACTGACACCGAGCAGCATAGAGAAAACGAAGAAAATGGCCATCTGCTTGTCACGGAACAAACGGAATGCATCAAGTCCGAATACCTTGGATATTGACAACGGTCCGTCTTCTTTTCCTGTCCGGACAGGGCATGCAGGCAAGGAGAAACTGTATATGCCTAATATGACGGATAGTAATCCGGAAACAGCGAACTGATATGGAGTGGACTCAAAATCGAGAAGGTCTACTGCCCACATCGTTACAATAAATCCTATTGTTCCGAATACTCTGATGGGGGGGAAAGCCTTGACAGTGTCGTGTCCTGAACGTGTCAGCGCATTGAAGGCAACGGAGTTGGACAAAGCGAGTGTTGGCATATAGAATGCTACAGAGAGACTGTAAAACAGGAAAAGCGGAGCGAACTCAATCTCTCCTGCATTCAGAAGAGCATAGCTTGTAGCAGAGAACATGAATGTGCCTGCAAGAAGATGACATATACCCAGCATCTTTTGTGCGGGAATCCATTTGTCTGCCACAACACCGATGATTGCAGGCATAAAGATGCTGACAATACCCTGCATGGCATAGAATAGACCAATGGTGTTCCCGATGTTTGCTGTCTTCCCGAGATATATTCCCATGCATGTCAGGTATGCTCCCCATACAGCGAACTCCAGAAAGTTCATTATTATAAGTCTTGTTTTCAGATTCATGATAGATAAGGTTAATTGTTATAATAGTTCTTGAAAAGTGAGTTTTGACTTCGTCTTCTTCCTTCGCGCCTCGGGATAGTCTGAGCAGAAAACTCAATGATTACCCCCGGTTAGGCCCTTCAAGGTTAGTATGGCATTGTCGGGCGATGGAGCCTTGAACACATAAGAACCGGAAACGAGGACATCACACCCGGCCTCGACAAGACGAGGAGCTGTTATATTATCTACACCTCCATCAACCTCGATAAGCGCATGGCTATTTGTCGAGTCAATAATATGTCTCAGTTGTCTCACACGCTCAGTTGTCGCCTCAATAAATTTCTGCCCTCCAAAACCTGGGTATACTCCCATTACGAGAACCATGTCAACGTCCGAAATATATGGACGGACAGAATCAACGGGGGTGTCAGGGCTGATTGTTATCGCCGCTTTCATGCCAGCATCGTGTATATCTCTTATAACTGTTGGCGTTTTGTCTCCACATGCCTCTATGTGGACATTCATCATCATGGCTCCGAGCCTTGCTGTACGGGCAATATAATCCTCAGGATGCACTGTCATATAATGGACATCCATCGGCTTGCGCAATAATTTGCTGACAGCTTCGAGGACAGGGAATCCGAATGAAATATTAGGGACAAAAAGTCCGTCCATAATATCAAGATGAAGCCAATCAGCTTGGCTGTTATTTATCATCTCTATTTCTTTCTCAAGATGAAGAAAATCAGCAGCCAAAAGAGAAGGGGATATTAATACTGGCATATAATACTTGAATTTAATGTTATGAGAATGACAAGGGCGAAGGATGGACTTTATTTTCATTCATATTTGAAATTATATACTTCACCCTTGTCTGTCTCAGAATACTAACGATATGTTTTCAATATATTGAACAGACAGGTTCTGGTAATTTATGATTACTGTTGGATAACCTTTGCAGACTATAGTTTCCTCTTCTGTCCCTGACGTGTGGAGGCTTTGCCATAGACCGTTATATATGCTCACTCATAGTAAGAGGAATTAGCCCATGAGGTGGAACAGGTACCCAAATGAAGCAAAATTGCGATAACTTATCTGTATTCAGACCATGACTTTATCTGCAAATCATCTACCGACATCGAGCAGAAGGCATGGATAAATGCAGAAGCAAGCCGTGGGTTGGTTATCAGAGGGATATTCAAGTCGATAGCTGCTCGACGTATCTTGTATCCATTGTCAAGCTCTCTGGCTGTATGGTTCTTCGGGACATTGACAACCATGTCAATCTTTTTCTCGTGTAGCATCTGTAACGCCTGAGGGTGTTTCCCCTCATCCGACGGCCAGAATACCTCAATATTGTCAATCCCGTTTTCCTTGAGGTATTTATGTGTACCTCCTGTGGCATACAGGACATAACCATTGTCCTTCAGCTCTTGAGCGGCTGAGAGCATTTCTGCCTTCTGCTTGGCAGTACCAGTTGAGAGCAGGATTGTCTTTCTTGGCACTCTGTGTCCTACAGATAACATCGACTTGAGCAGTGCGCATGAGGTGTCATCGCCTATACAGCCGACCTCGCCTGTGGAGGCCATGTCGACACCGAGAACAGGGTCTGAGCCCTGAAGACGGTTGAAGGAGAACTGGGATGCCTTGATGCCGACATAATCCAAGTCGAAGAGATTCTTTGATGGTTTTTCAACAGGAACACCCAACATGATTTTCGTAGCCAGGTCGATAAGGTTGAGTTTCAAGACTTTTGACACGAACGGAAAAGAGCGTGAGGCTCTTAGGTTAGTCTCAATGACAAGGATGTCATTGTCCTTGGCCATGAACTGACAGTTGAAAGGCCCGGATATGTGCAGCTCTTTAGCAATCTGGCGTGTTATGCGCTTTATCCTCCTTACAGTCTCAACATATAGTTTCTGTGGAGGGAATTGTATTGTAGCGTCACCCGAGTGTACTCCGGCAAACTCCACGTGCTCAGAAATTGCATAAGCGATAACCTCACCGTCTTTAGCCACTGCATCCATCTCAATCTCTTTGGCATGTTCTATGAACTTGCTGACAACGACAGGATGCTCAGCCGATACGTTTGCCGCAAGTTGAAGGAAGCGCTCAAGCTCCTCACGGTTTGAGCATACATTCATAGCAGCTCCTGAGAGGACATATGATGGGCGGACAAGGACAGGGAATCCAACACGGTCTATAAACTCGTTTATGTCTTCCATACTTGTCAGAGCCGACCACTCTGGCTGGTCAACTCCGATTCTGCCCAACATGCTGGAGAATTGTGCTCTGTCCTCGGCGTTGTCGATATCCTTTGCTTTTGTCCCCAGAATCGGCACACGCTGTTCTGCAAGTTTAACTGCAAGATTATTAGGTATCTGTCCTCCTGTTGAGACAATGACACCATGGGGTGATTCCAACTCTATTATATCCATCACACGCTCGAATGTCAACTCATCGAAGTATAGACGGTCGCACATGTCATAGTCTGTGGATACTGTCTCGGGGTTGTAATTTATCATGACAGACCTGTAACCCTCATTACGTATAGTCTGGAGAGCTTGGACTCCACACCAGTCGAACTCTACTGAGGAACCGATGCGGTATGCTCCTGACCCTAATACAATGACTGTCTTCTTGTCATTCTCAGGTTTCAGATCATTGGTACAGCCAGCATAAGTTACATAAAGATAATTTGTCTGAGCAGGATACTCCGCAGCGAGTGTGTCAATCTGCTTTATAACAGGCAGTATACCATACTGTTTCCTTAATGCACGTACCACGAGCTGCGCCTTGTGCATATTGCCAATCTCTTTCTCAAGGCCCACTGCCCTTGCTATCTGGAAGTCTGTGAAGCCGTAGACTTTAGCTTTACGCAGGAGATTCTTGTCGAGAACATTGACAGAGGTGCATTTGTGTAGCTCGTCATCAATGTCTACAATGTGGCGGAGTTTCTCAAGGAACCATTTGTCAATCTTCGTTATCTCGTGTATCTCGTCGATAGAATACAGTTTGCGCTGCATAGCCTTGGCTATAACGAAGATACGTTTGTCCGTTGGGTCATGAAGCGCTGCTTTTACATCTTCTACCTTAAGCTCGCGGTTCTCTACAAAGCCATGCATTGACTGCCCAATCATACGCAGACCTTTCTGTATCGCCTCTTCGAATGTACGGCCTATAGCCATTACCTCGCCGACTGATTTCATCGACGAGCCAAGCTCCTTATTGACTCCGCGGAACTTTGATAAGTCCCAACGTGGAATTTTGCATACAACGTAATCAAGTGCTGGCTCAAAGAATGCAGAAGTTGTCTTGGTGACTGAATTCTTCAGTTCGAACAGTCCATAACCCAAGCCCAATTTGGCTGCAACAAAAGCCAATGGATATCCAGTGGCTTTTGATGCTAATGCTGATGAGCGTGAGAGGCGTGCATTAACCTCAATGACACGATAGTCCTCGGATTTTGGATCGAACGCATATTGGACATTGCACTCGCCGACGATTCCTATGTGACGAATAATCTTGATAGCGAGAGCGCGAAGCTTATGATACTCCGAGTTTGTCAGAGTCTGTGATGGAGCGATGACTATAGACTCTCCGGTGTGGATGCCGAGAGGGTCAAAATTCTCCATGTTACAAACAGTAATGCAATTGTCGAACTTATCTCTCACGACTTCATATTCAATCTCTTTCCATCCCTTGAGCGATTTCTCAACAAGCACCTGAGGTGAGAAAGAGAATGCTTTCTCTGCAAGTTTGTTCAGCTCTTCCTCGTTATCGCAGAAACCTGAGCCAAGGCCGCCAAGAGCATAGGCGGCGCGGATAATCACAGGATAACCTAGCTCTGATGCTGCCTTGCGTGCATCCTCAATATTCTCGCATGCCTGTGATTTTATTGTCTTTACATTTATCTCGTCAAGTCTCTCGACAAATAGCTCACGGTCCTCTGTGTCCATGATAGCCTGGACGGGGGTGCCGAGGACCCTGACGTTATATTTCTCAAGAACTCCACTCTTGTAGAGCTCTACACCGCAGTTCAAAGCCGTCTGACCTCCGAATGACAGAAGTATACCGTCCGGACGTTCTTTCTCTATGACTCTCTCGACGAAGTAAGGCTGTACAGGAAGGAAATATATCTGGTCTGCCACTCCCTCTGATGTCTGTACCGTAGCGATGTTCGGGTTGATAAGAACAGTCTCAATACCCTCTTCCTTGAGTGCTTTCAAAGCTTGAGAGCCGGAATAGTCGAACTCTCCTGCCTCACCTATCTTCAATGCTCCTGAACCGAGGAGCAAAACTTTTCTTATAGTCTTGTCTAACATTGTCCTTATCTATTATTTATGAAGCAAAGCTACGAACTTGTCAAAAAGGAATTCTGTGTCTACTGGGCCAGAGCATGCCTCTGGATGGAATTGGGCAGAGAACCATGGATGATGCTTATGCCGGATTCCCTCGTTCGACCCGTCGTTCATGTTCACGAACAATGGCTCCCAGTCTTGCGAGAGTGTTGTGCTGTCTACAGCATAGCCATGGTTCTGTGATGTGATGAAGCATGTATTGGTGTCGACCATGCGGACTGGCTGGTTATGTGACCGATGTCCGTATTTCAGCTTGTATATTGTCGCGCCTGCAGCTTTCGATAATAGCTGGTTCCCCATACATATACCCATTATCGGGCGGATCACTGCCTCTTCTTTCCTGTCTTCCGTCTCGATAAATCTCTTTATGTTGTTAACAGCATCGACACACATATCTGGGTCGCCAGGACCATTGGCAAGGAACAATCCATCAAACTCCAGAGTGTTAAAGTCATAATTCCATGGGACACGTATAACATTGACACCACGATTAATAAGACAACGAATAATATTTGCTTTCACGCCACAATCGACAAGAACGACAGTGGGTGTTTTGGCGTCTGCGTCAACATTCAGCGCATTATATCGGATGATTTCCTTGCATGATACCTTGTCGACAAAATTCACTCCCTCGTATTCTGCATCTGGAATGTTGTCAGGCTGGTCAGCAAACAGTATCTTGCCCATCATGACTCCATGCTCGCGTAATACCTTTGTCAGCTCTCTGGTGTCAATTCCTGTAATTCCAGGAATATGCTCTCGCTTGAGCCATTCTGAAAGAGACTCTTCTGCGTTCCAATGGCTGTAACTCTCACAATAGTCTCCAACTACGATAGCTGACGCATGTATCTTGTCGCTCTCCATGAATGTTGGGATATTGTTCTCTTCAAAAGTGAATGGCGGAACTCCATAGTTACCTACAAGAGGGTATGTCAGGACCATTATCTGGCCGGCATAGGAGGGGTCAGTCAGTGACTCCGGATATCCTGTCATGGCAGTATTGAACACCACTTCTCCAGCGACAGGGCTCTCATATCCAAAGCTTTGGCCATGGAATGTTGTCCCATCTTGTAAGACCAATGTTACATTGTTCATATTTATTATGTTTGTGTATATTATGTTTGACGTTGTCTTCTTTTTGACTTTGTTTGGTTTCGCCTTTCTCTTCCTCTCAAGGCATAGCCCACGCAAGTTTTACTTTGCCTTCCTCAGTCACGGCTTGGCATAGCCTCAGCTAGTTTGAACTCTGCTCATTTGGCTTAACGAGGATGTTTTAGTTCCGCTCCATATCACCCCACTTAGTGTCATTCACGAATCAAAAATAATCAGGATATGCCTTTTGAAGAGTATGGGGTAGAGTCCTGTTGTCCTGCTTCGCTCTTCTTGTGACCATAATCCAGGCCGACGAATAGCCAAATAAGGATACCTTTATGTCCTTGTCCTACTCAACAGTCACAGACTTTGCAAGGTTACGTGGTTGGTCGACATTCTTGCCTTTGCAGACAGCTATATGATATGCCAACAGTTGTAAGGGGATGGTAGCTATAAGCGGTTCGAGGCATTCCATCGTTTGCGGAAGCTCTATTGTCTGGTCTGCAATTTTCGATACCACTTCATCTCCCTCAGATACCAAGGCAATCACACGTCCGTTCCGCGCCTTTATCTCCTGTATGTTTGAGAGCACTTTCTCGTACATGTTGTTATGTGTCGCTATGACGACGACAGGCATGTCCGAGTCAATAAGTGCGATAGGCCCGTGTTTCATCTCCGCGGCAGGATACCCCTCTGCATGTATGTACGATATCTCCTTAAGTTTGAGGGCTCCTTCCAGAGCGACAGGATAGCTGTATCCTCTGCCTAAATACAGGAAATTACGGGCATATGTGAATGTCCTGCTGAGGTCCATTATCTGCTTGTTGGTCTTCAATACTTTCTCCATCAGGGTAGGAATCCTGATGAATTCTTCGGCGATGTTATTGAACGTCTTGTCATCTATAGTGCCCTTAACCTTAGCCACTGCCATTGCGAGCATTGTCAGCACAGCGACCTGGCCTGTGAAAGCCTTTGTCGAGGCCACTCCAATCTCTGGCCCCACATGGATATATGTGCCTGCATGTGTGGCTCTTGCTATGCTTGAGCCTATGGCGTTTACTATTCCGTATATGAATGCGCCCTTCCTCTTTGCCAGCTCTACAGCTGCGAGGGTGTCGGCTGTCTCGCCGCTCTGTGATATGGCTACGACAACATCGTCAGGAGTGATGACAGGGTTGCGGTATCTGAACTCAGAGGCATACTCAACGTCAACAGGTACACGGCAGAGATCCTCTATCAGCTGTTTCCCTATCAGTCCTGCGTGCCATGATGTTCCGCATGCTACAATTATGAAACGTTTTGCCTCTTCTATCTCTTTAGTGTGGTCCTGTACGGCACGGAGATACACATTACCAGGATGGCTGCTTGATACATGTCCTCTGATGCAGTTCTCGAAACACTCGGGCTGCTCGAATATCTCCTTCAGCATAAAATGCTCATACCCGCCTTTCTCTATCTGTCCCAACTTGAGGTCGACAGTCTGTATCTCAGGGGCGAGACGATGGTTGAGTATGGATACTACATCAAGGTCCCGGTTCCTTCTTATCACGGCGATGTTCCCATCTTCAAGGTACACTACCTTGTCGGTATACTCAACGATTGGAGTCGCGTCGCTGCCAAGGAAGAACTCGTCTCTTCCGATACCCACGACAAGCGGGCTCTGTTTCCTCGCCGCTATAATCTGGTCAGGATTGCTCTTGTCAAGTATTGCTATGGCATAGGCTCCAATCACCTGGTGCAGGGCTACTTGGACAGCTGTAAGGAGGTCGCAGCTCTTTTTGGTCATTATATACTCTACGAGCTGTACAAGGACTTCTGAGTCTGTGTCTGACGAGAACTTCACGCCGTATTCCTCAAGTTTTCGTTTCAGTACAGCATAGTTCTCTATTATTCCATTATGTATTATGGCCAACCTGTGCGACGACGAGAAGTGTGGATGGGCGTTACGCTGCGAAGGCTCCCCATGTGTAGCCCATCTGGTATGCGCAAGTCCGATAGTGCCACTGATGTCCTTGTCTGAGCAGAAGTTCTCCAGGTCGGCGACTTTTCCGCGTGCCTTATAGACATTCAGCTCGCCATCCTTATTGATAAGGGCGACTCCGGCACTGTCATATCCTCTGTATTCGAGGCGTTTCAGTCCTTTAATTAGAATAGGATAAGCATCTTTCTTTCCTATATAACCTACTATTCCACACATAATTAATTATTGTTTATATTGGCTTTGCCTCATGGACAAGGTATCCTTTTCTTCCGCCCCTGAGCCTTTTACTGTATATTGTTATTTGGTGTCCCCTGCTTCAGTATACAGCGGTAGGACTCGTGTGAGGCTGAGGCATATCTGCCTTAAAGCCTTTCAACTATCTCCCCTCCTCGAGTTTTGAGCTCCACGAATATTCTGGCTCTATAGGGAGAACACTCTTATATATATAAAGATGTATGCAATTCAAGGAAGTCAAAATCTGCAAACACCATGATGCTAAAGCTATGACCAAATAGTCCTCCACATTGTAGAGTCCTTCACCTTTTTTCCTTTTGGGGGTGAAAGGGTAGGGGGGATTTTCACTAACCCAACCTTATTATATAATAATCGAGTTGACTTGCTGTGATTCCGATATTGGTTCAGCAGCATGTCAACTCGGGAGATATCGCATCCGGTTATTTGACAACCTGTATGACAAAGGTGGCAAGGGACATTAACATGCCAGCAAGCGAGAAGTACAGCCCCGTGTATTGGTTGAAGTATGCGTTTTTCGCCTTGATCTTGTTCGGGGTGACGTAGACGATATCGTTCTGCTGCAAATAATAATAAGGAGAGTTGATGAGCCCCGCGTCATTGAGGTTGATTCTGTGTATTGTCTTCTCTCCCCTTGCGTCCTCTCGTATGAGCATGATATTCTCTCTGTGTCCGAAAATCGTGAGGTCGCCAGCCGATGCTATAGCCTCGAGTATGTTCATCTTCTCTGTTGAGACTGGGATAACCTTCGGGCTTCCCACCTCTCCCATAACAGTGACGTGATAACTTGACATCTGTACAGTGACAACAGGGTTCTCTGTCTCTGTCATATAGACCTTTAGCCTGCTCGCTATCATATCCTGACACTCGCTCTTAGTCAGTCCTGCCACATGCAGTTTGCCCAGTACCGGAAAGTTTATGTTACCCTCATTGTCCACGAGATATGGGATGATGGTGTTGTTCCCTCCTGTAGTGCTCTGTGAGTAGAGATTGAAAGGCTTTCCAGCTTCGGGGTCGGTTGTGTTTATGTAGATAGTCAGCATATCCTTCGGCATGATCTTTGCATCATAGAGCATTCGTGAGGCTGCCAGGTCTATCTCGTCAGCGTTCTGCAGATATGGGATATTCTTCACGCTGGAACAGCTCGCAAGGATTGCGAGCGACATAAGAATCAGTGAGTGTGCAAGATACTTTTTCATATTGATAATAATTGCTCAAATTTTCTGCAAAGGTAGACACTTTTTTTTATCCAGACAAATATTTATAGGCAAATTATTCCTACACCGCCGGATTTTTTCACTGTATGCTCAGAATTAGTTGATAGTGTCCTCGTTGTCATAGACATTGGGATGTGTACATGGATGTCGCAATTTGTCTATTTTTCGATGATTTAGCTATGTTATCACTAAAGGTATTTAATGAGTGGCTCAAGAGTATTGAATGATCGCGTCACATGCACTGAATGAGAGGCCCAAAAGCACTATATGAGAAACAGCAAGATTTGTACACTGAAAAAACATTGTATTCATTCTGTTTCGCAGCATGGAAAGTGTAAAATAATGGCTGGTCATGCGGCTGTGATGAAGATGATATCATGTCAACTTAACACAACACGGATTATCTGGCCGTTATGTGGAAACATCCCTGCTTCACCTCATATTTGATATAAGCCCTTTCGCTGAGCCGGATATCCCTCAACACCTCGGCCAGAATCCATTTCAGCGTGTCGCTCGTGACAGCACGTCTCTCACCTTCGCGCGGGTCATAGACTGTCAGATATCTATTATAGCAAATATCGAATGTTGTGCCGTATAGGTGGCAAGAGTTCTCGGTCGCATTGGTGTTGCGCTGTCTGAGTCGCTTGACATCATCCTCTGTCCTAAGGACACTAGTGACGATAATCTTGTGTAGCGGGATGCCTTTTACGTGAAGAGAGTCGAAGTATTGCCGGCCAATATCGTTCAGAAGTCTGGCAGCCTGCGGTATAAGATAAGGTATACTACTGTGTAGCTTGTCGATGTGGAAGTATGGATTGGCCCCGACGTAGACCAGCTCGTTCTTCCTCCGCTCAGCCTCTTTCCTATCCTTGACGCTGCTCACGCCCAAACGTCTGGCGGATGTCAAGTGTACTTGCTGCTGGTCAGGAAAAGAGACGCTGAATCCCGGAACGCTGTATATCTTGTGAGGCGCATCCACAGTTTGCGGTGATGCGCTGCCCGACATGGAATCACGATGTCTGTACCCATCGGGCAAGAATCCGACTACATCGCTTGTGTGTATTGTGTCTTTGTACACTGGGCGCTGGAGGCTGTCTCCGCTATCTGAGTGACTCTTACTACCTGAGATGCCAGGATGTGCACACCTGTAAAGGGCGAGCAGAATCACAATGATACCGAAAATCTGCAAATATTTGTCTTTAGAAACGGACATGTCTTGAAGTTTGAAAAAATATGACCACAAAATTATGAAAAAATATTGGAATATTAAAAACTTTTCATAATTTTGCAGTGAAATTCTTTTTCAGACAGTCTCCTCCGTAGTTGCTGTTCATGCCGCTGCGGCGTAATGATAATAGAGTCTGGATACGAAAGGCAAGAGAAATGGCTACAGGGAAGAGGGCAAGAAGGCCCCACACCAAACTCCAAGCCAGACAGATAAATCATATATAACCCCACCATCAACGAACTTCTTCGTTAAGCCATAAAACCAAAAAGAGCTTGCTCACTTTGGCTTGGCGAGGAAACGCACTTTTTAGAAGAAAAATAATAACAAATAAAGTTTTGATCGAAAAGCATATCATACTTGAGGATGTAGACCCCATTATGTTCTATGGTGTTGGCAATGCGCATCTGCAGATGCTCAAAGCCCTGTATCCCAAGCTCAGGATAAACGGCCGTGGCGATGTCATACGTGTTCTCGGCGACGAGGAGGAGATATCCCTCTTTGAGGCAAACATAAAGAAGCTCTCAGCGCATCTCCAGAAATACAACACTCTGAACGAGGAGGATATAATAGACATCTGCAAGGGCAGGCAATCGAGAACGGAGGCGGCAAAGGGTGTGTTGACATACAGCATATCAGGAAGACCTATTAAAAGCCGGACAGCAAACCAACAGCAGCTTGTCGACGCATACGAGAAGAACGACATGGTCTTCGCTGTCGGCCCCGCCGGCACCGGCAAGACTTACCTGTCCATAGCATTGGCTGTCAGAGCGCTGAAGGAGAAGCAGATAAAACGCATCATCCTCTCCCGCCCGGCTGTGGAGGCAGGAGAGAAGCTGGGATTCCTCCCCGGCGACATGAAAGAGAAGATCGACCCATATCTACAACCGTTATATGATGCCCTTGAAGATATGTTGCCCGCACTGAAGCTTCAGGACATGATAGAGAAGAACATCATCCAGATAGCACCGCTGGCATTCATGCGTGGCAGGACCTTAAATGACGCTGTGGTTATTCTCGACGAGGCCCAGAACACCACGACGGCCCAGATAAAGATGTTCCTGACGCGCATGGGGTGGAACACGAAAATCATCGTCACTGGCGATCTCACCCAGATTGACCTTCCACGAAATACACGGTCTGGATTGGAGGAGGCGCTCCGCATTCTATCTGACGTTGAGGGGATATCGGTGGTGAGATTTGACTCGACAGATATTGTAAGACACAAATTAGTCACAAGAATAGTAAACGCATTTGAAAAATACAAAGATGGAAGCATTAACCAAGACTGAATTCCAGTTTCCTGGACAAAAAAGTGTGTACCATGGAAAGGTACGCGATGTTTATAACATCAATGATGACTTGCTCGTAATGGTAGCGACTGACCGTATCTCGGCGTTCGACGTGATACTGCCAAAAGGTATTCCGTTTAAAGGACAGGTCCTTAACCAGATTGCGTCAAAGATGCTCGATGCGACAAGTGATATCTGTCCGAACTGGAAGCTGGCTACTCCAGACCCTCAGGTCACGGTCGGTCTGGCGTGTGAGGGTTTCCGTGTAGAGATGATTATAAGAGGATACCTGACAGGCTCCGCTTGGAGAGACTATAAGAGCGGTGTCCGTGAGATATGTGGAGTGAGACTCCCCGATGGTATGAGAGAGAACGAGCGCTTCCCAGAGCCTATTATCACTCCTACGACAAAGGCGGACGAGGGACATGACATGAACATCTCGCGTGAGGAGATAATATCCCAGGGTATAGTCTCTGCTGAGGATTATGCCGTTATGGAGGATTATACACGCCGTCTTTTCAACCGTGGACAGGAGATTGCAGCAAAGCGTGGGCTGATTCTTGTTGATACAAAGTATGAGTTTGGAAAACGCGATGGGAAAGTTTATCTCATCGACGAGATACATACCCCCGACTCGTCACGCTATTTCTATGCAGAGGGATACGAGGAAAAGTTTGAGAAAGGCGAGCCACAGCGCCAGTTGTCGAAGGAGTTTGTACGCCAGTGGCTTATCGACCATGACTTCATGAACGAGCCGGGACAGATAATGCCTGAGATTACAGACGAATATGCAAACAGTGTATCTGAGAGATACATTGAGCTCTATGAGCATATAACAGGCGAGACGTTTGACAGGACAGCAACTGACGGTGACATCAACTCGCGTATAGAACGCAATATCACAGCCTTCCTCTCAAAATGAGATTACAGAAGGGTGTCCTGCAAATAACAGTATGAGCCAATCTTGCGGATATTGTGCTATGAGGTTTATCCTGTTTCTTGTTATTCATAACTCACAATAACTGTGTCAGCTCAATAATAAAAACATATCAAAACACTCGACAAAATGGACAGATACGGCATTATCGGATATCCCTTAGGCCATTCGTTCTCTCCTGGATTCTTCAATGAGAAATTCCATAATGAGAGGATTGATGCTATATACGAGATGTATGAGATACCACAGATTGACAGTATCACAGGCATCATTGAGTCTACGCCAAATCTACGTGGACTGAATGTCACAATCCCCTATAAGCAGAAAATCATTGAATATCTTGACGAGCTGAGCGATGAGGCCCGTAATATAGGAGCTGTGAATGTCGTACGTGTCATCCATAAGGACAACAAGATATATACAAAGGGATATAACAGTGATGTGATAGGGTTCATGCGCTCGATTGAACCGCTCATTGAGAAGCATCACAAGAAGGCTCTTATCCTTGGTACTGGCGGCGCATCAAAAGCAGTTGAGTACGGCCTTCAGAAGCTCGGGCTGCAGACACTGAAGGTCAGCAGATATGAGCGTCCTGATACCATACAATATGAGAATGTCACCCCAGATATCATACATGAGTACAATGTAATAGTCAACTGCACCCCTCTGGGGATGTATCCTCATGTCGACACTTGTCCCGATTTGCCATATGACTGCATGGACAGCCATAACCTTCTGTACGACCTCATATATAATCCTGACGAGACACTGTTCTTGAAAAAGGGCAAAGCCAGCGGGGCAGTCGTGAAAAATGGGCTTGAGATGCTTCTGCTACAAGCTTACGCCTCATGGGAGTTCTGGAACGAGTGATACGGCTCCCTGCTCATGTTACCCACCCCAGAAATGGCCATATCTGCATATATAACCGTTGATAGAGAATAATCAGGCTTTTCGTCTTATGTCAATCCCTTAAAACCATAGTGCCTCAGTTGTCAAATGTGCGTATTATTGACATGGCAGAATATTATCAAGCAATCTTGAGCTCTGCTCATCTGGCTTAACGAAAATTTCGTATAAACACAGACGTTTTCTCGCCATGGCATAGCCCAAGTAAACTAGGTCTCTGCTCATTTGGCTTAACGAAGACGTTGGATTAAAGCACACAGACTTGACATCAATAAATTAAAGCCAAATTTCATTCCCAAAAAATTCCGGCGCTATATATGCTAAGCCCCTACAAAAACGAGAAAGAAAAATATCATATCCCATCTCAATATTAATAATAATGGACAATAGATATATGTTGCGCGGTGTCTCTGCCGCCAAAGAAGATGTTCACAACGCAATAAAGAATATCGACAAGGGACTTTACCCCATGGCATTCTGTAAGATTATCCCCGATATCTTAGGAGGAGATCCAGAATACTGCAATATAATGCACGCTGATGGAGCAGGAACAAAGTCTTCCCTTGCATATATGTACTGGAAAGAGACTGGCGACCTGAGCGTATGGAAAGGCATAGCACAGGATGCCATTGTCATGAACACCGACGATCTCCTCTGTGTGGGTGCAGTCGACAATATCCTTGTCTCCAGTACTATAGGGCGCAATAAGATGCTGATTCCAGGAGAGGTGATATCGGCAATCATAAACGGTACCGACGAACTGCTGCAAGAACTGCGTGATATGGGTGTTGGCATATACCCCACAGGCGGCGAGACGGCTGATGTCGGTGATCTAGTGCGTACCATTATTGTCGATTCAACTGTCACATGCAGGATGAGACGCTCTGATGTCATAGACAACGCAAATATACGCCCTGGCGATGTTATCGTCGGATTGTCCTCTACCGGCCAGGCAACATACGAACGTCGCTATAATGGCGGTATGGGCAGCAATGGACTCACGTCAGCACGTCATGATGTATTCGCCAAGTATCTTGCGGCTGAATACCCTGAAAGTTTTGACCATGCCGTACCTGACGCTCTTGTCTATAGCGGAAAATACAGATTGACTGACCCTGTCAGCGGTTCGCCCCTCAACGCAGGTCAGCTTGTTCTCTCGCCCACGAGAACATACGCCCCTGTCATCAAGCGTATCCTTGACGAGATGCGACATGACATTCACGGAATGGTACATTGTACAGGAGGCGCACAGACAAAGGTTCTGCATTTCGTCTCTGGAGATGTTCATGTTGTCAAAGACAATATGTTCCCTGTGCCGCCGCTCTTCCGTGCTATTCATGAATGCTCGGGGACAGACTGGCGTGAGATGTATCAAGTCTTTAATATGGGTCACCGTATGGAGATATATGTCGAGCCTGAACATGCCAGCCGCATAATTGAGATAAGCAGAAGCTTCAATATCGACGCCCAGGTTATAGGACATATTGAGGAGGGAGAGAAATCTCTGACGATTAAGAGTGAGAACGGTGTGTTTGAGTATAAGTGAGAAGATGGCATGAGCCGAAACCGTCAGTAGGGACTAAATCACCCTCATCATGACTTGGCCTGGTGTGGCACCATGCCCATTGAGGGCAAGGCTATAACCGCCCCCTCTCTCTTCTGCATATAACCATTATAATATACGGGATTAGCCACTGTCCTCTTCCCCACACACATTCCACCCCGATGACAATCCGTCTTACCCTGTCCCCTTTGGCTGAACAGGGATGTGGCATGATAGACACGTATCAAATACTACTTCATGGAGAATAATAACATATTGCAAAAACTAGAAGGTCTCGAGGCGAGATACGAGGAAGTCAGCACCCTCATTACCGACCCCTCTGTCATTGCCGACCAACAACGCTACGTAAAACTGACCAAAGAGTATAAGGACCTTGAGGATATTGTCCTTCTCCGCAAAAGGTATCTCTCGTGTCTTGAGGCTATAGCCGAGGCCAAGGATATCCTAATCAACGAAACCGACCCAGACATGAAGGATATGGCCCGCGAGCAGCTCACTGAGAATGAGGCTCGCCAGCCGCAACTTGAGGAAGAAATAAAGATCGCGCTTATACCGAAAGACCCTGAAGACGCAAAGGATGTCCAAATGGAGATAAGGGCGGGTACAGGAGGCGACGAGGCATGCTTGTTTGCCGGCGATCTATTCAAAATGTATAAATCATTTTGCGAGTCAAAGGGATGGACTGTCTCTGTTACAGACATCTCAGAAGGTGCAGTCGGAGGCTATAAGGAGATAGACTTCGCTGTCAGCGGAGCAGATGTTTATGGCGTTTTGAAATATGAGTCAGGTGTACATCGTGTACAGCGTGTCCCCGTCACTGAGTCAAACGGCCGCATGCAGACCTCTGCGGCCACAGTCGCTGTGCTTCCTGAGGCTGAAGCCTTTGATGTCCAGATTAATGAGGGAGAGATCAAGTGGGATACTTTCCGCTCATCAGGTGCAGGCGGCCAGAATGTCAACAAGGTCGAGTCTGGTGTCCGCGCACGTTATATGTGGAAAAATCCTAATACTGGAGAGGTAGAGGAGATTCTCATTGAGTGTACTGAGACACGTGACCAGCCCAAGAATAAGGAACGTGCACTGTCACGATTGAGGACTTATATCTACGACCGTGAGCATCAGAAATACATTGATGATATTGCATCAAGACGTAAGAGCCTCGTCTCTACCGGTGACCGCTCGGCTAAGATACGTACATACAATTTCCCACAAGGTCGTGTGACTGACCATAGAATAGGCTTTACAACACATGATCTCGCAGGATTCCTTGGTGGGAATATTCAGCCGATGATAGATGCGTTGACAGTCGCTGAGAATGTAGAGCGCATGAAGGAGGCAGAGCTATAGCACCATCGTCTTCACAGATAGTCTTTAGGCTGCATCCACCACATCATTTTCTTCACCCTAAATTCAACGATTTCGTTAAGCCAGATGAGCAAAGTCGAGTTTACTAGAACTTTGCCATGGCGAGAAATCGCACTTTTAAGAACGATTTCGTTATGCCAGATGAGCAAAGTCGAGTTTAGTAGAACTTTGCCATGGCGAGAAATCGCACTTTTAAGAACGATTTCGTTAAGCCAGATGAGCAAAGTCGAGTTTACTAGAACTTTGCCATGGCGAGAAATCGAGCTGTTTAGACCCTTTTCTTAAATTAATAAAAGTTTTCCAGTATGGACAGAAAAGAATTAGTAAGCCACATAATGGAGAAGCGGAGTTTTCTCTGTGTTGGTCTCGATGTCGATTTGACGAAAATTCCACAGCATCTGCTTCAGCTTCCAGACCCCATTTTCGAGTTTAATAAGGCCATAATAGACGCTACCGCACCCTATTGTGTCGCATACAAGCCAAACCTTGCTTTCTACGAGGCATATGGACTTAAAGGCATGAAAGCGTTTGAGGAAACTGTAAGGTATATTCGGGAGAATTATCCCGACCAGTTTATCATTGCTGACGCAAAGCGTGGAGATATCGGAAATACATCTAAGATGTATGCGCAGACATTTTTCGGGGAGTATAATGTCGATGCTCTCACTGTGGCACCATATATGGGCGAGGATTCTGTGACACCTTTCCTTGACGGCTATGACGGTCGTTGGGTTATTCTCCTTGCCCTTACGAGCAACAAGGGAAGTCTCGATTTTCAGTTGATAGAGGATAAAGACGGCACACGCCTTTTCGAACATATTATAAAGCGTTCACAACGATGGGGCGACAAGGACAATATGATGTATGTTGTCGGGGCGACACGTGGCAGCATGTTTGCCGATATACGGCGTGTTGCACCAGAAGCATTCCTGCTTGTCCCTGGAGTGGGAGCCCAAGGAGGGTCTCTTGAGGAGGTCTGCCGCTATGGAATGATATCTGATTGTGGTCTACTCGTGAATAGTAGCCGTGGTATCATCTACGCAGGAAAAGACGAAAACTATGCCTCGAAGGCAGCCGAGAAAGCTCATGAGCTACAGCAGCAGATGGATAAACTGCTCGGCTAATATTGCCCATGGAGACATCTCCCTCCACCCCCGATGCTATCCAGCAAACCAATGGGATACTATCTCGTGACAATGTTTCAGATGGCACTATGGGATAAGCATTTGAAAAACAAGCACCAAAGGAAGCGCGACCGTTAAGAACTGACACCCGAGCGAGAGAAGAGACTGAGTCAATCAGACTATCCCGAGCGAGGAGTGAGGAGCTTAACTGTCGCGCTACTTCTATCTATGGATGAAAATTGGTGATGACTGATTTGAGAGTTTGTGAATTTGTAGCACACCTATACCGTGATATAGGCGCCGAATGGGTATGTCTGCAGGCAATACGGGAGGTTGAGATAGACAGACACCTCTGGAGAGAGGGCTGGAGCGAGATACAGAAAAAACACTACGCTGCACATCTCATCACCTGCACCATAGATCCTCCCTCTGAACTGAAGTCCATGCGCATTATGGGCGAGAACTTGGCTGTATGCAAGCTCATCTGCGGCAACCAGGAATGGCGTACAGGATTCTTTTAACGATAGAAAAATTTTGGGAATATAAGAAAAAGTAGTATCTTTGCAAGCATGATAGCCCTTTTCGGGATTCACACCTCTCATCTATTGTCATAACGATAGCTACAGAAAAAGATACTACAATGAGCAACAGTTTCATAACAAACAAAGATAAGTATTTGTCTGACATTATCAATGGCATCCTCCCCAAAACAAATGCTGTTGATTTTCTTGTCGGATATTTCTATTATTCTGGCTATAAACAATTGTCTGACCAACTAAAAGACAAGCATGTCAGGATTTTGGTTGGTTTGGATATTGATATCAGAATGGCTAAATATGTTTGTGAGGTTGAGAACTTCAGACAGCATTTGCAGTCACGTGGAGTATTAAAAGATGAGTATTATGCACAATTCGTGAAAGCCTTCAATGATACAGATTTTCTCGATACAAAAGAAAAGATGGAGCAGTTCAAGATGTTTTATTCAAAGATTCTTGACGGAACTGTGGAAATAAGAAAGACACTTGAACCGTGTCATTCCAAGATGTATCTTTTCGCATACAATGATATTATCAATGAGGGAGGAGAAAACCCGGGAGTTCTTATAACAGGTTCCAGTAATCTGTCATACCAAGGACTGCAAGGACGTCTTGAACTCAACGCCCGTTTCAACGATAAGATAGAATATGAAGAAGGCAAAGAGATATTTGAGGAACTTTGGAAAGATGCTGTAGTCATTGCTGACAAAAACAATATTGATGAATGGAACAATAAGGTAATGAAACATATTTGGTTTGATACTCTGTTTTCACCATATCTTATGTTCATTCGTGTACTTATTGAATACTTTGCCATCCCTTCCAAGGACAACTTCTTGACTCCCTACGACATAACAGATGGAAGATTCAGCAATCTGAAATATCAGACAGACGCTGTTTTGCTTGCACTAAAATCTTTGGAAAACCATAATGGTGCAATCATTGCCGACGTAGTTGGTCTCGGTAAAAGTATTGTTGCTTCAACCGTTGCACGTAACTTGCGTTTGAGAACCATTATCATAAGCCCTCCACACCTTTGCAGACAATGGGAAGAATACAAAGATGAATTTGGATTTACTGCTTCTGTTTTCAGCAGTGGAAAGATTGAAGATGCCGTAAGTCATTACCAAAATATCGTGAAAGCAGACGAACAGTTCCTGATAATCATTGATGAAGCTCACCGTTTCCGCAATGAATATACCCAGGACTACGCTTTGCTTCATAATCTATGTACAGGTAACAAAGTGCTGTTGCTATCGGCAACGCCTTTCAACAATCAGCCTTCAGACATATATTCACTTATTAAACTTTTCCAGATTCCATCTCATTCGACACTGAAAACGGTGGAAAATTTGGGTGTTGCCTTCAAGCAACTTATTGACAAATATAAAGAATTGAGAGAAGCTCAACGCAAAGGTGAGATTACAGAAGAGCAAGTGAAAATAGAAGTTGAAAACATATCTAAGGAGATACGTTCAATAATAGGCCCGTTGGTTGTTAGGCGTTCACGTCTTGACTTGATGGAAATACCCGAATATGCTGAAGACTTACAACAACAGAATATCCAATTGGTAATACCCAATGACCCGGAAGAGTTGACATACGACCTTAGTAAACTTAAAGATTTGTATCTCAGTACGCTTGACCGTATCTGTAAGACAGAAGGAAGTAGCGATGATGTTTACCGTTTCAAGGCTGCACGCTATTCTCCTGTGTTGTATGTGCGTGAAGACAAGAAAGAGCAGTTAGCCAAAGAGCTTGAAGAAAAGACAGGCATAAAGTTTGGACTGTTGGTAGGACGACAGGCCAACGTCTCGAGTTTTATGCGCCATTTGTTGGTTTCACGTTTTGAGAGTTCAGTAGCTGCTTTCCAGTCGTCTATAGACTATATGATTCTGTCGGCAGAACACCTTCTCTCATGGATTGACAAACGTCACAAAATCCCGGTTTACAAAAAAGGCAACCTGCCCGATGTTGAGAATTTCTATACAGACGACGGAACAGAAGAAATAACTGAAGCTTTTGAGAAATATGAGTCAAGAGGTTTCTTTGAGATTGATATGAAGTATGTTAAGTCTGAGTTCATAGATGATGTGAATGCGGATATAACCCTTCTGAAGAATCTTAGGGAACAGTGGTTCGGCAAGGAGAACAAAATCACGTTTGACCCCAAACTTGATTCGTTCATCAAAATTGTCAGGAAGCAGATGATGGATGACCCCAATAGAAAGATAGTGGTGTTCACCGAATATGCAGATACCGCAAACTATCTTGGTAAAGCCCTCTTGGACGCTGGCCTCCCTGTGATGATATATACCTCAGCGGATGCTTCTGACACCAACAAGGAACTTATACGTGCCAATTTTGATGCAGGACTTAAGAAAGCCTTGCAGCGTAATGACTATCACATATTGGTGGCGACAGATGCCATATCTGAAGGATACAACTTGCATCGTGCAGGAGCAATATTCAACTACGACATACCTTACAATCCGACACGAGTCATCCAACGTATTGGTCGAATAAACCGTATCAACAAGAAAGTGTTTGACGAACTGTATATCTACAACTATTTTCCATCTGATGTCGGCGAGGCTGAAACACGCACCAAGGAAATCTCAACGCTGAAAATGGCAATGATTCATGCCATAATGGGTGAGGACACCAAGGCTCTGACAAAAGACGAAGAGGTCAGGGCTTATTTCAATGAACGCTACCGTAGGGAACTTGCCAACAACGAAGAGGGTTCTTGGGACACTCCATACAGGAAACTGCTTAATGAAATGAAAGGAACGGAGATATACGAACAGGCTTTGCTACTCCCTCATAGGGCTAGAACAGGACGTGAAAATGTTTGTTCTGCACAGAAAGGACTTGCAGAGTTCTCTGACGGAAACGAACAAAGACGCAAGGGAGTGCTGTCGTTCGGGAAAAAGGGAAATGACTTTGTTTTCAAGATTGGCAGTAAAGATGAGACTCCCACCATGTTGCCAGCTGAAGAGGCATTGGCTCTTTTCAAGGCAGATAAGGACGAACAGCCTGTGGAGTTGAGCAAGGACTTTGATGAGGTTTACCAGCGAGTCAAGTCTTCTTTGTTCAAGAATGAGGTACAGGAACGTAATGACAAAGAGTTGGTCAATGCCGTAGCAAAGATAAAAGTTCTGACAAAAGCAAAAATACTGCCAAAGGACTATCTTTGCGACTTAATCACTGTCATTAAGGCGGATGCCCTGTCAGGTTATGAACTTCGTTTCATCAATCAGCTGACATTAAAAGATGCGGCATTGCTTCCTCAGAAGATAAAGCCGGAATACATCGACCGTATCGTCTCGTCTCAAAATAAGGTGGATGATGGGGAAGAAACATTAATTATGAGTGAAGAACTCCAAGTATTGAGTTAGTGAGATATTACATAATATGCAGACAAAATTATAATTATGCCTACGTTGTTTATAATATTTGGTTTTAGATTCATGTTTTATTCTAACGACCATACTCCCATCCATATACATGTTATAAAAGATGGGTGTGAAGCGAAATATAACGTTGAGCCTGTGGAACTTGTATTTAGCCATGGTTTCAAAAGACATGATTTGTCTTTAATTGAGTCTATAGTTTTAGAAAACAAAGAAGTTATCATTGAACGATGGCATAGTTATTTCAATAAATAAACAGGAGGACCACGTAATGAAAAGATTTTATATTGATAAAGTATGGACAGATGACACTTGTCTTTGGATTGAAACCAAAGATGGGCGCAAGGTGTGTACACCGTTTTCTAAATGGAAAGGTTTGAAAAATGCATCAAGAGCCCAACGTGACGATTTTATACTTGGATATACTGGAATACATTGGCCAACTATAGATGAAGACCTTGGATATGAAGGACTTTTTGTAGATGCAGGATTGTGTGAGGTAACTCCAGAGGAATGCAGTGTTGTTTGTGAACCTGAAAAAATGAAATAGAAAATCGGGAATAATATGGAATTTAATAAAGCATATAACAGACAGGAATTTGTTGGCTTCCTGAAAAACCGCTTCCTTCCAGAGGACTTTGTCCAGACGGAAGAAAAGGTTGGGTTTCTTACCCAAACAAAGTATTCAACTCAAGCAGTAAAGTTGGGCACTTGCGAATCGCTCGACCTTGTAGTCTATGAGATTCGACATACTTCAAAGAATGATGCAAGGGTATCGTTGTCAAAAGAGGCTTTCCGCTTGTTGGCCGACGAGATGGAAGACCGTGCCCTTGTTGCTTTCGTTCCTGAAGATAACGATGCAACTTATCGATTCTCATTTATTGAAATTTCTCTTAATATTGATGATGAGCACTCACGCATCACACGTTCATATAGCAATCCACGACGCTACAGCTATCTGCTCGGTGAGGGTATATCTTATTATACGCCAAACAAGTATCTAAACGAAAAAGGGCGAGTAGTTAATGACGAGGATTTACACAAACGTTTCTCTGTTGAGGTTCTTACCAATGACTTCTATGGCGAATTGAGCGACTGGTATGCTTGGGCAATCACACAGATTAAGTTCCCTAATGATATTGAAGATAAAACGGATGATGAGAAATACAACAACGAGAGCGCCATCCGCTTGATTACTCGTCTGATGTTTGTATGGTTCTTGAAGCAACGTCATCTTATTCCCGAGGAGTTTTTTGATGAGAAATACATTGCAGAAAACCTATTGAAGGACTTTGATCCGAATAAAACAGAAGGACTTTTCAAACAGAAGTCCTTGGAAAGCAAGTATTACAAAGCTATACTGCAAAACCTGTTCTTTGCCATGCTCAATCGTCCGATATGCGAAGAGGGCAGCAAAGAACTCAAAGGCAGACGATTCAGAAAGGCAGAAGGGGATTACAACATCAACTATCTGATGCGATATGAGGCTTATTTCAAAAACACTCAGCTGTTTGTTGACCTTGCAAACAAGACTGTGCCATTCCTCAACGGAGGATTGTTCGACTGTCTTGACGATAAGGATAAGGGAAAGTATTACGACTGTTTCACCGACCGCAAGGCTGTGAACAAATATCTCGTATTCCCCGACTTCCTTTTCTTTGGCGAAGAGGCTGGCAAGAACATCGACCTCTCTGAGTTTTATGGCGACAAGAAAAAGAAGAAGGTCAGTGCCCGTGGTATTATTGACATTCTCAAGCGATACAATTTCACGGTAGAGGAAAACACTCCTTTTGACAAGGAAGTGTCGCTCGACCCTGAGCTTCTCGGCAAGGTGTTTGAAAATCTTTTGGCGGCATATAACCCTGAAACACAGACAACCGCCCGTAAACAGACAGGTTCTTTCTATACGCCTCGTGAGATAGTTCAATATATGGTAGATGAGAGTCTTGTTGCACATCTGAAACGAACCGTAGGCGAAGACCTTGAAACGGAATACCGCAAACTGCTCCAATATACCGACGAGCCTTTTGAGCTGAATGAGGAGCAACGTCATGCCATCATGCAGTCGCTATACAACTGCAAGATTCTCGACCCAGCCTGTGGGTCGGGCGCATTTCCAATGGGCATACTGCAACAGATGGTGCATATCCTCCAGCGCATTGACCCAGACAACTCCAAATGGAAAGAGATGATGCTGAATCTGGCTGTAGGCGAGACAAAAGAAGCCCTTATGAGAAACATTTCAGAAGAACGGTTGGAATTGCTGAAGGACATTGAGCGTAGTTTCGACGAAAGCATCAACCGTCCCGACTATGCCCGCAAACTCTATCTCATCGAGAACTGTATCTATGGCGTTGATATCCAACCGATAGCCATACAGATTAGCAAACTTCGTTTCTTTATCTCATTGGTTGTTGACCAAAAGACCAATGATAATCCGACGGACAACTTCGGCATTCGTCCTTTGCCCAATCTTGAAGCAAAATTCGTTGCCGCCAACACTTTGATAGGTTTGGACAAGATTGACGCTTCGCTTTTCGATACGGATGAAGTGAAAGAAAAGGAAGAGGAAATGAAGGAAGCCCGTCATAAGATTTTCGGTGCAAAAACAGTCAAGACCAAGCGTAAGTATCGTCAACGCATAGCAGAAATCCGACAGGAATTATCAGCATTACTTGAAGAATCAGGTGCGGTAGGCAATGACGGAGCCAAGCAACTGAACTCATGGGATATGTTCGACCAAAACACATCCTCTCCCTTTTTTGACCCTGAATGGATGTTTGGGGTTAAGGATGGGTTTGATATTGTGATAGGTAATCCGCCGTATGGATTATTTAATAAAAAGCAGAATAAAGGAGAATCAATAACTGTACCACCTGAAATACTATCTTATTATAAGAATTCTGTTGAATATACATCAGCGCAAGGTGGCATGTTGAACATTTTTAGATTATTCATTATAAAAAGTATTAATTTGTGTTGCAAAAAAGGTATATTTTGTGAAATATTTCCTCTTGCATACACTTGTGATATAAGTTGCTATAAAACAAGGAAATATACATTTGACAATTGTAGAATTATAAATATAGAGGCATTCCCAGAAAGAGATAATCCTAAGAAAAGGGTGTTTGAGAATGCAAAAATGTCAGTTTGCATCCTTACGATGTCAAAAACATATAAAAAAGATTATTCATTTACGCTAAGGATAAATAGAGAGCGATATGTTGAAATAGATAGAAGATGTAGCAATTTTACAATATCTCAATTGAATAGTATTGATGAATCGTATCTATCGATACCTTTAACAGAACCAGAGGATACTCAGATTCTGTTAAAAGTATATGATAATTCAAGGCCACTATCAAAGTATGGGAAATGTTATACTGGAGAAATCGATATGACAATCTGTAAATCTGCTTTTACCAAGGATTCTATGGATCATAAACTTCTAAGAGGAGCAAATATTGACAGATATGAATTAAAAGATAATATGAGTCAAGGGGAAGTCTTTTATATTAACAAAAGTGCACTTAATAGAATAAAAAAAGTTAGTTATAACCTTTATTCTGACAAAAGAATTGTAATGCAAGGTATAACAGGAGTAAATGAAAGAACTCGACTAAAAATGTCTTTATGTTCAATGTCTTATTGTGCGAACTCTGTTAACTATTGTGTTTTTAATTCAAATGAAGTGTCAATAACATATGCATTGGCATTATTGAATAGTAAATTACTTAATTTTATTTTTAAGCTACAAAGTACTAATAGTAATGTAAATGGTTATGAAGTCAACAATTTGCCTATAGCAATATCTTCCAATAAAACCGTATATGAAGATTTAGTTAATAGGGTTTTGGAGTGTAGAAGAAGCAATAATATTATTTCGGCTTTGACTTTTGAAAAGCAAATAGATTTGTTGGTCTATCACCTTTATGGTCTTTCCTACGATGAGGTTTTGATTGTTGATCCTGATACTCCAATAACACGTGAGGAATATGAACAAGATAATATATCTAAATAATAATAGATTTAATCATGCGAGAATTAACAACGAATGAGAAACTGATAATTCGCACTCTATTGTGTTATAAAGAATCTGGCACAATAGAGGAACTTCAAGTGATGCGATTGCTTCGAAGAAATCTGAATTGTATGGCAATAGGTTGGGAGTTAAATCCCAAACCTGTTGTATCTATATATTATAAAGATGGCTATGACAAAACTAATTTAGATAGAGATTATTTTGAATTGTGTGATTTCCTTTACTTCATTGATGAATTGGTAGAGAATAAATACGTTGCTATTCAATATAGCTCCAGTATAAACGAAAATGAAGTGAGACTGTTATATAATAAGGATTTATATATGTATTCAAAAGAGTTGGGTACTTTCTGTTATAAAAACGAATATGGAAAAAAGGTTTTTGTAGCAAGTCCCAAAGTAATCACAAATAATTATTTGAATTTTGCACAAAAATTAGAGATGTATGCAAATGCTATAATTTACCCTCTTCCACTTTTGAAAGATTTCCATGATAATATATTTTTATCAGTTGAGCAGCGGCGATATGAAAAACAATATCGTCAAACTTGGTGGTCTGTTGTCATAGCTGCATTCTTTTCTCTTTTGGGTGCACTTTTGGGTGCACTTTTGGAAAAGTATCTTTGCTAATTTTGCTTATCCCGCAAACATTACAAAAAAAATACCGACAAAAGTTAAAACATAGAGATTAAGGAGGCGTGGAACGACAAATACCTTCAGTGAATATGCAGGATAACATCTGCTGCTCTCTGCCTGTGACCAGAAACCAATTCAGCAGACCCTAATTATCTCATCAAGTCATTAAATTTCAGTAACTTTGTAGAGCATTCGGAGGAAACATAGCGTCTTATAGAGCTACTGGCTATGAAGCCAGTCTGGTACAGCTATTTTCCTGGCACGTAGGAAGAGCCAGTAAGACGCTTATTTGCCACCACGAAATTGTTGGATTTCATCATTCGTTTCTCGCAAAGCCATAGCGAGTTTGCTCTCTTTGGTGCTTTTGCTTATCGAAATCATTCCTCTGGAGGAAGCATGGACTCTAAGCGCAGCATTTCATCTCGATATTGAGCTGCTTGGATGAAATCGAGGCGTGTGGCCGCTTCACGCATCAGCTCACGTGTCCGTCCTATAGTTCGTCTTATCTCGTCTGGCGACATGGAGCGCATGATGGGGTCAGCAGCCATGGCTGGCTCGGATTCTGGAAAGAGGTATCGACGTTCATCAGGTTCAATATATGGAACAGCCTTTGCTTGTTTTCGTTCTTGAGTAGAGCCCGACAACGAAGTGGGAGCTGTGAGCTTCACGGCATCAAAGCTCTGGCGGCGCATATCCGCAAGGCGGCCTCCTGTTATCTCCTTCCGTATCTGCTCAGGTGTGATGCCATGGGCCATGTTGTAGGCAATCTGCTTTGTACGGCGGCGCGATGTCTCCTCTATAGTAACTTGCATTGACTGTGTCACTCTGTCAGCATACATTATTACCAAACCGTTCACATTACGTGCCGCACGTCCCGCCATCTGTGTCATGCCGCGTGCATTGCGCAGGAAACCCTCTTTGTCTGCATCGAGAATAGCCACAAGTGAGACCTCAGGGATATCGAGCCCCTCTCGTAGGAGATTGACACCTACTAGGACATCGTACTCTCCTGCTCGCAGGTCAGTGATAATTTTTATACGGTCGAGTGTATCAACATCTGAGTGTATGTATGCTGTCGGGATATCGTGAGAGAGCAGATATGTTGTCATCTCCTCTGCCATGCGTTTTGTCAGGGTGATGACAAGTGTGCGCTCGTCACGCTCCTGTCGTGATACTATCTCCTCCATAAGGTTGTCAATCTGATTGTGTGTCGGGCGTACCTCGATAGGGGGGTCAAGGAGTCCTGTCGGACGGATAATCTGCTCGACGACGACTCCCTCTGCTCTCTGCAACTCATACTCGGCAGGTGTGGCAGAGACGTATATGACCTGATGAACGAGACTCTCAAACTCATCGAATCTCAGCGGACGGTTATCAAAAGCTGCGGGGAGGCGGAATCCGTACTCCACAAGGTTCTCCTTGCGTGAGCGGTCGTTGCCTGACATCGCATGGAGCTGTGGTATGGAGGCATGGCTCTCGTCAATGAAAACAATGACATCTTCTGGGAAGAAATCGAATAGACAGTAAGGACGCTCGCCGGGCTGGCGACCATCAAAATAGCGTGAATAGTTCTCTATCCCAGAGCAGTGGCCCAGTTCCTTTATCATCTCCATATCATACTCCACACGCTCCTTTATACGTTGTGCCCTGAGTGTGTCACCCATGTTCTCGTAGTAGGCAATGCGCTCAGTCAGGTCGTCCTGTATCATCCTTATAGCTCTGTCTGCCTGCTCCTTGGATGTAACGAAAATGTTTGCTGGATAGACTGTATATTCGCTGAACGACGCCACTCGTTGCATCGTCTCGCCATCAAGTTCCTCAATGCTGTCAATCTCGTCATCCCAAAGCGTCACACGGAGAATACGCTCGCTGTATGCCATGGCGATATCTATGGTGTCGCCCTTCACTCTGAATGTGCCTCGCTCCAGCGCGATGTCGTTCCTCGTGTAGAGAGCGTCAACAAGACGGCGCAGAAGAGCGTTGCGTTCAACGAGCATGCCCCGACTGAGGTTTATGACAGAGCCTTTCATAGCTGCTGGCCCGCCCATACCGTATATGCACGACACAGAGGCGACAACAATGACATCGCGACGGCCGGAGAGCAGGGACGAGACTGCTGAGAGACGCAGGCGGTCGATATTCTCATTTATCGCAAGGTCTTTCTCGATATAAGTATCCGAGCGTGGTATGTAAGCTTCAGGCTGGTAGTAGTCATAGTACGACACGTAATACTCAACGGCGTTATCTGGGAAGAATCCGCGCATCTCCTCATAAAGCTGTGCCGCAAGCGTCTTGTTATGTGAGAGGATCAGCGTTGGGCGGTTGCAGCGCGCGATGACATTGGCCATGGTAAATGTCTTGCCTGAACCCGTGACTCCGAGCAGGACCTGTGCGGCGTCGCCACGCTCAATGCCCTCTGAAAGCTGGTTGATGGCCTCTGGCTGGTCGCCTGTGGGAGTGAAACGTGATGTCAGATTGAATATGCTGTCAACCCGATTGCCGGAGGTTTTTGGCCCCGCCGCTTGATTCTCTTTGCTATTGATGCTCATGTGCCAATTTTATGAAAAAGGATGAATTGATATAAGCCAATGGCAAAATTAGTCATTTTTCTTGAAATTATTGTTATAATTTATACATTTATTCTTAAAAATCATATCCTTGTACTTTGAAATAAGAAGAAAAATGACTAACTTTGCCGCTGATTTACATATTTCAATATATACTCGCACCTCTTTTCCGTCGATTTCTTCGCCATGGAATAGCTTGTTACGCCTATCTCTCATTATTGGGATGTATCCTATTCTACAAGATGTCGCATAGGAAATATACGATATGGTATAAAATATCTCAGACCTATCGTGTTGTACCATGATGGTACGTGGGGTAGACAAACATATTATTATCTTTCTTTATGAAAAGACTCGTGATTGCGGCTGTAACCATAATCTTTCTCATGAGCGGTTGTGCCCATGAGTTTAATGCTGTATACAAGTCACAAGACTATCAATATAAGTATGAATATGCGAAACAATGTTTCGTAGCCGGAAAGTATATGCAGGCGACATCCCTTCTCGGCGACTTGATAATGGTGTTGAAGGGGACCGAGCACGCCGAGGAGTCTCTATATCTGTATGCCATGTCGCTATACAAGAATAAGGACTATGAGTCTGCAAGTGACGCTTTCAAGAGATGCTATACATCTTACCCCAAGGGCACATACACAGAGAAGGCATACTTCTATGCAGCCGAGAGTCTCAATGAGAGTTCGCCAGAACCCAGACTCGACCAGTCTCCGACAATGGCAGCCATCAAGGCATACCAGGATTTCCTTGATATCTTCCCACGTACAGAGCTGAAGAAGAAGGCACAAGAGCGGATGCTCTCCCTACAGGACAAACTCGTCATGAAAGAATACTATAACGCTCGACTGTATTATAACCTCGGGACATATTTCGGCAACTGTCTGGCAGGAGGTTCCAATTATGAGGCGTGCATAATAACAGCAGAGAACGCATTGAAGGACTATCCCTATATGTCCCTGCGAGAGGAGTTTGCTGTGCTTATAATGAAGAGCAAGTTCTACCTAGCCCAAAATAGCGTAGAGGCAAAGAGACAGGAGCGTTTTCAGAATGCCGAGGATGAGTGCTATGGATTTATCAATGAGTATCCCGACTCTAAGGAGAGAGACAATGCCGAGAAATACATCTCTGTCTGCAAGAAATACACAGGCGAGTAATTTTCCATAGCTAAGCCTTCAGCATATCACCCGGTAGTGCGTCAGAAAACACACCCTGATTACGAGAATATAGCGCGCCCAATATAAACAGAAAAAACATTCATAACAGTTCTATAAAAGTATATATGGATTACAAGAAATCAAAAGCCCCGACAAACACTGTGACACGTAATGTTGTCGAACTCAGCGATGAGACAGGCAATATCTATGAGAGTGTAGTCATCATGGCCAAACGGTCAAACCAGATAGCCTCTGAGATAAAGCAGGACCTCCAGAAGAAGCTCGCTGAGTTCTCATCTTACAATGACTCTATCGAGGAGGTCTTTGAGAACAGGGAGCAGATAGAGATATCACGCTACTATGAGAAGCTACCCAAGCCGACACTCCTCGCTGCAGAGGAGTTTGAGCAGGGGCAGATTTATTGGCGTGACCCTATGCAGGAAAAGAAGAACGACGAGGACGACAGATTCTGATACCAGTCCGTTTATCGACGCAAAAAGATTGTTGTCTCATAGACGGGTGCGTCTTTCGCACCACCTGTCTCTCGTAATCTTATTTATCATATACATATAGCCCCTTTCTGTCATTTCAGAAGGGGCTATATAGCTTCTTTGTCACCCGGCAGAGTAAGGGAGAGGCACACACCTTTCCCCACCTCACTTCTCCCCTTCACTAAACTTTCCACACCCCCAAATCACTCTACTTATTCTCTCTCTTATGATACAACGCGTACAAACCCTTTGGCTCATACTTGCAGCCGTCTTGATAGTAATCACGGCATTCCTACCTGTCGCCCGACTTATTCCGGATGATATAGACCAGAGCCTCATAATATATAATGGTGTCATAACAGGAGGCGCCTGCCGATTGTCAGCTCTCGTCCTGCTCTTCCCGTCGCTCCTCTCGCTAGCCTTCCTTGCTGATGTCTATTGCATCTTCAAGTTTGCCGACCGCAAGAAGCAGCTCCGGTTATGCAGCTCCGTCATGCTCATCCTTTTTCTCTGGTACGTCTCCTATTTCTCCCTTTTACATATATTTGCTGCCGGTGTTATGCAGGTGAGCTATTCTCTCAATGCCCTCATTCCGTTCCTCGCCATGGTATGTGTGTTCCTGGCAAAGCGCAGGATAAGGTACGACGATGATCTAATACGGTCTGTCGACAGAATAAGATAACCCATCACCCCGCTCAATAATAGGGTTCTCTAGGGGCATGACTCCAATATTGGAGAGCTTAGGGAGATCGCTCTTCATGATATACATGTACACATACATCAGGTTATCATGTTTGCTGTTCTGGCGGGATTACTTATGATGAGGACATGTCGCTCAATTATATGGCGGCTTGTTCTCATCATTCTTTTTGATGTATGCCCATCTTTATCAGCACCAAGTTTGTCAAAGCCTTCCCATCCTGCAACTCACAGGACATGCATATAAGGACTACACCAAAAATGGCTGCCTTATAGTTACCTCCAAAATGTTCACATACAAAAGGCCGAATGACACATCTATCAGCCACGCTATGCAGGCATAAATAAAAAATAACTTAAAAAAGGTGATATGCATCTATACCCGTTATAAAGAAATCTTAATAAATGGACGACATAGTGTTAATGCTCAAAAAAAATGTATACTTTTGCATGGTGAAACCTAATAGAAACATCTGAACCAGGCTATCCTGCCTTTTCTGAATAATGGAAAAAATGTCCCCGATACTTGAATTCCTCTCAAGACATAAATACCTGCTGACGACTGTCGTGGGGTTTGTTGTGGTAGGCTTCGCTGATGCCAACAGCATATACCGCCGCATAGTCCTGCAATATGAAATCATGGATCTCAAGAACGAGATAGAGATATACAACAAGATATACAAGAACGACGCGAGACAGCTACACGCTCTCGAACGTAACCCGAAGAATATAGAACGAATAGCAAGAGAACGGTATTTTATGAAAGCCGACGACGAGGATATTTATGTGCTCAGCACAGATCCCCGTAGCGTGACTGACGAGATGCCACAAGGACAGAAGCGTAATGAGCCAGCAGAATAGAAAGCAGAACATACTGATGCTTATAGGAGGAGTGATGATGGTTATCTCCTCAGGAGCAATCATGGCCTCGGCATTATTGCCAATTTCAATGTGGACAGTATATGCCGTAAAGGTTATGCCATGGGTCTTCCTCATAGGGACAACAACTTATGTCATCATACAGAAAAGACAAGGCTATAAGGGGGATAATCTGACACTGAGGCGACTAACCGCTATACAGACGCTCTCAGGGATATGCTTCTTCGTAGCGGCGCTACTCATTGTGGAACAGTATACAGGAATGTTGAAACCCATAGTAGTCAGCGACATGAAGAGCTATTTTCTCTATGTACGCATAGTCCATAACAACTGGGTTGTGCTCGTGCTCATAGGAGCTATCCTGCAGATGTATACTACCCACCGCATAGCGTCCGAGATAGAGAAAGAATCTTAAAAACTTATAAAACAAACGTCATATAAATTAAATAGCATGAATTTATTTCTCATTGAAGATATTACATGCTAACTTTGCATATGTTTTGAACACCCCTCCACACAAGGCAAAGAAGAATTATCATTCACACACCAAAAAGACAGATGGAGAAATTACTATATGCTTTCATCGCATTGCTTGCCTGCACGTCATGCACCAAGTCATTCAACATAACGGGATCGTCAAATATATCAACCCTTGACGGACGTATGCTTTACCTGAAGGCTTTGCGTGACGGAGAATTAAGGAACATAGACTCTTGTGAAGTTGTCCACGGTCAGTTCAAATTCTCAGGCTCTACCGATTCGACAAGTATGGCGACGCTCTTCATGGACGATGAGAGCGTGATGCCTCTCGTCATAGAGGAGGGCGATATAAGCATACAGCTGAACAACACGAAGCAGGTATGCTCAGGTACAGAGTTGAATGAGAAGCTATTTGACTTCATCGAGAAATATAATACACTGCAGAGTCAGTACAGCGATTTGTCTCACCGTGAGAATCAGGCTATCATGAACGGTGAGGATATGAATGATGTCTACCGTAAGCTGACAGCTGATGCTGAGCGTATAGCCGCTGAGGAGGACAAGCTGATAACCGGATTCATCTGTGACAATTTTGACAATGTCCTCGGTCCCGGAGTCTTCATGATGGTTACCTCCGGCTATCAGTATCCAGAGTTGACACCATGGATAGAGGACATCATGAGCAAAGCGACTGACACGTTCAAGAACAATAAGTATGTTAAGGAGTATATGACAGCTGCAGAGCGCAACCAGAATATCGGGAACGGAATGGAAACGCCTCCTGTCACACCACAACAGCCCTTACAGACAACAACAAACGTAGCACCGCCAACACCTGCTGAGATGGCAAAGCCTGCCCAGTAAGACATGGAAAGATGGAAGCGGCCGGTTCATCAAATTTTCGCACTACTTTCAGTGCAGAGAAGTAGAGTCGTTTCATATTATTGGATATCCAATTACATACAGCCGACAAGAAAAGACATTACATATATATAGGATTAAAGTATGTACTGAAAATAAAGACTTTTTTATCTATGAAAACCATAATATGTAACGGAACAATCGTCAATGATGGCAAGTCTGTCACTGCCGATTTGGTAATAGAGAATGGAATCATAGCAGAAATAATCCCTTGTGGTACAAAGCCCCGTGGCACACACGATAAAGTCGTGGATGCCACGGGGTGTCTTGTATTACCAGGAGTGATAGACACACATGTCCATTTCCGAGAGCCAGGCATGACCCACAAGGCTGATATGGAAAGCGAGAGTAGGGCAGCTGCCTATGGAGGAGTGACAACATACTTCGACATGCCTAACACTAACCCACCAACAACAACGGCAGTCAGACTTGAGGAAAAGCGAGATTTGGCAAGAAAGAAGTCACATGTGAATTATAGCTTCTTCCTCGGAGCGACAAATACAAACTCAAATGAGCTTGAAAACATAGACAAGAAGCGCATACCGGGAATAAAGCTTTTCATGGGCTCATCAACAGGCAACCTCCTCGTAGAAGGGGAGAAAGGACTGAAGGATACATTTATTACGGCTGCTGAATATGGATTACCGATTATGGCACATTGTGAGGACAATGGCATAATAAAGGAAAATATGGAAGCAGCAATGAAAAAGTATGGCCAAGACCCACCCGTCTGCTGCCATCCTGATATACGCTCAGCTGAAGCATGCTGGAAATCAGCGTCACATGCTGCAAGGCTTGCAACAGAGAATGGCGTCAGGCTTCATATCGCTCACGTCTCAACAGAGAAGGAGCTCGAGCTTTCAGATCTTCCAGGCATAACCCTCGAAGCCACTGTAGCCCATATCCTCTTCTCGCAGGATGATTATCCATCCCTCGGAACAAAAATCAAGTGCAATCCTGCGATAAAGTCTGTGGCAGATCGTGATTCTCTGCGGAAAGCTCTTCTTGATGGAAGAATCACAACCATCGGAACAGACCATGCACCACACACAATAGAGGAGAAAAATGGAGGCGCGAGGACAGCCGTCTCTGGAATGCCTATGGTCCAGTTCTCACTTCCTGTCATGCTCTCTCTCGCTGACGAAGGAATCCTGACCGTAGAGCGCATAGTAGAGCTTATGTCCCATAATCCCGCACGTCTCTTCTCCATAAAAGACAGAGGTTTCATACGCGTGGGATATAAGGCTGATATTGCTATCGTGAGTAATAATAGAATGTGGACTGTTACCCCTTCTGTCATACAAAGCAAGTGCGGATGGAGCCCCTTGGAGGGAATGACAATGGGATGGTCTGTAATCCACACATTCTGTAACGGTCATCATATACTCAACGACGGAGTCTTCGATATGAATTCCATAGGAGAGGAAATCCTCTTTGATAGATGATAGTGTCGGATTTCTATTCGAATACAATCACTATGATAACGAATGAATATCCACACCTATCATTATAAACCCAATATGAACATCTACATATCGAATAATATTTTTTATGATAAGATTCATATATAGATTATACCAAGTATTGGTCCTGCTCCCAGTCCTTATCTTGTCCACAGCTATTATCTGTAGTTCTATCACTATCATCTGCACCATAGGACCACGCAGATGGCGCATACCCTTTGTCAACGTGATGTCGCATGTCTGGGGAAGGATAATTATCTGCTGGTCACTACTGCCCGTCACTATCAAGGGGAAGGAGAATCTGATTAAGGGAGAGAGTTGCATTATTGTAGCCAACCACGAGAGCTGCTATGATATCTTTCTCCTAATAGGATATCTTGATATGACCATGAGATGGATGATGAAGGCATCGCTTATGAGAATTCCATTCCTCGGAAGGGCATGCCATGCCGCAGGATTCATACCCGTAGATACATCTACCCCACATAAAGTGCAGGAGACATACGAGCACGCATTGGCGACCATAACAGATGGCGTATCGCTGATGGTATTCCCTGAGGGACGACGGTCATGGGACGGCAAACTTGGGAAATTCAGACGAGGAGCATTTATGATAGCCGATAAGCTACAGCTGCCTATAATACCTGTCACTATTGACGGAACATACGAGGTAATGTCCCGCAAGCGTGATTTCCACTTCGCTAATTGGCACAGGCTCTCTATTACTATACACAAACCAATATACCATTGTGGCGAAGGACATGAGAATATAGAATATTTAATGACCGAAAGCCGCAAGGCTATCCAATCAGCAGCAGAATAATGGTTATAGGAATTGATGTCGGTATAAGCACGACAAAGATTGTCGGAATAAAAGACGGGAAGATCGTGTCTCCAATAAGAATAAAGGCCACGGACCCAGTCACCTCATTGTATGGAGCATTTGGTAAATATCTGAATGACAACGGCCTGAATCTCTCCGATGTGAGACATGTCATGCTCACAGGAGTAGGCTCTGCCTATATCAAAGGAGATGTTTATAATCTGCATACATCCCGATGCGATGAGTTTGTCGCAGATGCTTTAGGAGCCAGCTATGAGAGCAATATCGGACAGATGATTGTCGTCTCGATGGGAACAGGTACAACACTTGTCGAATACAACCATGGGAATGTCACACATCTCGGCGGACTGGGTATAGGGGGCGGAACACTTGCTGGTCTCTCACGCCTTTTGTTATCCACTGACGATATATGTCATATATCACAACTGGCAGAGCGTGGAGATATCTCCAAGATTGACTTGCAGATAGGTGATATATGCTCTGAAGCGATACCCGGACTGCCAGCCTACGCCACAGCATCATTGTTCGGCAATGCCAAACAGACAGCTTCACATGAGGATATAGCTCTCGGACTGATATATACAGTCATACAGACTATCGGCTCGGCTGCCATACTTGCGGCAAAGGGAACAGGAATACGGGATTTCGTAATGATAGGGAATCTGACATTGTTGCCCCAATCCACAAAGATATTCAGACTTATGGAACAGATATACGATGTCAGCTTCCATATACCCCCGCATTCCGAGTTCGCTACCGCTATTGGTGCAGCACTGAGCTATGGTGGCGCTAAGACATAGGCTTACATTTTAATCACCTCGCTCCCCCGCATCATTGTGGCCTACCGGAAGGCTCTAACGCTGAACGATAGTCTGCAAGTGAGAAATTGCATTGTGGGGTAGATATTATTATTGTGGAAATTTTAAAGAAATAAAGTGAATCCCACAAAAACAAAATACTAAATATTTACTGAATATCAGAACTGATAATAGAGACATGATAGATATTGTACGTTCATCCTTTCTCTCAGGAGTTTGTATAGGGATAGCTGGTTTCGGCTATCTTGCAGAGAAAAGCATCATTGGTGCAGTCCTTTTCTCTTTCGGTCTTCTAACCGTTGTCCATTATGGCCTGAAGTTATTCACTGGTACAGCTGGTTTCATACGTCGCAATGAGACATTACATCTCCTTCTTATACTGTTTTTCAATATCATAGGATGTTTAGCGGTCTCATTAATTGCCCGTTTCAGTCCGATGCCACTCCAGGAGACTGCCACAGAAATACTCAGGTCACGTCTGTCATGTGGTCCGATTAGTGGATTCTTTCTTGCCATTGGCTGTGGCTTTATCATGACTACTGCTGTTACATTCGCCCGCCAAGGACGAAATCTGCCATTACTCTTCGGTGTGCCATTGTTCATCATGTGTGGTTTCCCACATTGTGTTGCTGATGCCTTCTATTATCTTACAGTCCCCCTCTCATTTCTCTCAGAGAATGCATGTGACATCCTTATGTTCTATGTCTCCATAGTGTTCGGGAATTTTGTCGGCTGTAACCTTTACCGACTTGTTATGAGGAGCGAATAGACCAGTCAGTCTTATATGATATACCTTCTGTTATCGTGACCAATGTCCATCAATAACACATTAAACCCAATATAAAGTATCTATTAGACACATAAGTATAAAAACATAAATATCAACGGATTATGGATAATTATTCAAGGAATTACAGATACGATATTGAGCAAACCAATTCATTCAATATTGTATTCGCCAGCCTAATGCGAAAGGTTTATCTGTGGATGTTCGCCGGACTCCTTATGACAGCCCTGACGGCCATGACAGCTGCCAAAAACAGTGAATTCATGAGTGCGCTACTCAGCAACAACTTATATTTCTATGGCATTATTATAGGTGAGTTTGCCCTTGTCATCTATCTCTCACGGAGCATCATGAATATGTCATTCCTGACAGCGGGATTATGTTTCGCCCTTTATGCCATCCTCAATGGTCTTGTCATGTCTGTGCTTTTCGCTATTTATACCCAAGAAAGCATAGCTACAACATTCTTCGCCACCTCAGCCACCTTTGGTGTTATGTCTATCATAGGGTTCGTCATTAAGAAAGACCTCTCTGCTGTAGGCCGTTTCCTTACTATGCTTCTTATAGGAGCCATCGTAGCCACTCTTGTTAACATTTTTATAGCGAGCAGCGGTCTATCAATAATTCTGAACTATGTCATTATCATTATCTTTGTCGGCCTGACAGCCTACCATACCCAGAAGATAAAGGAGACTCTCATCGCTGTCTCCCAGTATGGAGATAGTGATAGCACACAGAAGATTGCGCTTCAAGGCAGCCTCGCACTGTATCTTGACTTCATCAACCTCTTCTTGCATCTTCTTCGTATTCTGGGAGATAGAAAGTAATTATTACTGTCCGGTAAACGGTCACAAGACCATGACATAGTGGTCCTTAGCATTTATTCAGCACCCTTATGGCAAATGAAACCTGTAAGGCTGTACCAAGCGAAGCGGTCGTACATCCCCTCCAGGCTACAGCTGTACCATCTATTGCCACATTGGCTGTCCAATAAATCTGCCGTTACTCATCCTAAGTTTTACCGGACAGTAATAATCAACAATACAGGTTCAACAGCTTCCATTCCATCATTCGTTTGCAGAATTCAGTAACAGAGAGCGTCTAAACCTCAAAATCGAGGCATACTCTTTGGACGGTGAAGGGGCGTACTCGTGTATTGGCTACATGAACATGATCAGGGTGCACGGCATAGCCCTTTAATGCCTCCTCACTCTCCAATGTGCTGTCGAGCATGACGTCACAGTTTGAGCTTGAGAGCCTTCCGTTTATGTTGACTTTGATATCTATCAGTCCGGGCACTTTCCCGAGAAGGCCTTCAAGACCATCCTTAATGCCTTGCTTTACACTCTCTTTCTCAACGTCTGCGAGTTCAGGGTTGAGAGTCCATAATATTATGTGCTTTACCATAATAGAAATAAATATGTGTTGTTATTGAAGTTATTTATTATCTCCTTATTTTATCCCCTTTGCTGCGCGTCCAAATTTTGATATGAGGTTTGCCCATGCCTCATTGGGCAGCAATTCTCTATAGCGCAGATATTGTCTACAATGTACGGGGAGCATCGTCAGCTTACGGTGGATGAAGTTATAGTTGCTGACATGACCATATCTCTTTTTCCCGAAGTTTCCTCCAGCCCATATGTCCTCACGTATAATCTCTGCCCCCTTGCTTGATATCCTGAAGGGTATGAGATTCTTGTCCAGTCCCAGGTCTTTATGGAGTATATGGCCTATAGCGGCAGATATCTGTGATATGCCACATCTGTCAAGTTTATCCTGGATGCTGTCTTCGGCTGTGAAGTGCTTCATTATGAAGATGGCGATATCACATAACTGCCTCAGTCCGAGACCTTCGTTAAGAATATGATACTCAGCATGTACAAGAAGGTAAACAAGCATGATTTCATCTGGAAGAGTCTGTATGTCCATTCCGTACAGACTAACAATTCTTGGATTTGATGCCCCATGGGATAGAATATCTTGTAGCATTTTCTGGTATGGCCTGTATTGCATGTCCGCCATGCGCCTGTGCAGTTCTATGAGCGCTCCATTCCATGTGAAAGAAGTCTCTTTCTCTCCCGGCATCCATCTGCATCTGAAATTGTTCCCTGCCCATCTGAATGCTTTCTCCGCCTCTTCTGCATCGGGAATCCAAATATCTATATCTCCAGGCTCCCTGTGGAGCGGGTTTGCATACTCAGCAGCGATGACCTGTCCTTTAACAATAAAGTGCCTGAAGCCCTCACTATTGAGCAACTTTGAGAAAGCGCACAGTGTCTTGGTCGTATTCCTGTTAGCCTTCTCAATCATCAGTACAGAGCTTACGAGCTGTTGCCTGATTGTCTTCTCTGGCAGCATTCCCTCCGGCAGAGTCTCCATGCCATCAACCAATAATCCTGTAACGGCCTGTTCTCTGGCGGTTTTGATTATCTCTTGCCAGTCACAATCTGCCAACAAGTTCTTATCAGCCGGGACTCCATACATCCCGCTGACTATCAAGGACAAGAACTGTTCCCTGATTTTTCCTGAATCATATACCATAAGAATTTTGTGTTGCCAATGATATACCTTCTCCACATTCTCCTCGGCTCAGATATAAGTCTGTATAACCACTCTATCGAGTGTTCCTGCCACCACAAGGGAGCTCTTCGCGCTGTGCCAGCATAGAAATCGAAGACGGCTCCAATAGTACCCACATGACAAGATATGTCGAGCCTCTGCCAATTTGCATAAGCCCATTTCTCTTGTTTCGGAGCTGTCATGCCAATCCAGAGCAGGTCTGGCTTAGCATCATTTATCGCCTCTATAATAGCATCGTTTTCCTCCGTTGAGAATACGGCCTTGAAAGGAGGAGAATAGGTGATAATGTCAAGATGAGGATATTCGTCAGCTGCCTTCGCCCTTATCAGCTCCAGGACACGTTCTGAGCTGCCCATGAACATGACCTTCTTGTGGCAATCAGGTGTCGACATCTTATTGACTCTCCTCATCTCATGCATGAAGAGATCCCATCCCGCCACTCTCTCAAGTGGTCTCGATTTGGCGTTAATATATCTGCAAGCCTTTACTATGCTTGAGCCGTCGGGGATGAGATAATCACCTTCAGTCAGAGCCTCTGCGAATATTCTGTCTTTTCTCGTTACAGTATAGCTGTAGGCGTTTATGGTGTTTATCAGAGTTTTCCCCTCAGGAATATTGTCAAGTGAGGAAATGCTCTCTACCAGTTTGATATCTCTTAATCGCAGCATATTATAATCGAGTTTAGTAAACCCATACACGGGTAGCGTACTGCCTTTCCGTCATCAGCCATCAATATCCAGCCCTCAGATTATGCTTACACGCAAATACGTGAATGAATAAACGCAGTAATGGGGTGGGGTGGGACTCCCATGTCATAATCTAGCGTATATTGTAGCTGTTAATATTGGAGTTGTTATTCCGGGTGAGACGATTGAAAAAAAAGAGTGGTTCAAGATAATACTTTGTATGACCTGAACCACTTCCCTTTTTTATGATTTCTCGAATTATTTGTCAGTATTGATTATCCTATAGTGACAAGTGGAGTATTCTCCATGACATTCTGTCCAACCTCAACATGAATAGCTGTTACTGTGCCGGCTTTCTCAGCGTCGAGGTTATTCTCCATCTTCATGGCCTCTAACACAACGAGAGTCTGGCCTTCTGAAACTGTGTCGCCAACAGCCACACAGATATTCTTGATAACGCCTGGCAGAGGTGCTTTGAGAGCATCGCCGCTTGCAGCAGGTGCTCCCTGTTGTGGAGCTGAGACTGGTTTAGCTGCTGGTTTAGGAGCAGAGACTTTCACACGTTCTTTCTTTACCTCGTTTGGCTCCATCTGGACAGTGTAGGGCTCTCCATTGACTGTCAGCTCGACGTTTCTGCCTTCAATATTCCCTATAGTAACCTCGTATTTGTTACCGTTGATTGTGTATTTGAATTCTTTCATATTTCTTTTTACCTTGACAGGATTATTTGCTGTGGTGTCTTCCACGCTGTCTGGCGTGGCTTGATTGTTATGATGCCCGGTTCATCATCGTGCATCATAGCACCTTGAAGCTCGTAGAGCGCCATGGATATGGCAGCGTATATTTCGTTATTTACCTGTGACATTATCTTTCCTTTCTTAGCATGCGTATTGACTTCGTCTTCTTCCTCCGCGCCTCGGCAATATTCAAGCAAGCTTGACTGTCGTCTTCTTCCTCCGCGCCTCGGTTGATATTGCTATCGGCTTGGTGTCGGATTATTACAAATAATGAATAGCAGCTGAGTATATCGACGATGAGAAATCAGCGTCATTGCTCTATAATGGCGGTCTCTCCCTCAGATGTATATGTTCATGATAATATCATGCTTCATCCTTCTTCTCTGTACTCAGTCGCTATTCACTATTCATAAAGTATCGGCCTGACATTCTTATGTATCGGACATATGCGAATGTATGGTTAAGGAATAGTCCCCTCCCTTAAGGCCTTATTATTGTCCGGACGGTGTCCTTCTATATTATCCCTGTGTTTATGTTGGCATGCATCCGTGCTTCTTGGCTGGTCTTGAGTCGCGCTTTGTGGCGAGTAGAGCAAGACCTTTGCATATACGGAAGCGTGTGTTACGTGGCTCTATGACATCGTCAATATAGCCATACTTCGCAGCCTGATATGGATTTGCGAAGAGATCTGAGTATTCTTTCTCTTTCTCAGCAATGAGTGCGGCAACATCTCCACCTTCTTCCTTGCATGCCTTGATGGCCTTTGCCTGAAGGACAGCTACAGCACCTGATGCACCCATCACGGCAATCTCAGCCGATGGCCATGCGTAGTTAAGGTCTGTCTTGAGCTGCTTAGAACCCATCACGATGTGTGATCCACCATATGATTTGCGCAGAGTGACTGTAATCTTAGGTACTGTAGCCTCGCCGTAAGCGTAGAGAAGCTTTGCACCATGGAGAATAACAGCGTTGTATTCCTGACCTGTACCTGGGAGGAATCCTGGAACATCTACGAGAGAGACGATAGGAATATTGAAAGCGTCACAGAAGCGGACGAAACGCGCGCCCTTACGTGATGCATTGCAGTCAAGCACACCAGCGTATGCAGAAGGCTGGTTGGCTACGATGCCTACTGACTGTCCGTTGAACCTTGCGAAACCAACGATGATATTCTTAGCATACTTTGGCTGAACCTCGAAGAATTCTCCGTTGTCAGTTATAGCTGCTATAACCTTGTACATATCGTATGCCTCGTTTGGATTCTCTGGGATTATCTCGTTGAGAATGTCTTCCATACGGTTGACAGGGTCTGTACACTCTGTACGTGGAGCCTCCTCCATGTTGTTGCTCGGGAGATAGCTGAGGAGCTTCTTTATCATGGCGAGACCCTCTTCCTCTGTCTTTGCAGTAAAGTGTGTCACACCTGATTTTGAGGCATGTACGCTTGCTCCACCAAGGTGCTCAGCGTCAACATTCTCTCCGGTCACACTCTTCACGACTGCAGGTCCTGTGAGGAACATGTATGATGTATTCTCCATCATGAGTGTGAAGTCTGTGAGGGCTGGAGAGTAGACTGCACCACCTGCGCATGGGCCGAATATTCCTGAAATCTGAGGTACGACACCTGAAGCCTCGATATTGCGCTGGAAAATCTCAGCATATCCAGCAAGGGCATTAATGCCTTCCTGAATACGTGCGCCACCGGAGTCGTTTATACCAATACACGGAGCTCCCATCTTCATAGCCAGGTCCATGACTTTACATATCTTCTGGGCCATTGTCTCTGAGAGTGAACCGCCGTTTACTGTGAAGTCCTGTGCGAAGACAAAGACAAGACGTCCGTCGATTGTACCGCTACCTGTTACGACACCATCGCCAAGGAACTGTTTCTTCTCCATGCCGAAGTTGGTGCAACGGTGGAGCTTAAACATGTCATACTCCTCGAAAGAACCTGCATCGAGAAGCATGTCAATACGCTCGCGTGCTGTATATTTACCGCGCTGGTGCTGCTTGTCGATAGCTTTCTCTCCACCACCAAGGCGTGCTGTCTCGCGCTTCTCGATAAGCTGCTTGATTTTTTCTATTTGCTTAGACATTTACTATATGATTTATGTAGGGGTAGGGGCAGTGTTAGTCCCTATTGGATGATTTCCCCTGGTTTGTATTATTATGCTATAGGCTGGGCATTGTCAGAGACATGTCCAGCCTGTATGATTAGTGTTCGCAGAGCTCAGTTAATATTCCACATGTTGATTTAGGGTGGAGGAAAGCTATGTTAAGGTTCTCAGCGCCTTTACGTGGAGCCTTGTCGATGAGCCGGATTCCCTTTTCCTCACAGAAATTGAGAGCATTTGCCACACCATCCTCAACGCAGAATGCGACGTGGTGTACGCCTTTGTTTCCCTTGTCTATCCACTTCTGGATAGTGCTCTCTGGCGATGTCGGCTCGAGAAGCTCAAGCTTCACCTCGCCACACTTCAGGAAAGCGGTCTTAACCTTCTGGTCTTCTACGACCTCAGTAGCGTAGCATTCAAGACCAAGAACATCAGTAAAATAAGGAAGAGATTCTTCAATGCTCTGGACTGCGATGCCCAGATGCTCAATGTGAGAGATTTTCATGATGATAAAAGTTTGTCATGTTTGTCATGTATAGAGCGGTAAACGGGACTCGAACCCGCGACATTCGGCTTGGGAAGCCGACGCTCTACCAACTGAGCTATTACCGCATTTCCAACTAACCGATGTTAGACTGGGGATAAATTTACTGATTGAAAAAGGCTTCTAATGAAAATGCATTCTGGTACATCCTCATATAGAAACCTGTTTCAATATGGAGCCGATAACGAGACTCGAACTCGTGACCCACGCATTACGAATGCGTTGCTCTACCAACTGAGCCATATCGGCCTGTACCGTATAAGCGATGCAAAGGTAATACATTTTGTCGAAGTATACGCAAGATACAACCTTTAATTAAATATAATTAAGATTTCCATATCTACGCATACATTATTATATTATACCTTTCGTCTTATGGGGGCTATGCATCCCAGATTGAGATGTGTTGGCAGTGTTGTCCTTTATCTGTGCCGTTTCCTCCACACGCTAATGGCACTGCCTTGGGGTTGTCGCCTGCAAAAAGCGTGTGGAGGTGTTGTCTTGTTGTTACCTGCTGCGATAAAAACATACTATACAAAAATCATATAGGAGACATCTATGCTGTACGTGTCTTCCACATGCGTCGGCCATATATAGCAACAACAAGGAAGCATATAAGCGGAAGGATGAAGCTGGCGTTGACAGCTGGCATGCCAAACACTGTGCCCATATCAATTATTGATGCCTGGAGCGGTGGAAGCACTGAGCCGCCGAGGATGGCCATGATAAGACCTGCGGCTCCAAACTTGGCGTCATCGCCCAATCCCTCTAGAGCGATGCCGTAGATTGTCGGGAACATGAGCGACATGCATCCGCTGACACCGACAAGGCAGTAGAGCCCATAATGGTTGTGCATGCTTATCACACCGCATGTAAGGATTATGGCAAGCGTGCCGAAGATAAGCAGCATGAGGCCAGGGTTGAGCCATTTCATCAGGTATGTGCAGACGAATCGGGATATGATGAACAGAATCATAGCGTATATGTTGTACTGCTGTGATGTCACCTCGGCGACCTGCTCTGTCATGCCTTCTTCCATGAGTATACTTGTGCCGTATTGTATGATAAATGTCCAGCACATTATCTGTGCACCTACATAGAAGAACTGTGCTATGACGCCTTCTCGATAATATTTGATCCTGCTTATGCGCCTCAGAGTCTCTTTGATGTGCAAATCATGTGACTGGTCGTTGTTCTTAGGCATCTTCATGAAGTATATGATTAAGAACATAACCGCAATCAACAGACCTATAATAAGATACGGCGTTGCAAGAATAGTAAGGTCGGAGTTCTTGACTGCCTCAAACTGCTCATTGTCGAGCATGGCGCGCGCTGCGCTGTCTCTGGGGTCGAGCTTGTTCTGGATGAAGTTCATGGCCACAAACATGCCGAGGATAGAGCCACAGGGATTGAAGCATTGTGCCATATTAAGGCGCCGTGTGGCGGTAGCTTCTGAGCCCATGGAGAGTATATATGGATTGCAGCTTGTCTCAAGGAATGACAAGCCGCACGTCAGAATGAAGTATGCGATGAGGAAGAACTCGTATATTCCGATTTCCTTTGCCGGCCAGAAAAGCAGTGCGCCTACAGCATAAAGGCCAAGCCCCATGAGCACACCTGCCTTGTATGAATACCGCCTGATAAATATTGCTGCCGGGAACGCCATCGCGAAATATCCGCCATAAAAGGCCACTTGTACAAGAGCGCCCTGTGTGACGCTCATCCTGAATATTTTCGAGAAGGCCTTAACCATCGGATTCGTTATGTCGTTGGCGAATCCCCATAATGCGAAACATGAAGTGATGAGAATGAACGGGATTAGCATGCTGACGCCATTAAGCGACAGTAGCCCCTCTTTCTTGTTGTTCATAATATTAATCTTAATTGATAGATAGTGAATATAGTTAACAATGCAAAGTTAAGAAAAATGTAAATAATACGTCAATGTTTCTTGTGTTTTTTGATTTTTTTAGTAATATAATTTGTATGAGAGAAAATAAAGTAGTAATTTTGCTTGATGTTGAGTATGTAAGAATGCTCAGCAAGAAGCGTTCCCTGCAATCAGCAGATATGCCAATGGCGTTATGTGCCATGACATACTGGTTGGGTTAACGACACCCCTGTCTGGTTGATGACAGACAGCATATATGACAGGCGGCATCGCTTTCAGACTGTAAGCAATACAAATGGGCACGCAAGACAGTATCTTTGACCACCTCATCCAGCACCTTTTGCGTTCCAAAACGCTACCAATGGGAATATTAACCGCTCTTAACAAAAAGTGTAAGCGTTTGCTTCTCTGTAGTTACAAAATGTTATTCGGCGAACATAAACAAGCCCACATAACTTAAGCACTCGTTTTTTGGGGTAAACAATATGAATTTCATTGTCTGTTACTCACAGGGAAAAGTTTATACTTGTTGCCTCTCGTTATCAGTCCGATAGCGTTTTTACACCATCTGTCATATACCTCATTCTTATGAGCACCATAGATTATACACAGACAAAATCCAACAAACCCTGAAAATATGAAGAAGCTTCTCTCTCTGCCCCCTAACCTTGTCAGTGCGTTCCATGCTATGACCAATCTTCCTGAAGACGAGTGGTATTGTGCCAGCGACCCTGTAGGCCGCCGCGTGGGCTCGGGAGGTGGCACAGCATGGCTGCTGAAAAATTGTCCCAGCAGTTTCCGTGATGCCAAGAAGATAATTCTCCATGCAGGAGGCCAAAGCCGCCGCCTGCCCGCCTATGCGCCGTCCGGCAAGATACTCACTCCTGTACCTGTCTTCAGATGGGAGCGTGGCCAGCGTCTGTCACAGAATCTTCTCTCGCTTCAGCTCCCGCTCTATGAGCGCATTATGGAGAAGGCTCCGTCATCCCTGAAGACACTTATAGCAAGCGGAGATGTCTACATCAGAGCTACAAAACATCTCCAGGATATTCCGGAGGCAGATGTTGTTTGCTACGGTTTGTGGCTCGATGATGACATAGCCTGCAACCATGGGGTCTTCGTCTCACGCCGGGAGACTCCCTCTGTGCTTGAGTTCATGCTCCAGAAACCCTCAAGGGAGAAGCTTCATGAGGTGAGGCGTGAGCACTATACGCTTGTCGATATAGGTATATGGCTTTTGTCTGACAAGGCTGTGGATGTCCTTATGCGTAAATCAGAGGGAAGTGATGGTGGGATGCGCGAGTATGATCTCTACTCAGAGTTCGGTGGTGCACTCGGCCGCACACCATCCTGCCCGGATGATGAAGTCCAGGGGCTGACAGTAGCTATACTTCCGCTTCCAGGTGGTGAGTTCTACCATTATGGCACGACACCTGAGCTCCTGTCGTCAACACTTGCCATTCAGAATATTGTTGTCGACCAAAGGGAGATAATGCATCGTGACCGCAAGGCACATCCCTCAATATTCGTTCAAAATGCATGTATAAAGCGAAAGTTCACAGAGGAGAACTCGAACATATGGGTGGAGAACTCATGTATCGGGCAGCATTGGAGTCTGACACATGACAATGTCGTCACAGGTGTGCCCGTCAACGACTGGACAGTCAGCCTCGCTCCTGGACAATGTCTCGATATCGTGCCATATGAAGATGATGGGTATATCATCCGTCCGTATGGATACCGCGACAAGTTTGCAGGAGACATGCAGCAGAGGCCCATGTTCCCCATAGTCCATAATATGGCTGACATGGAGGCTGTCACTGTCTGGATGCTGACAGGCGAGGGTAGGGGATATGAGATATTCGAAAGGGCGGAGAAGCTAAGCGCTGAAGCGATAAGCGACAAGGCCAATCTGCTCAGGCTTGAGTCACAGCGTAGAGCATTCAGGGCAGGCAACTGGGCTGACATTGCCAAGAACCATGAGCATTCTGTATTCTACCAGACAGACCTCTCAGAAGCTGTCAGTGAATTCGTAGAGAACAACATTCCCCTACACGATGTGCCGTCAGAGGCATCACCACTAATTATCCGCATACATGACGCCATGTTCCGCTCGGAAGTCATGAAACAGCGCTCAGAGGTAGCAGGAGAATGGAATGACAGAGCATTCTCGCTTCTGAGAGAGGGACTTACATCATCTGCATTAAAGGAGAAGCAGAACCCGAGGATGTCAGTCTATTCAGACCAGATAGTATGGGGACGATCGCCTGTCAGGATAGACCTCGCTGGGGGATGGACTGATACACCGCCCTATTGCCTCATGGAGGGTGGCGATGTTGTGAACATTGCCATAGACATGAACGGTCAGCAACCCATACAGACTTATGTCAGGCCATGCCGTGAGCCACACATTGTGCTTAGGAGCATTGACCTCGGCTCGGCAGAAAAGATAACAACATACGATGAACTCCGCGATTTCCACCATGTAGGCTCACCATTCTCAATCCCAAAGGCAGCGCTCGCGCTATGTGGATTCTTACCAGAATACTCGTTGCATAAATACCAGTCGCTACGTGAGCAGCTCGAAGATTTCGGGTGTGGTATAGAGGTGACTCTCCTCTCGGCCATTCCCGCAGGCAGTGGGTTGGGGACAAGCAGCGTCCTTGCCGCTACTGTCTTGGGTACATTGAGCGATTTCTGCTCACTCTGCTGGGACAAGAATGAGATAGGCCGCAGAACGCTAATACTCGAACAGCTGCTCACTACAGGTGGTGGATGGCAAGACCAGTTTGGCGGACTGCTACAGGGAGTGAAGCTGCTTACTACCCAAAGAGGCTTCGAACAGAGCCCAGGTGTCAGATGGCTGCCTACAAATCTCTTTACCCAACCAGAATACAAAGCGTGTCATCTCCTTTATTATACTGGGATAACACGCACCGCAAAGACTTTGCTTGCTGAGATTGTCCGGCGAATGTTCCTCAATAATGGTGAGGAGCTACGCCTCTTGCGAGAGATGAAAGAGCATGCGCTTGACATGTATGATGCCATACAACGCAATAACTTCACGCTTATGGGACAACTTGTGGCTAAGACATGGCGACAGAACCAAATGATAGACAAGGGCACAAACCCATCAGCCATAGCAAGACTGACGGAGATAATTGACGACCTGTGTCTGGGGTACAAGCTGCCAGGAGCTGGAGGTGGTGGCTATCTGTATATGGTGGCTAAAGACCCTGAGGCTGCCGGAATTATAAAGCAAAGACTAACAAAGGAACGCTTGAACGAGAATGCCAGATTCGTCGACATGTCGTTGAGCGATACAGGACTGCAGATAAGTCGCTCATAACACTTGTCAAAGGAAGCCCGTATACATACACATTATCGTTCTGCGAGGTATTATGGCTCAAAATACATATATCTAATATTAATATGTACACGATAGAAAAAATAACAACGCTTATCGGAGCGCGCCGTTATGGCAAAGCCGATAGTTCTGTCAGTTTTGTCCTGACAGACTCACGCTCGTTGTCATTCCCAGAAGAGACTCTCTTCTTCGCTATCAAGACTCAGCGTAATGACGGACACAAATATATCGATGACCTCTACCGCCGGGGTGTGAGGTCCTTTGTTATCGAGACACTTCCTAAGTCGTTTGATACTATCTATCCCGAGGCTAACTTCTTGAAAGTGACCAATTCGCTTGAAGCTCTACAAAGACTTGCCGAGCGACATAGAGACGAGTTCTCTATACCAATTATCGGAATAACAGGCTCAAATGGCAAGACAACGGTTAAGGAATGGCTATACCAGCTGCTCTATCGTGACGTTCGTGTCACGAGGTCGCCACGCTCATACAACTCGCAGATAGGTGTGCCTATGTCCGTATGGCTGCTGAACGACCAGAGCGAGATTGGAATCTTCGAGGCAGGTATAAGCATGCCAGGAGAGATGGAGCAGCTGAGGGAAATGATACAGCCGACGATAGCTGTACTGACTAATATCGGGGCAGCACATCAGGAGAACTTCAGGAACATGAGGGAGAAATGCGAGGAGAAACTGCTTCTTCTCAGAGACGCAGAGGTTGCTGTCTACTCAGCAGATGATGAGACAATCAGCAACTGTATGAGACGTTCCGATTTCAGAGGCATCAGGCTTGCATGGTCAATGAGGAATGAGAACGCAGCGATGTACATAAGCAATGCGGCATCCGACGACGCAAGGCAGACAACCACAATATCTTATACATACAATCTGCAAGGAAAAGAAAGCATTTCAGGATCGTTCACCATACATAAGATAAATGAGGGCGCGATAGAGAATGCCATAACATGCGCTTCCGTCTGTCTATACCTCGGCATGTCTCCTGAGACATTATCCCTACGCATGCCAGAACTTGAGGCTGTCGCGATGCGCCTTGAAGTGATAGAAGGCCAATATGGATGCACTATTATCAACGACTCATACAACAATGACCTCAAATCGTTAGACATAGCTCTCGACTTCATGTCGAGAAGACCAGAGACAAAAAAACGAACCCATACACTTATCCTCAGCGACATCTTACAATCAGGACTGTCACAAAGGGAGTTATGCCAGGACCTTTTAGACCTGGTCAAGAGCAGGGCCGTCGACAAGTTCATAGGGATTGGTGTAGGGCTGAAAGAAAATTTCGCACCTGTCCTCTGCTCGTCATCCGATGATATATTGAGGGCGTTCTTCAATACGACAGAAGATTTCCTCCAGTCATCTACATTCAACAATCTTCGTGACGAGGTCATCCTTGTCAAGGGAGCCCGCCAGTTTGGATTCGACCGAATAACAGACCGCCTTGAGCGCAAGGTACACGAGACAGTGTTAGAGGTTAATCTTAATGCCCTTGTAGACAATTTCAACCATTATAGGGCATTCATGAAACCTGAGACAAAACTTGTGTGTATGGTTAAGGCCGACGCCTACGGAGCAGGAGCTGTCGAGGTGGCAAAGACTCTTCAGGACCATAGAGTAGATTATCTTGCAGTGGCTGTAGCCGACGAGGGTGTCACGTTGAGAAAGGCCGGAATAACCTGCAATATAATGATAATGAATCCAGAGATGTCTGCATTCAAGACAATGTTCGACTATAACCTCGAGCCGGAGGTCTATAGCTTCAGGCTTCTCGATGCGCTTGTACATGCAGCACGCCACGAGGGTATAACAGGATGGCCAGTACATATAAAGTTCGATACAGGAATGCACAGGCTCGGTTTCGACCCTGTTGAAGACATTGACAATCTCATATCAGCGCTGAAGAAGCAGAAGGCTGTGATACCGCGTTCGGTTTTCTCCCACTTCGTCGGCTCAGACTCAGATGATTTCGACTCGTTCTCCGATGGACAATTCGAGATATTCGACAAGGCGAGCACCAAGTTGCAGGACGCCTTCAACCATAGGATTCTACGTCATATGTGCAACTCTGCCGGAATAGAGCGCTTCGCCGACCGCCAGCTTGATATGTGCAGGCTCGGACTTGGATTATATGGCATTGACCCTTATGATAACTCTATACTCAACACGGTCTCAACACTTAAGACTACAATACTTCAGAAACATAGTGTCAGGGCGGGCGAATCTATAGGATACAGCCGCAAGACAGTGCTCGAACGTGATAGCGTCGTGGCAGCAATACCAATAGGTTATGCTGACGGACTGAACAGGAGATTGGGTAACAGGAAATGCTACTGCTTGGTAAACGGCCAGAAAGCTGACTATGTCGGCAATATCTGTATGGACGTAGCCATGATCGATGTGACAGATATCAAATGTGATGAGGGTGACAGCGTGGAGATTTTCGGCGAACATCTCCCAGTTACAACACTCTCTGATGTCATAGGCACTATACCATATGAAGTGTTGACTGGTGTCAGCGGACGTGTGAAGAGGATATATTACAAAGATTGACATAATCTATGTGCCAGATGGCAATATGAATAAAGACGAAACTTTCTCATTGAAAGCTTCGTCTTTCTTGAAAAAAAGCATTACCTTTGCACAAAATTTTCAAAACAATCATGGAGAAGAAAAACTACAGATACGGTATTGAGTATAAACTCTATACGACAAGCGACGGAAAAGAGACACTCGAAGAGGAGACAACCGAAAACGAGCCATTCCGATTCCTGTCTGGATTCGGCATGGTACTTGACGATTTCGAGAAGGCTGTCGAGAACCTCGAAGTTGGTGGAACATTCGATTTCAATGTACCAGTAGACAAAGCTTATGGCGAATATGATGAGCGCGGCATCATCGAACTTGACAAGCAGCTGTTCACCATTGACGGCAAGTTTGACAATGTCAATGTCGCTGAAGGTAGGATAATCAGGTTACAGAATGCAGATGGCCAACAGTTTCCTGGTCTCGTCTTGGCAGTCGATGACAATGTGCGCATAGACCTCAACCACCCACTTGCAGGCAAAAATCTCCACTTTATCGGGAAAGTTGTAGAGAAAGTTGAGGCTTCTCCAAAAGAGATAGAGGCAATGATGGCTCATCTTACTGGAAATGGTGGATGTGGCGGTTGTGGCGGTGGAAGCTGTGGCGACTGTGGAGGCTGTGACAGCGGATGCGGAAGTTGTGGAAATTGACCCCCTTGCGGCTGAGTGTCAGCCAGGAACCTATCGGTATATGTCTTCAGTCCTGCTTTCACATCTATACATGACAGTTTGATGGAATAGGGCTACAGAATATGCGCAGTCTTCTGATTCGGAATTATTCTGTTTCAAACATATGAGTATGTCTTATCTAATTTACGGCAGCCTTGTTTGGCAGAGATGTATGACAGGGAGAGTTTCCTCTGCATCAACTGGCTACACTTAAAGATTCGAATCCTTCTATAAACATTAGTGTTCCTTCCCTGACATCATGGGAAGATATATAATTTTTCATTATCACATGTCCAACTCTTTCGGTACATTGTTTTCTGTCACGACATTCGGTGAAAGCCATGGCGCTGCTGTCGGCGGTGTCATTGATGGTATGCCAGCAGATATTGACATCGATGAGAAATTCGTACAGGACGAGCTGAACCGCCGCCGTCCAGGCCAAAGTGCAATCACGACAAGCAGAAACGAGCCAGACAAGGTAGAGTTCCTCAGCGGCATCTACAACGGAAAGTCTACAGGATGCCCTATAGGGTTCATTGTCCGCAACCAGAACCAGCACTCCCAGGATTATGACAATATGGAATCTCTTTTCCGTCCGTCTCATGCGGATTACACATATTTCACCAAATACGGCATAAGAGACCATCGTGGAGGAGGACGGACATCAGCCCGAATCACCATTAGCCGCTGTGTTGCAGGAGCGCTGGCTAAGCTCGCCTTGAGACAGCTTGGCGTGACTGTCAATGCCTACACCCTCCAGGTTGGTGATATCGGAATAAGCCGGGACTACTCACTGTATGACCTCTCCGTAGCCGAGACAAATCCCGTAAGATGTCCAGACAGAGAGAAGGCTGCGGAGATGGAGTCTCTCATAAAGCAGGTGAAGAAGGATGGCGACACTATTGGCGGAATAATACAATGTGTCGTGAAAGGCTGTCCAGTGGGATTAGGGTCGCCTGAATTTGACAAGCTCCATGCTGTTCTTGCACATGCTATGCTCAGCATAAATGCTGTGAAAGGATTTGAATATGGAGAAGGATTCAGCGGAGTATCCTCACGGGGCTCTGAACAGAACGATATCTTCCTTGTCGAGAATGGGCGTGTATCAACCCACACAAACCATAGTGGCGGAATACAGGGTGGTCTCTCCAACGGACAGGATATTGTCTTCCGCGTCGCCTTCAAGCCCGTGGCGACTCTTCTCCGCGAGCAGGATACCATCGACATCCATGGCAATGCTGTGAAGCTGAATGCCAGAGGACGTCATGACCCATGTGTGCTACCAAGGGCCGTACCTATAGTGGAAGCCATGACAGCAATAGTCATATTAGACGAGTATTTGAAGAATAAGGCAGTACATATCTGACATCCAGATACATACCGATTACAAAAAAAACTAAATATCCAACGCGAAATCATAACAGAAACTTATGTTTGAGAATCTTAACGAACGCCTCGAACGTTCATTCAAAATACTAAAGGGTGAGGGTAAGATAACCGAGATCAATGTTGCGGAAACCTTAAAGGACATACGTCGTGCGCTGCTCGATGCAGATGTCAACTATAAGGTCGCCAAGACATTTACAGACACTGTAAAGAAAAAAGCTCTCGGCATGAATGTGCTGACATCCATAAAGCCAGGAGAACTCATGGTCAAGCTTGTTCATGACGAGCTGGCCACACTCATGGGCGGTCATGCTGTCGAGATGTCCCTCAATTCCACACCTGGTCATCCTGCTGTCATACTTATGGCAGGTTTGAATGGTGCGGGCAAGACAACCATGTCTGGAAAACTCGCACTCATGCTGAAGACACGCCAGCATCGTAAACCTCTGCTTGCTGCCTGCGATACATTCCGCCCAGCTGCTATGGAACAGCTACGCGTACTTGCAGGACAGGTCGATGTCCCCGTCTATATTGAGGAGGGAGCGACAGACCCTGTCCTTGTAGCAAGAAACGCCATCAACCATGCCAAGCTCAACGGTAACGATGTCGTGATCGTCGATACCGCTGGCCGACAGTCTATCGACGAGGAACTGATGATACAGATACGTAACATCAAGGATGCTGTCCTGCCACAGGAGACACTGCTTGTCATAGACGCCATGATAGGCCAGGAAGCTGTCTCCACAGCGAAAATCTTCAATGAGAGACTTGAGATTGACGGTGTTATCCTGACAAAACTAGATGGCGACACACGTGGTGGCGCAGCTCTGTCTGTCAGGACTGTTGTCGACAAACCTATCAAGTTCATAGGCACAGGAGAAAAGATGGAGGCCATCGATGTCTTCCATCCAGAACGTATGGCCGACCGTATTCTCGGCATGGGCGACGTCGTCTCTCTCGTTGAGCGTGCCCAACAGCAGTTTGACGAGGAGGAGGCTAAACGTCTCGAGAAGAAAATAAGGAAGAACAAGTTTGACTTCAATGACTTCCTCGGGCAGATACAGCAGGTCAAGAAGATGGGAAATGTAAAGGACCTCGCAGCTATGATACCGGGAGTAGGAAAGGCTATTAAGGATATTGACATACCTGACGATCCGTTCAAGAACATTGAGGCCATCATAGGATCCATGACTCCACAGGAGAGGGAGAATCCTGAGATTATAAACACTTCCAGAAGAAGACGTATTGCAAAGGGTTCCGGAACAGACATACAAGAGGTAAACAAACTCCTCAAACAGTTCGACCAGACAAAGAAGATGATGAAGATGGTGACCGGTATGGGTTCCTCGAAGATGATGCAGATGGCTAATGCCATGAGGAAGATGAAACGGTGATTCCTGCCCGAGTAGGGGCGACAGGTTCATATCGACCTTGACATTATTCAGTAGTTTGCTTAATGGTGGGTTCTACAAATTCGTCAAGTCATGGAACCTATCTAAACATAAACTATATTAATAAAGAAGATGAAGATTATTGACGGCAAGGCCACAGCGGCAGCTATAAAGCAGGAGATTGCACAGGAGGTGGAGAACATCATATCAAATGGCGGGAAACGGCCACATCTCGCGGCAATATTGGTAGGCCATGATGGCGGCTCAGAGACATACGTCAGGAACAAGGTGTTGGCATGCGAGGCATGCGGATTCAAGTCCTCACTCATACGCTACGAGGAAGATGTGACAGAAGGTGAGCTCCTCGCCTGTATCAACAATCTGAACAACGACCCTGATGTTGATGGATTCATCGTACAGCTGCCACTACCAAGACACATCGACGAGAAGAAGATAATCGAGGCTATCGACTACCGCAAGGATGTCGACGGGTTCACTACTATCAATGCTGGACGTCTCTCCATCGGCCTCCCATGTTTTATCTCTGCAACACCATTAGGCATATTGACACTGCTGCAGAGATACAACATCGAGACATCTGGAAAGAAATGTGTCATCCTCGGCCGCTCAAACATTGTCGGCAAGCCCATGGCACAGCTCATGATGCAGAAGCAGTATGGCGATGCCACTGTGACTGTCTGCCACAGCCATTCGCGCGATTTGGTGCGTGAATGCCGTGAGGCTGATATACTCATCGCTGCCATAGGATCCCCGGAGTTCGTCACAGCCGATATGGTCAAGCCAGGGGCTGTAGTCATCGACGTCGGGACGACACGCGTCCCCGACTCCTCAAAGAAAAGCGGGTTCCGCCTCTCTGGTGATGTCAAGTTCGCAGAGGTTGCCCCATTGTGCTCTTATATCAGCCCCGTCCCCGGCGGTGTAGGCCCTATGACAATATGCTCCCTGATGCGTAACACACTCCTGGCCGGCAAGAAAGAGCTTTACTGCCTGTGAGAGCCGCCGTCTTCACCCCCAGATTACGCTCATCTTCTTTTTTTACGAGACTGTTTTCATTCATTTTCTATATATCAAAAAAAATACATAATTTATACAAATTGTCATAATCATCATGGGTGGTTTTTTCGGTACCATACAGCGCCATCGTTGTGTTGAGGAATTGTTTTACGGCATAGACTACCAGTCACATCTTGGGACTAAACGTGGCGGCATGGCCACATTCAGCAAGGAGACACAAGGCTTCAAACGTTCCATTCACAATCTTGAGAGCACATATTTCCGCACAAAATTCGAGAGCGAGCTTCATAAGTTCCATGGCGAGCAAGGCATAGGTGTCATTTCCGATACCGACGCCCAGCCATTGCTCATGAACTCCCATCTCGGGCGGTTCGCTATCGTAACAGTAGGCAAGGTGAACAATGCCGAGGATATCGCGCGGAAGCTCCTCGCCGACAATATGGTCCTCTCAGAGTTCTCATCAGGAAGAATAAACCCTACAGAGCTCATCGGTCTGCTCATTGTCCAGGGCAGGAATTTTGTTGAGGGCATTGAGAACGTCTACAGGACAGTTTCCGGATCCTGCTCCCTCCTCATCCTTACAGAGGACAGCATCATAGCTGCACGCGACTATTGGGGGCGCACACCCATCGTCATAGGCCGCAAAGAGGGAGCCATGGCCGCCACAAGCGAGTCGACAGCCTTCCCCAACCTCGGGTTCGACATTGATCACTACGTAGGCCCTGGAGAGATAGTCAGACTCACTGCCGACGGCATGCAGCAGCTACGTCCCCCACAGAGTGGGATGCAGATTTGCTCGTTCCTCTGGATATACTACGGTTTCCCGACATCGTTCTATGAGGGCAAGAATGTCGAGGCCATGCGCTACCAGACAGGATACATCATGGGGCAGGAGGATGAGACCGTGGTCGACAATGCGGGTGGGATACCTGACTCCGGTCTTGGCATGGCTGTCGGCTATGCCGCAGGGCATAATGTGCCTTACCAGCGGTGCATATCAAAATACACCCCGACATGGCCACGTTCCTTCATGCCAGCCAGCCAGGATATGCGTAACCTTGTCGCCAGGATGAAACTCATACCCAATCAGGCCATGCTCCAGGGCAAACGGTGCCTCTTCTGTGACGACAGCATCGTCCGTGGCACACAGCTGAGGGAGAACACACAAATCCTAAAAGATCTCGGAGCCAGGGAGGTGCATATGCGCATAGCCTGCCCACCGCTTATCTGGGCATGCCCATTCGTCAACTTCTCTGCCTCGAAGAACGAGCTCGAGCTCATAGCGCGCCGTGTTATCCGTGATTTTGAGACAGGCAACCAAGAAAAGACAATGCTTGATGACGCCCACACAGCGGACAACGTCACCATACCAGAGGAGACACTCAAACGGTATGCCACGACAGGTTCGCCAGAGTACAACGCCATGGTCAGTGAGATAGCACGGCGTCTGAATATCGACACGCTCCAGTTCTGCAAACTTGAGACCATCGTCGAGGCTATCGGCCTGCCAAAATGTAAAGTCTGCACACATTGCTTCGACGGCTCCTCATTTTACACCTTGAAGCGTGAGAACCTCGAGTGAGATACCAAGCTACTGTCACCTCACCCTCTCTCCCCGTGATACTCATGTGGCTACCTACTATGAACAAAAAAGCCAGACGCTTTCACCGCAGATGTGTGATTCGTCTGGCTTATTTCTTTGTATGACCTTGCTTTTGTTCTTCCTTCTAATACTACGCTAAAAAAGCACGATTGTGTGTGGGCAAGGATTGTGAAGGCGTTGAAGGTTTTGTTTCTGTATTCTGATGATTCTTATTCCCATTTGTTTCGAATGTCGCTGCATATATTCAAAGAGTGTCATGGGCTCCTCGACGACTTTCATGTGCACCTGTGACGCGTTGATGAGGTGGAGGGTCTCTCCATGCCAGACAGCTATACCGAGGTGAGAGACATCAAGGCCGGAAATGGAGGTGACAATGGCTATTATGTCGCCGTCGTGTATGCACCGCTTCAGATAGATATTGTTCTGGGGTGTGTTACGCAAAGCAGATTTGGGTATATAGGCCGTGGTTAGCCCCGTCAGCTGTCGCTCAATCTCTCTTATGCTGTATACGCTCCCCCTCTCCCTCGCCATCATGGGATATTGAGACCTATGAGCCGACATGTAATTAAGGGACAGTGTCTTACGGGCGATAAGGGCAGAGGATTCTGCCATGGCACTGTCAAGGTCGACCTCACGGACGAATCCCTGCCGCGTGTTGTCGAGAATCCACGAGGAGAAATAGTGCTTGCGCGTGGCGTAGCTTATGTGGTCACGATAGTATCTGACGGACCGGAGGGCGCTCAAGAACGCAGAGAGTGTTGTCTCACCGCGTTCGAGGCATAGAGACATGGCGAGTACGGTCTCTACGTATGTGGTGCAGTCGAATGCGTGGCAGTTGACAACAAGGTGCTCCACTGGGTTCCGCTCCAATGTCTTCTCGACAAACGGGCATCCGAGGAATTTGCGTGCGAGATGGACGATGGGATTGGATGGACGCACATCACAGGCATCGGTCAGGACCTTAGTGATCTTGATGCTGTCCCGGGCTGTATAGGTGATATTACTGGCTGTTGTGGATAGAGATGGAGAGAGAAGCAGCGGTAAGATGAGGAGCAGGCGGTATGGCATTGTGTCTGAAAGGGGGATTAGAGAGTGTGTGAGAGTGTGACTTTGGTCAGGGGAGCATGATTATGGGGGCATGATGACGCTCATGAGAGATATGAGGAAAAGTTGTATCCATGAGGGGGGTCAGAACTCAAAAATCCGGCCGTTCCTACGGTATTGTCTTTTCTTCCCGAAGTTTAGTCCGGCATATATGTTTATGCTTGCATTGATATTGTTCACCTTGAATCTGGCCTTTGAATAGGTATACGAGTCGACCTTCGCCATCAGTCCGGCGAAGAGGCGTGTATTGTTCCATACAACTGCTAGGCGGCTGATACCATCAACGCGGAGGTTGTCGAATTTGAAATCCCTGAATATATTGTCGAGCCTGAAGGTCTCGCTGCCGCCCTTGTTATAACTGAGAGCAAGTGTGGCAGACCCGCCCATCATCCAGTTACGGGCAAAGGCCCAGTTATATGAATATCCGCCATAAAGTGAGTATCTGTCGTAATTAACGCTCTCGGTGTAGCTGCCGTCGGCGAATTGTGGTGTGTAGCTGGGGACATAGTGGGCGATGAGATTGTCAAGCTGCTGCCAGTCCATCTCCAAGTTGTATCTGCCGAAGCCGAAACCTACTAGGGGCGATCCTGCCGAACGTTTCTGGCATGTGCTCTGGTTATATGCGGCTGGGTATCCATGACGCCTGTGATTGAATATGTAATATGTGTTGAACCCCCAATAATTGACATTGAAGCCCCCGAACTCGACATTGTACATAGCCTCTGCGATGCCTGAGGTGGCATCGGCCGAAATGATGTCCTTAATCTTGAACTTATTATTGTTGTTGATGAATATATCGGCTCCTATCAATGATGTATACAGACTGAGATTGAATGTCTTCTTATTATTGCCTATATACAGATTGTTGAGCTGTAGGGTATATCCGAGAAAAATCAGGGAGTAGCCGACGTATGGGCCGATGCGTGTATTGACATCGGGGGAGAGGGAGAGCTTATGCCCGTCGTCCTGATAGAGGGTGAACTGCTGGAACATGCTTGACATCTGTAGCATGGCCTGAAACTTATAGTGCTGTGGCTCGATGTATGTTGTATCGTATGTGTTGAACTCTCCGATGAATCTCTTGATGCCTCTTGCGATACTGCCGAGAATATTGGCTTTTCCTCTGCTGTCATCTGGGTGGGCTATACTGTCCACGGCGTTATTTGTAATGCGGATCTTTTGCATAACCCCACTCTCTTCTGGTGCAGACGAGCCATTATCCAATGAGTCTGTTCCGTTTTTGCCGTCGGCGGTGATTGGTGTGGAGAGAAAGAGAAGAAAGAAAATCAGGCTCAGGAGGCTACAGAGAGACAGGCCACGCTCGGTAATGAGCCCAGCTGTCTTTGATTTGAATATCGCAAAATAAGACGAGAAAAAATCCAACATATGACTCCTTGTGTCTGAACGTAGGTGTCTTTCCGCAGCCGAATAGCAGGTATCGCTAACGTCGATGCGGGAGAGACTATATTTTTTTTAGCATCCGGTCCATTACCCAGTTGACGGGTGTTGCAGAAAGACTGGTACAGGAACATTGGTTAATGCCCTGTAGGGTCTCTACAATGACCTTTATCATAGGAAGCTGTACATACTCAGGATTAGGGACATCAAATGTCATCACACCCTCGGATGTATGAAGATGAATTGGTGAATAAGAGAAAACAGAGAAACATAATGTTCCTTTTGTCCCTAAAACCTCTATACGGTCTTCTATATGTGACTCATGTCCGACAAAACACCATGATCCACTCCCCGGAAGGCCGTTCTCAAACTGGAAGCATGCACTTATTGTATCTTCTGCATCGTATAGATGACCCCGATTGGAAGAGTAGCCCCGGGCGTGGGTTATGACACCGAAGAGCTCTTGGATGAAATCAAGCTGGTGGGCGGCCATATCGTAGAAATATCCTCCTCCGGCTATCTCGGGCTTTACCCGCCATGGCAGACAGGATGGATTCAAATCCTCTTTTCGAGGGGGAGCGGAATACCTTATCTGCACATTCTGTATCTCGCCAATCATCTGATTCTTTATGATCTCCTTGACTTTGATGAAATAAGGCAGATACCTCCTATAGTAAGCCACAAAGCATGGGACACCCGTCTCTCTCGACACACGATTGATTCTCGCACAGTCATCATAGCTAGAGGCGAGTGGTTTCTCTATATAGACGGGTTTGCCCGCCATCATCGACATTATGGCATAGCTGGGATGGCTTGAGGGAGGAGTGGCGATATATACGGCGTTGACCTCAGGGTCGTTCACCAATTCTGACGCATCCGTATACCAGCGTTTGATGTTGTGTCTGATGGCATAGCTCTGCGCTCTCTCTTGAGTGCGGCTCATGACAGCTACGACTCTTGAACCTGGGACAAGATTGAAAGCGGGACCACTCTTTTTCTCCACGACCTCGCCACACCCGATAAATCCCCATTTTATTTCTTTCATATCATCACATTGTGTTTTGTTAATTATTTCCAGTCTGACTGGACCTGTTTTACATCTCCGTCAATCACACATGAACGTGAGGTATCACCAGAGTGGAACTGGGGGAGTAGTTATCCATTTATCTTCTGCCGGTAGCTCACAAAGAGGTGAGAGACAATACCAATCATAATTCAGAGGATAGGAAATATAGCTCCGCCTGATTATAAACTGACTTATAGGTAAGTGGATGGAGAGGAGTTTATGAATTGTTATAAAAAGCCAAGCAAGTTGTCAATTGGCAGACAACCATTGACGCCAATGAAATATTGCATGTGAGAAAGAACCACCAACGCCATGACCTTATGTAAGGGTAGGGGAAGACTAAATTGTCTCGAGCAACTTGTCTATACGTTTCATTCCCTCTTCTGTACAGACACTTCTCACATACATTATGATTATTGAATGGAGTATCTCACTCGGGGTGAATCTCTTATAGAGCATGTTACTTGCTATATAGTTTGATGTGCCAGAAGATATCTCCTTGATTATCTCGTAATTGACATTGTCAATGAAATATCCTTCGGCCTTTCCCCTTTGATAGAATTCTATGCTAAACTTCGCATGTTCCTTGTTTTGCGCTTCAAAATAATGTTTTACCATGGGATAATTATTAATATCCTCTAATAAAACAGGGTTTGTGCTCTTTATATCAGCAATGTGAGATTTGAAATAGGCAGCGAATATATCCATTATGTCATCACATTTCTCGATAGCCTCTTTTAATGTTTTCCTCCGCATCTCAGATCCAGTCTTCAAAGCCTCATAGGCAATGGTCTCTTTCTTAGGATATATTTCGTAAAGCGTACGTTTGGATATACTTAGTCTTTTCGCTATATCATCCATCTTGACTGCCTTAAGGCCTTTGGTGCGGAACATGTCAAGAGAAACCTCAAGAATCTTCTGCTTGAGATTTTTTCTGTATTCTATAGATGATGGTCTTTTGGGCATAATATAAGTTTGTTGGTGAAAGAGTGATGCAAACAATGAAACATTAATTATTTATAGAGAGTGAATATTTTAGCGCCTATACAATCTTACGTCACATATCAATCATATTCTGCGCTGGCTTCCCATTGGTAGATAATTTTGAGTCTTTACTGGAAGTTTTGTCCCTATTTGAGGTTTTCTTATCTCTCTATGAATAGGTCTGTTTTGTAATTCCGATAGTGAGTCGGCCTTATCTGTTACTGCCTTTTCTTCCTCTTTCTGATCAGCTTTCTTTATAGTCGGCTCATGAATGAGAGATATATTTGTAATAGAGAGTATCTGACTTGCATCAGGATTTTCATAGCTGCCAGAAGTTGACAAGATGGGTTTGTGAATCATAAACAAACCTGCTACGGACTTTATATCTAGTCCGGGCATATCGGATACTTCCATCGAATAATTGCCTGTTTGTGAGATGATATTGTTTCTTGTTATGACGCTGTCATTTCCAAGTCTTATAGCCAGAACAACACTGGCTCTGCGTGGTGCATTGGAATTAAGGAAAAGTCCGAGGAACTTGAATGTCAGTTTTTCACCTGCCTCAAGCAGGGTGTCCGTTGGGATTTCCCATTGGTAGCTTGAGCTTAGAATATTGCTTGTCAGCAGTAAATGCTGTTCTCCTTGCCATATATCAGTCGAATCCATTATCTCGGAGTAACCAGCTCCCATGACATCAGCCTCGTATGACAGTTTTGTCATGAGATTGTTATATATATCGGACAACTCATCAGCATTTCTTGTATAGTATACCATCGATGAGTCCCAAGTTGCTTCAGACACTCCATGCTTTTCTAATATGCTTTGCATCAAGGCATACTGTTCAGCTCCTCTATCCTTTTCGTTTTTGTTGTCTACATCAAGATAGTGGGCCTTATGAAGGTCATATAAGACATCCTCAAAGTCTGAATCGCCTAATACATAGGATGGGCGCGAGATGCACGAAGAGGCAAGGAGAATGAGGATCCAAAGCACTGACGACACAGGTAGTCTATTCTTCCTTATCATCTGTAGTCTTTTGATTGTCAATATTCTTTTTTCGTGTGAGAGATATTTCTGAAAGTTCTTTCCTGCAGAAAATGAATGCTGAGATTACAGAACAGCTGACAGCTGCATCTGCAAAGTTGAATATAGGTGAGAAAAATATGAATTTCTGTCCTCCAACTATTGGCATCCAGTCTGGATAGTTCGTCACGATGAGCGGGAAATAGAACATGTCTACGACTTTCCCCGTCAAAAAGCCAGAGTACCCTTCACCGAATGGGACGAGGTAGGATGTGTAGAATGGAGAAGACTGTGTGAATATCATGCCATAAAACATACAGTCAAGAAGATTGCCCATTGCTCCAGCCAGAAGCATTGACAGGAGAACGACATAAACCCATCGTGCTCCTCTAATAATTTGCCTGTACAGGTATATTGAAAGCAAGACAATGGCAGCACAACGGAATAGGCTCAGGACAATCTTGTTGATGAATGACATACCGAATGCCATACCATTGTTCTCAATAAAATATATATAAAACCATGGTGTGACCTCGCGGCTCTCGTACAGAGTCATATTTGTCTTCACTTCAATCTTAATCCATTGGTCGATGACAATTATTGCCAATACGAGAAGTATGGCAAGCAAACCTTGTTTTTGTTTAGCTGTATTTGTACTCACAGGATAGATTAGTTTTTTGTATTCTTGCGCGCATTCTTTGATTCGACGCTGAGTGTAGCATGAGGTACTATGCGCAGACGCTCTTTAGGTATCAACTCGCCAGTCAGACGGTCAATGCCGTATGTCTTGTTCTGTATTCTCACGAGAGCAGCCTTAAGGCCTTGTATGAATTTCTGCTGACGCTGTGCGAATAGTATCAGCTCCTCTTTCGACTGGGTAGCCAGACCTTCTTCGAGAACTTTATAAGTAGGAGCTGTATCACTATCATCATTCTCGTTCGTCTTCTGAAGCTGTTCCATCATGGAGTTATATATGTTTATGGCATTCTCCAGCTTCTCATTGATTATCTGACGGAACTCCTCAAGCTCCTCATCGCTGTACCTCTTCTTATCCATAATTATTCTTGGTATTGGTTAATTAAATCAGGTTAATGTTCTTGTTTTTATGTGATTAAGCCTCCTGTATAAACAGGTCAGTAATAATACCTTTTATACAGGAAGCTTGTTGTCCCTAAAAATATCATTCTACTTTTCTCACATGTATCCGTGCTGTGAAATCTCCGAGCTCTTGTTCCTTTCCGTCTGTTGCATCACCTATTGTCAGGGAATTTGCCAGTACCTGTGATGCTATGTGCTCTCCGTACGTCTTGATGACATTCTCAAGCTCGGCATATGGCTCGAAGACAACGTCTATTCTGTCTGTTATCTCGAAGCCGCTTTCTTTTCTGATGTTCTGGATACGTTTGATGACAAGTCGTGAAAGGCCTTCTGCCTTAAGCTCTGGCGTCAGTTCGATGTCAAGAGCCACCGTGAGGCTTCCTTCCTGTGCTATTGTCCACCCTGGTATGTCTTCCGAGATAATCTCAACGTCAGCACGCTCTATGCAGACCTCTTGTCCCTCAACGTTCACAAAGATTGAGTCCTTTGCTTCCAATTCGCTGATCTGCTGCTGGGACAGAGATGTCACAACGGCGTTCACACTCTTCATCATCTTGCCAAATTTCTTTCCCATTGTACGGAAGTTACACTTGACTTTCTTAACGAGAATGACATCATCTCCTTCAATGAATGTCAAATGCTTCACATTAGTTTCTGCAAGAATGACCTCACTCAAACGCTCAATACGCTGGCGCATGGTACTGTCTGTAGCAGGTATGGAGATAGCCTTAAGAACCTGTATAACAGGAATCTTCACCTTCTTCCTTAATGATAGCACCATGGTTGTCACCTGCATAGCCAGCTTCATAGCTCCCTCAAGCTCAGAATCTACGTATTCCTCGTGTATTACAGGGAAATCGGCGAGATGTACACTCTCAGAGCTGTCTTTTCCTGTCACTGCATTAAGGTCAAGGAACAGGCGGTCGGCATAGAAAGGGGAAACTGGCGCTATCAATCGGCTCAGTGTGTCAAGACAAGTGTAGAGCGTCTGATAAGCAGATAGCTTGTCTTTTGTCATACCACCGCCCCAGAAACGTTTCTTGTTGAGACGAATGTACCAGTTAGACAACTTGTCTATAACAAATGTCTGTACAAGTCTGCCTGCTGGAGTGGGCTCATATGATGAAAGCGAACTGTCTACTGCCTTTACAAGCGAGTTGAGCTCAGATAGCAGCCAACGGTCAAAGTATGGGCGCTCCGCGTATGGTATGTCCTCCTCTGCATATGTGAATCCATCTACATTGGCATAGAGTGTGAAGAATGAATATGCCTGATACAGCTTGATGAAGAATGACGATGTAACCTCCTTGACTCCATCTGGGTCAAACGACAGATTATCCCATGGAGCGGAGTTTGTTATCATATACCATCTTACAGCATCTGTTCCATATTTCTCTATGCATTCAAATGGATTTATAACATTGCCAAGTCGTTTGGACATCTTAATGCCGTTCTTGTCTAGCACAAGTCCGTTTGAAACTACATTCTTATACGCTACAGAGTCGAACACCATTGTCGCTATTGCATGGAGTGTGAAGAACCATCCACGGGTCTGGTCGACACCCTCTGCGATGAAATCAGCAGGATATGCACCTCTCTCGTCGATAAGTTCACGGTTCTCAAAAGGATAATGAATCTGGGCATATGGCATTGCACCCGAATCGAACCACACATCAATGAGGTCAAGCTCACGTGTCAGCACATTACCGCTCTCACTGACAAGTTTGATATAGTCGACATATGGACGATGAATATCAATGCGGTCATAATTCTCATGGCTCATATCACCAGGGATGAACCCTTTCTCCTTCAGAGGGTTTGACTCCATTATGCCTGCGGCTACAGACTTCTCTATCTCGTCATAAAGTTGCTCGAGGGACCCGATACATATTTCCTCATGCGTATCACGGTTTCTCCATATTGGAAGTGGAGTGCCCCAATAGCGTGAGCGTGAGAGGTTCCAGTCATTAAGATTCTCAAGCCATTTGCCAAAACGACCGGTACCTGTCGACTCTGGTTTCCAGTTAATCGTCTTGTTAAGTTCAACCATACGGTCCTTGCACGATGTTGAGCGTATAAACCAAGAGTCAAGGGGATAATAGAGGACTGGCTTGTCAGTGCGCCAACAATGTGGATAGTTGTGCACATGCTTTTCTATCTTAAACGCCGAGCCCTCTTCTTTCATCTCAAGGCATATGACGACATTAAGATCCATGTCCTTGCTGGCTGCTTTCTCGTCATATTTCCCTCCAACATTATATTTTGGGTCGTATGCGTTCTTCACATAGTCTCCGCTATGCTTCCAATAGCTATCATTAACGCAAAGCTCCAAGAATTCAGGGTTAATGTCTTCTTTTACAAAGTATTTTCCCTGAAAATCTACCATTGGTCTGGTATCACCTGCCTTGTCGATTATGAAAAGTGATGGTATACCAGCCTCCTTTGCCACTTTAGCGTCATCTGCTCCAAATGTCGGTGCGATATGCACAATACCTGTACCATCCTCTGTTGTGACATAGTCGCCTGGTATGATACGGAATGCATCTTTTTCTTTGACAATAATTTTGTCATCAGCAATCTCACATGGTTTCACCCATGGCATGAGCTGCTGATAATGTATACCGATAAGCTCGCTGCCTTTACCACGCCATACTATTTCAAGTTGCTTCTCGTTATCGTCGGCATCCTTCTCTGGTTTGAAGTATGCTGATAACCTTGCTTCAGCTATGATATATACAGCTTTCTCTCCTGTATATGGATTGGCACCCTTGACGGCTACATAATCGATTTTGGGTCCGACACAGAGTGCGGTGTTTGATGGCAAGGTCCATGGTGTTGTTGTCCAAGCGAGGACATAGACATTCGCTGTGCTGGCTTTGATTATTCGTTCAGGCTCAGTAACTTTGAACTGTGCAGTCACCGTAGTGTCCTTGACGTCTCGGTAACATCCAGGCTGGTTTAGCTCATGGCTTGACAGTCCGGTACCTGCAGCAGGGGAGTATGGCTGTATGGTATATCCTTTGTAAAGAAGATTCTTGTCATAGAGTTGTTTCAAAAGATACCATAAAGACTCGATGTATTTATTGTCGTACGTGATGTAAGGGTGCTCAAGGTCAACCCAGTAACCCATCTTGTCGGTTAGCTGTGACCATTCGTCAGTATACATCATGACGTTCTTACGGCAAGCGTTGTTATAATCGTCAACAGAAATCTTCTTGCCGATATCTTCTTTTGTTATCCCAAGGCTTGTCTCAACAGAAAGCTCAACAGGAAGCCCGTGTGTATCCCATCCAGCTTTTCTCTTTACCTGAAAGCCTTTCATTGTCTTATATCTGAGAATAGTATCCTTGATTGTACGCCCCATGACATGGTGTATGCCAGGGTGACCGTTCGCCGAAGGTGGGCCCTCGAAGAACACGAAATGTGGCAATCCTTCTTTTTCATCGATTGATTTGTGGAAGATGTCTTTCTCTTTCCACATGCCGAGCACCTCTTTGTTTACATCGGTGAGGTTTAGACTCTTATGTTCAGCAAATTTCTTTTCCATCCTGTTTGTGGATATTGTCTTTTATTATTTTGTTGTCTTTTTTAATTTAAGGTGCAAATTTACCTTATTTTTTCGATATATGCAAACATATATACAATTTTTGTGGATTGCCTGATAAAATTCAATTATATATTTGGTTGATTGGTAGAAAATAACTAATTTTGTCATTAATATGGATAAATCTATGGCTTTTGTTTCCGCAACAAAACACCTACATTATGCCGGAAGATTCCTTTCTTTACAAAAAGATCTGAGTTCTGCCCCAGCCATTTCAGAGCGACGAGGGCGTCGGCATATCAAATATACACTAAGACATAGTCAATTTGTTAGATATATCATTAGTGGAAAAGAGAATGCCATTGATACTCCATAGCAAACAAATGAACAATTACACGAACATTAACAATAACGATAATGCCAAAAATATCTATCCGTGGACATGAGATGCCTGAGTCTCCAATTAGAAAACTCGCACCTCTCGCCGCAGAAGCAAAGCAAAGGGGAATAAAGGTCTACCATCTCAATATTGGTCAGCCGGATCTCCCAACTCCCAAGGAGGGCTTGAATGCCCTAAAGAATATTGACAGGGATATACTTGAATATTCTCCGTCTCAGGGATATCTCTCTTATAGAGAGCGTCTTGTTGAATATTATAGAAAGTATAACATTAATGTTACAGCCGATGATATCATCATAACATCAGGAGGTTCAGAAGCTGTACTATTCTCATTTATGGCCTGTCTGAATCCAGGCGATGAGATTATTGTTCCTGAGCCTGCATATGCAAACTATATGGCTTTTGCCATCTCTGCTGGTGCGCGCATCAGAACCATTGCGACAACAATCGATGAGGGATTTTCCCTGCCAAAGGTCGAGAAGTTTGAAGAGCTCATCAATGAGCGCACGCGTGCTATTATGATATGCAACCCCAACAATCCGACTGGTTACCTCTATACACGCCGCGAGATGAATCAGATACGAGATCTCGTCAAGAAATATGACCTATACCTTTTCTCTGATGAGGTCTACCGCGAGTATATATACACTGGCTCCCCGTATATTTCTGCCTGTCATCTTGAGGGAATAGAGCAGAATGTTGTACTAATTGATTCTGTCTCAAAGCGTTATTCTGAGTGTGGCATACGTATTGGCGCCCTTATAACGAAAAATGAAGAAGTTCGTGCAGCTGTGATGAAGTTCTGTCAAGCTCGTCTCTCACCTCCACTTATTGGTCAGATTGTGGCAGAAGCCTCACTCGACGCTCCAGAGGAGTATCACAGAGATGTTTACGACGAGTATGTTGAACGTCGCAAATGTCTCATTGATGGACTGAACCGTATACCTGGTGTCTACTCACCTATACCTATGGGAGCATTCTATACTGTTGCCAAGTTGCCAGTTGATGACTCTGAGAAATTCTGCCGTTGGTGTCTTGATTCTTTTAATTATGAGGGTGAGACAGTCATGATGGCTCCAGCATCAGGCTTCTATACTACGCCTGGGGCAGGAATCAACCAAGTCCGTATAGCTTATGTGCTTAAGAAACCCGACCTTGAGCGCGCGCTTCTTGTTCTCCGTAAGGCTCTTGAGGCTTATCCTGGAAGGGTGGATGAGGAGTAGTCAACTATCTATTAGCCAAACTTGCAAGGATGAACTTGTTCATCATTTGACATGGAGAATTGGACATTTGAGAGAAAGGTCACTATATTTCTAACTGCATAGAGTCAACCGTTCATAATCATGCTAAGTTATTTTCTGGCCAGAAAAGTATATCGCGACGAAAAGGGGAACCAGCATGTCTCCCAGCCTGCAATACGCATAGCCATTATGGGAATGGCTTTGGGTATTGCAGTAATTATTGTATCCTTATCTGTCGTCTTGGGTTTTAAGCATACCATCCGAGATAAGGTCATAGGATTCGGAAGCCATGTCGTAGTTCGCAATTTCCTATATGACCAGGACGAAGCGCTCAAACCTATATGTTCATCAGATTCTGTCATCAATGCTATAAAAACAGCTCCCTATGTATCGCATGTACAAAGATATGGCATGAAACAGGGGCTCTTGAAGACGGACAACGACTTCCTTGGCGTCATGTTGAAAGGTGTAGGAGAGGAGTGGGACTCCACTTTCATCCATCAGAACCTATACGAGGGTAGTATACCTGAATTCTCGTCGTTGTCTTCAAGAAATAGCATCCTTATCTCTAAGACAATGTCTGACAAGCTTGATATCCATGCTGGAGATAAGGTGTTCGCCTATTTTATTGGCGACGGAACAGTTCGCACACGACGTTTCCAAATATCAGGAGTATACAACACCAACCTGACGAAATTTGACGAGACACTTGTTTTCTGTGATTTGTATACTGTTCAGAAACTTAATGGGTGGTTACCTGACCAGTCCTCAGGAATTGAAATCTCAGTAAGTGATTTTAGCAAGCTTGAGACAACAGCATCATGGCTTGTGAAAAGTTTCAACCGCAAAGAGGATCGCTACGGACAGCCTTATACATCAGCCACAGTGCAGGAGACTAATCCCCAGATTTTTTCCTGGCTTGACCTTCTCGATATAAATGTCTGGATTATTCTTGTCCTAATGGTCTGTGTAGCAACCGTAACCATGACAAGTGGCCTGCTGATAATAATTCTTGAACGTGTCCCTATGATAGGTATCCTAAAGGCTATTGGCGCACGCAACTCCCTCCTGAGGAAAACATTTCTATGGTTCGGAATGTTCATAATAGCCCGCGGACTTATTATTGGCAATATTGTCGGCCTGTTCATCTGTTTCATACAGAAACATTTTGAGATAGTCAAGCTCGACCCACAGACTTATTATGTAAGCACGGCGCCAGTTGAAATCGACTGCCCACTGCTGATTATTGTCAATATACTTGTCTTTGTAGTATGTTCCCTTATTCTATGCCTCCCAAGTATGCTCATATCACATATTCATCCTGCCAGGTCTATGAAATTCAGAGAATAACTTGTATTAAGTAAAAATATATAGTATATGATTAATACTCGTTAAATGTATTTTCTCATGTTTGGAACTTTATTACAAAAAAGCTATCTTTGTTTTCGAAAAAGGAAATCAACCAATTGAATAATAATCTAAATTGAAAATTAAGATGAAAAAAACAATGCTTATTATGGTTATGGCATTAATGTCATTAGCCACATTCGCAAACAAGAATTACAACGAGGAGATGGTATCCATCTCAAATATCATGGTTTCAGCATCACAGCAGGATGTGAAGACTGTTCCTGCTAAGGACTGCAAGAAAGCATGCGACAACAAGTGCAAGAAAGCCGCTGGAGAATGTAAGAAAGCCGCTGGAGAATGCAAGAAGGCATGTGACAGTAAGTGCAAGAAGGCAGCTGGAGAATGCAAGAAAGCAGCTGGAGAATGCAAGAAGGCATGTGACAGCAAGTGCAAGAAGGACGCTGGAGAATGCAAGAAAGCCGCTGGAGAATGCAAGAAGGCATGTGACAAGAAATGCAAGAAATAAGCTGGAAAAACCAAGAGTTGCTGCAACAAGTAAATCAGCACAAACCATATCGGTTCTAATATAGAGTAGGAGATAAACGTTTGTCATATACGTTTATCTCCTACTTCACGTTTATAGGTATCACTATCATCCGTGTGGCATAACAATGGCATGACATACTGTGATTCCATATGAGATGCCAATCAAGCAATAACGGATTGTCCGGTATTTTATAGTCTTCTCTTTATTTAATCAGGAGTGTCCTTTCAACTACTAAAGCGCATGGATGCGTGTCTCACTGAATAGACAAACCTTTTATTATATCTCTACACTCACGAAATAGAGTACCATGAATCTGCTGTTCTGCGTAGCATCACCATACCCGGGAGCGTATATTGCTGGCTTTGTACAGTCTGATGCCGATACTTTTTTCCTCAAACGCAGAGACCAGCCCATATGCAGAGGGCCAGCCACCTTGGCATCGACACCGAGAACGAACTCAGCCCATTGGAATGTCATCTTTTCCGTAACGAGTTCGTAAGACACCGTGCCAGACTCGTCTTCAATTGGTGTGGATGTATCAAAATCAAAAGAGCTTAGACCATATCTTAAACCGACAGTCAGTCTGTAATCGTCGTGTTTGTTTCTTAGGATATTAAAGTCACAACCAATACGGCCGAATGGTGATTTGGTCTTGTAATGAACTCCTGTATCATCATCTTCCCTGTTGGCTTTACCATAGCCCAACTCTATGACGGGGAGGATTTTCCCTTTTATATTAGCTTGCAAGGCTGCTTGATACTCACCCTTGTATGTCACACGGTCCATGACAATGCCCACAATATCAACACCAAGACTGAGTCCCTCGAAGAATCTGTTTGCACGATGTCCCGTTGTTGATGGCATCTGTGCTGTCATAGTGCTATCTGCATCAGGTCGATTTGGTTCAACACCGACTTGTGCGCTGGCAGTACTGACAGCAATGGAGAGGAATAATACGAGCAGGAATCTCATCATTTTTCTGTTGGAAGATTATCTGAAGCCCGTCAAGCTGATATTGACAGACTGAGGCTGAGGATTAATACGTATGTATGCAGAGTTGATAGTAATGGCTTGTACCATAAGTCTGGTGGAGTAGGGCAGCAGTCTTTGATAGCTACCCTCTGGCGGGATATACTATGTTTCCCATGTCAGAATAAGCAGATTATTGTAATGGCTTATGGTATAAGTCATATGGGAATTATATGTCTTTCTCTATCTGATACTCATTACGCTGTTGTGAGCTCCGTGATATTAGGTCGCCAAGGAAGCCTGCAATGAAGAGCTGTGTCCCGATAACCATCATCGTGAGAGATATGAAGAAATATGGGGATGAGGTTATAAGGCGCTGCTGAATGCCTTGTGAGAGACACCATAGCTTGTCGGCTCCCAATACTACGACAGCGACAAATCCAATCATGAACATTATTGTCCCGAGGAACCCGAAAACATGCATCGGCTTGCGTCCGAATGTTGAGAGGAACCAAAGTGTCATAAGATCAAGGTAGCCGTTGACGAAGCGGTTCCATCCCATAAACTTCGATGAACCGTATTTTCTCGCTTGGTGGTGTACCCTTTTCTCGCCTATCTTGTCGAAGCCTGCATTCTTGGCTAAATATGGTATGTAGCGATGCATTTCTCCATAGACCTCAATATTCTTCACTACATCTGAACGATAAGCCTTGAGACCGCAGTTGAAATCATGGAGATTGTGTATTCCTGAAACCTTGCGTGCTGTGGCGTTGAAGAGTTTTGTCGGTATTGTCTTAGAGAGAGGATCTCCCTTACTGCGGTTCATCTTGTATCCCGAAACAAGGTCATAACCTTCTTCCACAATCATCCTGTATAACTCCGGAATCTCGTCGGGAGAGTCCTGAAGGTCGGCGTCCATGGTAATGACGACATCTCCTGCGGCTTTATCGAAACCACAATATAGGGCAGGCGATTTGCCATAGTTGCGACGAAACTTTATCCCATGTACCTCACTATGTTCATTTGCGATACGCTCTATGACATCCCATGAGTGGTCGGTTGAACCGTCGTTGACGAATATAACCTCGTATGACAAGCTGTTCTCCCTGCATACACGGCTTATCCAACTATATAGTTCGGCGAGCGATTCCTCCTCGTTGAACAATGGCACAACGACACTGATGTCAATATGCTCACATGAGGCATTAGTATGACAGGTGTTTCCGGTTACACGGTTGTATGTATTATTTCCCATTATATGATTGTATAGAATTTTTTATGTAAAATGGCGGTGAAGATGGGCTTGTTTACTCCAAATGTCTCAGAGAAGAGAATTAGCTCAATACGATTTCTGACATTCCAAGATAGGGTTGCGAGGAAATGATAGGTCAAGAGGGAGAGCCGCCAAAAGGTTTCCTGATGCGTCCGAATAAGGCTACGAATACGCTCAAGATGGATGTTGCGAAAATATTCATCCACATAAATGACAGGGCGAAATCAATAGGCCTTGTCTCCATCAATGCCTGCAGCTGCTGTGTGACATCCTCCTTATTCATGTTGTATGCTTTCAGTACGGCAACATACTCTGGCGAGCTGACCATATCCATCATGCCACCAAGCAGTGTCCCGTTGTCAAGAAACTGGAAGTATATCCATTGGCCGAGAGCGAATATCAGTATTGCATGGAAGAACATGGTCATGAGGTAGAAGTATGCTCTCCCGAAGGATACCGACTTCTCTGGTGTTGCCAGGCAATACTTTCGTAACATGGCTGTCGCAATGAAAGGTATGCAGATTATGCTTATGTCAAAAGCTATGGATAGCATTGGGTTAATTCTGGCGAAAGCGAAGCAGAAAAAGCTTGCTACCCATATTAACCCCATTATAGCACCATTCACTCTGGCATTACTTATCATCAGTGTATATTCGTTTGGTGTCATATATCGAAATCAGATTCTTTAAGCCTTCATAATAATGCACCTTCTGTCATCATGACATAGCTTGGGCAAGCCCGGCTCTGCAAATCATGCCTGACGAATACATCCTCTTGGGTTATATAGAACCATGCAGACTTTTCTATGCCACATGCTTTATATAATCAGACGCATCATTATGTAATAACGAAAAAGAATCACCTCCATAAGAGATGATTCCTTTCAATGAACTATTACGATTTGAGCCTCTTGTCGGATTCGAACCAACGACCCCGAGATTACAAATCACGTGCTCTGGCCAACTGAGCTAAAGAGGCAGGTGGGCGAGCGGATTATATCGCACCGCTACAACCGCATACCCTTGCTACGTTCCCGTCCTGGGGGAGTTCTGCAGGAGCTGGTCGTATAAGACTCGCCCATGTAAACTCTTTCTTTCGTGGCTCTATAATTCAATTATTGCTAATCACCTAAAAGCCTTAGAAGAAAGCGACTGCAAAATTAATATATTTCTATGAGATGGGCAAATATTCATTTATATTTGAACCAAGTGTTAACGTATATTAACCATTTCGTCTGCGACAGTAAGACGATTACATATATTAAATGTGTGTGTCACAGTAAATCAAAAGATTTTCGGGTTTAGAAGACATATGCGCCGTATTCAAGATATGATTTACCTTCTGTGAAATATACAATTTTATATATGAGGCGTTTTCCATTATAATCATATAGATTTGTATACATCATTTCTGCAATAATTCTTTGAGCAAGGATGATTGAATAGATAATGACTCGCATAAAGATTGGATATCAGCATATTGTATGTTATGATTTCTCTATGGTTGCTGACAGGATATTTCCTCATCAAGACAGACATTGCCGCATATAAATGATAACAGGAAAAAGTAATGATAATTGGGATTCTATTACTACTGGTTGTCATTCAGTGCAGATTGGCCATCCATCCAGTACAAATGAGCCGCTCATTCAGCACGAATGGACTCCTCATTCAGTACCAATGGAAGAAGACGAATAAACCATTGAAATACAATGCGTTGCTTTGTAAGTGTTAATCTATGCGTATAAATTCTAATTATTGGAGTCTGTTTCCTTCATTCATGTTTGTTGACCTGTGACCACACCGCCTCTCACGTGGTCATTTCTTACGATACCATTGGAGACTTCAAATGCGATTAGAATCAAGCGTCAACCGATAGGCCGTCTTTCACATATAGGCGTAGAGATGTACTGAATAATTATTAGGGGCACATTGAGTTGTATGCAGACAAAATTTGGCACGGTATTTGTATGTTAACAAGTGGCGTGGCAATACCTATCCTGCATATCATAGCTTCCCAGCATTAGGATAAGATATGACAGAGGTATTACCATTATAAATAATAATATCAACAAAACAATATAAACATACTAATAGCTATGGCAAAAGGTAATATAGGAGTTACAACCGAGAACATATTCCCGGTAATCAAGAAATTTCTCTATTCAGACCATGAGATTTTCCTTCGTGAGATGGTTTCAAACGCAGTTGATGCCACACAGAAACTGAAGACCCTGAAGGAACGTGGGGAGTATAACGGTGAGACCGATAATATGAAGGTCTGCATAAGTCTTGACAAAGACGCCAAGACACTCACAATATCAGATACAGGTATCGGTATGACGGAGGATGAGATTGACCGTTATATCAACCAGATAGCTTTTTCTGGTGTGACAGATTTCCTTGAGAAATATAAGGATAATGCGACACAGATAATAGGCCATTTCGGCCTCGGTTTCTACTCTGCATTTATGGTGTCTGATAAGGTGGACATCATAACGCGTTCATATAAGGATGGAGCTAAGGCAGTCAAATGGACATGTGACGGAAGTCCAGAATATGAAATGACAGATGCCGATAAAGAGACTGTCGGCACAGACATCGTGCTCCATATAGCAGAGGATTGCAGTGAGTTCCTTGAGAAGGCAAAGATAGAAAGCCTGTTGAACAAGTATTGTAAGTTCATGGCTGTCCCTGTCGTTCTCGGCAAGAAAGAGAAGTGGAGTTCAGAAGAGAAGAAGATGGTCGAGACAGAAGAGGATAATATAATCAACTCTACAGAGCCTCTTTGGACAAAGACCCCATCGTCTCTTACCGACGAGGAGTACAAGAACTTCTACAAGACTTTATATCCGATGTCAGACGAGCCACTGTTCTGGATTCATCTGAATGTCGACTATCCATTCAACCTGACTGGTATCCTCTATTTCCCGAGAGTGAAGTCTAACATTGAGCTGACACGCAACAAGATACAGCTCTACTGTAACCAGGTCTTTGTAACAGACCAGGTTGAGGGTATCGTACCAGAGTTCCTCACACTTCTCCATGGTGTCATCGATTCGCCAGACATCCCTCTCAACGTCAGCCGCTCATACCTGCAGAGTGACGCTAACGTAAAGAAGATATCCACTTATATAACAAAGAAAGTTGCTGACAGACTGAAGGCTATCTTCACAGACAACCGCAAAGACTATGAGGAGAAATGGGACTCTCTGAAATTGTTTATCAATTACGGTATGCTCTCTCAGCCTGACTTCTATGACCGCGCAAAAGACTTCGCTCTTCTGAAGGATATCAATGGAAAGCATTATACATATGACGAGTACAGAGAGCTGATAAAGTCTGAGCAGACAGACAAGGACGGCAGTTTGGTCTATCTCTATGCGACCGACCGCGAGAGCCAATACTCATACATACAGACTGCCGAGGCAAAGGGCTATAATGTCCTGATGTTCGACGGCGAGCTTGATGTGCCTGCAATACAGGTATTCGAGCAGAAGTTCGAGAAGTCACATTTCTCACGTGTTGACTCAGACATAATTGACCGTCTCATTGTGAAAGACGAGAAGAAGGAGAAAACACTGTCTGACGAGCAAACTGACAATCTGTCAGTAATGTTCAAGACACAGATGCCTGCAATGCCAAAGACCAACTTCAACGTTGAGGTGGATAATCTGGGCGAGTCTCAGAAGCCTGTACTTATCACTCAGAACGAGTGGATGAGAAGAATGAAAGAAATGTCACGATTCGAGCAGGGAATGTCGTTCTATGGCGAGATGCCCGATACATTCTCGGTTGTGCTTAATGCTGACCACCCTCTTATCTCTGGTATCATAAACGACTCAGAGAAAGAGTGCGCAGAGGCATTGAAGCCGATAAACGCTGAGATTCGTGGACTTGAAGCAAGGAAGGCTGCACTTGAGATGAGCAGCAAGGACAAGAAAGACGACGAGATTCCACAGGATGAGAAGGACGACCTGAAGAAAACCAATGAAGATATTGAGAAACAGAAAGAAGCTCACAAAACTGTTCTCTCAGAATATGCTGCAAAAAACGACAAGATACACCAGCTTATTGACTTGGCTCTCCTTCAGAATGGCATGCTTCGTGGTGAGGCGCTTGATAAGTTCCTCACGCGTAGCCTCTCTATGATATAATACAGTTTATAAATCAGTTATGCAGTAACATAATCATACAGGTTACTCTGAGAAACGATAAAAAACATAAAAGCAGTATCATTAGGTATCTACTATACCTAATGATACTGCTTTTTATGTATAATGCAACAAACTAATGAGAAATGAATGATATCTTGAAGGGGATAATTTCATTCCCATCTCAATCCAATCCCACAAATGTATGAATAGGGCTCACTATCTCTATTTCAGTTTGTTGTAACACAAATGACTACAGTCTTGTTACTTGCTTGACACCCTTCACGGTTTTCAGCTTCCTGATAAGCTGTTCAAGACGCGAGGTGTCATCAATATTTACGACAAGATTTCCAGAGAAGAGTCCGTCATGAGAATCAATATTGATTGAGCGCATCATAATACGCTCCTCTTTTGATATAATGCTTGTTATATTAGACACAATGCCTATATCATCATTGCCAATTACACGCAGCGTAATAGAGTATTGGTTCTGCCCCTTTCCGCTCCACCGTGCCTCAACTATCCTGTATCCGAATCTCTTACGTAGCTCTGGGGCGTTTGGGCAGTCACAGCGATGAATCTTTATACCTCCTGAAACTGTCACGAAGCCAAACACCTCATCTCCATATATCGGATGGCAGCATGAAGCTAATGTGTAGTCTATGCCTTTTTGTGAGCGGTCAATTACGAGCACATCGTCCGATCTGTGTTTTCTTGCATCTGCCGACAATGTGTCGAACGGCACAGACTGTTGTGGCATTGCTGTATATTCTGACGCTGAGCGTCGTTCAGCAGGCACCGTTGCAGACTTTGGAGTCTTCATCTCCTGATATTTATCAAGGACAGTCTGTATATCGAGCGTACCGTCTCCCAGACTCTTGTAGAACTCCGAAACCTCTTTGTAGCCTAATTTCTTTACCAGCTGTTGTATGAGAGCTTCATCAAACTCAAGTTTCCTATTTTTGAGCCTTCTCTCCAACATCTCTTTCGTTATGGTGATTTCCTTTACGACAGTCTCTTTCAGCGCAAGCCTTATCTTTGCCTTTGCCCTCGATGTACGTACTATCTGCAACCACTCGCGTTTTGGATACTGTTGTGATGATGTGATAATTTGAACCTGGTCGCCAGAATGTAGTTCCTGTCTCATTGTTGCCGTATGTCCGTTGATGCGGGCACCCGTACATTGTGCTCCTACCTTAGAATGAATGTGGAAGGCAAAGTCGAGAACTGTAGCACCGGCAGCAAGTTTCCATATATCACCTTTCGGTGTGAAGACATAAATCTCTTTCTCTGCCATGGTGGTCTTGAACTGATCCATAACTTCAAGATCATCTCCTGCCTCCATAGCCGCTCTTATCGATGCCAGCCACTCGTCCATACCGCCTTCTCCAGCTTTGACACCTTTGTATCTCCAATGTGCAGCGAGTCCGTGCTCGGCGATGTCGTCCATACGCTCTGTACGTATCTGTACCTCTACCCATTTGCTTTCTGGCCCAAGGACTGTGATGTGTAATGACTCGTATCCATTTGACTTAGGCACAGAGAGCCAGTCTCTCAGGCGCTTCGGATTAGGCTGATACATGTCTGTTATGACAGAATAGACCTGCCAGCATTCCATTTTTTCTCTCTCCTGTACGGTATCGAGAATAATACGAATTGCGAAAAGGTCATAAACACCCTCGAATGGACACTTCTGTTTTTTCATCTTCTGCCATATCGAGTGTATTGATTTTGTACGTCCTTTGATATGGAATTTCAGTCCAAGCTGCTCCAGTTTCTCCTTTATTGGTATGATGAATCGTTGTATGTATGCGTCACGTGCCTGTTTTGTTGCATTCAGTTTCTCCTTGATGTGGTAATATGCATCATGTTCGAGATATTTTAGCGAGAGATCCTCCAGCTCAGACTTCAGCTTGTAAAGTCCCAGCTTATGGGCGAGAGGTGCGTAGAGGTAGCTTGCCTCCTCAGCCGCACGATAGGTTGATTTGCTGTCTGTACACTTGCCAAGATTTCTCATGAGTGACACTCTGTCGGCAATCATGATGAGAATGACACGCATATCCTCTGCAAAGGAGAGGAGAAGGTTACGGAAATTCTCACTCTCTACGGTTGGAGTCTTCTCGTATAATGACTGAACCTTGACTATTCCACTTACAATATGTCCAACACCTTCTCCATAGAGATGGTTAACTTCGCTGGATGACAACTTGTTGTCGAGCACGCTGCGGTATACGAGGACAGCAATCAATCCTTCTCTCTTGAGCCCAATCTCGTCGATAGCTATTATGGCTGTGTTTATGGCTCGTTGAGTTGGATTCAAACCATATACATCAGACAACTCTTTTGAATTTAGGTCTGGCTCAATCTGTTTCCTCAGATTTTCCTCATCCTCGGCAGTAATATACGGACTTGCTTTCTCAAACAAAAGTTTGAGATCCTCGTTGCCGTCGATATGTTCAACGGTAGAGTGGGGTAGTGGCTTATCTGGTGTCTGTATCCCGATTGCTATGTTTGTGTTTCCTGTTTTTTCCATAGAAGTGATGAAATTTGTTGGTGATGTCGCAATACCTTATCTGTTCAGTAGAATCCATTCTTATGACTATATCATTATCATTGACTTTGAAATGATTTGCAGGCCAGAAAATTGTCTTCATGCTGACATGACGTTCATATAAAATATGTTGCAAAAGTAAGAAAAATAGTAATATGAAATGAATTTTGTGCGTATTTTTGTTTTTCCTTTAAAATAAAATAACTAATTTTGTGGGCAGATACATGATATGCTGATTATTTATAGCATATGTTTCATATTCGATGCTTTCAGGTTGGGATATTCTCATAAAGTTTCATATATCCCTTGCCTCCAATAATAAATAACGTATAGAGAATAATAACCATAACCATTTACAACTATGACTCTATCTGAAAAAGACTTGCAGCAGATAGCCTCAAAAGGCATCAGCGAAGAGAAGCTGGAGTATCAGCTGTCTCAGTTCAAGACGGGTTTCCCATATCTTAAACTTGAAGGCCCGGCCGCCATCGGGCATGGCATCATGGCTCCAAACGAGGAGGAGCGTGCCGCATACGCTAAAGCATGGGACGAATATAAATCCCAAGGACACGATATCGTTAAGTTTGTGCCGGCATCAGGTGCCGCATCACGTATGTTCAAGGACATCTTCGCGTTTGTTGATGCTCCCTATGACGAGCCGACAACACCTTTCGAGCACAATTATTTTGATAACTTAAAGCATTTCGCTTTCTATAACGCGCTTGATGCACGTCTCCGTGAGATACACGGTATTGGAATTGAGGAGCTTATAGCGAAGGGCCAATATAAAGATGTAGCCCGTTGTATGCTCTCCGCAGATGGACTTAATTATGGACAGTTGCCTAAAGGTATGCTCCTTTTCCATAAATACGGGGAAGACGCACGCACACCAATGGAGGAGCACCTCGTAGAAGGAGCACTTTATGCTGCGTCAAATGGTCTTTCACACGTCCACTTTACTGTCTCACATGAACACCTCGATTTCTTTAAGCAGAAGGTATCAGAGCGTGCCAACAAATACGCAGAGGATTATGGTATCAAGTACGATATATCCTTCTCAGAACAGAAACCTTCGACAGATACAGTAGCTGCCAACCCTGACTGTACTCCATTCAGGAATGATGACGGCTCACTGCTCTTCCGTCCTGGTGGCCATGGTGCGCTCATAGAGAATCTCAACGAGATTGATGCAGATGTGGTGTTCATCAAGAACATCGACAATGTTGTACCAGACAGACTGAAACAAGAGACTGTAGAATGGAAAAATATAATTGCCGGTGTGCTCGTAACTATGCAGAAGAAAGCTCATGACTATCTTAATGTGCTTGATAGCGGAAAGTATGACCACGACAAGCTGCTTGAAATTATTCACTTCGTACAGAACGACCTGTTCTGCCGTCGTCCTGATATTAAAGACCTGGAGGATGCTGACCTCGTAATATATCTCCGCGAGAAGCTCAACCGCCCGATGCGCGTCGCAGGCATGGTGAAGAATGTCGGAGAGCCTGGTGGAGGTCCATTCCTTGCATATAACGCTGATGGCACATACTCTCCACAGATACTCGAGTCATCACAAATAGACAAGGCGAACGAGACATATATGCACTACTTCACTGAAGGCACACATTTCAATCCTGTTGACCTTGTTTGTGCGGTTAAGGATTACAAGGGACAGCCATTCAACCTGCCTGACTATGTCGACAAAGCAACAGGATTCATCTCGCAGAAGTCAAAGAACGGTAAGGAGCTACAGGCTCTCGAACTTCCTGGACTGTGGAACGGTGCCATGTCTGACTGGAATACAATATTTGTCGAGGTTCCGCTCGCCACATTTAACCCAGTAAAGACTGTCAACGACCTTCTTCGTGAACAGCACCAGTAATATGTTGTTATACGCCCCCTTATAACAGGGATCTGTGCCCACCATATAACAGTCCTTATAACAATAACTAAACGATAACACGACAAAGGTTAACAGGATTTAAAACTAAAAACAGTTTTTGCCTGTTAATCTTTGCCGTGTTCTATGTTTTTACTAGTCTTAGTCAATTGTATAATGGTGTAAGCCAAAAAATCCGGTTATAGGACTTCCAACTTCTTTGTTGCGTAGTTTTTTGTCAATTTGATTGTGCTCAGATATAATCATCGAGATATTGCATTAAAACAACATGAAATGAAAGATTCCTCATGTCTTACTCCTCACTCAAAAAAAGAATGAGGATTGGGGTCATAACAATATAACATTTCCATGCATGCAATATATCCTCATATTTTTGGCATTCAGTATAGTAGCTCATGGTCATTGATTATTCGCATGTGATACGAATTGTCATCATAACCAATATTCATCAAACATTGCTGTTCACGGATTGTTGGCGAAAGAGAGAGAGCTACATGCCCCATTGTACGTCTGAGGTTTATCTCCACACATGGATTTACTTTAAGGCCACTATGTGTCTTAATGATCATCATATCGACACCAAAGGGGCCGACGTACTGTCCGTTAATCTCACGGCTCATCCAATCACAAATATATCTGCATATAGAATCGAGCAAATCTTTCGGAATATATTTTGTCAGCATACTGCGCTTCTCATCTTCTGTAGCCAGGACACTGCCAACATATGTACCGTTGAGAGTGCGGAAAAGTGAGAGGCCTTCATATCTTACGGTTCCATCGGCAAAGGATGTGAACTCCATGCCGAAATCCTTTACTTTGTCGTAATATGGTTCCACCATAATGTACCCCTGTTTTTCCAAAGTTTTCCAGATCCATCTCTCAGTGTTTTTGTCGATATCACGAACATACCTCACTCCTCTTCCGCTACAGCTCCATGGGGTTTTCAAAACAGCCTGTGAGTAGTCAGTTATCCTTGCAACAACGTCGCCGAATGTGTTGCATGGTATCGCCTCGCCATGCAGGAGCTGAGATGTAACGCATAATGAAGATAGAAGCCTGGCGGCCGTTGCACGTCCAGACAACTCGCGTATTGCAGCCATATGCTCATTATCAGGTACACAGCATTCATTTATACCACTTCTAAGCAGCTGCGCGCGTATATTTACATCCCATCCCCATGGCATTATTTTATTTATCGAAGCAGCAAGGTTGCTATTACTCGTAATATCCTTTAATTCAACGTAATACACATTGGGGTTAGAGTGAGATATCTTTTTCGATGAAAACTCGGCCTTTTCTTTATTGTCCACAAGGACCAGGTCATTATCTGAAGCCCATAAGGCAGGAATCCATCCTAAATCGGCTCTCATCTGCCTCCCAGCATGTGGTGCTGTCCAAAAAGGATCGTTGGCGGCTAACGCCATGTCGTGTTCCGGATTGAAAATATGAAGTATCATAATGCAAAGTTATTAAAAAATCCCATTTCACGCTACATAAACACAGAAAAACAAGATATAAAATAACTTAATTTGCAAAAAAATAAAAAAAACGAAACTTTTTCCCCATGCGTGTTGTCAATTTAATAAATTATTCGTACCTTTGCATCATAAAAGGCAGAAAAGTCTGTTCCTATGAAAGCATAGCAAGATGACGATTAATGATTTACAAACATCATAAAAGGCGTTACCATAATTATATACTTATGGTAATGCTTCATCTGTATTTTAGATATCCTGTCATCTGAGCTTTACCTAAACAGAAGACAATTAAAGTTTTATACACATATAAATATTAAAACATGGCTAAAGAAAAGAAATTCATTACATGTGATGGTAACGAGGCTGCTGCACACGTGAGCTATATGTTCAGTGAGGTAGCTGCTATCTATCCAATCACCCCGTCATCACCTATGGCGGAGCACACAGACGACTGGGCTGCAAGAGGCCGCAAGAACCTCTGGGGCCAGACAGTAAGTGTTCAGGAAATGCAGTCAGAAGGCGGTGCTGCAGGTGCCGTTCACGGTTCTCTTCAGGCGGGTGCACTGACAACAACATTCACCGCTTCTCAGGGTCTGTTGCTGATGATTCCTAACATGTATAAGATTGCAGGTGAGCTCCTCCCATGCGTGTTCGACGTTTCTGCTCGTACTCTCGCAAGCCACTCTCTCTGTATCTTCGGTGACCATCAGGACGTATACGCTTGCCGCCAGACAGGCTTCGCAATGTTCTGCTCGGGTTCAGTACAGGAAGTGATGGACCTCACAGCTGTTCCTCACCTTGCGACTCTCAAGACACACGTTCCTTTCATCAACTTCTTCGACGGTTTCCGCACCTCTCACGAGTATCACAAGATTGAGGTGATGGACATGGAAGACATCCGTCCTCTCGTTGACGAGGCTGACATCAAGAACTTCCGTGAGCGTGCCCTCACACCAGAGCGCCCTGTCACACGCGGTACAGCCGAGAACCCAGAGACATTCTTCACACATCGTGAGGCATGCAACGCCTATTACGACGCAATTCCTGACGTAGTAGAGCACTACCTCGGCGAAATTTCAAAGATTACAGGCCGTGAGTATCACAACTTCTCTTACTATGGTGCAGAGGACGCTGAGAACATCATAATCCTTATGGGTTCAGCTACTGAGGCTGCACGCGAGGCTATCGACCACCTCGTTGCTGAGGGCAAGAAGGTAGGTATGGTTGCTGTTCACCTCTATCGTCCTTTCTCTGTCAAGTATCTCTTCGCAGCTGTTCCTGAGACAGTGAAGAAGATTGCTGTACTTGACCGTACAAAGGAGCCGGGAGCAGAGGGCGAGCCTCTCTACCTCGACGTCAAGTCTGCTTTCTATGAGAAAGAGAACCGCCCTGTAATCGTTGGCGGACGTTACGGTCTCGGATCTGCAGATATCACTCCAGCAAAGATTATCTCGGTATTTAATAACCTCGAGCTCCCAGAGCCAAAGAACCACTTCACTGTAGGTATTGTTGACGACGTGACATTCACATCCCTCCCTGCTGTAGAAGAAATGGCTCTCGGTGGAAAATCTATTTACGAGGCTAAGTTCTTCGGCCTTGGTGCTGACGGTACCGTTGGCGCAAACAAGAACTCAGTGAAGATTATTGGCGACAACACAGACAAGCACTGCCAGGCCTACTTCTCTTACGACTCTAAGAAGTCAGGCGGATTCACATGTTCACACCTCCGCTTCGGTGACGAGCCAATCCGTTCTACATACCAGATTACGACTCCGAACTTCGTGGCTTGCCACGTTCAGGCTTATCTGAATATGTATGATGTGACACGCGGCATCCGTGAGAATGGCTCATTCCTTCTCAATACTATCTTCGATGGTGAGGAGCTTGTCAACTTCATTCCTAACAAGGTGAAGCGCATCTTCGCTGAGAAGAACATCACTGTTTACTATATCAACGCTACAAAGATTGCACAGGAAATCGGACTTGGAAACCGTACCAACACCATCCTCCAGTCTGCTTTCTTCCGCATCACAGAGGTGATCCCTGTTGACCTCGCTGTTGAGCAGATGAAGAAGTTCATCGTCAAATCATACGGCAAGAAGGGACAGGATGTCGTTGATAAGAACTACGCCGCTGTTGACCGTGGTGGTGAGTACAAGCAGCTGACAGTTGACCCTGCATGGGCTAACCTACCAGACGACGCTGTGGTAGAGGATGCAGCTCCTGCATTCGTGAAGGACCTCGTTCGTCCTATCAACGCCCAGGCAGGTGACCTTCTCAAGGTATCAGACTTCGTGAAATATGACACTGTTGACGGTACATGGTACAACGGCGCAGCTCGCTGGGAGAAGCGTGGCGTTTCCGCATTCGTGCCTGTATGGAATGTAGACAACTGTATACAGTGTAACAAGTGCTCTTTCGTTTGTCCTCACGCAGCTATCCGTCCGTTCGTCCTGACAGACGAGGAGCTCGCAGGCATTGATACTCCTACACAGGAAATCAAGGCTCCAGCCGCCCTTAAGGGCATGCACTTCGTCATCGAGCCTTCTGTTCTCGACTGTCTCGGATGCGGCAACTGTGCCGATGTTTGTCCAGGCAAGAAGAACAAGGAGACAGGTGAGATAGAGAAAGCTCTTAAGATGGTTTCATACAACCCTGATGCTGAGAATATGAAGAAGCTCGCGAAGGATTGGGATTGGCTCGTTGCTAACGTTACATCAAAGCAGGATCTCGTTGACATCAAAGCCAACCCGAAGAACTCTCAGTTCGCTACTCCGCTCTTCGAATTCTCTGGTGCTTGCTCTGGCTGTGGTGAGACTCCATACGTGAAACTTATCTCTCAGCTCTTCGGAGACCGCGAGATCATCGCCAACGCAACAGGATGTTCTTCAATCTACTCTGCTTCAATACCTTCTACTCCTTACACAACAAACGCCAAGGGACAGGGTCCAGCATTCGACAACTCACTCTTCGAGGACTTCTGTGAATTTGGTCTCGGTATGGTAATGGGTAACAAGAAGATGAAGGAGCGTGTAGCATTCCTCTTCCAGCAGGTAATCGCTTCTGAAAGCGCACCGGCAGAATACAAGGCTGCCGCTCAGGAATGGATTGAGAAGCAGAACGACGCAGATGAGACAAAGCGTCTCGCTGAAATCCTCAAACCTATGATTGCTGCTGGTGCAGAGGCTGGCTGCGAGGTATGCAAGGAGCTTAAGACTCTCGACCACTATCTCGTTAAGCGCTCTCAGTGGATTATCGGTGGCGACGGTGCTTCTTACGATATCGGCTATGGTGGTCTCGACCACGTAATCGCTTCTGGTGAGGACCTCAACATCTTCGTTATCGATACAGAGGTGTACTCTAACACAGGTGGTCAGGCTTCTAAGGCTACTCCTCTCGGCGCTATCGCACAGTTCGCTGCTCAGGGTAAGCGTATCAAAAAGAAGGACCTCGGCATGATAGCTACAACATACGGTTATGTATATGTTGCACAGGTAGCTATGGGTGCTGACAACGCACAGTGTCTCAAGGCATTCCGCGAGGCAGAGGCATATCATGGACCATCACTCATTATCGGCTACGCTCCATGTATCAACCATGGTCTGAAGATCAAGGGTGGCATGGGACGCTCTCAGGCTGAGGAGGCAAGAGCTGTAGCATGCGGATACTGGCATCTCTGGCGCTATAATCCAGAGCTTGCAGAGCAAGGAAAGAACCCATTCACACTCGACTCTAAGGAGCCAGACTGGGATAAGTTCCAGGACTTCCTCGACGGTGAGGTTCGTTATCTCTCTGTAAAGAAAGCCTATCCAGCTGAAGCAGAAGAGCTCTTTGCACAGGCTAAGAAGATGGCACAGCTCCGTTACAAGTCATATGTGCGTAAGGCTGCTGAGAATTGGGAAGACTAATCCTATCGCCATCAACTTCAATTAGAGGTCAAAATTGACTGAAATATTCATCGGAGCCATGCTCGTGAAATAACGAGACATGGCTCCGATTATATTCATAGCACACATTATTACTTACCATGCAGGTTAGAATGATAATCCTGTGTGTAATAGAAACATAAAGTTTTTTGCACATTTACTTTCCCCAAACACTCGGTTTATTCTAATATTTCTAAAAACCGTCCTTAGGATTTTGTAGTAAACTAATCCCAGTATATCATCATTTCTCACTTTTGCTATATGTGATAGAGAACATATGTTCTGATGTTTTTGATATGGTTATTTCTCTATTCGGGTTATTATGGAGCAAACACAGTAGTAGCAATAATAATAACAGGAGATAACCACCTTAGAATTGGGATTATCTCCTGTTATAATTTTTCTTTTTGCTCGACTCAAAGAAAAAGGTGTCGGAGTGATGCCAATGGTTATTTAGCTCATTCGTCCGGATTCTTCTGCAATCACCTTAGACAATACATTACCAATGTTTTCGTTAAGCCAGAAGAGCAAGAGAGCTTGCTCTTCTGGCTTGGCGAAGAAACGCCTGTATTTGTACGAACTATTTTTCTCTGTCGGCACTTACCATAGATGAACTTTACCGTGAAAGGTGGACTGTCGGATATATCTTCAAATGGTTATAAGGACGCCTTCATGTGAAGTCTTTCTACGGCACTTCGCAGAATGCTGTCTGACAAAGATTTGGATTGCCGTGTGCACTTATCTGCTTTTGATTATTGCAGGGGGGGGGTATTCTTAGGAACTACTCTTGCAACAAATTTTCTCTGTTCTGCATAACAAACGCAATACGTTTACTCAATTCGATATCGTCGTTTGGTATTTCAATATCCCGACAGATTAGCTTGTTATTCTCATAAGAATACATTCTGTATCGTTGAACTTTTGTATCGCTTATGTCTTCTATTCGATTAATAAAAACGAGCTTTCCTGGATTTGAACGGATACCAACATAATCAAATCCATAGTCATTTGCAATACTCTTTGTTTCATCATCCATGAGTACAGCCAAAGGCTGTGATGATGAAAATCCAATCTCATTAAAATCACCTATAGAGAATTCTATAATACCTTTATAGTTTTCTTTTAGGCATTTTCTTATCAGAACTACGATTGCTTTGCTTAAATTTTCCATACTTTTACATTTTAGAGTTGTGGCGTGATGATTTGATTCACGCCACATTAGAGTCAATTAATCGTTAATGGGTTGTTTGCCTTCTGTAGTCGGTTCGGACTTTGGAGAATGAATTTCTTTAGAATCATCTTTCTTTGGAAAGATTTTGTCTTCATTTACATTTGCCATGTTCAATATTATTATAAAATTTACGCCTACTCTTTTATAGATTTTCGGCATTCCTCTATACTTTCATACTCAAAGGGAAATTAAGCGAGACTTGATGATAGCAAATAATTGCTATTTGATAAGTCTTACTTGATTCTGTATGCCAGCTTCATTCAGAGCTTCTTTGATTTTGTTTATTGTAGTTTGGTTACAGTTCAAAGCTTTTATCGTTTTTAATTTGTTGCAATCCCTAAACATTCCATCACAGTCAGATGTTATTGACATTACGAAATTACTCAAGTTTATGGATTCTATCTTACTACAATCTGCAAACATATTAACAAATGAAGTAACATTTCTTGTGTTGAAGCTGCTCAAATCAATAGATATAATACCAGAACTCAAAAACATTGCTGACATATCAGTTACATTTGACGTATCGAATTTCTTCAAATCCAAAGAAGTTAAGCTTTTGCAGTCTGAAAACATACTACTCATATCGGTAACATTTGATGTATTGAAATTACTCAAATTTAGAGATTGTATATTAGAACAACCACCAAACATACTCGTCATTGTCTGCACTTTTGAAGTGTTGAAAGAATGCAGATCTATAGTAATCATGTTTTCGCAATAGCCGAACATATCTGACATTGACAAGACATTTGAAGTGTCAAAGTTCTTAAGATTTAATGACGTCAAAGACGAGCAGTACCTGAACATGCCTGCCATGTTAGTAACCTTAGATGTATTAAAAGAGTAAAGATTTATACTTTTCAACTCTGTACAAAAGTGAAACATAAAACTCATGTTAGTTACATTTGATGTATCGAAATGTTTTAGATCAAGTTTTTCAAGTTTTGTACAGCCATCAAACATTAATGACATGTTGTTCACATATTTTGTGTCAAGAAGTGATACTTCGGGTATCTCGGTACGATGAGGATACTCCGATTCGTCATAATCATCATAAAATGGTAATTCTTCTGCAAACTTTCGGTAATAGGATTCATATACCTTTGCATCAATTTTGACATGATACGCTTCTCTTGAAATAAGAGGTTTTCCGTCACACCATAAAGGAATACTTAAACAGCCATAGTCCGGATGTTTAATTTCAATTTCCGTCCCCTGTTTTTGTGATACAGACACAAAACATTCGTACCTTCCTGTTTTCTTGGAAGAATCCCCTACAAGATTGGGAGAAGAGAATGTTACATCATTAACAGACATTTCAAACATTATCTTTGCGCACGGATTTCCGTCATTATCATTTACCACATCTTTAGAAGCGACAGAACCGAGGTGCTTTAACTGTGAAACAACATCTAGATACATTTGTGCATTTGCTGACAATGTAAATAATACGGTAACCAAGAATATAATAATCTTTTTCATAGATTCTTGCGCCATTTAATAAATTAATTTCACTTGATTCTCTATACGTGCTTCTTTAAGTGCCAGCTTGATTTTTTCAATTGTTTTCTGATTGCAATTTACAAGCCGAATTATTTGTAACTGGTTACAACGATAAAACATACACGTTGTATCAGTATTATCAGAAATATAAAAATTGCTAAGGTCTAGTGATGTCAATCTTTCGCATCCATTGAACATAGCCATCATACTTTTCACCTTGACTGTGTTAAAGTTGCTAAGATTTAAAGATGTTATATTCTTACAATCAGCAAACATGTAATCCATAAATTCTACTTTTGCAGTATTGAAAGAAGAAAGATTAAGTGATTGCAAATTTGTGCAATTAGAGAACATAGCAGACATTCCCTTTACGCAAGATGTATTAAAATTACTGACATCTATTGATGATATGTTCACACAAGCTCTAAATAGATACCCCATATCAATAACATTGCTAGTATCAAAATTCCTGACATTTATCTCTTTCAGTTGTGAACATCCCGAAAACATGCAATACATGTTTGTTACTTGTGAAGTATTAAAGTTTCTCAAATCAATTGACAAAAGAGAAGAACACCCTTGAAACATAGCTGACATATCTGTCACATTAGAAGTATCGAAACTTCTTAAATCTATATAACTAAGATGTGATTCATCGAAAGCACTAAACATCAAACTCATGTTTGTTACTTTCGATGTATTAAAACTACTCAAATCTAAATTGATTAGACCGTCACATCCATAGAACATGCTATACATATCTCGTACGTTTGATGTATCAAATTTACTTAAATCTAACTTTTTTAGATTCGTACAACCCAGGAACATCTCACTCATATCATTAGCTATCGATGTCTTAAGTGAAGACAAATCTATAGTTTCTACATTTGAATGTGCATACAAACTCTTCATTGATGTATCAGCACTTATATTCAATGTCAGAACATACTCTGCGCCACCTTTTAATGGACTATCGACCCACAAAGGTATACTTATACTATTATACTCATCGTGAAACATTGTAATGTACTGACCTTGTCTCTTTGGTACAGAGACGAAGAATTCATAGCCAGAATCGGTGTTAACGATTTCGCTAAGAATATAGCCGCCGACGATGTCAACATCTTTAAGGGCAGTTTTGATGACAATCTTAGCACATGGATTTCCATTATTATCCAAGACTGTTTTGTCTTCGTCTAACATTTTGACAAATACCAATGTTTTCTCACTCTCCAAATATTGCGCAAACATACATGTGGGCAAAAGTAATAATAAGATTGCTAATAATTTTTTCATACTTTTGTTAGTATAAGTTAATCCACAATGTTAAAATCATCAAGAGAAAATATTTCTTCATCAGGAAGCTTTTTTCCTTCGATTTTATCTGGTTGCCACGTACGGACATGAATAGTGGGATGATCTTCATTAGAGAAGTCCCAAAGGAGGAAAAGCCAACCGTCATCGTGATACCTATCGCTAGTCCATCCTTGATGAAGTGTCACTCCATACCATTCGCTTTTTGTTGGATGCATGACTACCCTTATTTCATCAAAAGTCACTTTAATGTGTTTGTTGGCAGCGAAAATTTGCGATAACTTAGTCATGTACTGCCGTTTTGTTTGTCTGGTATATTCAACTCTAGCAGGAAGTTGAATATTATCTCTAACTCTTTGTGGTATAACCTTTCCTGTAATGATTAACGCATCATCAGAGAATACCGCCTCAAGGAATTCTTTGTCCTTTTGGTTATAGGCAGTGCGGAAATGCTCCACATAGTCAAGAATAAGCTGACGCCGACGAAGATCTGTAACGCTCTTGTTACTCTTGATGACGTTCATATAGAGGTTCATGCTCAGAGTGAGATAAAAACTCTCTAAGTTTCCACTGAGGTCAAAACTGAACACAGCCTCTTGGTACTCATCTTCGTTGAAAGAAGAGTCGGTTGGACGCATAATGAGGGGGATGTTGCGCACCTGATAGCCGGAACCAGTCTGTATGCAGTGCTCCATAATCTCCTCGTCGGTACATTCAAAAGGACTGTTCTCCCATAGCATGGAGACCGAAGACTGGACATTGGTAGAGAGACCCATGCCGCCGAAGTTCAAGGCACGTTTTGACGATTGAGCATTATTAACCTCTGTAAGAAATGCAGACATAATGCGCTCCATCTTTGCCTTGACAGTTGCGTTATCAATACCATCAATCTGCACAGTGACATCAGCCATGATGTTCTGTGCAACAAACATTAAAAGGAATATAAGATTTTTATTCATGATTCTAAATCTTTAATACTTAAACCATATACCGCCACAACCTTTGTAGTCGTTTATGTCTGCTTCACGTCCTGTGCTGACATCAGTGAACTTGGACTGCCGGGACAACAGATGTGCTACGACATTGCCTTGTGGATTGAACACGAACATATAGAAGTCGCCACTTACAGGATTCTTCTTGTATTTGCCGTATGACGTGATGCCTTCACTTCCTTTTATGAACGGCTGTATCTCCGAGAAGTCTGTGACGGGAAGAAACCTTTTCTCTTTAGCACTTGGCTCATATTCGGCTTTTGCCAATTCGCTTGGTTGCTCCACCACAACAGGATTTTCCACCTTGGGTTCTTCCGGTTGTGGCTGTACAGTGGTCGATGTCTGCTGAACCGGAACCACAATCATATCCTTTGCATCAGCAAAAGTCACTATCTCAGAATTCTTCACATAGAAGGAAAGCACGATACTATTTACTTTACGTGACCTTTATCAAAGAAGGATTTCGAGTCTGGAGATGTAAACTCATCCCACTCTTTTTGGGCTAGTTCAAGTTGCTCTGCTTCAGCATTACGGATAGAATCAGCTCATGCTGTTGAATCCAACTTTGCCTGAAGCTCTTCAATTTTCTTAGCGTCTTTATTGTTACAACTTGTAAATCAAAAAACTGCTAATAAGGCAGTAATTGTGTAAAGGAACTTTATCATGGAATTTGTAGTTGTTAGTATTTGATTTGTATTGTCGTTTTTATTCTGCAATCTCCCATGCACTTGTGTCAGATGTGTGGAAGTCTGCGTTTGCCAGCTCCTGCATTACCTGTTCTGCTGTGGCAGACTTCTTTGTTTCTGGCTTGAGATCGAGGTCTGCAAGATTTGAGACGTCAACCTGTGCGTTGACAGGCACCCCCTCTGCTGTAAAATTCTTCTCATAAGCAGCAAGGAGTTTCTTTTGCTGATTGAGAGATTTTTTCTGGGCTTTAGCGTTCTTGATGTCACCTATACTTGCCAATGCACCTGCTGCGGCACCTGCTGCGGCACCCTCGCCGCCACCAACAAGTGCACCTATAGCTGTGCCACCGCCTACTTTGGCAAGTATCATACCTATGGATTTGTTAATCGCTTTTATCTGAGCCTTTACGCTTTCGGCACTTCTTTTGTTGCCGTTCTGATCTACGAGGAATACTCGTACTTGCTGAGTACCATCCTGATTGAGAACAGGATTACCTTTGGCATCAACAATTACTGTCTCTTCTGCATGGAAGACAGGAATGCTATCCCAATTAATTATGGCTGTACTCGTGGCATTTGACTTGCTGACAATTGTCTTGGATTTCTCTGCCACTTTATCCGTAACTTTCTTTAGCTTATCCAAGAAACCTTGCGCGTTAATGGATACATTAGCACCGAAGAGCAGCATTAATGTAAATACACCTTTTATAATAATACTTTTCATAGGTAATTTAGCTTAGGTTTTTCTTTACTTGGTATAAATCAGTATTCGGAACTGTCGCTTGTTGTAGGAACCTTTTGCTTCCTGAAGAATGCTGTTCATTTCGTGATATTTAATTTTTGTCTCTTTGCCATAGCCAACGGGACGGAAGAGGATTGCCCTAGGAAGATTCGTGCGATTGAGTAATATGTCGGAAACGCCATCATTCTTTGTCGTTGAGAGGAGTTTAAGACCTGTCACCAGAGATAGTGACTTGATAAACGTCTTATCTGAATCATACACACTAGGGGATAGCGGTGTATCACCGTAATAAGCCCACAGCTCCACATTTGGCATGCCACCTTGCTCGCTGAATCCTTGGGAAACCTGCATCCACTTTACTGTTGTGAAACGTATCTCAAGAGGCATATTCTCAATTATGCTGCTGAGTTTGTCAATGCGACTGGCATAGAATTCTGATGGGTTGTACATGTTTAGTGTGTGTAGGAATTCTATTGCCGCGCTAGCATAACGCACCACTTCTTCTTGATCTGCAGTTCCCTGTTTGCGCAGTTCGTTAAGTCGCTTGATTGATCCGAGTGCATAGTTTTCATAACTAATGCATGAGTCACAGATACTAATTTCTGACTGAATGGTGTTGATCATGCTCACTGGTACATCTTTGGATTCTATAGCACTCAGATATGCCTGCTTTGCATTCTTATAGTCACGAAGACCAAACAGACGGCTACCTTCTGCAACAAACGCCGTACATTCCGTGGCGTATTTTGTTATTTCTGGTACGTCAAGTGTCACACGATAGACACAAAGTTTCTTTATTGGAATGTTGAAGACAATTTCTCCAGGTGAAAAGTTCTCGTGCTGGAATTTTATCTTCTTGGTACCTTCTGGCACATACACCCAATATTCACCGGGATGATAATCCACATCACCCATCACCCATCCAGAGAACATAAGATTCTTGACCATCGGGATGGTAACCTTTATCAACGCACATGAATTATCGTTGATATCACTGCGTGGATGAGTACGAGCAGTAAGGTCACTTGTTAACTCTTCAATGCTTTTTACAGATATCTGTTGTGCGGACAATGGCAAACAAGCAAATAGGACAAGACCCAATAACAAAACCTTTTTCATATCTTCGTGAAAGTTGATTCATCCTTAAATATCAAAATCACTCAAACTAAACACTTCATCCTTTGGAAGCTTGCCTCCGTTGATTCTGTCTGGCTGCCAAGTGCGGACGTGAATCTGCGGAGCAGACTCGTTACTGAAGTCCCAGAGGAGAAAGACGTAGCCATCATCGTGATAACGATCAGAGGTGTATCCCTGATGCAAGGTTACGCCATAGAAATCGGCATTGACAGGATGACGCATAACCTCTATCTCGTCAAAGGTTACCTTGATGTATTTGTTGGCAGCAAAGACACGACGGAGATTGCCAAGGTATTCCTGCTTCGTTTGTTTCTTGTATTGTATTTTGTCTGGCATTGGAATACCATCCTTTGACTGCTTTATGACCTTACCAGTGATGATAAGAGCATCGTCAGAGAATACCTGTGTAAGGAAATTGATGTCCTTCTGATTATACGAGGTGCGGAAATGCTCCACATAGTCAAGAATAAGCTGGCGGCGACGAAGATCTGTAACGCTCTTGTTACTCTTGATGATGTTCATATAGAGGTTCATGCTCAGAGTGAGATAAAAACTCTCCATATTGCCATTACGGTCAAAACTGAACACAGCCTCTTGGTACTCATCTTCATTGAAAGAAGAGTCGGTTGGACGCATCATGAGTGGGATGTTGCGCACCTGATAGCCTGAACCAGTCTGTATGCAGTGCTCCATAATCTCCTCGTCAGTACACTCAAAAGGACTGTTCTCCCAAAGCATGGAGACCGAAGACTGGACATTGTTAGAGAGACCCATGCCGCCGAAGTTCAAGGCACGCTTTGACGATTGAGCATTATTAACCTCTGTAAGGAATGCAGACATGGTGCGTTCCATCTTTGCCTTGACCGTTGCGTTACCAATACCATCAATCTGCACAGTAACATCAGCCATGATGTTCTGTGCAACAAACATTAAAAGGAATATAAGATTTATTTTCATGATTCTAAATCTTTAATACTTAAACCATATACCGCCACAACCTTTGTAGTCGTTTATGTCTGCTTCACGTCCTGTGCTGACATCAGTGAACTTGGACTGACGGGACAACAGATGTGCCACTACATTGCCTTGTGGATTGAAGACGAACATATAGAAGTCGCCACTTACTGGATTCTTCTTGTATTTGCCGTATGACGTAATGCCCTCACTTCCTTTTATGAACGGCTGTATATCCGAGAAATCTGTGATGGCAAGAAACCTTTTCTCTTTAGCACTTGGCTCATATTCGGCTTTTGCCAATTCGCTTGGTTGCTCCACCACAATAGGATTTCCCGCCTTGGGTTCTTCCGGTTGTGGCTGTTCCGTAGCAGTTGTCTGCTGAACCGGAACAACAATCATATCCTTTGCATCAGCAAAAGTCACTATCTCAGACTTCTTCACATAGAGGAATGCGCGATACAAGTTTCCGCGGCGAGTCTTTATCTGGAGCGTACTCTGCCCTGCCTTTGCAATGCAGCCTTGGATATTCTCGTTAGGGTATGATTGCCTGACCCAGTCCTCAATGGTTGTCTCCATGAGAGCACGGGCATTGCTGTAAGCATCGTCCCATGTAGCTGTCGTTGCCTCTGCGTAGAGGTATGTTGCATCTTTTTTGATTGCATTAATCTGCTTCACGGCAGATGCTGCATCACTCTGCGCAAACAAAGGGAATGCAACGGCAGACAGTAATAAAGAGAATAATAGTCGTTTCATCAGTATCTTATCTTCTTTTTCTTTGTAGTATATTGCTGATAGAGGTTCTTCACATTGTGGGTAGGGATGAAAGCATTCAATTTAGCTTTCAGCAAGACCGTCGGCTTTTGCAGGAATCCTTTCGGTACAATGACAGAAAGAAGGTGGTTATATCCCATGTCCGTTGACTCAGCTACAATCAGCACTTTATATCCGTCATCGTATTCTTCCTCTATAGCAGTGTAGATAGTCAGTTCTGCCTCGTGACAATACTGCAGCCATTGCTGAAGGCTGATTGTGTACTCTCGCGACTTGAAACCATAGAGACTCTGATTCACAGCAATCGGATTAGCACACGATGTCATGACATGGAAGATATTCGTTGCACTCAGGTCTTGATGCAGGGTGTCAAGTACGAGGGAGTAAGTGCCATCAGCATGCTTGTAATAGTAAGAGCATGTGTTGACGCTCTCCAATTCATAATGCTTTGAAGGTGCAGAGCGATAGAGAGAGTCTGTAATTTGCTCCATCTGGGGTAATACAGACTCCTCGAATGCCGGTGCACCTTTAATCATATCATACATTTTCTGCTCTATCTCTACCTGTGGCATGCCGAGTAGGAGCTCGAACTGTATGGGGAAGGCAACAGACAAGAATGACTGTCCGTCATTGGACCATGTCACCTCGTAGTATTTGTTCTCCACTCTCTCTATAGAGACTGCCGAAGACTCATTGATCTTCTTTATGTCTGCAATGGTGCCTTGCGTAAATATCACCTTGTCATCCTTCAGTTTCTGCTGCAACGGCGTAGGCTGCTTCCAACAATAAAGTTCTAACATATATCGCTCAAGGAAGTTATACACGTCAGAAGCATACTGCTGTTTCATCTCGGGTGCGAAGAGCTGGAAGCCAAGGTGCGTTACCGAATGACGGTTGTCATACTCCACAGTCAACGGCATTCCTAATGCCGTACCAGCATCGTATGAGCCTGCACTCAACGTGTCACTTGGCACGAAAGAGATACTCTTAGCGAGCGACTGCAGCAGTTTCGTCTGAAACGCACCTTGTTGGGCTCTCGTGGGAGAGAGACCAACAAGGATTAGTGCTATGATAACAAGATGCCTGTTCATATACCTTATAATATATGCGCGTAAGTTTACATTCCGATTATGATGCTGCCCTTGACATTATTGTCAGAACCGTACCAACGACCTTGTACGAGTTTGCCGCTTACCCACTCGCCAATGACATAGTCACCGGCATCAGCCACACGTCCCTTAGGGTCACGTGAGTCGATGACATGTGATGATGTAAAGCGCATTGTGCCCTGTCCGTTAGGTTTGCCACCGCTGACAGCTCCGGTGAACTTGGCGTAACCGAGATTTACGCTACCTTTGGCAGAGCCACTCGCCTTGCTCGTCTTAGTTGTGGTTGTAGTTGTCTTTGTGGCCTTAGGTGTCTCGACCTTCTCTACAGTCTTCTCTATCGTGACGGTGTCAATCTGCTTGATAGTGTCAGTCTTGACGATGGTCACGGTGTCGGTCTTTGCGACAGCAGAACTATCAACCTTGGTAGAGTCAACTGCTGCCACCTCCGGCTCATTGCTGCCGCCGGTAAAGGCAAAGACGCAGCCGATGATGATGGCGAGGACAATTACAGCGACACCGATAAGAATCGGAGTCTTACTTTTGCCTTTCTCTGGTACTTTGTCTTCTACATACGGCTGAAGCTCTTCGCCGCATTCCAGACAGACGAAGTCAGCATCATCGTCTGTAATAATCTGTACTTTGTTGGCTTTTGAACATACGCCAACATTCTTGCAAATTCCTTTTCTTTCCATTGTTTCAAAAGTTTAAATTGTTGGTGGCATCGGTGGCATGCCTGATGGTGTTGGTGGTACTGGTGGCATCTGAGGAGCAACTGGCGCAAAGAGTCCCTGCAACTCAGGAACTTGTCCGGCAGGAGTCCATGCATCCATGCCTTGCTGCCAAACCAAAGTCTGGGCTGTCATTTGTCCTGTAGGAACAAACCCTTTTAGCGTCTGATAGTCGTATGGCCCATACTGCTGACCACCGATGAAGAGATACATCGAAACCAGAGGTGGCGGTGGAGCGACTATTGTCTGAGTTCCTTGCATTGATCGTATATCTGGCACTGCACTTGCGGTCTGCCTTATTGGTGCGCCAGATGCTGATGGAGCATTCATTTTTTGCTTAAGTTCGTTAATATGAGCAATCTCCTTATCCGTAGGCTTGTAAAGAGCAGGAAGCATGTTCAACTTAATGCAGTCCTCCACATTCATAGGTTCAATGCCGTCATAGTCCTCCAACTGTGTCTCAAAACGTGCGACCTTTCCTTGTGCAGAGTTCATGAGTTTGTCATAGTCCTCCTTCAGCGAGTAAACATTCTGTAGATACCTTGGAGTAAGGTTAGTCTCCAATGTGATTACAACAATCTCGTTAGACTTGCCGCCGCGAGATACCTTGATATTGCCCTCAGATGTGAAACTCTTGATAAGAGCCTCTATCTTCTGAAGGAACTCCGGGTTAGCATCAAAGTCAGGCAGAATGACAAACATGCTTGACTTGACCTTAGGACCATTGTTGACCTCTATATCTCTATGCTTATTCGTTATTGCAGCATGACGAACAAGGCGGTTCAGTTTCTCCTTGAGTCCTTCATCATTACCACTGTATTCATCATGCAGTTTCTGAATGATGTTTACGCCTATAAGTTTCTCGTAGCCTGGGATATAGTCACGTCCCACCTCATTCGCAAAGAAGTTGGTGGCTTCCTCTTCGCCAATCTGCTCGAAGGTGCTTATAAGCGTTCCGGCACGGAGCTTATCAGCGACCTCACGGAAATTAGGACGGTCAGGGTTAAGGAGAGCCTTAATGCCTGCCATTATCTGACGGATGCGGTCTTGGTTATCTGTGTCATTTGCGATTGCACCCTTTATGACTGCTTGTACCTTGTTAGCATCATAATTCTTGATGACAACGCCCTTCAGACTTTGCTTTTCTTCTGATTCCGGCACGCAACGTGAGGCAATAGAGCCGAACAGCATCTCCTGGGCAGTCTGCATCTGGGTGATGGTCTTGTCGATGTCACCCTTTGTTACCTGAACGGCATTCATGAGATCATCAATCAAGATGCGTGCGAACTGATAACTCTCCTTCCATGTCATCAGAACATATTTCTCCTTGACAGCCTTGGTGAATTTAGATGACAGTTCGTCCTTGCTGTTGTTCAGACCGATGTTAGAGAACAATTTGCGTCCGGTACTCATGGTACACCAGTCCTCATTGATGCGTTTCATCACAGCATCACGACGCTTTATCTCATCATCAGCTGTTGCGCTGAGTTTAATGAGTCCTATCTTTTCTTCCTCAAAGTATTTGGACAGAGTCTGCACAATCATAGAGAGTTGGTTGAGAGATTTCTCACCATTCATCCAGAGTTGGAAGAGGTCTGCATTTATCTTTTCGGTAATCTTGGCTACAATAGCCTCACGACCGAATTTCATCTTTTTCTCATAGAATGTCACAACGCCATTCTGCCCTGCTTCTGCGATAGGACGGAAATCCTTGTCAAAGAATCTCTTTGTCTTGTTGCGAATAGCTACGAGTTTGTCGTTATGTCCTATCTCATCGGTTGCGAGTATCTCGCGGCAGAATGTTTCAACCTTTCCATATTCATCTGCAATAGGAAGCCAACCCTCCTTTTTGTGGTCAGGCAGGATTGGAACAGAAAGGCAAAGATGCTCGCGGCTGATGCACCACTTCTGTTTCTGCTCGCGTGAGGTTACGAAAGCGTAGTCGTCATTGACAGGTGCTTCGGCGACATATCCGCTTTCGCGTGAGAGGTTGTTGTAAAGCATCTTCATGGCAGCCTGATAGGCAAAGCTATATCCACAGAATTCCTTAATCTCTTGTTCTGGAATTGCCAGACGCTTGATGCCAAAGCCATTGAACTTATAGCAGTGAGGAGAGTCATAGTCAGAATAGTTAGGATTCTCACCCTTCTCTACATTATTGAAGAAGTGTGCAGCACTTTCCGTTGCTCCTTCACCCAACTTTCTGTCACTTAATGCCACACCAACGGTCTTCTGGTAAATGAGTTCTGCAATAGTAGAAGGTATGACTTTGTTTACATCAAAGCGGACATCGACACGATTCGTGTCTGTCACCAAATAGGCTGAGTAGAAAGGAAGGTCGAGATTCAGTCTCTCCACATCATAGTCTCTTTCACTGAGATTCCAAGGCTTGAATGCGCCCATATCCAGCGCATTAAGTTCCGTCAGGGCTACGTAACCATTGGATTTGTAGTTGTTCGTTGAAGCCCATTCCGGATTTGGATGCTCTTCGGGAAGCAACAGGTAGAGAACAATCTTGTTGTTCGCTTGATCAGGAAACTGCTTACGGAGCTGAGCGATAACATCAATGATACTCCCGGAACCTGTACCGCCGGCAAGGCCTGCTACTACGTGGTATGTGATTTTTCTGCCGTCGGGATTGTAACTCAAGTTACGTGCCTTTACGCCGACAATCTTATTGAACTCAGGAGAACCATTAGCAAAAAGCAGACGCCCGAGGCGACGTTTCTGACCTGCAGCGCCTTCGCCAATCTTTGGGTCGTTGATAATATTCTTCCAGTCTTCGCTGTTGCCAAGCCAGGGGGCAAGATACATGAAGCGACTCTTATTGTCAACATAGTCACGAAGGTTAGCAGCAGGGATTCTGACAACAGAGTCCTCGCTCAAACTTATAGACTTGCCCATGACACTCCACTGTGCAGGATCTTTCATTTTAAGGTCCTGCTCGCTGGAATCGACATAGAGATAATCTATCCACATGTCTTTCGGTTTGACGTCTCCATTGAAACGCTCGAACATAAGTTTTCTCAATGCGGCCAGAACTCGGCCTCCTGTTCCTCCAAGTCCGATTATTAAGTGATTATCCATACTTTTATATAGCTTTTAGTTATTATATTCCCCAGTCATTAGATGATGAAGACAAATTGCTGTCATAATCATCAAAGGATGCATGATATTTCTTTCTAACTGGTGTCATTGTGAACCACATAGACACTCCTGCAAGCGCTATAAATAATGCCGACCACATTACCCTACGGAAAACAAACCATCCGACATCCTTTGTCGTGTAGCCTATTATGTTTGCTGCTGTCTGCGAGAACATTCCGACAATACTCTTCACGTCACTGACGGCATCGTCTAAACAACACGCACACACCAGCCGACTCATCTGAAACGTAAGAAGGGCAGCAAGTACAATGGCTATGATATATGATAACGGATTCAATTTCTTGTTGCAGTTTGCTGATGCAACAAGAATCAGGAGTAGTGCTGTGATAACGATAGCAATGAGCACTCCGTATTCGATATATGCCATGGTGTTAATATAGTTTCCCATAGTTATTTGTTTGATTTTGATTCTGGTATTGCAGTTTCAAAGAAACCATCGACAAATCCGGATGCTTCATTCAGGGCGTCTCTGATGACCTGATGTAGTACCTGGGCAGCCTCGTTAGTGGCATAGCCAGCTATTTCGCCACGTATCTTTCCGATGTGACGAAGTTCTTCTGGCGTCAATTCTGCATCATTGAGTCTCTCGTTGATATCTTGGTATTTCTCTGCGACCTCCTCCCACTTTTCGGCATCATATTCGGTACAGTGATACCGCATGTCGGTACTGAGTTCCTCCAGGTCACAAATAGCTTTCTTCTTGGAATCGCAAGAAGAAAGAATAGGCAGCACTAATGCTGCGGAAAAGATTAGTATAAGAAATTTCTTCATATACCGCCATGTCATCCTTGCCAACTCCCAAGCAAGTATATTTTTTATCATTAGTATATGAAAAAAGCGTGGAGTCAGTCCTGTCACTCGTTCCATGTATCTGGGCTCTCGCATTGCCCTATTTGTCGAAACGAGCAACGCTGAAAGCCCTACGCCGATGTATCTTGAGCCATCATGACATGGGGCATTTCTGCCAAAAGCCAATGAGGGCATATAATACACCTCGAAGGACGTCCCCGTTGCTTTGTTTTTGACAGACAGTTGAACTTGCGAGATTCTGATACGTCAAAACAAAGCGTACAGTTACGCCTTTTATGTATGTACATCTACCCATTCCTTCAGCCCATGTGGGGCTTTCAGCAAGGGAAAAGATATTGCAAAGTTAAATAAATTATTACAAATTTCAACTATTTATGATGAAAATAATTTTAAAATATCATTTTTTTACAAAATCCGAGTGCCTGGAACTCAAAAGTAGCAATTTTCGATGAAAAGTAATGGTGAATATGCTATTTTATGAGGCAAACTCAATTGCAGCTATGATAACAACAGGAGATAACCACCATAGAATTGGGATTATCTCCTGTTATTATTATTGTAAAAAAGATGTATTATTCTGGGGCTTTCGTATATGGTTTGCGTTACCCAGCATATAGTGTGTCATTTCTTGTAGAGGGCATAGGAGCTATTTGCGCTGAATGTGCCAGTGAGCATACCTTTTCTGACCTTGAAGGAGTATTTGTGGACAGAGTCTGTATATCTCCCATCAGGCAGAGTCGTCGGGAGGGTTGTCGTAATATTGTTATCTGTTATATTAACTATCATCGCCCCTTTACGTCCACGGCAGACCTCAATAACAGTTTTGTCATCATTTACGTACAAAGTCTCAGGCTGTGATATCATGGCTTTGCGAAATTTATTTGCCGCAATGACTTCAGGATGCTTGAACTCATCGTTGCCTGCCTTCCCGACAATATTATCTCCCCATACATTCTCTGGCGAGGAGCCTGCTGGGCGTGAGTAGAATAGTGGCTGACCATACTTGCGTGCTGTCAGGAATGCCCATGCCTGACGAATTTTGGCCGATGGGATGGATGCCGACTCATGTGCGTTACAGTATGTATCATGGCTCTCCACCCATGTTACAAGATGTGAGGGTGTGAGTGGATGGCACCAACTGGCATAATTGTCAGCGCCCCAGTTTTGACTCGTCAAAATGTTGCGTAGGACATGGCCGTAGGAGCTGGCCGTGAGATCTACATATGAACCATATTCTAATTCCTTTGTGTTCTTGTCCTGTAATACCTCGCCGTATATGAACAGTCCATCATTGGGGATAGTCATAGATAATCCTCCGACAGCCTTGCGCCCTGTCACTATATCCCAGAAATCGTTCAGGCGAGAACGCTTGTCGAGAGGGTCAGACGGCAGACCAATATGCTTAGCTGTATCATATCGGAATCCCCTTACACCACAGGCAATCAAGTCGTTGACATATTTGAGATAATAGTGTTGGAAAAGAGGATTCTCTGTATTCACGTCGGGCAGTCCTCCCATTTGACCTGTTGTGCATTGGAACCGGTCGTTATAGTCTCTTATCTCGTTGAATCCATTAGAATGATAGAGGCTGTCGTGTCCTCCAACTGCATTATCCAAAGCGTCCTCAACACGTGTATCGTCAATGGCAGTATGATTCGGTATGACGTCTACGATAATCTTAAGTCCGTAACGTTCGGCCTCAGCACATAACTTGACAAGGTCATCGCGAGTTCCTACCTGATAGTTGCCTATTTTCCAGTCTGTAGGCTGATAATGGTAGTACCATCTGCCATGACCATATAATTGGTTACCGCCTCCCTTGTCGCCTTTTGCCTCTGTGATGCAATGCTGGGCTGGAGGTGTCTGGATTGTCGTGAATCCGGCATCTGCGATAGATTGGAGGTTCTCTCTGATAGTGTTGAATGACCAGCACCATGCGTGTAAGATTATCCTGGAGTTGCCATCGCCGTCGAAAGGAGGCGTGTTGATGTTCTTCTGTGCAATACTGCTGGTTGATAGTAGCAATAATGCTCCAATAAGGGTATTCAGCTTGTTCTTCATAAGGGTATAGGTTTTATAGTTTTTTTAGTTTAGCAAGTTATCAACTTGAGAAACTAAAAAATAATTATGAATGATAGATTTTGATGATAATTGTTCTTAACAGTGCGATTTGACTTCGTCTTCTTCCTTTGCGCCTCGGGATAGTCTGAGTAAACCCAGCCTCTCCTCTCGGGTTGTCGTCAGTTGACTTTCGTCTTCTTCCTTCGCGCCTCGGGATAGTCCGAGTAAACTCAGCCTCTCCTCTCGGATTGTCGTCAGTTCTCGCCAAGCCAAAGTGAGCAAGCTTCCTTTGGTCTTCTGGCTTAACGAAATCGTTCAGTATGTTATATCCTCGAGAAATAGTGCCTGAGGAGGCATAGACTCTCGTGCATTACTGCGCCTACGGCTTTCAATGATGGCTTTGAACTCTTCTAAGGAGAGGCGACCACGGCCTACATCTACGAGTGTCCCCACAACGGCTCGAACCATGTTGCGTAGAAAACGGTCGGCAGTAATCTCAAAATACCATTCTCCCCTCGAATGTTCTATCCAAGAAGCGCGGAAGACATGGCATATTGTTGTCTTGACGTCTGAGCCCGCTTTGCAGAATGCTGCGAAATCGTGGGTCTCAAGTAGATGGCTGGCTGCAAGGTTCATCATGTCGAAATCGAGCCTGTAATGTGTCTCTAACGAGTAGTGACGACTGAAAGGTGTCTTGCGGGTGTGTATATAATAACGATATGTGCGAGACTTGGCGCTGAAGCGTGCATGCATATCGTCAGCAACATGTTCTATTTCATAGACGGCGATGTCAGGCGGCAGAATACGATTTAGGTGATAGGCAGTCTGATGTCTGTCTATCTCTATGGGAACATCGAAATGTGCGTACATCGTACGAGCATGAACACCAGTGTCTGTACGTCCGGCACCAACAATACTGACAGGACGCCTAAGTATTGTAGAGAGGCAACGCTCGAGCTCTCCCTGTACAGTTATGGCATTGGGCTGTATCTGCCATCCATGATATGAGGTGCCATCATAGGCAAGGCGTATGAAATATCTCATGTAGAATATATTGACGAATGTTTAGTGGTAAAGGTTAAGCTTCTGAGGATATGGGTAGTGCGACAGTATGTGATGTATACGCAACTGGATACGAGTCTCATAAGGAATGTTCCTGTATAACGTTCATAGCATCAAGAGAGGGGAGGGGAATCAGACGCAATGGTACACTGCAATTTTGCGGAACCCATTAAGGAAATCTCGTGACGTCATGCGCCGTTTGCCTGATACCTGAAGCTCAATTATCTCAAGGAGCGTATCGGATGTGGATATGTACAAGTGGCTATCATCTACAACTACTGTGCCTGGAACTAGAGTCGCTGCGTCATTGGAGAATGGCAGACGCTCTGTCTGTACTGTCTTAAATATCTTTACTGTGAGGGGCTGCTCACCTTCTGCCTCCATAACAGTCCATACTCCAGGGTATGGCGATAGGCCACGGACGAAATTGTAAATTACGGCAGATGGGTTGTCCCATCGGACACGGCATGTCTCCTTGAAAATCTTCGGTGCGTGTTTTAGCGTCTTATGACATTTTGAGGATAGGCATCCAGAAAGCTCATCCTGGGCTATAGTTTGAATTGTCCCATCACATTCGATAATTTTCATGAGAGTGGAGATGGCTGTTGACGCGCCAAGATGCATAAGCCCATCGTAGACGTAGCCTGCATCAGCGTCGTGCGGAATAGGGAAGGGACGCTGTTCTATGATACGCCCCGTATCTATATCCTGGTCCAGGAAGAATGTTGTCACGCCTGTCATTGTCTCTCCATTTATTACAGCCCAGTTGATAGGGGCAGCACCTCTGTACTGAGGTAGAAGGGAAGCGTGGACATTGAATGTACCGAGACGGGGCATAGCCCATACCACCTCAGGGAGCATACGGAATGCTACAACAACCTGGATATCTGCCTTATAACGGCGGAGTTCGTCAAGAAACGTCTCGTCCTTCATCTTGGTGGGCTGGAGTACTGGAATGGAGTGGGCAAGAGCATACTTTTTTATCGGAGATGGCTGCAAGGTGTCCTGATGGCGACCAACAGGCTTGTCAGGCTGTGTAACGACTGCAACGACATTGAAACCTCCGTCAACAAGAGCTTGAAGCGTACAAACAGCAAACTCTGGGGTTCCCATAAAAACTATGCGTAATTCTTCTTTTTTCATTTATTCCAAAATTATGATTTTTGCGTATCTTGATGTATTGCTATTAAGTTTCACAAGTTAATAACTTGCAAACAGTTAACGAGTTCTGAGTTGTTTACATGTTGACAAGTATGCGAGTTGTTACTCATGCTGTCTGTCAACTTCCCAACTTGTTTACTTGCAAACCCGTCAACCCGTTTACTTGTCCACTTGTTTACTGACAGCATTTCACAGACATGCGATACTTGATGTAATGTATTTTAATGTACATGTTGAAGGAGTCTCAAGTATACACGTGAAAGAACATGTATATGTGCCTTATTGGACAGAGTGAGAGAAGCTCAACGGGTAGATGTGTTGAATCAGTCGGTACTTAAATCAGCCACGATTTTGCGGTATAGAGAGTACACATGTGCTCTGCTTACATATCCGATGAGCTCTTTGTCTGTTGTGACGACAGGGAGCTGCTGGGCATTGGTGCTGTCAAATGCCTTCATGACATCCTCCATAGGGTCGTTCACACCAAGGAGGGCAGGAGGTTCGGACATAAGCTGACGGACAGAGAAACGGTGGTATAGTTCAGTGCGGAATAAGATATGTCGCAGTTTCATCATGTCTATCTCTCCTATAAGATGGTTGCCAGTATCGGTAACCGGAAGCACATCGACACGCGAGCGGCTTATCTTATGTACTAACTCAGAGAGCATCATATCAGGCGATACGGCCGAGCAGTCACGCTCGATAACAGTATCAAGTGACATGAGCGTGAGAACAGCATGGTCAGTGTGATGAGTGATGAGTTTTCCCTGGTGCGCTAATCGCATGCCATAAATGCTGTGAGGCTCAAAGATATATATTGTTAGATATGATACTGTGCTGACGATCATAAGCGGTATAAAGAGATCGTATCCGCCTGTCAGCTCAGCAATTAAGAAGACTCCTGTCAGGGGGGCATGCATGACACCTGACATGACACCTGCCATGCCAAGAAGGGCAAAATTGTTCTCTGGCACTATGATGCCCAAAGAATAATGGTTCCATATGCGTGCGAAAAGAAATCCGGCAAAAGCACCGATGAACAATGAAGGTGCAAAGGTTCCACCACATCCTCCACCCCCATTGGTTGAAGATGTTGCTATGGTCTTTGTCAGAAGAACCAAGGTAACATAGACTATAAGAAGACTTTCATGTCCTGAAAAGAGCGAGCGGTTCATTAGCGTGGCAAACTCTGCCTCTGACTTACCATTTAGCAGGATATTTATGGCAGAATATCCTTCTCCATATAATGATGGGAAAAGGAAAATGAGCAAACTGAGTATGATACCACCAATGATTAGTCGTATATATGGATGTGACTTTAACCGTGCATAAAAGTCCTCACAGTATGTCATTGAGCGGATGAAATAGAGAGATACAAGGCCACAGGCTATGCCGAGCATTATATTTGCGGGTGCACGGTTGACAGGCCAGGCCTCCTGAAGGGTAAATGTGAAAAGAGAGCTGTCACCTACGAGAACATATGTGAAGCATGTCGCTGTAACACACGAGATGAGTATCGGAAGCAGAGACCCCATAGTGAGATCAATCATCAATACTTCTATCGTGAAGACAAGGCCTGCTATAGGAGCTTTGAAAATGCCAGCAATGGCAGCAGACGCTCCACAGCCGACAAGCATGAAGATAGTTTTATTGTCAAGTTTGAAACGCTGAGCAAGAGTGCTTCCTATTGCTGAGCCAGTAAGGACAATAGGGGCTTCGGCTCCTACTGAGCCTCCAAAACCTATCGTGATGGCCGAGGCCACGACTGAGGTCCATGTATTGTGGGAGGGCAGCCGGCCTTGTTTGGTAGAGAAGGCGTAAAGAATGCGTGTGATGCCATGTGATATGTTATCCCTCACTATATAACGCACAAATAGCATCGTTAATAATATGCCTATAACAGGACAGACAAGATAGAACCAGTTGAAGCCCTCACTTGCAAATTGCGAGCTTAGCATATGCTGTATAATATGTATCAGCGAATGCAGAATATAGGCGGCAAGTGCGGCAAGGAAGCCTACAATGAATGCTAATAGAAGCAATAGCTGTCGGTGAGAGACATGGGTCGTTACCCATCTCACGGTTCGTTCTATGATATTGTCATCCTGCATATGTATAGATAGTTTGCGTTTCTTTATCTTTATATTGTTTCGGCCAGATGGTTCACATCGTCTTAGTTATGAGCTGCGTAATTTCCTGTATTGTATGAGCTCAACCTCAAAATGACCTTAACTAGTGGAGTGAAAAGGACTCTTTCTGCAAAGAATGGCAGCGTTTTGCGAGGTACGAGAAAACTACCTGCGTATTATTGTCACTCCACCATCAGGAGTCAGCTTTATTATACTCGATGGTTTATGTGGCTTGTGCTCCTGACGCCGTGACCAACAGACATAATCCACAGACTCAAGCAGCTCTGGAGATATGTCTCCATAATTCTGAGCGGTTGGCATTCCGCTGATATTGGCGCTCGTGCTGACGAGGGGTTTCTGGAAACGATAGCATAGATGCTTAGAGAATTCTTCATGTGTGACACGCATAGCTATGGAGCCGTCAGACGAGATAAGGTTATGTGCGAGATTGACAGCACCATCCAGAATGACTGTTGTAGGATTATCTGATAAGTCAAAGATGTCCCATGCAACTTCAGGAATATTTCTTACGTAACGCTGAATACGGTCGGGATTATCAACGAGGCATATCATAGCTTTTGAATCATCGCGGTGCTTTACCTCATAAACACGACGGACAGCATCAGGGTTCGTAGCATCACATCCTATCCCCCAGACTGTATCTGTAGGATAAAGGATAATGCCACCTTTACGTAACACCTCAACGGCTTTATTAATATCTTCTTCTCTTGTCATCAAATAAATGGATATTACAGGGGAACGAATAATTTTTTAATTTAGTGTTTTTTCTTACGAAGTGACATGAATCGAGGGAGAGGCGTATTGGCACTATTAATCCCCGTTTAGGTTCACCAACAAAGTCCGACAAGCCTTTCTCCAGCTTTATGCGATATTATGGTGTATTGACTATATACAGGCATATGCTGGAGCAAGAACTTGCAGAACTATGTTGTGGTTTTGTTTGACGTATTATAATTCCATGTTTCTCAATTTGTCCCCAAAACGATGAATGTGCCTGATGTCATTTTTAACTATTGGGACGAGACACTTGTTTTTGGGGGGAGTAGGGGATAGTCTGTAGATATAGGGTCAGACTTTCCATCCAAGAGCAGCAGCGCCAAGGACAGCAGCCCCTGCACCATCCAGAGAAGAGAACATGAACTTTGCTTTACCCTTGAATATATTCAGCACATTGTCATCGTAAGCCTTCTTGATAGGATCCATGATAAGGTCACCAGATTTAGCGAGCCCTCCGAAGAAAACAAACGCCTCCGGAGAAGAGAAAGCGGCAAAGTCTGCACAAGCCCTACCAAGCATGTCACCTGTAAACTGGAATATCTCAAGTGCAATAGGGTCACCATGCTTGGCAGCCTTGAAGACATCGTAGCTCTCAATCTTCTGAGGGTCAATATCCCTTAGCTCTGACGGCCGGCTGTCTCTCTCCAGCATCTCGCGTGCTGTGCGTGCTACGCCTGTAGCCGAGCAGTATGCCTCTAAACATCCTCTTCTGCCACATCCACAAAGACGTCCTTCTTCACCACGTACCATGATAACATGTCCGAGTTCACCAGCAAGTCCGTCATGGCCGTAAACAAGCTCTCCATTGACAACGATACCCGAGCCGACACCAGTTCCAAGCGTTATCATAATAAAGTCTTTCAAGCCTTTAGCCACACCGTAAGTCATCTCGCCAAGGGCGGCAGCATTGGCATCGTTAGTCAACACCATGTCAATGCCGAGGCGCTCGCTGAACATAGCAGCAAGAGGGACAGGCTTTCCCTTTGCCCATGCTATGTTTGGCGCGTTCTCAATCATTCCAGTATGATAATTGCCGTTAGGTGCTCCTGCACCCATACCGTGAATACGGCATATACCACCAACCTGCTCAATTATTGGCTTTAGCGCGTCTACACACGCATCTACAAACGACTCAGCAGTATAGTATTGCTGTGTCTTGACAGATGTCTGGGCAACAATGTTTGCTTCCTTATCGACGATGCCAAACACGGCATTCGTACCGCCTAAATCTAATCCGATAACATACGGACGCTCTGAAGTCTTGCTCATGATTCGTTTTGTTATATTTATCTTTTTCTTACAATTTATCTATATTTTGTTTGGTTGTCATCAAGACTAAGACAATGCTGGTCGATTTTTTTTCACGCCTATTCGTTAACTGAGGACAGATGGTGTCTTTTTATTCCCTTAACATATACGAATAATTGTGGCAAAGTTAATAAATTAATCTAATAACTTAAAGATTTTTATACGGAAATTTGCAGTAGTGAATATTTTTTTGCAATTTTGCATCACTAAAAGCAGAAAACATATGCCATTTACAATACATGTAGATCTGATGGAGCTTGCCCTGAAGGGTATTCTCATCGGAATAATTGCGTCTGCACCAATGGGGCCTGTTGGGGTGCTGACAATTCAACGTACCCTGAAAAAGGGTCGCTGGTATGGACTCGTGACAGGTTTAGGTGCTGCTATCAGCGATATTATATATGCCATGGTAACAGGATTAGGCATGAGCTTTGTCATGGATCTCATTACCAGTCCGCATAATAAGTTTATACTCCAGATAACAGGTAGCATATTGTTGCTTGTATTCGGTTTATACTGCTTCCGCTCTGACCCTACAAAAAAAATGCATCATAGCCGCAAGAATAAGAAAGGCACATTGATTCATAATGGAATAACAGGGTTTCTCGTGACATTCTCCAACCCCCTGATTATATTTCTCTTTATGGCAACATTCGCACAGTTTGCATTCGTTATACCGAATCATTCTGTAGAGATGACTTTTGGATACTTCTGTATATTCCTTGGAGCATTATTATGGTGGTACGGCCTGACATGGCTCGTGGATAAAGTAAGGGAAAAGTTTTCTGATAACGCGATAATCCTCATAAATCGCATCATAGGCTCTATAGTAGTTGTCTTCTCTTTCATTATGCTTATTGGCACAATGTTCAATCTCTACACATTCAGCTACTGGTAAGGATTCCATTCAGATGCCTCTGTGATTGATACAGTCATGTGAGGCATTTATAACAGAGGTGTACGGGGATAGATACATTTTTCTACTGATACAAAGAATTTCCAAATACAAGACAATCATAAATATATTATGTACGTATCACAGAAACTCAGGAATGAGAACATTGCCGAATATCTACTCTATATGTGGCAAATTGAGGATATAATCAGAGCTTATGACTGTTATCTTCCGGCCATAAGGCGCGAGTATATCAGCAGGTTCGAATGTTCTGATGAGATGAGGGACGATATAACTGACTGGTATTCCAATTTGATACGGATGATGACGCAGGAGGGATGTAGGGAGTCTGGGCATATCCAGATTAACAAAGTGGTCATGCAAAACCTCATCGAACTGCATCAGCAACTGCTCTCCTCGCAGAAATTCCCATTCTATAATGCCGAGTATTACAAAGTTCTCCCATTCATTGTAGAGCTCCGCAACAAGGGTGACAAAAACCTCAATGAGATAGAAACATGTTTTGATGCCCTTTATGGAGTTATGATGCTGAGACTGAGGAAAAAGGAGATATCAGAGAATACAGCTATGGCAATAAAGGAAATATCCACATTTATTGGTATGCTATCAGATTATTACAAGAAAGACAAGACTGAGGGACTCGAGTTTGAATGACAATTTTTCCAGACACCACAATCTTTTCAACTTGTAATACAATATGTTGGTAACAAAAGCCCTTGCCTTAGAGAGCAACCAACAACACTTCGTTAGCACAGGAACTAATAAGATATAAAAAGGGAAACAAGCTATATGAATATTCTTGTAACAGGATGCAACGGCCAGCTTGGCAATGCCCTGCAGCTCTTGCAGCCATCATATGCAAACCATACATTCTATAATACCGACATACAGCAATCAGCAGACGGAGTGGTCAACTATAGCCAGCTCGATATCACAGACGATGTAGCAGTGGAGTCATTCGTCAAGGAGTGCCGGATAGATGGTATTATTAACTGTGCAGCATATACTGCTGTAGACAAGGCGCAGAGCGATGTTGAATTGTGCACCAAGCTTAATTCTACAGCACCACACATCCTCGCATGTGCAGCAGAGAGAATAGGCGCATGGCTCATACAAGTGTCGACAGACTACGTATTCAATGGTGAGCACCATGTACCATACAGAGAGGATGAGAAGACATGTCCCAACAGTGTGTATGGAATGACAAAACTTGAGGGCGAGAGAAGAGCGATGGAATCCTGTCCACATACAATGATTATCCGCACCGCATGGTTGTACTCAGAATTCGGGAGAAATTTTGTGAAGACAATGATATCCCTCGGACGTACGAAGGATGAATTAGGGGTGATATTCGACCAGATAGGCTCTCCCACATATGCAACTGATCTTGCCACAGCTATCATGGCTGCTGTCGACAAAGGAGTACCGTCTGGAATATTCCATTTCAGCAACGAAGGAGCAATCTCATGGTATGACTTTACAAAGGCCATCCATCGAATCGCCGGTATAACCAGTTGCAAAGTAAACCCTATACATACTTATGAGTACCCTACACCGGCTGCACGTCCTCATTATAGTGTATTGGACAAGACGAAGATAAAAAATGCGTTAGGCATAAAGATTCCTTACTGGGAGGACAGCCTTGCCATTTGCATTCAGCATATCTGTGCTGAGGAAAGATAGTGCATGCAACATTCATCATAGATGCATCACAAGAAACTGCCACATTCATCCAACCTATTAGTCAACAGACTACACTCCACTTGGCCACTTTCCTACGAAAGAGAATCAAATTCACGAGGCCGATGAGAGCGATAAGTGACACAATAATCAAGTTTAATCAGATAATAACAAAAGAAACGTGAATCCAGAAATAGAACGCCGCAGGACATTCGCCATTATATCACATCCTGATGCCGGTAAGACAACGCTTACGGAGAAGTTCCTCCTCTTTGGCGGTCAAATACAGGTGGCAGGTGCAGTAAAAAGCAATAAGATAAGAAAAAGCGCTACATCTGACTGGATGGAAATAGAGAAACAACGTGGTATCTCTGTCTCCACATCAGTCATGGAATTTGATTATCGTGACTATAAGGTCAACATTCTGGACACTCCCGGACACCAGGACTTCGCCGAAGACACTTTCCGTACGCTCACAGCTGTTGATTCTGCTATTATTGTTGTCGACGGTGCAAAAGGTGTCGAGACACAGACAAGAAAACTGATGGAAGTCTGCCGGATGCGCAACACCCCTGTCATAATATTCATAAACAAGATGGACCGTGAGGGACGTGATCCTTTTGATCTTCTTGACGAATTAGAACAAGAGCTTCAAATACATGTCCGTCCTTTATCGTGGCCTATAAACCAAGGAGTAAAATTCAAGGGAGTATATAATATATACGAAAATCAGTTGAATCTCTTCACTCCTGACAAACAGAGGGTGACAGAGAAAATTGAGGTAGATATTGACAGCGATGAACTTGACAACCAGATAGGAGAGGCCGATGCAAAACAGTTACGAGATGACCTTGAGCTTGTAGCAGGTGTATACCCGGAATTTGAGGTTGATACATATCGCTCGGCAGAGGTTGCTCCAGTCTTCTTTGGTTCAGCCTTGAATAATTTCGGAGTTCAGGAGCTGCTCGACTGTTTTGTTGAGATAGCCCCTTCCCCTCGTCCGACCAAGGCCGAGGAACGTGATGTCAATCCAGATGAACAGAAATTTACAGGATTCATCTTCAAGATTACGGCAAATATTGACCCCAACCATCGTTCATGTATAGCATTCTGCAAAGTATGCTCAGGAAAATTTGTGCGTAACCAACCGTACCTCCATGTTCGTCAGAACAAGACTCTCAGATTCTCATCTCCAACACAGTTCATGGCTCAGCGTAAATCCACTATTGATGAGGCATGGGCAGGAGACATTGTTGGACTACCAGACAATGGGATATTCAAGATAGGCGACACGTTGACTGAAGGTGAGCGTATCCATTTCAGAGGACTCCCCTCGTTCTCGCCTGAGCTTTTCAAATATATAGAGAATGATGACCCGATGAAGTCAAAACAACTTGAGAAAGGCATCAACCAGCTCATGGACGAGGGAGTGGCTCAGCTGTTCATAAACCAGTTTAATGGACGCAAAATCATCGGTACTGTAGGTCAACTCCAGTTTGAGGTGATACAATACCGTCTTGAGAATGAGTATAATGCACGTTGCCGTTGGGAACCATTACATCTATACAAGGCATGTTGGATTGAGAGCGATGACGAGAAAGAGCTGGAGAATTTCAAGAAAAGGAAATACCAGTATATGGCTAAAGACCGTGAGGGACGTGACGTTTTCCTGGCAGATTCCGGTTATGTCCTCCAAATGGCTCAAGAAGACTTCAAGAATATCAAGTTCCATTTCACGTCTGAGTTCTGATATAATCCAGGAATATACTGAAAACAAATGGCCTCATATGATGCTATTATCGTGGTGAAGCTATGCACGAAAGAAGCGATGTGTTTGCACTAATTGTGACACTAAAAAAACACAAGCACAAGCTGCATCATATAACCATACCGATTAATAGAGAGTCCTCTGGTATATATCATTTGGGATATTTGTAAAAACAGCTATACATCAATAATAACGAATACCACTATGACACAGCGCGACAACAAACTGCTTGACCAGTATCTTCGCGAGATAGGTCATGAGATAACGATTTCTCCTGAGGATGAGCGGGAGTTGGTTGAACTCATCAGCAAAGGCGATGCAAAGGCAAAAGAACGTCTCGTCACATCACATCTTAACCTTGTGATTAAGATTGCGCGCCGTCACGCGGATAAAGGCATTGAACTTTCTGACCTTGTTAATGAGGGAAATATCGGACTCATTGAAGCTGTCGGGCAGTTTGATGTGTCTCGTGGAGTAAGGTTTGCATCTTTCGCCACGAGATACATCCGCAAAGCGATACTACGAGCTATAGCAACACAAAGCCGAACCGTATCCGTCCCAGAGAAAGATGTGACGAGAGTTAACAAGATAAACAGGATGCGCACAATTTTCGAGCAGGAGAACGAACGGCGTCCTAATATTAACGAGATAGCTGAAAAAGCCGGAATCGATGAGTCACGCATCAAGTCAACTATGAAGGCAAGTACAAGAGGCACATCAATTGATGCCCCAATAAAAGAAGGAGGTAAGACAACTCTTGTAGACAAGCTGAGCGATACCGATTCCGATTCCACTGACGAGCTTACATCACTCGAAGCTTTACGCTCAGAGATAAAGCGTTCAGTAACCCTTCTTCACCAAAGAGAACGCCAGGTCCTCTCAGCTTATTTCGGCATCGAGGGAGAAGAGATGACACTTGCAGAGATTGCAGCAAAGTACGGTTACACTCGAGAGAGGGTACGTCAGATACGTAAGAAAGGACTGCGTCATCTAAGGTCAGTGACAAAGGACAAAGCGTTGAGAAGCTATCTTTCATAATAAGAACCATGCTGCAAGATAGGCAATTACAATCAGTCTTGGTGAAAAAGATGCACATATTGGGAAGTATCTTCTCTTAAGGCTGATTCCTAACAGAGCGTTACAAATAAATTATCATTTCAGAGACAAACCATACAAAATCAAACCCTATATGATTAGAAAATTAATGGCATTGACGTTGTTAGCATCTATGATGTTGACACTCTCAGCTAAGAAGAAGAACACTTCAGCCACGAAAATAGATACAAGGACAATATACATGTATGGCATCTCCCCGTCGTTCAATGATACCATAGTGTATATGACTGATGTCCAGGTCGTTGACAGTGCTTATTTCGAGTCAAAGCATATTCTCGGAGGGTTCACAAGCTATGTTGACCAGCTGAACACCTATTTCAAGGAGAAGGGCGACGCAAGACGCACAAATACAGTTTATTTCAAGAAAACACGGAAAAAAGCGGAGAAAGCATATACCAAGTTGCGACGTAAATACAACGTGCCAGGAATAGAGCTTAAGATTATACCAACAGGCGAGTTCACTTTTAAGACCGTGGGCAAAGAAGATAAACAAGAGTAAATGTCAGAATACATATTTAACATTGCAGACTGGGTAGTGAAACTGACTTTCGAGAAGGAAGATGCAGAGAATGGTCTGCATATCATTCCTTCTTTTTCCACTTTTCTTACCAGTTCGCAAGATGAGGCACCATTCCTCCAGTCTGTCATTGTACATGACTGTCTGAAACCCATCCCGAGAGGTAGAAGACAGCACATACGCATATTTGATACTGGCAATGGAGATACTGTAGTAGACAAATTGGACAATGGAGGATACCAGTTTGTCATACGAGACATATTTAAAAATGACTGTGCCATACTTATTTGCAATGCTGACTTCTCACACTGTGATATTGCCCTTAATGGGAATAACCGCATGAGAAGATTCGGACTTAACAATGCTATGATGCTTGCCTATGCTTTCGCTGGTTCTATACGCTCCACACTAATCATACATGCCTCTGTCATCAGGCACAGGGGGTATGGATACGCATTCATTGCAAAAAGCGGGACGGGGAAAAGCACACAGACTGCCAACTGGCTAAAGATGATACCCGACTGCGACCTGATGAATGATGATAGTCCGATAATCCGGATAATCGATGGGGTGCCATATATTTATGGTTCACCATGGAGCGGGAAAACTCCATGCTATAGGAAAATATCAGCCCCCTTGGCAGCTATATCCAAAATTGACAGGAAACCAGAGAATTACGTTGAGAATCTTCCCCCGTTGGTAGCATTTGCAACGTTGCTCCCATCATGCTCGACAATGAAATGGGATTCTTCTATCTATACGAAGATATGTGACTCTGTTTCAAAGATAATCAGCACAACACAAGTTTATGTACTCCATTGCACTCCTGATGCTGAATCTGCCCTTGTCTGCCATAAAGCCATCTGTAAGCATGATACCGATACATTATGCTCCGCACATTATTCTATGCCTTCAGATGACCGGGGCGTAAAGCGTGCATTGAAACGTCTACTCCATCTCTATCCTGTGCCCTCACCCTCATATTGTTCAAATGCAGTAAATATCCCTTTGAACATTCTCATGCCTGAAATTATAAGGCTCATTAACGAGGGACACACTGTCACTATACCCCTCAAAGGAAACAGCATGCGACCATTCTTATGCCACAATAGGGATAAGGGCATATTGGGAAAACCAGTCAACATAAAGGTTGGCGACCCAGTGTTAGCTCTCATAAATGGCCACAGGTATGTTATGCATCGAATCATAGACATAAACGGCGACGATGTAACACTAAGGGGTGATGGCAACATATCCGTCGAGCGTTGCAAGATGGATGATGTTAAGGCTCTCGCATTCGCTTTCATACGTAAGGGAAGAAACAAGCCTGACACAATAAAAGGCTATAAATGGAGGGTATACTCCTTCATCTGGACAAGACTATTTCCTATCAGGCGACATCTGCTCATGCTTCACCATATGCTCTTCCGCTCTCTTAAGATATTGGATGACAAATAGGGGTGGGAGAGTGTTATGTAAAGTAACCAGCAGCATGGACAACTGTGAGCAGGTATGATAATCAAGAATGAATAATTAAAGACAAAACATATAATGAAGAAGAAACCAGGCTTTACTCTGCGCTCGCTATGTGGAGAGACATTCCTTATTGCCGAAGGGCTTGAGAACATCGATTTTACAAACCTTATAGCTGTCAACGAGACAGCCGCCTTCATATGGAACTCTATAGATGAGGAAACAGACTTTACAGAAGACGACATAACCAATCTTCTCCTTTCTGAATATGATGTTGAAGAGGAGGAAGCACGTAAAGGAGCCAAAGCATTGATACAGAAGATGGTATCATCAGATGTTGTTACAACCCCATAGCCTCCTTTTTCCGGTGTGAGAGGGGTGCCGCTATCTCTCATTCAAGACACAGATTCAATGTCGGCAGATATTATATCATATTTCTGTTATAATTATTCGGAAGCGATATAAGACTCTTTTTCCAGTTCAGTCAAAGCAGACGCTCTTTGATATTCTGCCTCATCGTAATCGGCTCTATGAAACATTGGCGCGGCCCTCAGCACTCGTTTGAGGCGATTTACGTCTTTATCGATTAGCCTGTCAGCACTATGTCGATACACATAGTCAGGCTATGAGGGTTTAGCATATCCTGAGGATGGAAGTGAAATCCCGCCGACAATAATAGGGTAGGGCATCCATTAACTTCATCTTCTTGTCTTTCCACTTAACCAACTCCAGACATATCACCATGTGGGTAATACTTGCATTCCTATCTGCCGCACTCCTCGGCTTCTATGATGTTTTCAAGAAACAGAGCCTTAAGGACAATGCCGTCATACCTGTCCTAATGCTCAACACGCTGTTCTCCTCGCTGCTCTTCGCCCCCTTCATCATTCTGTCGTCATATGGAGTAATCAGCACGGAGTCACTATTCTACACACCATCGTGCGCCATTGGGACTCATGGATACATATTCTTGAAATCGTGCATAGTCCTCAGCAGCTGGCTCCTTGCCTATTTCGGACTGAAGCATCTGCCTCTGACCATTGTTGGACCAATTAATGCCACACGTCCGGTTATGGTGCTTCTCGGAGCACTTGTCTTTTTTGCAGAGCGACTGAATCTATGGCAGTGGCTTGGAGTGATAGTAGCCCTTATCGGCATAGAGATGTTGAAAAAGACAAGCCGGAGGGAGGGGATAGACTGGTGGCACGACAAATGGATATACTTCGTTATTGCCGCCAATATTCTTGGGGCTCTATCTGGCCTTTACGATAAATATCTTATGGCAAGCCCACAGGCAGGCGGAATAGGGCTTGACAAGATGGCGGTCCAGTCGTGGTATACAATCTACCAGTTTATTATGATGACATGTGTCCTCCTCGTTTTGTGGTACCCTCGCCGAAAACAGTCGACACCATTCCGCTGGACATGGAGCATACCGCTTATATCCATATTCCTGTCCACGGCCGATTTCGTCTACTTCTATGCCCTTGGGCTGGAGGGAGCCATGATAAGCGTCGTGTCTATGATTCGCCGCGGCTCTGTCGTCGTCAGCTTTGTCTTTGGAGCATTGCTGCTCCACGAGAAGAATCTCAAATCAAAAGTTCTTGACCTTATACTCGTCCTTCTGTCAATGCTCCTACTGTTCATTGGTAGTATGTGACACCCACTTCCCAAATGCTGTTACCACACAACAAACAGCGCAGTACATATAACAAACAACAACAATAAACTATACACGAGAAAAAAACAATGGAAAAGCTCATCATTAACTCTTACGAAGAGTTTGCAGCCCGTCTCTCCACCGAACTTGGAGCATCAGAGTGGCTCACTCTCGACCAGGAACGCATAAACCTGTTTGCCGACGCCACACTCGACCATCAGTGGATACACGTCGACACAGAACGTGCAGCTAAAGAAAGCCCATACAAGTCGACTATCGCCCACGGATACCTGACTCTCTCTGTCCTGCCATATCTCTGGGACCAGATAATTGAGGTGAGAAACATAAAAATGCTTGTCAACTACGGTATGGACAAGATGCGGTTTGGTCAGCCCGTTGTCTGCGGAAGCCGTGTCCGCCTTGTCGCATCGCTCCACGATATCCAGAACCTCCGCGGAATATGCAAGACAGAGATAAAGTTCAGAATAGAGATTGAGGGACAACGCAAACCAGCCCTTGAGGGCATCGCATCATTCCTCTACTATTTTAACTGATAAATCATTCAAGGAAAGAGCGTTAACCGCTTCCTTCTACACAAAAAAAATAAACGGTATACTATTCCACACCCCCTCACCTCTATATATGGGGATTACCGATAGTGTGCCTATCCAAAAATCGTTGGGTTGCAACTGTGTGTGCGATTCTCTTCTTCGACATGCACAAGCAGTTGCAGCCCATATTTGTTTATGTACGGTTGTATTTCTGTCGCTTCTACAGGATTGCGGTCCTGCAGATTCTGATATTCAAGGGCATTTCCATAGTGAGCCCTTTTTTTGTTTCATTTGTCACGATATGATTTTTGATGAGGTGATATTTGCTCCATGGTATGATTGCAGCATGAATGTCCTTGCTAATGTAGCTTATCCATAAACCGTCCATCAGCAAATCCAAAGTACTTTGTAAAGAATGCCTTTATCCTGTCAAGCACATGCTCCACCTTGCCTTGGCGGTTGGCATTAGGGTCAAATGGGTTGATTGGAGGCATGATGTTGTTCAGTTCCAGACCGCCTTCGGGAACATAGCCACGCTTGAATGCCATCTCGATGAACTCTACAGCCTTGTCGCTCTTCAGATGCTCTTCTGCCACAAGTTCTGCAAACTCAGCCTTCTTCTGCTCGTTGAGATATGTCTGCCATTCCTCATAGACATCGCCTGTGGCTGTCATGCTCTCTATGAAGCGTTCTATAAGTTCCTTCTTGTCGCGCAGGTCGGCACTTGAATCTATCGACTTGACGATGCGGATATGAATCTCATTGTCCTGACAATGACTGTCATGATACTGCTTTACAAGGTAGAGGATATAATCAATGTTTACCTCTACCTGCTTGACAAGCTCCATCTCAAACTCGATGTCGTCATTCACATTGGTCTTGTCGCCATTCTTGTTGTTACGGTAGTAATCATGCAGGTCGATGTAAACGCTTGTATAGTCTTGGATTTCTCTTGCTGTAAGCGGATTAAGCGCTGCAAACTGGTCAAAGCAGCTCAAAAGGTTTATGAAACGGAGTATTGTGCCAAACAACTTTATGAAGTCACGCACTTTCTGTTCTCCCACGGGTATAGTACCGGGAGGGACGAGTGCCTTCAACTCTTCTACAAATTCCACATAGCCCTTGAAGTGCTTGCCCCTATCGTCTGTATAACCGTAGAAATAGTCCTCGAACGGACGGAGTATCACTGTGCCTCTGGCGTCAGGATCGCCAAAGAGTGACAGAGCCGTGTTCGTCTGGTCTTCAAGATTACGGAAGCATACTATGTTTCCGGCATTCTTCACAGAGTTCAGTATGCGGTTGGTGCGGCTGTACGATTGTATCAGCCCATGATAGCGCAGATTCTTGTCTACCCACAGAGTGTTGAGCGTCGTGGCATCGAAGCCGGTCAGGAACATGTTCACCACTATGAGGATGTCTATCTCACGGTTCTTCATGCGCAGCGACACATCTTTATAATAGTTGGGGAACTTGTCTGCCGACGTGTCGTAGTTCGTAGAGAACATCTTGTTATAGTCCGCGATAGCACGCTCCAAGAAGTCACGGCTGCTCTCGTCCATGCCCGCTGTGCTGTCCGGGTCTTCATCCTCTATTTCACCGCCTGCTTCGTCATTTACTCCGTACGAGAAGATTGTGGCTATCTTCAGTTTCCTGTTCTCCGGCAGTTCTGCCATCTGCTTCTTGAACTCATCGTAATACAGTTTGGCTGCGTCAATGCTCTGCACGGCAAACATGGAGTTGAAGCCGTTGAGCCTTGCCTTCATCCTTACTTCCTCATAGCCTTTTTCCCCGTAGTGCTTCACTACGTCTGCCACATCATTCAGCTGCTTGAAGATGTACGAACTTGTCTGTTTCGTCTGCTGTGCATAATGCTCCAGTATATAGCTTGTGACATTGCTGATGCGCTTTGCTGACATCAGCGCCTTCTCGCGCTCTATGTCCCAGACCTGTGCGTTCTCGATGCCCTTCTTGCTCTTCATGGTGCTGACGTATGTCACACGGAACGGCAGCACATTGTGGTCGCGGATAGCATCAACGATAGTATAGGTGTGGAGTTTCCTTCCAAAGACATCTTCGGTTGTTCTGAGGTTGCCGCCACTACGGGGCATGTTCTCAGGAAAGATGGGTGTACCGGTGAAGCCAAAGATGTAATATTTCTTGAACTTCCTGACGATAGCGGCGTGCATATCGCCAAATTGTGAGCGGTGGCACTCGTCGAACACCATCACCACATTCTTGCCGAATATCTCGTGTGTCGGGAAGCGCTTGATTAGCGATGTGAGCTTCTGTATGGTGGTTATGACAATCTTGCACTTGGGATTCTTCAGCTGACCTTCAAGTATCTTTGTCGATGTGTTGCCATTGGCAGCACCTTTCTGGAACCGGTCATACTCCTTCATCGTCTGATAGTCAAGGTCTTTGCGGTCAACCACGAACACCACCTTGTCCACGAAGTCGTATCTCGTAGCCAACTGTGCCGCCTTGAACGATGTCAGGGTCTTGCCCGAACCTGTGGTGTGCCACACAAATCCGCAGGCGTCTCGCGTGCCTTGCTTATTCATGTTGTGGGCACGCTCAATCTGGTTCAATAGAGCTTCGGTTGCTGCAATCTGGTAAGGGCGCATCACAAGAAGCAAGTCCTGTTCGGTCAGCACACAGAAGCGTGTCAGGACGTTGAGCAGGGTATGGCGGGAGAAGAAGGTGGCGGTGAAGTCTACCAAATCGTTAAGGACCTGATTTCTGGCATCTGCCCAATAGCTGGTAAACTCGAACGAGTTGCTTGTCTTTGGCTTGTTCTTGTTCCCTCCCTTTTTAATCTCATTGATATGGCTGTCGCGGGTCGTGTTGCTGTAGTACTTTGTCTGTGTGCCGTTGCTCACCACGAAAATCTGGACATACTCAAACAATCCGTTTCCTGCCCAGAATGACTCTCTGCCGTAGCGGTTTATCTGGTTGAAAGCCTCTTTGATGCTTACACCACGTTTCTTCAGCTCGATGTGTACCAGCGGCAAGCCATTGACAAGGATACTGACATCGTAGCGGTTGGGGCGCTGACCGTTCCACACCTCATATTGGTTGATTACCTGTGTGCGGTTGGCATGGACATCATCTTTCTTTATCAGATAGATGTTCTTTTCCTCTCCATTGTCGCGCCTCAAGGTCTTGACGAAGTCGGTCTGTATTGTCCTTGTCTTGTCCACTATGCCTTTGCCCTCGGCTGCTATCTCTGTCTTGAAGAACCGTTTCCACTCGCTGTCAGTGAAGCGGTAGCCGTTCAGTTCCTCCAGTTTCTGGCGCAGGTTGTCGATGAGTTCATCCTCATTGTGTATCTGGGCATATTCATAGCCCTGACGCTGGAGCTGCTCGATGAGCGAACGCTCCAAATCGGCTTCGGTCTGATAGGCGCTGTCTTCCACCATTGCCTGGCGCTCGTAGTGAGCCACAACGGTGCTGGTGTTGTTTTCGGATAGGATATTATAGGTCATTGTTTTTCTCGGTTTTTGTGGGGCGTTATTTGCGTTACTATCGTTATTATCATTAATTTCGTTAATTTCGTTAATTTCGTTCATAACGTTACTATCGTTCATAACGCTATTAACGTCCATAACGTTTGTAACCTTCTTGACGTCATCTCTTTATAGTAATGCTGCGGCTGCCTGTACACCCTGTCTCTGTGTATTTGCTGCAGCTCCAGAACGCATTGCCCTGGTTGCTGCCTCGCTTGGCATAGCGTTTCACCATCGGCGCACCGCACTTCGGACACATCGGCGCACCCTCTTCCACGCTTTGCTGGCGCTGTGTTTCAATGCGCTCCTTAGTCATGTTCTCGGCGAAACCTCCTGTCTGCTTGAATGTCGCAAGGCTGTTCTCTAAATACCGCGTTATCATGCTGTTGACTCGTGCGCAGAGTATCAGCAGCGCATTGGCAGAACACGTCAGGTCGCCTCGTTCTATCCATGGGTCGAAACGCTCTTTCTGTCTGAGCACATGCTCCATCATGTCGTGCATGATGTCTTCGCCATAGTGAGGCGCTTCGGGCTTCACTGCCCTCAGCCTGATGGCATTGGGGTCGTCGTTGCGCCATGCCACCTGTTTGTTTGCCATGAGGATAAACGAGAAATCGTTGCTCAGCTCGTTGATGCTTGCACGAGCCACGTCCACCAGCTTCATCTCTGTCTCTATCGAGGTCTGATGGCGCGATACACCTTCGGCAATATTGGCCTGCCCCGAACGAGCTGCCTGGGTCATCTGGTCGAACAATCTGCCACAGGGGTCGTTCTTCTGATTCAGGAACCGTCGGCAGAAGCTGAATGTCCCCAACTGGATGATGCTGGCAAGCACCCACATATCCATATACATATATCCGGCGGTAGAACCTATCTTGACTCCCATGACTGTCTTGGTTTTGTTTTGTTGATTATGCTTGTTTCGCTGTTGGCGTTCTTGGTGTTCTTGTCCTTTTTCTCAAATGGCATCTCCGTCACACCGCATCGAAGGTCAATAGCTTGGTGCGATAGTACTCGTATTGCTGACGGCGAGCCTCAATCTCCGCCGGCAAACCACTCTGCAAGTCGGTAGTGAGGGCTTCAAAGCGGTCGAGGATGGAGACGATGCGCTGCTGCTCGGAGAGAGGGGGGATGGGTAACATAATGTTGTATAGATTTGCTACAGATAGTCCTGGCTGTGCTCCTTGAGATTTGTATCTATTAAGATTTTCATTTGTAAAGAGGAAATACAAGAACCTTGTAACAGAGAGAGTCTTAGGAGTACAAACAACAGCATGTTCTGTTGCATAAAACTTTCCTTCAACCCAATTGACACATCCACATAAAGCACCTTGTCTTCCAATGATAGCATATCTACCTTCATGTGAATATTTTGCAATATAACCACGGATTCCATTCCCTCCATAACATGGATATTGGTGTTCACTATCTTTAATGTCAGACAGTTCTGATGCTTTAATTGCTTTTCCTGCCTTTAAAACACATATCTCGCTGATTTTCTTCCAAGCTACTTGCCTATTACCCCCCCCCCCCTATTTCATTGAATGTCAATAACTTACCGCGATAGTATTCGTATTGTTGCTTTCGCGATTCCAGCTCCGCTTTTAACTCCGCTTCCAACTCCGCAGTAAGCGTAGCCATCTTGTCAAGGACTTCGACAATTCGGGATTGGATTTCTAATGGGGGGAGAGGGATTTTATAAGCAAGAATAGCATTCTTGTCACCTCTTGGCATTTTTCCTCCTTTTGCATGACTATTGTCATAGTCAAAGAATTTATCAGAAGCCAAATTGTGATAGAGATATTTCGGTATTACTTCTTTACTATCAAGAACACGGATGCAAATGACATCACCATTTGTTCCACCTTGACAATCAGATAACCATATCTTTTTAAGATACGGTCGGATGTTTCCGATCAATATGTCCTGCGGTAAGAACTCTATAGCTACACCTTCAGGAAGCGAAGAAGAACTGGTTTTACCACCTCTGTCTTTTATAAGACTCTCAACTCCTACATATGTATCAACACTCAGAGTTTCCGTATTAATTCTTACTTTTGGATAATACGCTATCTCGCTGATTTTCTTCCACTCCACCCCCTTTGGGCAAAGCCTCTTTATCATTTGCTCGATGCTTTCCATAGGCTCATAGTGTCTTTACAAGTTCGTCTATTTCGGTGCGCAACACATTCTGGCGAGCCACTATCTTGGCTATCCTTTGGTTGAGCTCGTCGATATCAATTTCAACCGATGTGTCCTCCTTCTCGACATAGGTAGAAACGGAGAGGTTGAACTTCTGAGCTTCTATATCGGCAGTGGTCACCACCTTGCTGAAATACTCAACCTCAGTCTTGTTGAACTGTGTCTCGTAAATCTTCCGGATGTTCTCGTCGCTCAGTTTGTTCTTGTTGCCTTCGTGAATAAACTCATTGCTCGCATCGATGAAGCAGACACGGTTGTCGGGCTTGTTCTTCTTCAGGACAATGATGCAGGTGGCAATGGACGTGCCGAAGAAAAGGTTCTGAGGCAGCTGGATAACAGTATCAACATAATTGTTTCTTACCAAATACTGGCGAATCTTCTGCTCCGCACCACCACGATAGAGCACACCGGGGAACTCGATGATGGCGGCAGTTCCTTCGGTTGAGAGCCATGACAGCATGTGCATGGTAAAGGCGAGGTCGGCCTTGCTGGCAGGAGCAAGCACACCGGCAGGAGAGAAGCGAGGGTCGTTGATGAGCGTCGGGTCTTTCGGTCCGTCCCAAGGAATGGAGTAAGGAGGATTTGACACAATGGCATCAAAAGGCTCTTCGTCAGTGTGGCGGGGATTCTTCAGTGTGTCGCCCTGCTGAATGTCGAAATGGTCGTAGTTGACATTGTGCAGGAACATGTTCATACGGCAGAGGTTATAAGTCTTCAGGTTAATTTCCTGACCGAAGAAGCCGTCGATGACATTCCGTGTGCCGAGTATCTCCTTGAACTTAAGGAGCAGAGAACCGCTCCCGCAGGCAGGGTCATAGACCTTGTTGACCGATGTGCGGCCGCTTGCGGCTATCTTGGCGAGCAGCAGACTCACCTCGGCAGGCGTGTAGAACTCTCCTCCCTTGGTGCCTGAATTGAGGGCGTACATCTTGATAAGGTGCTCGTAGCAGATGCCGAAGACATCAAGACCGGAATCCTGATACTTGGAAAACTCAAGGTCACGGACACTCTCAAGAAGGGTTGTCAGGAGCTCGCAACGCTCGGCAACAGTGCCGCCAAGACCAGGGTCGTTAGTGTTGAAGTTGGCAAACAGCCCTTTCACATCGCTCTCACTTGCTGTTCCGATAGCACTCTCCTCAAAAGCATGGAAGTTGTTGGCAAGCGTAGTGTTGAGTTCGGGATTGCTCTTTGCCTTATTCGCCACATTTATAAACAGATGCGACGGCAGGATGAAGAAACCCTTTGCATTGATAATCTGCTCTCTTGCGTTCTCAGCCATATCATCCGGCATATTGGCATAGTCAGGATTCGGCACTCCGGCATCCCTCATCAGGTTGTTACAGTAGTCAATCACATCCTCCGAGATAAAACGGTAGAAAAGACTACCCAACATAAAATCCATAAACTGGACTGGCGACACCTTGCCACCATGTACGAGATTGGTTGCAGTCTTCCAAATTAGACCTCCCAACTCATTGCGAAGTTCGTCTGCTGTCATATCTGTGTTTTTTTTGTTTACATGGGTTAGAACTAATAGCTCTTGGATATTTACCTCCAAGGCATTGGAAATATCACGCAACGCATCCTGGCTTGGCTGTGTTGTTATTTTCTACGTTTTTTTGTCATGGCCGAGGAGCTTTGCATAATTCTGTGAAAGCCTTTAGGGTATGAATCTTTCTCCCTGTCCCCAAAATTCATAAGCTTTTTAATATTGGCCATTCAACCAGAATATGGTCATGATTGTCGACAAAGATATCCACAATAATCCGAATGTAAGTATTTTGGGGTTGATTAGTTTTGAATTGTAAGGAACAATGCTTCTTCCGCTTACAGTTTTCTTGCGTAGTCGGCAATTTTGTCAGATGCTCTGAATGGGCGTTGGTTTGGTACTGTTTAGAGACTCGTTTCAGTATGAACAGAACGATAAAACAGACTGCTTACAATCTCCATTTTCAACAATAGTTTTTGCAGCAGGTCTTTGGCATCGTCGTGTAGGGTCGGCATAGGTATAACGGCATATCACTATCTGAGCCACATGCCACACAGAGCCACAAAACCGCGGCACGATTAAAGTCATGGACAGCGGTATGTGAAGTCAAGCTATCGTATAGACCGACGTGATATATAGCCCACCATGAGGGTAAAACCGAGGGGACTGTATATCACGTCGTGGATATCGAACAATGGAGGTTAACGGCCAAGCTTCTTGATAAGCTCGTCGGCCATCTCATAGCCCAGGCTCTTCGCCTGTTCGAGATTCAGCACGCCCTCGTGCTTCTGACCCTTGTAACACTGGGCAGCGCCGAGTATGGCATAGGCATCAGGTATGGAGCGGTTCAGTATGAGAGCCTTGTTAGCTGACGATATGGCATCATCATACTGTTTCAGCCTGAGCTGGAGAGAACCGAGCTCACAGAGATAGAGCGCCTCAGAAGGGCGTAGGGTTATGGCCTTGTTGATATCATCGAGTGCCTGCTGATATAGACGTGAGTCGCGCTCGCAGACAAATCTGTTGTAATAGAAGTCGGGGGTGATATAGTTGCCCACCATGAGTCGCTCATACTCATTATAATCAGCCACAGCCTTACGGTACTCACCATTCTGCTGGTATATGGCTCCACGCTGGAAAATATATGGTGCTGACTGGAATGTCAGAGGATGAGGGCATACGGCGATAGTGCTGTCCATCAGGGCGATGACATCGGCAAGAGGTTCACCAAGAGCCTGGCTGCATTGTGTGGCAGCATACATTGTCTCGTGGCCGGCGAGCGAGGTGGACTGTAATGAAAGGTATATCTCCTTCGCAGCCTTGTAGTCGCCCTTGGCAAAGAGAATCTTACCCTCCTGCTGTCGGTAGATAGGCTGTGGATTTATCTTGTAAGCCTCCTGAGCCTCGAAGAGAGCTTTGTCGATATTCCATGCGGGAAAAGGAGTGTCCTTCATGTAGAGCTCTTTCTGCAGAATGAGGTTGCTATAGGCGAGGTGTGTCTCTGCCTTGTTGCCGGAAACAGCTATGGCCTTCGTCATATCAGCGTCAGCTCCTGCGACATCGCCCGATGCCAGTCTCAAGCGCGCCCTTGTCTCGTACCCGTCGGTTTTCTGGGGGAAACTGCGTATGAAGCTCTCTACCACCGATGCATAATACTCCGGACTGCGCTGCTGTCCGGCAAGGACAAGGGCTATCTGAGCATCGTTATAATCAGAAGGCATGAGGGGAGGAATGGCCGAGAGGGCAAGCGTATTGGCTCCTTGTCCGAGCATGACGCTCTGCATATCTGACACAAATTTCACACTGACAGCGTTGGCAGTGCCTGTCTTGCCTGAGACAGGCTGGATAAGGGCGACAGCATTGCCCGCATCATCTATAAGAGGGCAACAGTCAATGTCCTCGGGTACCTGAATGTCAAGAATGTAAAAGGGATAAGACGTGCCTGATTCGCCAGAGCCTGTCACTGAGAACGACTCAACCTTGCTGACCGTGGAACGTAGCAGGCGTGGAGCCTTCACACTATAGCATGAGAGCCAGAGAGTTGACTTCTCCGGGATTGTGTTGCTCGCAACAGGGGCTGAGGGTGTGCTGCCTGCTACATGGAATTTGCAGACATCATAGATATCGTTAGCGCTTATGAGGGCGTCGACATCATATTTCTTTCCCTGCGCATCGACGACAACAGCCTTTGAGGCTCCCACAAATGGTTTCCAGCGGGAAACGGCATAACCGTCGTTACTGACGAATATTCCATGGGACGTGCCTATGAGACTCCCGTCGCTGCGGAATGTGTTCAGCGAGAATACAGCCTGTGAGCTCTTCTTGGCTGCGGATGTCTGGGCATGGGCAGAGAGAGCCGGAAAGACAAGAAGGACGGAAAGGAATAGTCCAGACAGAGAGCGTGGAGACAGGGAGGATGGAACAGGCTGTGACAAGCCGGGATAACATGGTGAAGATTCGGAGACTTTGAAGATAATTGATGTTATGCGACGTAGCAATGTCATGCTACCTGATGAAAGGGTGAGGGCGGCATTCGCTGCCTGGAAAAAGATATTAAATGTTCTCATGCCAATTTATTGACGATTGTTGTTGTTTTAATACGTCGTTTAGGTTTTTGTCTTACTGTTATAAATATAGATAGAATCAAACTTTATCTTCTCATTTGTTCAGGCAAGCAGTTATCAATGACTATGGCCGTACCGTAGTTCATAATCAACTGTAAACGCCTAACTTCTGGCAAAGATAATAATAAAAAATCATATAGTCCGATAATACACATATAAAATTAAGAAAATATAAGACGTCAGCTTCCTCTTCAAGATATATCCGTTGTCAAAATATAGATGGAACATAACGAGGTGTTGGGTGGTTAACGAGGTGACGAGTTGACAAAACATATGAATATCCCAATAATTGTCATTTACCGTAGGATGGAGAGATAATCCTGTTATGCTTATGAAAATAAACCCAAATGCAGCATTTCTATATATGTTATTCGTCAAATTTGGAATATTATCGGAATATTATAAGTGTTATACGCATTTTTCGCACATTTTTTTTGTAAGTGTGCAGAAAAGATATTAATTTTGCACATATATTATATCATTTGTGCAAAAGCAATGACTATGAAGTATAATAAATCACTTTTACAGAAACTTAGTATTCCTGAGAATATACCAAGTTTTAATTCTTACATTGAGAAAAGCATTATCGACCATTGGGATCTTGATGCTTTCACTGACTACCAAGGTTCAACACTGCAATATAAGGATGTAGCAAGAAAGATAGAGAAGATGCATATCTTGTTTGAGAGCAGCGGCGTTGTGCCTGGTGACAAGATTGCAATCTGTGGACGAAACATGAGTCATTGGGCAGTAGCTTTCCTCGCAACGATGACATACGGAGCCGTAGCAGTCCCAATCCTCCATGAGTTTATACCCGAACAGATACATAATATAGTCAATCACAGCGATGCTAAGCTCTTATTCGTCGGTGATGTCGTGGCGAAACAGATTTCTCCTGACGCAATGCCGAATATTGAGGGTATTATTTTCCTGCCAGACTTCTCGCTTCTTGAGAGCAGAACCGAGAAACTGACATATGCGCGAGAGCATCTAAATGAGCTATTCGGCAAAAAATACCCAAAATATTTCCGTAAAGAGCACGTAAAGTATTTCCGCGAGAATGACAGCGAGGATTTGTGTCTCATCAACTACACATCGGGCACAACGGGATTCTCTAAAGGCGTTATGCTCCCATACCGTGCCCTTTGGGGAAACCTCGACTTTGCGAACCACGTTTTAGGACAATATGTGAAACCGGGAGACAATACGATATCAATTCTTCCAATGGCACATATGTATGGCATGGCCTTTGAGTTCATCTACGAATTTGTAGCAGGATGCCATATCTATTATCTTACCCGAATACCGTCGCCAGCCATTGTGGCACAAGCATTCGCCGATGTTCGTCCATGCGTCATCATCGCCGTACCTCTTATTATAGAGAAAATCATAAAGAAGAAGGTATTGCCGAAGGTTTCCTCAGCACCTGTCAAAGCTCTTATGATGACACCTGTTGTAGGCGCAAAGCTTAAAGCCAAGATATGCAAGCAGGTATATGAGGCATTCGGTGGAAGGATGTACGAGATGATTATTGGTGGCGCTCCGTTGAACCAAGAAGTTGAGACATTCCTCACAGATATTGGTTTCCCAGTAACCGTCGGCTATGGTGCGACAGAATGCGCACCAATCATCACATATGACGACTGGAAAGACCGTGCTGTAGGAAGTTGCGGACGTGAGGCCTATCACATGGAAGTGAAGATTGACTCACCAGACCCATATACTGTCCCGGGCGAGATACTGACAAGGGGCTGCAACACCATGCTTGGATACTACAAGAACGAGGAAGCCACGAAAGAGGTCCTCGTAGACGGATGGTACCATACAGGAGACCTCGGCATAATCGACCGCGAAGGACACGTATTCATCAAAGGACGTTCGAAGAACATGCTACTTGGAGCCAGCGGCCAGAACATCTACCCTGAAGAGATTGAGGACAAGCTGTCAAGCATGGTATATGTATCAGAATGTCTTGTCGTGCAGCGTGGAGACAAGCTTGTGGGACTTGTCTACCCTGATATGGACGAGGCGAAGAAAAATGGACATGATGAGGCTGAACTTATCCAGATTATGGAGCAGAACCGTCAGGAACTCAATTCAACACAGCCATCCTACCAACAGCTTTCTGCTATCGAGATAATGGAGACAGAATTCCAGAAGACTCCAAAGAAATCCATCAAGAGATATCTATACAAGTAAAGCTCAGAACGGGGGACAGCTTTCAAGCTGACGTTCCATTAATGGCGTGAGGATGATATGGAAACATCTTCACGCCATTATAATTTTCTTAATGCTAATCACTAACTATAACTGTTAGCTAATTTTTTGAATTATTACTGTCTGGTAAAACCTCATGATGAGAAACGACAGGTTTACCGGATAGCCAATGTGACTGTAGAAGGTAATGTTGTAGCCTGGAAGGCTGTACGAAAGAGAAGCGTTCGTACATCCTTCCAGGCTACATTGATTTAGCAGAGCCTTTCAGGTTTGACTTATCATGTGGACTTGACTTTGTCTTCCTAAGTCGCGATTAGCTTTTGTCCAGAATAGGTAAACGCTTTTAGCGAGATTGTAAATCTATTTATAACATGTTAAGGTTATCACTCAAACCAAAATAGTGACAACCTTTTTCGGTTGAGGTCAGTTTAAGAAAGCTTGTGGTATTCAAACATTCTTTCTTCACATCACAAAAAAAATAATGATTATCCGGTCGATAGTAGACAACAAAAGGGCATGATGTAACAAATCATTATAAAGATGTAACAAGATAATATGTTTATTATGATAAAAATGCGTAATTTTGCGTAGTCAAATTATTAATGTCACATACAAAACTAACACCTAAACATAATCAAAAAGATGATGAGAAAATTCTTTACGGCCATTCTTGCCTTCACAGCAGTAATAACGGCATCGGCCCAAGACCCTAACTTCCATATTTATCTATGTTTCGGCCAGTCGAACATGGAGGGTAATGCCCGTTACGAGGATAAGGACATGGAAGACGTGAATCCACGCTTTGTCTCTATGGCAGCCATGGATGACACAAAACTCGGATGGAAGAAAGGCGAATGGCATACCGCCATCCCACCACTCTGCAGACCATATACAGGATTGACACCAGCCGATTATTTCGGAAGGAAGATGGTGGAGCGTCTGCCTGAGAATGTAAAGGTCGGCGTGATAAATGTAGCTGTGGGAGGATGTGACATAGCACTCTTCGACAAAGTCAATTATGGTGCATATCTGGAAAAACAGCCAGAATGGATGAAGAATATGTGCCGGGAGTATGACAACAACCCTTACGCACGTCTCATTGAGCTGGCACGGAAAGCACAGAAGGACGGTGTGATAAAGGGAATACTCATGCTACAAGGAGAGACAAACACGGGACAGCAGGACTGGCCATTGAAGGTGAAGAATGTTTATGAGAATATTCTCTCAGACCTCTCTCTTGATAGCAACAGTGTGCCATTGTACGCAGGTGAGGTTGTCGGTGAGGATGTTGGCGGACGCTGCGCCAGTCATAATCCAGTCATAAACCGTCTTCCTGAAGTTATACCATCGGCCCATGTGGTATCATCTAAAGGATGCCCATGTGCCCCCGACTCTTTACATTATTCAGCCGAGGGATACCGCATACTCGGCAAACGGTTCGCTGAGAAGGTTCTATCTGTCGAGCATGGTTTCAAGAATCCTATGATGTGGGCAGACACCCCAGACCCCGATGTCATCCGTGTAGGCGATGATTATTGGCTTGTGACAACAACTATGCATCTTATGCCAGGAGCACCAGTAATGCACTCAAAAGACCTTGTAAACTGGAAGACAGTCAGCTATGTCTTCCCCTCGCTCCATGACACACCAAAATATGACATGAATGGCGGAACCGTCTATGGACGCGGACAATGGGCCACATCAATAAGATATGTGGATGGAACATATTATATCTATTTCTCTCCTAATGACGAGCCGTTCAAAGGGTATGTCTATACATCGAAAGACCCACGCAAGGGATGGACACTCGCCCACAGGATACCCCATTTCCATGACGCTTCACTGTTCTTCGACGATGACAAACGTGCATACGTCTTTTATGGTACAGGAGAGATGAAAGAGCTGATGCCTGACCTCAGCGGCGTAAAGCCCGGAGGAAGACAAGGTAAGGTGTTCGAGCGCGACGAAGAAGAAACAGGACTGCTTGAGGGAAGCCGCTTCATAAAGCATGACGGACGCTATTACCTCATAATGATATCATGGCCCCAGGGGAAACCCCGCCGCCAGGTGTGCTACCGTGCTGATAATATTGAGGGACCATACGAGAAGAAGGTTATTCTTGAGAGCACATTTGGAGGTTTCCTTTATGCCGGACAGGGAACTATCGTAGATGACGGAAAAGGGAATTGGTATGGAGTGATATTCCAGGACCGTGGTGGAGTAGGGCGTGTGTTGACACTCATGCCGTGTACATGGAAGGACGGATGGCCTATGCTTGGAGATGAGAACGGGAAGATTCCAACTGTCATGGGAAAACCACTGGCTGGATTCTCTGATGGGGAGATTGTCTCTTCTGATGACTTCGACTCAGAAAGAATGAATATCGATTGGCAATGGAATCACAATCCTGTGAATGAGGCATGGTCGCTTACAGAAAGGAAAGGCTGGCTCAGACTTAAGACAAGCCGGGTGACAGATAACCTTTACCTCGCCCCAAACACCTTGACACAGAGAATGGAGGGGCCCGAATGCTCTGGAATAGTCAAGATGGACATATCGCACATGAAGGATGGAGATATTGCCGGTTTCAGCGCATTCAATGGAGATGCAGGAGTAGTGAAAATTGTGAAGGACGGAAAAAAAGTGTTTGTCGTAGCTGATAGTCAGAACGTGGAACTTACTGACAAGGAGAAAAGTGTCACAAAGGTCGATGTTACGGAGAGTTATCGTCAGCAGTTAAGAAAACAAAAGGAAATATATTTCCGTATCGACGCTAATTTCCTCCCTGGAAAAGATGTGGCAGACTTTTACTACAGTACAGACGGAAAAGACTGGGTAAAGGTCCTCGAAGGCTATAAGATGATATTTGACTACCGTCGATTCTTCATGGGCTCAAAATTTGCAATTTTCAACTATGCGACAAAGAAGACCGGTGGATATGTCGATATAGACTGGTTCAACTATTCAAAGAGCGAGAAATAAGAAAGTGTTCCTACCTGCTGATGTCTGGCAGTTCATTCATGCAAGAAACCAGCAGGTAGGGCTGCAGAGTGACAGTAGGCTCGCCACGGCCAGACAAGACAAATGCCAATATAGCCATACTATAGCTCACACACACAATATGCACTATACACCAGTTCCAATATAATACAGATTTACACTAACCGCCATAAATAAACACTATATATCTATGATAAAAAGATTATTATCCGCTGCCTTCGTTATGGCTGCCACTATGGTATCAGCCCAGAATCCTTACCTCCCGTTATGGGAACATCTACCTGATGGAGAGCCACGTGTATTTGAAGACCCAGATAACCCTGGAAAAATGCGCGCATATATAATAGGCTCACATGATGTGTCGTTCAAGGGATACTGTGGTAACGACATTCGTATATGGTCGGCACCTGTAGAGGATTTAACAAAATGGCGCGATGAAGGCCCGGTTTTCAGTCATTACGTGAATGGAAAATGGGACACCATGTTCGCACCTGACCTTGTCGAGGTAAGAGACAAGAAGAGTGGCAAGAAGACATACTGGCTCTACCCACATTCAAGGGGATGGAGACGTGTGGCAATGGTATGCAAGGGCGACCGTCCCGATGGACCCTTCACACCCGTCAATCTCAATGCCGATGGCACAACATGTGTTGATGGCTCAATAATCGACTTTGACCCTTCCGTCTTCGTGGAGAATATCACTAACAAGAAAGATCCGGACTATGGTCGCGGATTCAGGGCATACGTATTCTATGGATTCCGTCATTCTACTGCTTTCGAGCTTGACCAGGACAATATGTACGGTGTCCGTCCAGGCACAGAAGTGCATGACTATTTCATCCCGGCAAGTGAGCGGTACGGAGTAGTTCGTGATCCAGAGGGAACTCTCTATCCTGCTCTCTACAAGGGACAGAAGCCTGGGGATTTTAACTTCTTCGAAGCGTCAAGCATACGTCAGGTAGGCAACAAGTATGTCATGGTGTTCTCCGGATATAGCGGACCAGACTATGGGCTCCCATCTACCAACTCCGCCTTGCGTTATGCATATGGAGACTCGCCGTTGGGACCATGGCGTTCGGGAGGCGTACTTGTTGACTCACGTGGTATTGTCCCAAATGAAGATGGCACACACCTTATCTGCACAAATGCTGGGCATAATACACATGGCTCCCTGCAAGAGATAAATGGACAATGGTACGTTTTCTACCACCGTCCTCCACGTGGCTTTGGCTACGCCCGCCAAGCCATGGTGGCTCCCGTGAAGATAGAATGGGACAAAAAGCCGGTGGCTAAAGGAGGAAAGGTACGCATCGTTGCATATGACACATACAGTAAAGGAAACGAGTGGGTAGCTAATGCCTCTGACGGTATGACGTATACCGGAGCTGAGGTAACAAGTGAGGGGTTCCATATCTTCGGTCTCCCACCTTATGCATACTACTCAGCTGGAATAGCATGCTACATGTCTGACCAAAGATGGATGCAAGATAATTTCGACGTATGGAACAACAGCATGGATCTTGCTGGTATTCAGAATGGTGGTATCGTTGGATTCAAGTATTTTGGATTCGGCGGACTGGATAAACACACAAAAGGCATAACACCTTTCGAGGGAACTCGACAGGGAGACGACACAAAGCTCTGCCTGAATATGACTCCATGTGGGAAGGGAGCCTTCCGGATTCATGTAATGATAGATGGGCCTTATGCCAACGACACATGGAAAGGCAAGGAAATAGCAGTAATTGAAGTTCCGGCAAATGCTCCAAAAGAGGCAAAGACGTACGAAGCTAACGTTCCCGCTGTAGAAGGACTAACTGGAAAACATGCCATATATCTTGTCGTTGAGGGCGGGGGTAACGAGGGGCTCGTCGATATTCATGGCATTGGATTCGCCAAGAAAGACAAACCATGTGTGAAGCCCTCTGTGCCTTCAATATCTATTATCATTGATGGGAAGCGTGCTTCTATACCTTCACTTCCAGTTTTTGCGACAAACGAAAATGGTCTGATGGATCTCACGCATTATCAGGTCTACGCTCCTTTAAACTCAAATTCAATCATAAAGGTCGAGACAAAGGGAGCTGATGTCATATCAAAGATTGGAAAGATTGCTGATGGAAGAGCCGTTATCCGTTGCACCTATAATGGTAAAGAGAAAGTATTCATGATTAACTAAAAAACACAACAAAAGGGTAGGATGGTTGCTTATGCTCCAGACTGCCCTTTTGTTTCTTTTCTATTGGTGCATAGTTTTTTTACAGTACATACTCTCCCACAATTACATATTCTCGCCTTTCTATCTTAGCCATTCCAAATTAATAATAAATCATAGGAGTGGCTACAACATTTTTTCCTATCAAAGCTTGATTTATTTGTAAGAAAATATTATCTTTGCACCAGTTGTTATACCTCAGTTATTACTGCATATCTATTGACAACTTTCAACTCTGTTATCACAACATCAATAATCTATTTCGCACATGGTGTCATCAGCTAATCAGGAATCGCACGTTTCAGGTTCATTCCGTCCATCTGCTACACGAATCTATTTCCTTGACTATATTCGAGTTATGGCTTGCTTTATGGTTATGGTAGTTCATTCGTCTGAAAATTATTATTTATGCCCGTCGGCAGACGCCCCTGCAGGTGAGATGGTTGATGTTGTGAGCAAGATAACTTCCTCAGACGCTCGTCTGTGGGTTTCTCTCCTTGACGGATTCTGCCGCATGAGTGTACCCCTTTTCATGCTCACCTCGTCCTATCTTCTTTGTCCTATGCATGAAGAAGAGTCATGGATGTCCTTCTTCCGCCGAAGAGCCCGCCGTATTATTCCGCCTATGATTGCATTTCTTGTCCTATACAGTTTGCTCCCGTTATTATGGGGTGGAACAAGTCTTTCACAGGCATTATCTGACTTTTTATACATACCGCTCAATTTTCCTGGTGCTGCAGGCCACATGTGGTTTCTATATCCTCTTATCAGCATCTACCTTCTTATTCCGATTCTTTCGCCATGGCTTCGACAGGCATCACGTGGGCAGGAGCTTTTTGTGATTATTCTCTTTGTACTCAGTACGACACTCCCATTTTTCAATCACTATGGTCTTGAGGTTTTCGGGCAAGTATGGTGGAATCCTTACCACATGCTCTATCCTTTCGCAGGATATATTGGTTATCTCGTGCTCGGACATTTCATACGTTTCCATATACATTGGTCTGATGTCCGCCGTTATGCGGTTGCTATTCCCTGTATCATCATCGGGGCTGTAACTACAATCCTCAGTTTTTATCTGCAGATTGAGATAGGCGCAGAGCAGCAACCAACCGATGTGGAGATAGGCTGGTGTTTCTGTACGCCGAATGTTATACTCCTCACATTCGGGATGTTCCTCTTGTTATCCACTATTCACAAACCCACGTCTGGTTATAAGGTGATACATGATATAAGCCGCCTTAGTTACGGGATGTATCTGATGCACATGTTCTTCCTTGTCATGTATTCCTCAATCTTCGTTCCGATGTTACATGTCGCCCTCGCAATCCCCACTATAGCAGCCTGCACATTCGTCAGCTGTTATCTCCTGACAAAGATAATAAGTTTTATACCTGGCTCAAGATACATAATAGGGTAGGGGTAAATATCGCAATACAATTCTTATAAACCAACGGTGGTGACTCTTTAGAACCCACCATAATTTATGCTTACTATGTTTGACAAACTTGCTCTTTTCACAGCATGGCCTATATTGACAGGACTGCTTGTTGGTTATATCGCAAACCGTATCATGAGTGGTGAGGGAAAAGGGTGTTGCATGAATATTATAGTCGGAGTAGCAGGTAGTTACGCAGGTTCATTCATAAGCACACTCTTTGACATACAACTGATTGGAAGTGGATACTTGACGAACTTCATTTTCTGCCTAATCGGGTCGATTGTTGTGTTGTGGATTTGGAAGAAACTGTTCGGTTAAGCGTTTCACAGAAACGATTTCTCTCAGTCTCACATATCACACCACAAATATAAACCAATGCAGCCGGTCCCGTAATGCCTGTCTATCTGCTTTCTCAGATTATTCCCAGAACGTTTATTACGCAGATTTATACAAGCTGTCACCATCGTGTCCGTACTACTATGTTATTATAAATGAGTGGAGGAAAAACAAATACATACGAAATCTTTTACAAAGGATATAGAAAACGCCCCATTTCATCGTAGGACACAACACATGAGTTTGACCCACATGGGATATCATAAAAACAATAAAAAAGAACGCTATGAGTGGCTTAACTGTATTATTACTTGTGCTTCCATTTCCTTTAGCATTTGTAATCCATGACCTTGAGGAGATTCTATTTCAACACCGGTGGATGCTAAAGAACAAAGAATCATTATCAGAAAGGTTCCCAAAGTTACGTAAGCTGATTGACAATCTTGCCAGAATGAACACTAAGGCATTCTGCGTTGCAGTATTAGAAGAACTGCTTGTTCTCTTAGCAGTTACCGCATATGTTTTATGTCAGGGTGAATATGCCAAAGAAGCTTGGGTTGCCGTTTTCATTGCGTTTTCTTTCCATCTCATCGTACATGTCATCCAAGGCATAATCATCAGAGGGTATATTCCCGGGCTCGTAACATCTATACTTCTCCTGCCCTATATTTCATATGGCCTATGGTGTATTTGGCTTGGTGTGCCAACATTACAGTTATTTATATGTAGTGTAGCCGGCATAATATTTATGCTTCTGAATCTTAGATTTTCCCATTGGATTGGAAAACTGCTTTTCCCAGAATAATATATTATGGGACCAATTGGCAATCACATAATCGTCACTAAATTATTAATCATGAATTATGCTCAAAATTCTTATCATCATGATTGTTGGAATAATTCTCGGGCGAATAACACGAGACAGAATTCATCTTTCAATAAAAACAGTCACATTCATTCTTGTATGGACACTCCTCCTTTTATTAGGATATGAGGCGGGAGGAAATGATGCTGTCATGCATTCTATCCCGACACTTGGAGCAAGAGCAATAATAATATCGTCTGCAAGTATAGCAGGCAGTATCCTCTTCTCATATCTTCTGTGGCATTCTATTAAGAATAGGGGAGGGGAGCGATGAAATCGAGCATTTTTCTTCTTATACCCTTTCTGATTGGCATAATCATCGGGAATTCGCATATATTGCCTGATAGCATCAAAGACATAGAACTGTCATCATACGCTCTCGCTTTCCTTATGTTCTTTGTCGGAATGGGTATAGGGCGTGATACCAGCATCTTCTCTAAGTTTATGAGTCTCGACCGTAGAATGTTACTATTACCTTTATGTACTATATGCGGATCATTATGTGGTAGTTATTTGGCGAGCCTGTTTATGATACATACTCCGATAAACAATGCAATGGCTGTAGCCTCTGGTATGGGATACTATTCTCTATCAAGTATAATCATTACACAATACATTAACCCAGAATGGGGAACGATTGCGTTACTGTCAAATATTATTCGAGAAACAGCAGCTCTTCTACTTGCTCCTGCCATGTATAAATTATTTGGGCCCCTACCCATAATATCGGTCGGAGGTGCTACAACAATGGACACAACATTTCCAATTATAATAAACATAGCAGGTGAAAAATATTCGATTGTTAGTATTTACCATGGTTTCGTCACCGACCTTTCCGTCCCATTTCTAGTCTCATTTTTCTGCCTAATATGATTATAAATTTATGACACTGGCAATCAAGTCAATAGGATTCATCTGGATAATTTTCTAAAATCCCAAAATAATATTGATGACAAAAAGAATCATTTAATTCATTTCAGTAGATAAAATTGCATATATAGTCATAATTCTCAGATGTCACCGCTACTTTTATTAATATAGGTTAAATGTAATAATTGAAATTTTGGTAATCGGGGAAAAAAGTCTAACTTTGCATTCGCTTTTAAAATTAAGCTGAGAATAAAAGAATTATTCAATAATAGAGATGATGGTCCGGTAGCTCAGCTGGATAGAGCAACAGCCTTCTAAGCTGTGGGTCTCGGGTTCGAATCCCGACCGGATCACAGATAATAAAAAGCAAACATCTTACAAGGGATGTTTGCTTTTTTTGATAAAATATGACTCCGATTTTTTCAACATTATTTCGATAAAATAGACGCTTGTGGTCTGGGTTTACTCAGAAATTCTCCTCAATTGAAATCATAACCTAGATGAGAATTCAAAATTGAAGTATTCTGAAGTGGTATAACTGCTTTTTATGCATGTCAATTGAATGGTATGAGAATCGTCACAGTACCTATTTAACATAATCGGCATTCTTGGCGATTATGCTTTACTCATATTATGCTTTACTTATATACTCGTAGTGCTCCGAGCAACTCATTATTCTCTTCACGTGTACCTATGGTTATGCGTAGACAATCATTGCATAGACTGACTTTATGGCGATCGCGTATTATGATGCCTTTATCAATTAGGTAGTTATAGATAGATTGAGCGTCTGTGACACGTGCAAGGAAAAAATTCGATGATGTAGGATAAACTTTTTTGCAGATTGGAAGGAGAACAAAGGCATCTATGACACGACTACGCTCTTCAAGAATCATTGTTACCCAATGTTGGACTGACTGTGATTCTGATAAAATATCGTACGCCTTTTCTTGTGTAAGCATATTTATATTATAAGGATATTTTACCTTATTAAATATCTCAACTATTTCTGGTGAAGCGAATGCCATACCAAGTCTTATTGCCGCACTTCCCCATGCCTTGCTCATTGTGTTCAGGACAATAATATTAGAATACTTATCTAGATCCTTACGGAATGTAGGCTGAAGTGAGAAATCCGAATATGCTTCGTCAATTACAACAATTCCATCGAAATTATTGATTACCAACTCTATATCCGAGCGGCTTATATCATTACCTGAGGGATTATTTGGCGTACATATCCATATCACCTTTGTTCTGGTATCACATGCAGCAAGGAGTTTCTCCGGATCAAGCTGGAAATTGTCGTCAAGTAGAACCGGACGATATTCCACATCATTAATATCTGCACAAACCTTATACATGCCGTATGTGGGTTCTATGGCCACTACATTATCTCTTCCAGGATTGCAGAAGCATCTATAAACCAAGTCAATTGCCTCATCAGAGCCATTTCCAAGAAAAACACACTCTGACTTTACACCCTTAATCTTTGACAATAGTGCTTTCAGTTTGTGTTGAAGAGGATCTGGATATCTATTATATGGAGTGTTATAAGGGTTTTCATTGGCGTCAAGAAACACCTTGGCATTCTGCCCACTAAATTCATTTCTGGCACAGCTGTATGGACTCAGCTTCCATATATTATTTCTTACTAAATCTTTTAATTGTCTCATTCGCAATCAATTATTCAGATAAATTATCTTTCTTTAGGGCGTCAATTCTGACAGACATAGCATTCTTGTGAGCGTCTAACTGTTCGTTTTCCGCCATTATCTCCACTGCTCTGCCTATAGAGTTTATGCCCTCTTCAGATATATGCTGGAAAGTTATCTTTCTGCAGAAACTATCGAGGTTCACTCCACTATACGAGCATGCATATCCATGTGTTGGTAAGGTATGGTTTGTACCGCTTGCATAATCTCCTGCACTTTCACACGCATACGGTCCAAGGAATACGCTTCCAGCATTTACAACACGTTCTGCAAGTTGTTCATAATCCAACGTGTTAATTATTAGATGTTCGGGCGCATAAACATTGCTCAACTTTATGGCCTCATCTGTATCATGAACAATTATTATCTTCGAGTTTTCAAGGGTCTTTGCCGCGATGTCTCTACGTGGCAAGATTTTGAGCTGAAGTTCTATCTCATCTGTCACTTCTTTAGATTTCTCCTCTGATGTTACGATAAGAATAACTTGTGAATCTATCCCATGTTCAGCCTGAGAAAGAAGGTCAGCAGCTACGAATGAAGGATTGCTGCTTTCGTCTGCTATCACACAGACTTCAGAGGGGCCAGCAGGCATATCAATAGCGACATCGTGTAGCGAGACATGCTGTTTTGCGGCCATAACGTATTGATTGCCAGGACCAAAAACCTTAAACACCTTTGGCACAGTCTCTGTTCCGTATGCCATGGCACCGATAGCTTGTATTCCTCCTGCCTTGATTATTCTGGAGACTCCGGCCACCTTTGCAGCGACCAGTATGGCAGGGTTTACCCTACCCTCTTTATCTGGCGGAGTACACAACACAATCTCTTCGCATCCAGCAATTTTAGCAGGCGTAGCAAGCATCAGGACTGTTGAAAATAGAGGAGCCGTCCCTCCAGGTATATATAGCCCGACTCTTTGAATCGGAACGGATTTTTGCCAGCAGGTTACTCCCTCTGCGGTCTGGACCTTTTGCCTTTTAAACTTTTGTGATTCATGGAATATTCTTATATTGTCATGAGCGAGCAGGATAGCATCTCTAAGACTTCTGTCAATATTTTCCCACGCTTCGTTTATTTCATCGTCTGATATTGTTAACGTCGAGAGTCTTACATGATCAAAGCGTTCCTCATAATCGAAGATTGCTCTGTCACCTCGTTTCTTAATATCGTCGAGAACACCTGTAACAATTGTATTGAGTTCTCTTACATTGAGATGTGGGCGCTCACAAATAGAGGGATAATCTTTTTCTGTAGGATATTTTATGATGTTCATAGGAGTAACTAACAATTTATTGATTAAGCTTCATTTAGGCCTACTGTTCTTCATTATGTTGTTGATATGGGGACGGATATCTGGACAGACCATATGATTGAGAAATTACCGCTCTCTCCCCTACCCTTTTTTCTTGCAAGAGAATCTCACATTATCATTTTTTCTATCGGCAACACAAGAATACCTTCTGCACCAGCCTCTTTCAAATGTCCGACTATCTCCCAGAAGTGTTTCTGGTCCAGCACAGTATGAATAGATGTCCATCCCTCTGTTGCCAACGGCATAATCGTAGGTGACTTAATTCCCGGAAGAATCTTGACAATGTCAGATACTTTGTCAGACGGAGCGTTCATAAGCACATATTTCTTATCGTCTGCTATGAGGACAGATTTAATTCTGAAGAGGAAATCCTCAAGAATTTTCTCCTTCTCATTGTCGAGTTTCTTATTGCCAATTAGCAGAGCCTCGCTTTTCATTACCACCTCAACTTCCTTCAGCTTATTGCTTATGAGAGTTGATCCTGAGCTTACAATATCGAATATTCCATCCGATAGCCCTATGCCTGGTGCTATCTCTACAGATCCCTGTATAGTATGTATATCAATGTTCAGATTCTTCTCTTTTGCGAACTTTCTGAGTATATTAGGGTAAGATGTTGCAATTTTTTTTCCATTGAACCATTCCAACCCGTCATACTCTACGCTTTCAGGTATGGCGAGTGATATACGACATTTAGAGAAGTTGAGCCTTCTGACGATTACAGCATCCTCACATCTTTCTACGAATTCATTCTCTCCTACTATGCCGATATCAGCTACCCCGCTGGCCACACACTCGGGTATATCGTCGTCACGCAGATACAAAACCTCAAGAGGGAAATTGCTTGACTGGACGAGGAGGGTACGGCGAGCTGTATTGATCTTAATTCCAGCCTCTTTAAGAAGCCCCATTGTATCCTCATAAAGTCGTCCTTTTGATTGAACAGCGATTCTTAACATTTCTTTTTACCTTGAATTATACACTCAAATTTATGCATCACAATCTTATTATCAGAATTTTCCAGGAATCTTCCTCAATAGTGACTCTACAAGATATCCAGTAATACCGATTGTGACTATCTTATCACTTATTTACAATAAAAACTTAAAATATGTCGCAAAAGTAATATAAAATTTTGATATATCCAAAGAAATATATACTTTTGTGTTACATATATAAAAAATGGGAAAGCAATTAGTTAATATTTTTGCCGTTATTCTCCTCATTTCATGTGGTCATAAGAACGAAGAGAAGATATATACTCCATGGGGTACGCCCCTTACCACAGAGAATGACTTGACAACCGATACTACATCTCAACACATAACCCTTGACGATATCATATCGCAAGGAGAGATGATTATGCTAACAAAGAGTGGACCTGATACTTACTATGACTATAAGGGACATGGTATGGGTGTTCATTATCTACTTTGCGAGCGCTTCTCTGAGGAAATAGGTGTAAAACTGCGGGTGGAAGTGTGTAAAGACAGTACGGAAATGATTGCCAAACTATTACGCGGCGAAGGAGATATTATAGCATGTAAGATGTCAGAAGAGAAAGGCGCAGCTCAGTGTGGGCCAGGATGGCTCGTGTCCAAAGAGAACACGACGCTTCTCGCAGCTATCAGCCGCTGGTATAAAGAGGGAATGCTGAAGGAGACAGCGAACCTTGAGAAGTCTCTCCTTGCTACGGGGGGAGTTACCAGACATGTCTATGCCCCTATGATTAACCGCCAGAAGGGGCTTATATCCAGATGGGACCATCTTTTCCAGAAGCATGCTCCAACAGCCCGTCTTGACTGGCGTCTTCTTGCTGCCCAATGCTATCAGGAATCATGTTTTGACCCTCGCGCTCATTCTTGGGCAGGTGCCTGTGGTCTGATGCAGATAATGCCGTCAACGGCAAAGATGCTCGGTTTGGCACAAGAAGATATCTATTCGCCTGAGCCAAACATCGCAGCTGCATCACGCTATATGTGCCAGCTCATGTCTGATTTCCGTGATATACCCAACCAGCAAGACCGTATATGCTTCGCATTGGCTTCATATAACGGAGGGAAGAACCACATTCGTGATGCTATGGCTTTAGCAGAAAAGTACGGACGCAATCCTCATTCATGGAATGATGTTCAGGAATTTGTGCTTAAACTGACTAAAGCTGAGTATTATACGGACAATGTCGTCAAATACGGCTATATGCGTGGTACAGAGACTACAGACTATGTAAACCGTATCATTCGCCGTTGGAGAGAATATGGTGGACGCCCAGGAAGGATGGTATCGTCATCTGCAAGCCCATACAACGGACCTTCCACACAACCTTCAATTTCAGTAGATGTTGCTCCACGGCCTGCGAAAAGGAAGAATAGATACAAACTATAGATTGTATATTCCACCTAATAAGCAAAGTATATGGTAGAGCCTTAAAATCTTCGCACATGCGCGCATGTTAATGCATTATATGTGATAACCGACCATTGCCCCCCTGTCATGAGCTTCCTAATGACCCATCTGAAAAGGCACAAAAGGAACCTCATGGTTTTTTGGAGGTTATATGCGGCAGCAGCGAGCATGACATTTATAGAGTCTCCGAAAAGACCCTTGTAAAAGTTCCGTCCCAGACAATGGTCGCTCTTGCAGTGCCCGATAACCGATTCTATTCCCGCCCGCTTCCTGAATAGCTCGTGCTTCCTGGCCTTCATGTAGGCAGAGTCTGATGCTTTCGGAACGTTAGGAATCATAATCTTCGTGTCTCCTGACATTTTCTGCCCCAGCACCTATGGGGCGGCCATTCAATACTTATGAGCCCGCCATACAGTACCTATGGGGCGGTCATTCAGTACCTTTGAGACAGCCATGCAGTACCTTTGAGACAGCCTTTCAGCACCTCTTGCATAGCATGGCAACACACATCTCCTCCTTGACACCTCCTTGACACCCCCTTGACACCTCCTTGACACCTCCTTGACACCTCATACCCGTCCTAACCCACACGTTCCCAGATATTTGCATCAGAGCTTGACACCTTGACACCTAAAACACAAAAAAACATGAGTGGAAAACACGCCTCATGTCCATATATATTTTTTATGGGGGGGATGAATGTAATATGTTAGCCAAAGGGGGCTTATAATTGAAATATGCCAAAAACAGGAAGTCGGTTGTTATTCATACCAGCCTGATATAACAGTTAAGCCAACTCTTTGCCAATAGCTTCGTTTGGGCTAAAACCTCTTTGTTCTATCCAAGGATTCTCCTTCAAGAGATTCAGAAGTGCATCGTGTTCGTCATTGCCGTATGCATGTCCAAGCAACTGACAATTCTCGATATCCTCTCCATCTGGCACTTGCATGAAGCCTTCGGTTGTGTAGAATATGTATTCAGTCATTATCTTTCAGTATTTGTCAGTTATGATATTATTCCCATGATGCGCAGTATCTGTTCGATTGGGTGTCCGCTTCATGGGACAGATGCGCTGTTTTCCCAGAATATATAATGTTGGAGAGAGTATATCTTATGACCGTCCAGAAGTTCACCGTTTACGAAACTCCGGAAAAGTTCAAGATGCCCACGGTATTTGCTGTCTGATGGCAACTCGCTAAGTAGCTCTCCTACCAGCCTTCCTCTATAATACGCATCCTGCGATCCGCCTTCGCCACTTTTTTATTGCTGTGTGACTTTCCACGAAAACGCTGTGTCAGTTTCAGACCTTTTACCTCACGGACGCTACTCGATAAGGAGAAAATTCTTCAAATAAGCCGCGAAACGAAAGGAAGCGAGGCTTATGTGAAGAATTTTCTCCTTATCGAGTAGCTTTAATACTTGACTATATACCGGCTGTCCGGTAAAATGACTATCTTTGCTCATGGTTATATTTTATTTTCTCAAAAACAAAGATAACCAAAAGGGTTGATACCTCGTGAGAAGTGTCAGCCCTAATTTATTTTCTTTGCAAAAGTTTTACCGGACAGTAATAATGCCAAACAATGCCTGCTCATTGGATGTCATGGTGGTATTCATTTCTTGTCTTTGCCATAGCTTCTGTTGCCATGTCATGTGTTTCGATGAGCAACGGACTCTTATGGTACTGTACGATTTTGACACTAACAGAATTATGCCGTGTTTTCGCCTCGATACACCGACTAATGAGGTCTGGATTGGCAGACTTCGCTGTAGGTGTCTTGTCAAAGTTCTGGATGTAGGCTGCGTTGGTTAGGAAAAGAATGTCCGAACCGTCAGGCAGCTCGTTCATTACTTTAACCATAAGCGTTAGCATCATACGGAACTCCGTGGTATGCAAATCACTGATGACATCGCGACTGAAGATGCTACCGTCGTGTTGACTCTTAGTCTTCTTCTGTCGCGACTCGGCAGAGTTCAAATCTCTTTGACTCTGCTCTCGCTGCTCCATCAGTTCTATCACAACGGCAGCACCACCAGCACGTTCTTTATGACCGTAGTCACATGACCCGCCTATCCATACATAATATGTTGTCGAGTCCTGTACCATCACTCTGCAGGTGCCCATTTGCAACGAACAGGAGAGACGATTGCGCCCTCTGCCTTCAGCTGCTTCATAGCTGCATCCACCTCTTTGCGGTCGAGACCGCTGAGTTCTGCGATTTTACCTGCGTTAAGAGGCTGACCTGCCTCTTTCATTGTTGCTAATACTTTTTCTTTTGCGTCCATTGTTTTGATGATTTAATGTATTATTATTATATTGTTATGATGTCTCCTTCGTGCCCGATGCACCAAAAGGGGACATCCTTTTCTTTGCAGAAAGGCTCCATGCGCCAAGCACTCTCAAACCCACTCATGACAAAGTGCATTGGAACGAACATCCCAACATTGAAGCGTTCGATAAACTGCCGTCCTCCCAGCGTATAGCCGTTACCGATGCGTCCGTCCACAGGAAACATCACAAGGTCAAACGAGTCGGTTATCTTTTGGATGTCTTTCAGTTCACCAAGGAAACGCTTTTCCTCTGCCACTGGATTGATGTATTGACCAAACTCTTCACTGAAGATCTCTCCTTCTTGTGTGCCGTCAACAAGAAAGCGTGCGTACCAGTTGCACAGGTCACCAGCATGAAAGATGGTTTTACCTTCTGTCTCAACAACCCAGCTCACGCCACTGTCATTGCTGCCTGTAGCTGACACTTTCAGGTTCTCATCTTCCCATACCGTTCCTTTGGCCATCCATACATCGGCATCCTCTTTCTGCGCTCTTCGGCGTTTGAGTATATCCTTTGACAGGATGTATGTGATATTGGGGATTCTATTCTTCCATCTGAGGATTGCTTTCGTGAAGTGGTCCTCGTGGAAGTGGCTTGAAAACACGTACACATGTTTACATGTATTCATGTATCCACTTATGACATCTGCAGGATCCATCCAGTAGTCAAAGACCAGGATGCACCGAGCCGTTTCAAGCAGGAAGCCACTATGGAAGATGTATCTGAGTGTCATCCCTTCAAGGCCTTGCCATCTGAGAATGCCTTTCCAATGGTCTTGCCAAGTTCGATGTAACCATGATGTATCGGGTCGAACACGATGAGTTCCATCTTCTCCATGTCAGGCTTGCCGTCCTATGCCAGATAGTTCTCATCTACAAGGATGTTCACTATCTCTGCAACAATGTAATAGCCCTCTTCCGACTCGTCAATCTTTTCCTTGATGCGGCACTCCAAGGTCATGGGAAAGTCGGTGAAGACGGGTGCATTGACATGCTCTGACTTCTCGCATTTCCAACCTGTCTTCGCCATCTTGTCTGCATCGTTCTTTGCTGAGACAATGCCGACGAAATCAGCAGCTACCATGGTCTGTTTTGTAGCAAATGCCACGGTAAAATCTGGGCAGTCGTTCAGGTTGTTGGTGGTGGCATGCGCACCCATGGAAATAATAATCTCTTTAGCGTCCCATTGACCTCCCCATGCAGCATTCATAGCATTGGGCTTGCCGTTCTTGTCGTATGTGCCGATAATCAGTACCGGCTGTGGGAGCATCCACGATTTTTGTCCAAATGATTTGACCTTTGGTCTTCCTCCTCCTTGCAAAACAGAGTTAATGCCTGCATTACTCTGCGTTTCCTTCGTTCGTCGGTTCATTTTTATTCTATTTATTTTGTTATCAATTTATTCAATTTATCTTCACGTATTACCTTCGGTTGTGCCTTACCTGCCAGAATGAGAATCTTCTTCCCTTTCCTGTAGATGTGCAGCTGCCTGCTCCGTACCACAGCCGTCAAGGTCTCATCATCCTGCATGGCTTGCCATATCGGATAATACACACCTTCTGGTTCAAACAACTTCTTCTGAAGGTGTGAGCACATATTGGTTGTATCTATCGTCATAGACTCATCTGTTGCTTCTTATTTCCAATGTTATATCCATATACGACCTCTTGCCGTCTATATAGTCGGCATAAAGTTGAACTTCGCTTCTGCCTTTCAAGACATGGCATTTGCCGCATATCTCACAATTATGCAGGCATCTCCATTCATTCAGAACATAATCCAAACGTTCCTCTCTTGTTGATGAGTTAGTATTCGGTACTACCATCCTTAATGCGTTCTTTTACCTTTGGCCATGCAGCTCCGTTGAAGAGGCATGTGTCACGCATAAACGTTGTCATCTCCTCCAGTCTGCTTTTGGGAATGCCAAACATCAACTCATTTGCTCGCACCCTTGAACGTACCGATGGGTCAAAGAGGCCGATGAAGCAACGCGAACCGAGGCACTCTTCTTCTATGATTACCTGTCGTATGGTGGTTGAGCAACCGCTGCCCCATGGAGTGCAAACTGCATCATAAGAGGAATTGTCGTAGTAAGCCCATGACACTAATCCGCTCAGAATGTCTGGTGTAGCGAAGATGAGCACACCGTAGAACTCAATACTGTCATCCATTAGGTCAAGTCGTTGGAAGTTCAAGTACTTGTGCTTGTCCACGTCTATCTCCAGTCGCTCCACGAAGTCTTTCACCAATGCAGGGGATGCTTTATAGTGCTCCTTCTCTGAAACAAAGGTCGGCACATATTCTGGCATCGCAGCAAGTCCGCAGTAGAACTTGCCACCACCACATTTCATGGTTGTGCTATCAAAACTAACAGGTTGTCCATCCCTGACTTTCTCAAATGCCGGGAAGAAACATCCGTTTACTGGCTCAGGAACAGCCACAGGCGTATCGCTGTGCCAAAAGGCGATGGGCAATGTTGCCTTCTCGCCAAATGCTTCTTTATAGTCTTCTATGAATTGTCTGTTGTCCATTTCTTGATTATATTATTCAAAGTGATATTTTTCACGAAGCAAGTTTAGACATTATTTTTTCTATCATAAAGCTATTCGTTTTTGTGGTTTTTTGAATCCACGATTTTCTGTTATCTATGATACAGGCAGTGCCCTTTTCTGTAGTCTTCGGGAGATAATCTTTTTTCATTTTCAAATGCCATTTTATAGTCTTCCACATGCCATTCCCAGGCTTCTTGCATTACATAATTTTTGTCATATAATATCCAAATTAACCTGTCCCATTCGTAGTTCGAGGCTTTGGGAACCATCGTTACTTTACTTCCTTTTTTACCGCTTGGACGATTGGCTTTTACTTGATACCTTATATTTCTATAAACGAAATCCGTCCCTTTGGCAACAGCAGTTTTGTCTCTCATGTAATAAGAGTATTCTTTCTCTGACATACCAACCAACATTGCTGCATCATATTCAGAAATTGAACTCGTAATAGACGGAGCTATACCAAAACTTGCTTGCCATTGCAAAGCAACATTTACAAGTATATCTCTTAGCTTTACTTTTTTATCCATAGTAGTATTCTTGTGTTGAGAGCTTTACGGCAGTCACCTCAGAACCGACTTGCTCAACGATTCCCACCATTTCATGACCAACGGTTATTCCTGGAACAGCACGAGGTACACTGCCATGCTTGATATGGAGATCACTTGTGCAGATGCTTCCCAAAGTCACCTTGACGATGGCATCTGTAGGTTCTATGAGCGTTGGCTTTGCTTTTTCAAGCAATGCGAACATTCCTTTTTCTATGTATGTGTATGCTTGCATTATATTTTGTCTCTATTGAATACCGGCATCTCATCGGGCAGGTCAATAGATAATTCTATCAATCCTGCAACATTTCCCTCTGCATCATACCATGGTGTCTGGTGAAGAAGCTTATGTTTTCCGTGACGGATAATCTGATAGGTGTTGCTTTCGCCAGATTCAATCATGTAGCGAATCATAGCTCCAGCTTTCTCTCCATGACAATTATAGAGATTTTTGCCAACCACATCGCCATCACGATCAATGGCACGTTTGTTTTGATAGAGTATAATACCTTCTTTATCGCATACTGTTGCTGCGATGTTAGGGACGTTTTCGAGATAGTCAAAAGTCATGATTTGATGCGTTATTAATGTTTTATATAGCGAGCCAACCCATAGACATAGCGACGGAATCCTGGTTTGTAGGCAAGGATGCGGTCAAACCATCCGAGATATTTGGCGGCAAATCTAACGACTACGCCCACATACACCATGGCGAATAGTGTGCCAACGCCTACTATCTGCCATTGCCATGAGCCGAGCAGAAGAATGCATAGGATTACGGCAAGGATGACGAGTGATGTGTCAACCCTTATCTTTGCCTTCGGAAACTCAAGACCTGTAACCTTATGGATAGCAATCGTAATTCCTTCACCAGGCATAGTTACGGAACCACATTTAACCTCCATGGCAATGCCGATGCCAAGGATTGTGCAACCGGCAATCTGTACTAAGACGTTAATCCAGAGCGTATCGGACAGAAGCCACTGTGTCAGATACATGTTCAAGTCAATGAGCATACCGAAGAAAAATCCGATAACGAGCTGGAACAGCTGTACCAACTCAAAGTTTCTTCTTAGTATCAATATTTGTGCCACAACGAAGATGGCATTCATCACTATGGTGTAGGTACCGATTGTCCACTCCGGTACTGCGTCCATAAACTCGCCAGCACTCGCCATAACGTATGGTATGGTCGATATCACGCTGCTACCAAGTTGACTCCTGACGCATACGGCTACTCCAAGCGTCATTACAAAAAGCGAAAGGAGAAGCAGAACGTGTTGCCAGATGAATGAGATTATCTTATCTTTCATTTTTCTAAATCTTCTTTATGAACTTAGATGGTACACCGCCAACAACAGTTCTTGGTTCTACATTCTTCACAACTACTCCAAGCGGATATTGTCCGCAATCAATCTTGAAAATTTTCTTAATTGTGTTTTTTTGCCTTAAAATTTGAAATGTATAGGTTTTGTAAACTCTTCCCTTTTCTCAAGTCCCTGAACATGGCCGAGGTTGGTCATCCACCCGTCGATGTTTTTAAGATAGAACACCTTTGCTCATCCAAAGATTTCGTGCAGCTCCTTGTTTGAAAGTTTGCCAATCCAACTCTCGCCTGTCGATACTGTGAGGTCAGCAAGATGCTTCTTTTCTTGTATCATAGCGTCAATGCGTTCCTCGAAAGTGTTTTGCGTGATAAAGCGATGCACCTGTACGTTCTTGTGTTGACCTATACGATATGCGCGGTCTGTTGCCTGAGCCTCTACTGCAGGATTCCACCAGAGGTCGTAATGTATGACGTGAGTTGCTGCCGTGAGGTTGAGGCCAGTACCGGCTGCCTTCAATGAAAGTATGAAGATGCGGTCTTTGCGGTTGTTCTGGAAACGGTCAACCATTTCCTGGCGCTGTTTCAATGAGCATCCACCATGATAGAACATCGGTTCTTCATCAAGAGTGGTACGGATGAAGTGCTGGAGCAAATCGCCCATCTCGCGGAACTGCGTGAAGATAAGTACCTTCTCGTCTGCATCAATGATACTACGAAGCATATCGAGCAACATTTCTGTCTTTCCCGACAGGGTTGCATCCATGCGGTTGTCCTTGAGATACTGCGTCGGATGATTGCAAATCTGCTTCAAGGCAAGCATCATCTGCAGGATAAGTCCCTGGCGCTTGAAAAGAGTCTGGCTGTCTTCTCCCTCCATGCTCTCTATGACAGCCATACATTTGTTGACGGTCTCTTGGTATAGAGCAGCCTGCTCAGGAGTAAGCGATGCCAACTCGTTACGTTCTATCTTGTCAGGCAGGTCGCTGATGATACTCTTGTCCGTCTTCAGCCGTCGCATCAGGAACGGTGCTGTCACCTTGCGGAAACGTTCTGCCACATGACTGTCTCCATACTTCTGTATAGGCTTCGCGTATAAATCGGAGAAGTCTTTTGCCGAACCAAGATAGCCCTTGTTTGTAAAGTCAATGATACTCCAGAATTCCGACAAGCGATTCTCCACTGGTGTACCGCTCATGGCGATGTGACATCTGGCTGGGATGCTGTGTATAGCCTTGCTCTGTGCAGTATCGCTGTTCTTGATGTTCTGGGCTTCGTCTATGACGAGCACTTGCCATTTCTGTTTCTTCAGTATGTCGGCGTCAGAGCGCACCACACCGTATGTCGAGAGGATAATGTCGGCATTCTTGCAGTCCTCGTCCTTCAGGTCACGTGCCGTACCGTGATATACACCAGTGGTCAGTTGAGGAGCGAATCGCTTCACCTCCGACTGCCAGTTGTGCAGCAAACCTGTCGGCACTACTACAAGCGCTTTCTTATTATCCATTGCGCCCTCTTCCTTCATTTTTGCCAGAAGTGTAATGACCTGCAGGGTCTTGCCAAGACCCATGTCATCAGCTATGATACTGCCGAAGCCTATTTTCATATTGCGATACATCCATGAGAAGCCTCGTTCCTGATAGGGCCGCAACTGTGCATTGATACTTTTTGGCAGAGGTATGACGCTCTGTGATGTAAATTGTCTTATGAGCTCGCGTACCTCATCGGTCAGTTTTACAGGTGCTCCCTTATACTCACCACAAAGAGCCGCTTGCAACAGTTCGCCTGGCTTTATCTTTGGTGGAGCATTCAGCACTTTCTGCAGTTTCGACATTCCCGCCTCGTCAATATAGACGTATTGTTCCTTGAACCGTAGCAATCCACTCGCATGACCGAGCAATCTGTCAAATTCTTCGGGTGACAGAAAGACATTGCCCACAGCCACCTGCCAGTTGAAGTCAAGCAGGTCGCCCATTGACAGGAATCCATTTGAATCCTTTCCTTTCGATTTCAGTTTTACCGATATTTGTGGACGAATAAGTGTCTGCAATGCCTTTGGCATGATGACGTTCACGCCGAGCAGTCGCATGGCAGGAATCACTTGCAGCAGGAATGTTGGGAAAGTTTGCATCGTGAACTCAATGCTTCTCTTGCCCTTGTCGTTGATGTAAGCGTCAAGTCCGTCAACGATGTCGCACAGGATGGCAAGCTGACGCAGTATCTCCATTCTGCTTGATATGTATGCCTTCTTTGTCATCACGTCCTCCAACGGTTGATCATCCGCCTTCACATTCACGGCAAAGCCTTTTTCCGTCTCGTCAACAAGGAACGTCACCTGATGCTTGTTCTGCATGAAGTAACGGTCAAGCCATGAGCGTATGCCGCCAGGGGTATTCGTTTCTCCGATACCATTGAAGCGCGAACACTCAGCTTTGAAGAACAAATCATAGAACAGTTCGTCTTTGCTCTCGTGCGATAGCATAGGAACGACTGATGTTATCATCTTGCTGACAAGTTCTTTGCTCTGTCCCACTCTGCCAATAATGCTTCGGGTAGCATCGTCAATCATGGCAGGTTGCCATATAATGTGGTATTCCTTCTCTTCCTTGGCCTTGGCACGTCCACGCCCCTTGCTTATCACAAGGTCATAGTAAATCTGTGGAACGATACAACCATGCGCTATCAGATGAAGCGCACAGATGAGCACACTGCGAAGGGCTACAATAGAATCATCATAGTCACGCAGGAAGTCTATGTTGATGTCGAGCAGTTGCTGAAGCAGAGGAAGGCGAATATCGTCAACAGAAACAACGTCACGTTTGTTCAAAGTCTTGCCGCCGGTACTTAGAAACAGTTTCTGCTTATCCTGCAACACCTTTGTTGCCACCTTACTTATGTATAACAGTTCCTTCTGGTAGGTCTGTTGGAAATCGCCATTATGACAAAACGCAGGTGACGATGGCAGAAGGTTGGACAACGGCAATGTAAGTTCAGAGAGCAATGTATAGTCGGGCATCTGTTCGGGCACTTTCCTCAGTTGCATCTGTTCCATCGTGGCAAACACCGCACTCGTATTCTCCACCTCCATCATCTCTGTGGAGTCGGCAGCTGTTATGCCACGCTTCTCCAGCTCCGCCATCAGATCAACGCCATGCAGCGAGAATACGAGGAATGGATTATTGTCAATCTCCATGCTCGTTTTGTAGATGACGGCAGCCAGATGCTTGCAAGGCACAGCCCAGTCAGGACATGAGCAGTTCATCTTCAAGTCCTTCCATTGCTTAGGGAACAATGGCATACCAACCTCTTCAGCCATCTTTGCCAACAATTCGTCCAACTGACGGTTGAAGAGTTTGCACAGCACGACTGGTTGTTCCTGTATCAGTTTGACGAGTTTGTCAATATCCTTCGACGAGAACCCGGGCAGTTTGATGGTCTCGCTATAGGGCGTGCGACGGCTTCCCTTCACTTTCGCGCTAATGATGTTGCCCGAGAAGTTTATCTCCTGCACCATACCATTACGAGCGTATGAAGCGCCACGAGGTAATCGGTTACTGTAATCAATATTCTTTAGTGCGCCGAGCCATTGCTCGCCCCACCATGTCTTTCCGTATTTTGTTGCCATGTTTCAAGTTCTTTCCATTTGTTTTTTTAGAACAGATTCTTCCCATTTTCTCAATGAAGACAGTTGTTCCGGAGTGTGTAACCAATGTTCGCTGTCCTTTAATGTCACAACATTGCACATGAACTAATTGATAAATGTCTCGTTCACTTTGTCGCTGACGACCAATCTTTTTTAGCACGCAAAATATATGTCTTGTTGGACCAATTTGCTATTTGATGTAATACAACCCATTCATAATACTGTTCATCTTTCTCTTCCATATCCTCAACAAATCATTTCATGTCCAAAATTGGGGAAACGAACAATGTTTGTTCAATCTTTTCATTCTCAAAAGCCAACAAGGAATACCAGCATCCAATTGAGTTGGCACGGAGACTTATTGATGAATAGTATTCTTTGAGAAAATCCTTTACTTCCAAAAGTTTAGGAAGAACATTCCAAGGAACATCCATAACGGATAAATCAATCCCAATCACTGATAGCCAAAAGGAACAGCAATATTTGCAAAGCGAATCGCTTCTTCCTTGTTGCCTGCTTGTCCATGTACAAATAGAAACGCATTCTCTTTCTTTTCTCCAATGATGATTGTATTGGTATGTTGTATTTTACATTTTTCTATGTTCATATATTATTTGTTATTGATAAATTTTATGGCATCTGAAGGTTAGACGGCATGTTACGTAGAAATCCATCCGCCTGGACGCGCATCAAACATTGTTCTGCTACCCCTGCCACATCTTTCTCCTCTTTTGAGTTTTGCAAGAAGATGGCAATAGATAAGTGAGAACCGTCGGGCAAAAGAACGATTCCAACATCGTTTCTATCTT
>JADYUK010000070.1 GCA_021531755.1 Hoylesella loescheii
TTTACGGCCAGATGTATATCCTTTACGACAAGGTATTCCTCCCCGAGCTTGAGATTGAGGCTGCCCGAAAGTGTGGTGAGATGTGTCTGAAAGACAAGGACACTCTGAGCTACATCGCCATGCAGGGAACTCTGGCACATCCTTATGCACACATGGGGTATGACACCTTGGCACTGAAAACGATGGAGAATGCCATTAGAGAATACTCAAAGTATAATATGGAGGCACACTCGCTGTATGAAGTGCTGGAAGCATCGATTTACAGCAGTAGAATCAGTGACTACATGAAAGTGGGACAGTACATAA
>JADYUK010000071.1 GCA_021531755.1 Hoylesella loescheii
TAGGAGTCTCAATACCTTTCTGCTGTGAGAATTTCCCCAGTTCGAGGAGAGGAGTCTTGCCGATAAGTTCTGTAAGAGATTTTGCGATTGCCATAATGTTTTCCTTTCTTTTTGTTTGTATTGTTGTTATTTGTTTTTATTCTTCACGAGTGCAAATTTGTCTTAGACTCGCATGAGTGAATAGGGTGTGTTGTATCGATGCTTGGCAGAGATACAGCGCCCGTCTCTGATTCACGAGTGCAAATTTGTCGTAGACTCGCATGAGTGAATAGGGTGTG
>JADYUK010000072.1 GCA_021531755.1 Hoylesella loescheii
GTGTGGCGCAGTTGGTTAGCGTACGCGTCTGGGGGGCGTGTGGTCGCCAGTTCGAGTCTGGTCACCCCGACAATGCATCTCATGCCATGCATGACACAACATGACAGGCTTGGTGCATTCCTCCGCAAAAGGGAAAGAAAAGACATTGATGATTGAATCGGGGTGTGGCGCAGTTGGTTAGCGTACGCGTCTGGGGGGCGTGTGGTCGCCAGTTCGAGTCTGGTCACC
>JADYUK010000007.1 GCA_021531755.1 Hoylesella loescheii
TGATGGTGCGGCTGAGTATCTCTATGAGTTTGCTGTGGCTCACTGTGTCGAAGAAGCGTTCAAGGTCGAGGTCAACTACATATTTGTAGCCCTCGTTGACTATCTTTTGCACTTCTCGTAGTGCGTTAAGGCATCCTCTTCGCGGACGGAAGCCGAAGCTCCTTTTGGAGAATTGGGGCTCATAGATTATTGTCAGTACTTGGTTGATGGCTTGTTGCACCATGCGGTCAACCACGGTCGGTATGCCCAACAGGCGCATCTTGCCGTTGCCCTTGGGTATCTCTACCCTACGGACAGGATTCGGACGGTATGTACCGTCAAGCAAGGAGCGTATCAGTTCATCCTTATTAGCCTTGAGCCATGGGAGCAACTGCTCGCATGGCATCTTGTCGATACCGCCACAGCCCTTGTTCCTCACTACTGTCTTGTAGGCTTGGTTGAGGTTGTCGGGGCAAAGGATTACTTCCAATAGGTGCTCCTTGTCAAATGGAACTTCCACGATGTTGTCTTCGGTCATCCAAATGAAAGTCTGCACTCCCCCATACATTTCGGATTCCGTCCTATTTCTTTGGGGGCAGTCATTAGCAAGGGCTGATGTTTTCTGCATTCTATCTTTCATAAGGGATTCCGCGAAGCGCCTGACCAAAGGGAAGAACTTTCAATTACTAATCGTTTAATTGTTAGGTTCAGCCCTTCATGGAGCGTTACCGATTACTCCACTACTATGGCTTCTGCTGACTTCTCACGGCAAGCTTTACTCCGTGGCTTTTGTAAAAACAACTAATCACCACGTCCGTGAGACCTCCTCGGATAAGGGCATTGTCTTTCCATCTTATGCCTACGTCATTTACACCAACCGTTCCGAATAGCTATCGGGCTTTGGTTTGCATAGCAACCTTACCCACGGTCAAATGCCTTGTATGAAGTTTCTGTTCGTTAGACCAGATGTTTGCCGCCGGCTTCCTTCAGATTCCACCTCGCGATGGACACCCTTGCCTTGGGCTATGCGATTCCCGCTATTAGGGCTCACTCGGGACTTGCACCCGTTAGACAATGCTCATGCCGAGCGTACTACGGATAAAGCCAGACAGTAGCAAAGCAATCTGTCTGGCTTATTTCGTATCCATGCAGAAGCATGGAAATGTTCATAAGAATGTACATTTTCTAACCATGGCATAGTCTGGGCTTGCCCAGCCTCTGCTCATTCGGCTTAACGAAAATGTTCCCATCAAGGGAGAAGTGTACTACACCTTTATCTCTACCTCAACACCTGAAGGGAGCTCAAGCTTCATCAGTGCGTCAACAGTCTTTGCTGTTGAACTGTAGATATCGATGAGACGCTTGAAGTCAGAGAGCTGGAACTGCTCACGCGCCTTCTTGTTAACGAAGGTAGAGCGGTTTACAGTATAGATACGCTTGTGTGTTGGAAGAGGTATAGGACCACTTACATGTGCACCTGTGGCCTTGACGGCCTTAACGATTTTCTCTGCTGACTTATCTACGAGCTGGTGGTCGTAGCTCTTCAGCTTGATACGGATTTTCTGACTCATAATTGATTTTTCTATATAAATAAGAGGATAAAATATGAAACAGGAGGGCTTCACCCGTAAAGAGTCATTTGCTCACGAGAGAGCCGACTCCTGTTGTTTTTTGTCTGTCTATACTCGGTAAAGCTGATTAGACAAGATCAGCGCGTCCCTTGCACTCCTCGAGAATAGCCTTTGCGATAGAGCTTGAGACTGCCTCGTGGTGGTCATACTCCATAGAAGAAGTAGCACGACCAGAAGTGATTGTACGGAGAGCTGTTACATAGCCGAACATCTCAGAGAGAGGAACCATAGCCTTAACAATCTTCGCACCTGAGCGGGCGTCGTCCATGCCGAGAACCATACCGCGGCGCTTGTTGAGGTCGCCGATAACGTCGCCCATAGACTCCTCTGGAGTAACAACCTCTACCTTCATGATAGGCTCCATGAGAACTGGACCTGCCTTCGGGCAAGCGTTCTTGAAGGCGTTACGCGCAGCGAGCTCGAATGAGAGCTGGTCAGAGTCAACAGGGTGGAACGAGCCGTCGATAAGTGTCACCTTGAGGCCAGTTACAGGGAAACCACCGAGCACACCAGCCTTGAGGCAGTCCTGGAATCCTTTCTGTACGCATGGTATGAACTCCTTAGGGATGTTACCACCCTTAACCTCGTTGATGAACTGGAGGTCGCCCTCCTTGAAGTCCTCGTCCTTAGGACCAACGTTGACGATGATGTCAGCGAATTTACCACGGCCACCGGTCTGCTTCTTGTATACCTCACGGAGGTTAACCTCACGTGTGATAGCCTCTTTGTAGTTAACCTGTGGCTTACCCTGGTTACACTCTACCTTGAACTCACGCTTCAGACGGTCGATGATGATATCAAGGTGGAGCTCACCCATACCAGAGATGACAGTCTGGCCAGACTGCTCGTCTGTACGTACGGTGAATGTTGGGTCCTCCTCTGCGAGCTTTGCAAGACCATTGTCAAGCTTAGCGATATCAGCCTGTGACTTTGGCTCGACAGCGATAGAGATAACGGTGTCAGGGAATGTCATAGACTCAAGTACGATTGGGTGAGCCTCATCACAGAGAGTGTCACCTGTGCGTATATCCTTGAAGCCTACGCCAGAGCCTATATCACCAGCAGAGATTTCCTCGACAGGATTCTGCTTGTTTGAGTGCATCTGGAAGAGGCGGCTCACGCGCTCCTTCTTGCCTGAGCGTGGGTTGTAAACGTATGAGCCTGCAGCGACGCATCCTGAGTATACGCGGAAGAACACGAGGCGTCCCACGTATGGGTCAGTAGCAATCTTGAATGCGAGAGCGGATGTTGGCTCGTCAGCAGAAGGCTTACGATCCTCCTCCTCCTCTGTGTCAGGGTTTGTGCCTACGATGTTCTCTGTGTCCATTGGTGATGGAAGGAGAGCGCATACATAGTCGAGCATTGTCTGCACGCCCTTGTTCTTGAATGAAGAGCCACAGAGCATTGGGACACACTTGAGTGCGAGAGTACCCTTACGTACAGCAGCGATAATCTCTTCCTCTGTGATTGTGTTAGGGTCATCGAAGTATTTCTCCATGAGAGCCTCGTCGAACTCGGCAGCAGACTCGAGGAGCTTGTCGCGCCACTCATTGCACTCGTCTACCATATCAGCAGGGATATCCTCGATATCGTAGTCAGCGCCCATTGTCTCGTCATGCCAGAAGATAGCCTTCATCTTGACGAGGTCAACAAGACCCTTGAAGTTCTCCTCAGCGCCGATAGGGCAGCAGAGAGAGACAGGATTAGCTCCGAGGACCTCCTTCATCTGGCGAACCACGTCATAGTAGTTAGCACCAGAGCGGTCCATCTTGTTGACATAGCCGATACGTGGCACGTTATACTTGTCTGCCTGGCGCCAAACGGTCTCTGACTGTGGCTCTACGCCACCGACAGCACAGTATGTAGCGACAGCACCGTCGAGGACACGGAGCGAGCGCTCCACCTCAGCAGTAAAGTCAACGTGTCCCGGAGTATCGATGAGGTTTATCTTGTACTGGCGTCCGAGGTAGTTCCAGAAACATGTTGTGGCAGCAGATGTGATGGTTATACCACGCTCCTGCTCCTGTGCCATCCAGTCCATTGTTGCGCTACCGTCGTGTGTCTCACCGATTTTGTGAGTCTTGCCAGTGTAGAAAAGGATACGTTCTGATGTTGTTGTCTTACCGGCATCGATGTGAGCCATGATGCCGATATTACGTGTAAAATGCAAATCGTGCTTAGCCATTTCTTTATTATCCTTAGTTGAAAATGATTCTTTTAGAAACGGAAATGAGCGAATGCACGGTTAGCCTCAGCCATACGGTGCATATCCTCCTTGCGCTTGAATGCGCCGCCCTGGTTGTTGTATGCGTCCATTATCTCTGCAGCGAGTTTGTCTGACATGCCCTTTCCGCCGCGCTTGCGTGCGAAAGCGATCATGTTCTTCATAGACACAGACTCACGACGGTCCGGACGTATCTCTGTAGGCACCTGGAATGTGGCACCACCGATACGGCGGCTCTTAACCTCAACATGAGGAGTTACATTGTCGAGAGCCTGCTTCCAAATCTCGAGAGCAGATTTCTCTTCGTTCTTCATTTTCTCACCTACAGTCTTGAGGGCGTTGTAGAAGATCTCATAAGAGATGTTCTTCTTGCCGTCATACATGAGGTGGTTAACAAACTTTGACACTTTCTTGTCATTGAAGACTGGATCCGGAAGGATCAGGCGCTTCTTTGGTTTTGCTTTTCTCATTTGTTTTGTTTGTAGAAAATCTTGCGTGGGGCTGTCTGTTTCTTGTTCTTCAACGTCCGCTCCCGGACATTTACTCAACCTTTTGTTTTAAGTCTCCAGCAAAACATTTTGTTGATTTTGTTTGTTTAAGGGGTTGTCTTGTGCTATATCTGTAATAGTCAGTATTACTTCTTAGCCTTAGGACGCTTTGCGCCATACTTTGAACGGCGCTGTGTGCGGTTTGCTACGCCGGCAGTATCAAGTGTGCCACGTACGATGTGATAACGTACACCTGGGAGGTCCTTAACACGACCGCCACGTACGAGAACGATAGAGTGCTCCTGAAGGTTGTGGCCCTCTCCTGGGATGTAAGAGTTAACCTCCTTCTGGTTTGTCAAACGTACACGGGCAACCTTACGCATTGCCGAGTTAGGCTTCTTAGGTGTTGTGGTATAGACACGAACACAAACGCCACGACGCTGAGGACATGAGTCCAGAGCTGGCGACTTGCTCTTGTCAACAAGCACCTTTCTGCCTTTTCTTACTAATTGCTGAATTGTAGGCATAATTGTTGTTTTTTTGTTTTTATATATTGTTATTTCCTTAAATACATAGCAATTCATGGCACACTAAAGGCCATTTCGGGGTGCAAAGGTACGAATATTTTCCCAAAAGACATAATTATATATATACAAAAGCGACGCTGGCTATTCTGATTTAATATTAATTAACTCTGAGTAACGTAATTTAATTACATAATTGACACAACAACATCACAGTTTGAATCTATCGCAGCCGGTTTCACACACATGAATGCATGGAAACACGGGTCTGTTACAATGGCTTATCTTTCAAAACAATCGGCATGTCACCACCCTTCTCCTCATTCAGATAATGGATGACGACACGCCGTCGGTTAGCTATGTAACGGACTCAGATGCACCGCCACATGCAATAATATTGGCGTAGGGGCGCCACGAGAAGGCTATTGCAGCCTGTCCTGTTACGCCTCTCCTCCTGTGCCCGACTTGAATGGGGCGATTGTCCGTCCGCCCTGGCCTGGCATCTGTATCTTGCCGAACTGCTGCTCGTAGCGCATCAGGTTCTCCTGCAGGGCATGGAGCAGGCGCACGGCATGCTCCGGAGCCATTATCACGCGCGACACGACATTAGCCTTTGGGGGACCGGGGAGTATAGAAGCGAAATCGATTGTGAACTCTGAGCTTGAATGGCTTATGACAGCGAAGTTCGAGTATATGCCTGTAGCCACTTCCGGACGCACTTCCATCTGCAGCTGCTGTCCGTTCTGATTGTTGTTGTTGTCCATTGTCTTTATGTGTATATATAATTATGTTTTTATGCGTATATATTATAATGTGTATCAATACATGGTCTCAGCCATGCTGAGCCATAGGGATACCGTAACAGTATGCGAAGATAACACTTTTATACGATATACGCAAGCCGACACAAGCATAAGCCAATGTTTTTAGGAAATAATAACTAACAAGACGATTGCACAAGACAACTGTCAGCATATTGACATGAACTGATAAAACTTGACGTGTTTTTTAGGTCTAAAAATGGAAGGGAATATAAATATCATCAAAAAGGAGTGACCGTGTCAAGTATGTTGACAATGTTACAGGGCTAACAGAGTATAGGTATATGGTAAAGGGGACAAATGTGCTGGACAGTTACATTCAGATACGATTGATTATAATTCTTTAATTCATCGGGCTTAAATCTTAATTCAATGAAAAAACAAGGGATAATGTTTTGGTATCAGCAAAAAGAATAGTATCTTTGCAATAGACAGGATGCAGCCTACAATCGCATGGGCATGCTTGGCCATGCCTTCACCTTGATATATACCCATAACACCACAGGCTGTGCCTCAGGACAACACCCCGCACAACACATCTAACCAGCAAAAGAAGAGACATCATGGAAAATACACAGACTATAGACAAGAGACATTTCTACTGCCTTATATTGGCTGGTGGAAAGGGAAGAAGGCTTTGGCCTGTCAGCAGATACTCGATGCCGAAGCAATTCCTTGACTTCTTCGGGACAGGGAAGACTATGCTTCAAGAGACATACGAGAGGTTCAGACGTTTCCTTCCTGCCGAGAACATCTATGTGTCGACATACAAGGAGTATCAGGATATTGTGGCCGAGCAGCTACCGCATCTCGACAGGGACCACCTCCTCATCGAGCCTATAAGACGCAACACAGCCCCGATAGTGGCATGGGCTGCCCACCGCATAGAGAAGAATGACAGCGAGGCATCGATAATAATATCTCCTGCCGACCAGATTGTCATGAACGAGGAGGCTTTCCAGAAAGACACGCTGGAGGCTATGGCACACGCCAAGGTGGACAGATGTTTCCTGACGATGGGCATACGTCCGACACGCCCTGAGCCTGGATATGGATACATACAGATGGGCGACGTGGTGGAGAACGCTAACGGCGAGGAGGGGTTCTACAAGGTGCAGTCGTTCACGGAGAAGCCGGAGAGGGACTTTGCGGAGATGTTCATGAGGAGCGGAGAGTTCCTGTGGAATACGGGACTGTACATAGCCACTCCGCAGACCATCCGCGACAGGCTGTCAGGAGAGCTGCCGTCGGTGATGAGGTCGTTCGACGAGGAGCACGAAGAGACAACGCCTGAGGAGGAAAGGGCATGGATAACTGAACGCTACGCAACATATCCAAACCTCTCGATTGAGAACGGTATACTGGAGAGAGTTGACGATGTGTGTGTGAAAGAGTGCCACTTCGGATGGGCAGATGTAGGCACATGGCACGGTGTCTACGAGGCATGCTCGAAATCGGACGGCGACAATGTGACGCTCGACACGGAGACACAGCTGTCTGACACTACCGGCTGTCTGATAAAACTGCCACACGGGAGGACGGCTGTCATTAACGGCCTGCATGACTTCATCGTCGTGGAGGAAGGCGATGTCCTGCTGATAACCCCAAGGACAGACACATCGGACGAGATGGTGAAGCAACTGACACGCTTCATAATAGACAGGGACACGAACCACTGAGCCCCTGCCTACCAGAGGGAGCGGCACAGTACAGGCTGAGACACCCGCATTCACGGCGGACAATATCGCGCCCACGCATAACAGGCATAATACCAGCATGTTAGACACATTCAACGACAACACCCGTGATAGGCACTGAATGAGCGCGTCATCCGTACCGAATGAGGGGCTCACTGGCACTGGATGACGGGCTTATAAGTGCTGGATGGGGAAACGGGCTCAGAACTCTGCCTCGTCAGCGCCAGCGGGAGGCTGCATTCACAGCTGTCCGACGACATGGCAACAAGAAGCCCTTCCCGAACCAGACAATGAGTCCATACCCCAGGAGCAATAAGGATATACCCCAGGAATAATGAGTCCATACCCCGGGAACAATGAGGATATAGGGCTGGAAAAATGAGGCTATAACCTAAAAACAACAAGGTTATGGCGCTGGAAAGAATAGCATGAGAAAAGGCTGGATGACGGTTTGCATGCCGTCGTCCAGCCTTTTCTCTGTCTTGGGGTGTGATGGGGAATGGAGCACATGGATACCATTCCCATCACCGGATATATGTCAGAAATATTACAGACTGTCACTGTCCGGTATGTTGTCCGTAACCAATCATATGGCGTTACAGGACAGTGAACCTTTTCAGGAGTAATCCCCTTATTATCGTCTTCCAATCTTGAACTCTACAGTCTCTGCTCCCTGTGACGAGAGGCGTACACGGATAGAGTCGTTGCCTGGCACCTGGTATATGATATTGTCGAATGTATAGGCTGTGATGAAGCTGCCTGGCTGTGACGAAGCGTCCTTAGATGTGTGACGGTTGTAGAGGAGATTGAGCGATATGGCGTTCTCAGAGATATCGTCCTCTTTAAATGTCAGGGTCATCGCAGGATATACGCCCTTGTTGTTGACAACAGAGTATGAGCCCTCAAGGGCTATGTTGAGATAGCCGCGGTGATACCAGTAGTCAGTGAACTTTTTGATATTGAAGATACTGTCAGCGACAGTCTGGTTCTTTGCCTCAGCTGCAGCGTAGTGCATAGGGGCCTGCTCGTCGACATAGCTTCCCTGGAGTACCTGCGCGTTGTTAACCACCACGTCGCCTTTCTTGTTGACTGGGTCAGAGTAGACCACGTCGGCCTCCTTGAACGAGAGCTGGAAGAAGCAGCGCTTGTGCGCACCAAAGCCGTTGCCGTTTGTCACCTGCTGCACGCTCGCTGGTGAGAGATGGAATGTGTATCCACCTGGATGATAGAGTGTATAGTTAGGGTATGAGCCCTCGATGACAAAGTGACCGGTGAAAATCATTGAGTTGTCGTCGTTGTCATTACATGAAGCCAGTGTGCCTATTGTCGCGAAGACAATGGCAAGAGAATAGATGATCTTTTTTGCGTTCATTGTTCTTTTAGGTTAAATATTTGTTTCTTTCAGTTTATATCCACACAGCAGCTGGCAGGCAGTCTGTCCCTGCCGGACTGTCATATATATAATTCACAAAAAGGCGAAATATTGCATGGAGTATGGAAAAAAATGAAAAAATATTATCCTCGGGTGCAAGAAAAGGCATATCTTTGTATTATAATAATGACAAGAACGTTGATGATGAACACCGAGAAGCAAGACATAAGACGTGCGCAGGATGGTGACGCAAAGGCACAACGTAGGATATACCAGGCTCATGCAGGGTATCTCTACGCTGTATGCTCGCGTTATCTCAGCCAGGACGACGACGTCAAGGATGCCATGCAGGAGGCGTTCATAAAAATCTTCACACACCTTGACTCGTTCCAATACCGCGGAGAGGGGACGCTGCGCTCATGGATGACACGCATTGTCGTCAACGAGTCGCTGAGGCATCTGCGCACAAAGACATTCTACGACGAGAGCATAGAGGATGTCGCGGATATCGAGGAGAAAGCGGAGACAGACCTCGGAGAATTCTCCGCCGAGGATATCCACAGCATGATAAGACAGCTGCCCGACGGCTACAGGACTGTGCTGAACCTCTATGTCTTTGAGGGGAAAAGCCACAAGGAGATAGGACAGATGCTGGGTATATCGGAGACAACATCAGCATCACAATACCACAGGGCGAAGCGCATGATGAGAAAAATCATAACACACCACCGCAATGAATGACCATGGCAACAGGCAGCGTGACGGCGGCAGCACAAAGACGTGATGGCAGACATGGACAGTACATAAGAGGACACGAGAGGACAGGACACACAAGGAGACGGATATCAACGAGAAACCCCAACACATCATATACAACATCAATATGGCAGACAGATTTGAGAAAAACCTCCGGGAGAAGCTGAAAGACTATGAGAGGCCCGTGCCGGAGGATATATGGAAAGGTATAGAGCAGGGCATGACCGGCAAAAGGAAGCGCGGCAGGAGACTCATGCCTATATGGTATGCGACGGCTGGCATAGCTGCTGCAGCATGCTTGCTTGTCGTCATGTATATGAAGAACGACACCCAGATGCAGCAGACTGTGGCGGAGACGGAGCGAAGGCATAACACCCGTAAGGCCGTGAATAACGCCGTGGGCGATGTCATGGGCAGCGACATCATAGCCGGAATAACGGCTATGGCAGAGAATGGCACACGAGAGAAGACGATGACTGCACACCTGACGGTCCCAGAGACTGACGACGAGGGCAGCATGACGACAACGGCAGAGGAGAAGCAACAGGTGGGCAACGGCGGCGAGGCGGAAAACACCGGCAGCACTCTACCCGAGGAGGACAAGAGCAGGCAGGGAATACATACAGAGAAGAAGCAGGAGGACAGGAAATGGGACACCAACCCGCATAAGGACAACAGCAAGGACAGGACAGGAGACACAAGGCGCAGGGACAGAGGAGGCAGACTGTCAGCCTCAATATACGGCACAGGCGTGCCATCAAGCCAGAACGCAAAGGCAGGAAACATGATAATGAGCTCAAGCGCAGCCAATATAGCTGGCTATAAGAATATGCTCCAGGCTGTCACTCCCGAGCCGACAACGGAGGCGACACACAGCATCCCATTCAAGTTCGGAGTGAGCCTGAGATACGGGCTGACAAGGAACATCGGCTTAGAGGGAGGTGTCAGATACACCATGCTGAAATCAAAGTTCACGCAGAAGCCATCACACGCCGAGAACCATCAGGATGTGGGCATGGTAGGAATCCCCATAGCCCTGACTTACAAGATATACGGCAACCGCACGTTCGAGACGTATGGCAGCATCGGAGGAGAGGTAGCCAAGACCGTCAAGGCTGACGACGACGTGTACAGCGACCTTGCCAAACCATGGCAGCTGTCAGCCAATGCGGCTGTCGGAGCACAATACAACATCACCCCGGCAATAGGCCTTTACATAGAGCCAAGCGTCGGATACTATTTCGACAATGGCTCTGGCCTGAGGACGACATACTCAGACCATCCTTTCAACTTCAATGTCAGTGTGGGACTCAGATTCTCTGCACATTGATGCCTAACATGGGGAATGACGAGCTTGCGGCTACAATGGGCATGGCCCATAGAGGGGCTTATATATGCTCATAGCGCGGCTTAAATATATAATAATATAAGATATAGAGTGCCTGACGCTGGGGAGAACGTCTCCATGGCTTCAACCATCACTCAAACAACGGCACATCCGGGTCAAGGACAGAGCCTCGCATACCATCATCCGCAACAGGCGGCATTCTCTCATAAAGCATCCGTTAGCCTGCCATGACATGCGCCGCGGATGACGGGAGAGGCTGGATAATGACGCGTCGGAATTGTTAAAGAAAGTTTATTTGGCCGTGTTTTCAAGACGAATGTGAAATAAAAGTCGTAACTTTGCAACCGCTTATGCCCAGATGGCGGAATAGGTAGACGCGTTGGTCTCAAACACCAATGCCGCAAGGCGTGCCGGTTCGAGCCCGGCTCTGGGTACATAACACATAATTTTAACAGCAAAAGGACAAGGCCCGAGAAGCCGTGACAGCATTACAGCGGCAGTCTGGGAAAGCCCTTTTCAGAGTCATACAGGACAACAGATGGGAGTCCTGGCACAGGGATTGTGTCGGGATTCTTATCTTTTTGTCGTGTAAAGAGAAACCACAATCAAATACCCTAAACCCAAAAGTACATTATGGCTTACATGTCACAGGAAGGCTACGACAAGCTCGTGGCCGAGCTCCAGCGCCTGGAGTCTATTGAGCGTCCTAAGGCTTCTGCAGCCATCGCAGAGGCAAGAGACAAGGGCGATCTCTCAGAGAACGCAGAGTATGATGCGGCCAAAGAAGCCCAGGCCCATCTCGAAGATAAAATCAACCAGATGAAGATAACAATCGCCGACGCTAAGATAATCGACAAGAGCCGTCTTAGCACCGACGCCGTACAGCTGTTGTCGAAGGTTGATATGACAAATCTCGCCACAAACACGAAGATGACTTACACCATCGTCAGCGAGCAGGAGGCTAACCTCAAAGAGGGAAAGATATCTATCAAGACCCCTATAGCCCAGGGACTGCTGAACAAGAAGGTGGGTGATGTCGCTGATATAAAGATACCACGCGGCATGATTCGACTGAGAATAGACGGTATAACAATAGAATAATATAAGGCAGGGAACACAACCCCCAGCCGCAAGAAATCTAATAACACAGGGTCGGCACTCATGTGTTGGAGCGCGAAGAGGCTCCCACGGTACGAGTCATGGCAGGTCTACATTCCTGTATCTTGCATCTCTCGCGCATCCCGCTGGCACACGACGACAGTAGTCCCGGCAACAATGACCGCATCAATGCCTCACGATACAGCTATCAGCTCAACGATACATGCAGGCATCAAGACGTGAGAGGACACAATAGCCAGCAGAAGCGGATACACATAACCTACCCTAAAAAACATCACAAAGCCTATGTCTATCTTCTCAAAAATCGCCAATGGCGAGATACCAAGCTACAAATGCGCTGAGAATGACAAGTTTTACGCATTCCTCGATATTAACCCTCTGCAGAAAGGACATACTCTCGTTATACCACGCCGTGAGGTGGACTATATCTTCGACATGGAGGATGACGAGATAGCCGAGTTCCAGGTGTTCGCCAAGAGAGTGGCTATAGCCATAAAGAAAGCTTTCCCTTGCATCAAGGTTGGCCAGGCTGTGCTCGGTCTTGAGGTGCCTCACGCACACATCCACCTCGTGCCTATGCAGTCAGAGAGGGATATGATATTCTCCAATCCTAAACTGAAGCTCACACCAGAGGAGTTTGAGGCTATCGCTGCCAAGATACGCGAGAACTTCGAGTGATACCCGACACTATGACAGAAGGATATCTACAGAAAGGCCACGGACGGCGGACAAAGCGCTACTGCCAGATAATGGAGCTGCGCGATGACGCCGAGCTGATAAGGCGCTACGTGGAGGCCCACTCAGAGGAGAAGGCGAGAAGCATTGTCCTCAAGGGAATACGCGAGGTAGGGATAGAGGAGATGGAGGTCTATCTCCTTGGCAACAGGATTGTCATGATAGTCGACGCACCGGAGGATTTCAACTGGGATGAAGCCATGGCTAAGCTCGCCACTCTACCGGGACAGGCAGAGTGGGAGGCTTATGTGTCACAGTTCCAGCAGTGTGACGCCAACGCCACGTCTGACCAGAAATGGCAGATGATGACAAGAATTTTCCATCTTTACGAGAAATAGTGTGATGGATGAATAGCCGGGAAACAACACTGTCACCCCATCAGAACGGCTATTCAGCCATTACAAAAAAAGGAAATGCTAATATTTCTGGGCGTACCAGCATAAGTGGAAGCATATCAAAGAGACTCTTGAACTGCCCACTTCAATGTTGGTGCGCCTTTTTTATATATTGCACTATGCACAGAAACGCCTGTCTGTCATGACACTGTCAGGCGACGTATGCTTATGGGCAGGGGCACTGACAGACCATGAAGGGACAGCGTAAAAACAGCATGCATAGAGCAATAATCACTCCACACATGTCTGGCGGCATGAGGATGGCGAGGCATTGAGGATGGATGGCATAATAATCCGCACAGAAGCCACAACGCAGAAGAATCTCACATATCCCTCCATACACGATGGATGGCATAATCATCCGCACAGAAGCCACAAGGCAGAAGCCACCGGCAGGCATATGACAACATGAAGGCGGCGACAGGAAAAGCAAAGATTCCTGTCGCCGCCTTGGTGATTCTATAGCAGATAATTTACTGATTCCTTCTCGACATTGTCGCCACAGCCTGGGCGAGAGACAGGAACGCCTGTCCCGTAGGCGACGCAACATCCATCGCTGCCGGCCGCCCCTCGTCGCCGTTCTCACATATGCTCTGCACAAGAGGCAGCTCGGCAAGGAGAGGGAGGTGGAGCTCCTCAGCCAGTTTGCGGCATCCGCCACGGCCGAAGATATAGTATTTGTTCTCTGGCAGCTCTGCCGGAGTGAAGTATGCCATATTCTCAACAAGTCCGAGGATAGGCACCTTGACCTTCTCATTCTGGTACATGTCAATGCCTTTGCGGGCATCAGCCAGAGCCACAGCCTGAGGTGTCGACACAATCACCGCACCCGAAATCTTCAGCAGCTGCAACAGAGAGAGGTGGATATCGCTTGTTCCCGGTGGAGTGTCAAGAATCATGAAGTCAAGCTCTCCCCAATCAGCGTCGGCGAGAAGCTGCTTCAGAGCCGAGCACGCCATGCCTCCACGCCACAGCGTGGCAGTCTCTGGAGACACGAAGAATCCAATGGAGAGCAGCTTGACACCGTAGCGCTCAATAGGCTCAATGAGCTGGCGTCCGTCTTTCTCCACAGCATAAGGGCGCGCATCCTCACACCCGAACATCTTAGGCATGGAGGGACCGAAGATGTCTGTGTCGAGCAGACCGACCGTGTACCCAAGGCGTGCAAGGGAGACAGCAAGGTTTGCTGACACTGTCGACTTGCCCACACCGCCCTTGCCAGAGCTGACTGCGATGATATTCTTCACACCTTTCAGCAGAGGCTCATCCTTCGGACGTGGCTTTGTCTTGAACTCAGTGTTTATAGTGACCTCAACATCCTTGCTGACATAATAGTGTATGGCGGCCTCCGCGGCCTTGATGGTCGATTTGAGGAATGGGTCGGTCTCCTTGGGGAAGAGCAGCGAGAAGGATACTTTCATACCGTCAATACGCATATCGTCGACAAGCATCTCGCTCTCTATGAGATTCTTCTTCGTCCCCGCATATGTAACCGTGGCGAGGGCGTCAGTGATGAGTTTTGGATATAGTGTCATGTCTGTTTCCTTATTTTTCTGCAAAGTTAATAAAATCAGTTGACATAATGCGCCTTATGACTCATTATTTCTATTTTCTTATAACATCTTTACCCTCTTTCCCAATACATTCTGCCTTGATGCACGACGACGGCCACTAATCAGCATCAAGCCATGGATAGCATTGCCATATGCCTCGTTGGCATATGGAGAGTTTATGGTCAGAAAGGGCATGTTGACTCAATGTGCATGCTCTCGCCAGTGACAGGATGTGCGAAATCAAGTGTCGTGGCATGAAGCATCAGGCGGCTGTCATGCCGTCCATAGAGGTCGTCGCCGACGATGGAGACACCAAGTCCGTCACTATGCGCGCAGTGAATCCTCAGCTGGTGGGTACGTCCTGTCTGCGGGTAAAGGGCTATGCGTGTCGTCGACTCGCGTCTCTCTGTCACATGATACACAGTAATAGCCTCCTTGCCATTATCATAATCAGCCTTCTGGCGTGGGCGGTTGAGATAGTCGGCAGCAAGCGGAATGGCAATCACACCATCGTCCGGACCGTTGTACGACCCATCAAGGAGTGCGGTGTATGACTTCCTCACCTGGCGCATGGCAAACCGTCTCTGCATCTCGCGCTGTATCTCTGCCGAGCGTGCGAATACCAGCAGTCCTGATGTCTGCATATCAAGCCGGTGGACACACAACAGCCCGTCCTCTGCGCATGACAGTTCTTCGCAGAGTATCTCCTGTGCAGAGAGCCTCGTCCCTTTACCGGGAACAGAGAGCATACCTGCCGGCTTGTCTATTATGAGAAGCCATGCGTCGCTATATACTATATCAATATGTGTCCTTGGCTCGTCGGCCTCAAGAGGGTTAGGCTCGACATCGAGGCCCTGAAGCATAAAGTCGAGTATCGGGCGGCACTTTCCCTGGCAAGCCGGATAATGGGAGAGATGATGGCGTATCTCACCAACTGGCGACCTACCCCACCAGAACTCAGCTATCGCCAAAGGCTTCATGCCATGGGCGAAAGCATACTGCAACAGCTTTGGGGCGCAACACTCACCAGCTCCAGAGGGGGGAATACGCTGTGGAGTATTGGCAAAGATTTCAAGCAGCGAGCGCCGTTCGCCCCTGCTGTTCATCATGATGAAATTAGAGAAAAGCCATTGTTGAAGCCTGTCAGACATCTCCTTGCGCTGTCTCCTTAGTGTTGCCATCCTCATGTCATGGTCTCCCAGAGCGTCCTCTATGGGCTTTATCTCTGCCGCGACGGCAGCCTTCAGCCTTTTCAGCTCAGCTTTCTGGAACTGGCTCTCTCGTATCAGGGTTTCCTCCGGCTCGCCATTCTCACGCCTCGTCCTGCGCTTTCTCTTGCTCTCGGCCATCATATTCCGGTATTCTTCTATCCTTCTTGTGGCCTCTTCCTGCACCTTTGAGAGTCTGGCTCTCATCATAGCGATCCTCAAATCCCTCTCCCCGACGTCGATAGCCCTGTTTATCTCAGATATCTCGGCCTCCCTCGTCATGAAATATCCCTCAGGCGAGAGATAGTCAAAGACAGCCGGCACCCATCCCGGCCAGTCTTCCCGTCCTCCTATCTGCCCGGAGTATGCCCTCAGGAATCCTGTCTTTCCGTCGGTCGTCCTCACGACCATCACCCCGAACATCTTGCCACAAGATATCTCCTCATGCCATTCTTCCATAGCCTCTATATCCTTCATGACAGCACGCCAGGCTTCTCTACATGCCTCAGCAGGCTCATAGTAGAAAGGACAATTGAGCCTCTCTGGTAATATAATATCATTATGTATATCAAAAAAACACTGGTCCATAATATAAAATTAACAATATCCCACCATATGAAAAAACTGCCGTATATGCGCATTTGACATTTTATCACATGGCAAGGCAATGTTTTGTTGATTTAAATCATTAATAGATGAATTATTTAAAGAATTTCGCTGAAATATTTGCACGTATGTTGAAATAGTCGTATCTTTGCAGTGTGTTTTTCATAGTATTAGATTTAAGGTTAACAAAGATTGGGACAGAGCGCTGTCCCATTTTTCGTTTTAAAAGGCTTGGAAAAACACAAAACAACCACATTTTTACCGTGATTGCTGATATATTTATACCATATAAATGATGTAAATCAAATATCATATTCTGAAAAATAATCCTCAAAGTTTGCAAAAAATAGATTGTTACGCTTGTCAAGCCATATGCAAAGTTAGTAAAAAACTACTATTGTAAGCAAATATCACGGTATTTTTTGCATCTGCGAAACTATTTCCCGACTTTCTTTCAACATATTCAAATGTGCTCACGAATAGGCACGACAGGGGCACTCTCCTTCCATGCCGAATCCAGATAATAACCGGTGGAGGCTAATAAATACAAGCATAAATTTCACAATATCAGAAATTATTATTATCTTTGCACAGAAATACATACATACGCATACCACAAGTGTGCGCCATTGTTAACCTGCCACTAAGATTTTTACTAAAGAAACGTATCGAGAAACGCTGATTGTTGTCATGCGTTGATATGTGATACACACTCATGAATACAACTAATCTAAATTCTAAAAAAAATCTATGTCACTAAAAAAGACCATTTTTGCATGCATCATGGCTTTGGCATCACTGTCTGCATCAGCCCAAAGCCTGCTCCCTTACCAGAATCACCGTCTCTCTCCCGAGCAAAGGGCAGAGGACCTCATAGGACGCCTCACGCTTGAGGAGAAGGCTCGTCTGATGCTCAACAACTCCAAACCTATCGAACGACTGGGCATCCCAAGTTTCCAATGGTGGAACGAGGCGCTACATGGTGTAGGCCGCAACGGATTCACAACAGTATTCCCTATCACCATGGGCATGGCTGCATCGTGGGATGACATCCTGCTACAGCAATGCTTCGAGGCTGTCAGCGACGAGGCACGCATAAAGAACCAGCAGGCTAAGCGCTCTGGAGTTGTCAGCCAATACCAAGGCCTGTCGTTCTGGACTCCTAACATAAACATCTTCCGCGACCCACGATGGGGACGTGGACAGGAGACATACGGTGAGGACCCTTACCTGACGACACGCATGGGAATGGCAGTAGTGAGAGGACTTCAGGGACCCGACGATGCACACTACCGCAAGCTCCTGGCATGCGCCAAGCACTATGCAGTACACTCTGGGCCAGAGTGGAACCGCCATACATTTGATATACAGCAGCTTCCAGAGCGTGACCTATGGGAGACATACATGCCTGCTTTCAAGACATTAGTGCAGGACGGACATGTGGAGGAAGTCATGTGCGCATATCAGAGGATTGACGGCAGCCCATGCTGTGGCAACACAAGATACCTGCAACAGATACTACGCGACGAGTGGGGATTCAACGGAATTGTCGTCAGTGACTGTGGCGCGATACGTGACTTCTACCAAGAGGGATGCCATGAAGTTGTGAAGACAGCCTCTGAGGCCGCTGGCAAGGCTGTCCTTGCGGGCACTGACCTCAACTGCGGCAGTGTATACAACCATATACCGAAGGCTGTCAAGGATGGCACGACAGACATGGAGACTATCGACCGTGCGGTGAAGCGTCTGCTCGTGGCACGTTTCCGTCTGGGCGATATGGACCCTGACGACATTGTTCCATGGACAAAGATACCCGAGGACAGGCTCTGCTCAAAACAGCATAACAATCTCGCATATAGGATGGCACAAGAGAGTATGGTGCTCCTGCAGAACAAGAATTCCATCCTGCCTCTTAAGAAAGACGGCATAAAAGTAGCTGTCATGGGACCTAACGCAGCTGACAGCGTCATGCAATGGGGCAACTATAGCGGCTATCCGAAGCATACGGTGACTATACTCCAGGGCATAGAGAAAAAACTGAAAGGGCGTGGAACTGTGAGATATATCGGTGGATGTGGGCATACAAGCAACATTGCCCGCGTCAGCCACTTCACAGAGATGGTGGCTCCTGACGGCCAGCAAGGCATGGAGGCGACATTCTGGAACAACACGAAGATGGAGGGCGACGCAGCCAACAAAGTGGTGTTCAAGGCTCCTGTCCACCTGAACAACGGCGGCAATACGGTCTTCGCGCCAGGCGTGGAGCTTGAGAATTTCACGGCATCGCTGAGGGGGACGCTGTGCCCGAAAGAGGCTGGAGAGATAATCCTCAGTGTTGAGGCCGACGACGGTTACCGCATGACTGTCAACGGAGAGATTGTGGCTGACCGCCTGAGATCCGCTCATGGTGTACAGAAGAAAGAACACAGGCTCAACGTAAAGCCAGGGGAGAAGTATGATATACAGATAGACTATATACAATTCTCAGGCATGGCTCATCTGCAATTCGACGCATACCACGCAGAACAACTCTCTGAGGAGTCCATCCTCTCGCAGGTTGGAGATGCTGATGCCGTCATATTCGTGGGAGGAATATCCCCACGTCTTGAGGGCGAGGAGATGAAGGTTGACGCCAAGGGATTCAAGGGTGGTGACCGTACTGACATACAGTTGCCTGACTGCCAGCGCAGCATTATCGGACGTCTTAGCGCTGCCGGCAAGCGTATAGTGTATATCAACTGCTCAGGCTCGGCAGTAGCGCTTGTCCCTGAGACAGAGCGTTGTGAGGCAATCCTCCAGGCATGGTACCCCGGCGAGCGTGGCGGTGATGCCATTGCCGATGTCATCTTCGGCGACTATAACCCATCAGGCAAGCTTCCAGTGACATTCTACCGCTCTGCCGACGACCTCCCTGACTTCCTCGACTACACAATGAAGAACCGCACATACCGTTATTTCAATGGCAGTCCGCTGTGGGCTTTCGGCTACGGTCTGAGCTATACGACATTCTCTTTCGGCAAGCCAAGATACAAGGATGGCATCGTGACGGTCGATGTGAAGAATACGGGTGAGCGTGACGGCGACGAGGTGGTACAGGTCTACATACGCCGCACAGCAGACACTGAGGGGCCGAAGAAGACCCTGAAGGCATTCAAGCGTGTCACTCTGAATGCTGGCGAGACAAAGACAGTCGCTATCGACATGCCACGCTCGAGCTTCGAGGTGTGGGACGCCGAGACATCAAGCATGCGTCCGCTTCCAGGACGTTACGAGGTCATGGTGGGCTCATCGAGCCGTGACGAGGACCTCACGAAGGTCAATGTCAAGCTGCGTTGAGACATCAACCATCCATAATATGTGATACTGGACGGCACGGACAATTGTCCATATGAACAAAGGGAATCATGGTTGGCAGATGCTTTTTTGCCCCCTGATTCTCTTTTTCCATTTAAATAATGTTATTATTACGATATATTTTATTAACTTTGCAACTTGTAAGTATAAACCCATAATAAACTCATAATGACAGAATTTATACAGCGAAAGCTTAATGACTCTCCGGCAATGCGCTGGACAGCCCTTGTTCTCGTGGCATCGATGATGTTCTTCGGCTACATGTTTGTCGATGTCATGTCTCCTATTCAGGCTCTTATGGAGAGCCAGCGTGGATGGACACCAGATATCTTTGGCACATACGCTGCCTCTGAGTACATCCTTAATGTCTGTGGTTTCCTCATCATCGCCGGTGTCATCCTCGACAAGATGGGGGTACGTTTCACCGGTGAGCTGTCTGCCAGCATGATGTTTGCCGGTGCTGTTATAAAGTACATAGGCATAACGGACTGGTTCCAGACGACAGCATTCGCCGACTGGCTCAACACGTGGTGGGTAAGCATGCCAGCCAGCGCTAAGATGGCATCGCTTGGCTTCATGCTTTTCGGCTGTGGCTGTGAGATGGCCGGCACCACTGTCTCCAAGGCTATCGCGAAATGGTTCAAGGGTAAGGAGATGGCACTCGCTATGGGTCTGGAGATGGCCATTGCCCGTGTTGGAGTCTTCGCCATATTCTCCATCTCGCCGATAATAGCCGACAAGTTTGGCACTGTTGTCGCTCCTGTTGCGTTCTGCACAGTGCTTCTCCTCATCGGTCTGATAACATTCACTGTATTCACATTCATGGACAAGAAGCTTGACAGCCAGCTCGGTGAGGATGCTGGCGAGGAGGCAAGCGACGAGGAGTTCAAGTTCAGCGACCTTGGAAAGATTCTCTCTTCCCAGGTATTCTGGATTGTAGCCCTTCTCTGTGTCCTCTATTATTCAGCAATATTCCCATTCCAGCGCTACGGCGCGAACATGCTCCAGTGTAACCTTGACGGCATCACGGCCGAGGCTGCGTCAAACATTTTCCGCTGGTTCCCTATCGGAGCGGCTGTCATCACTCCGTTCCTTGGCAATTTCCTTGACCGCAAGGGCAAAGGTGCCACGATGCTCATTGGCGGTGCCCTTCTGCTCATCTGCTGCCACCTTATCTTCGCCTTTATCCTTCCAGAGACAAAGAGCGCCCTTCTTGCATACTCCACGATAGTCCTCCTCGGCATATCATTCGCCCTTGTTCCTGCTGCCCTCTGGCCGAGTGTGCCGAAGATTATCGACGAGAAGGTGCTCGGCAGCGCATACTGTCTCATCTTCTGGGTGCAGAACATCGGTCTCTGCTTTGTGCCGAAGCTTATCGGCAATATACTCACCTCTACCAACGAGGACAACCCAGCAGTCATTGCAGCAAAGCAGGCTGGCTCAGACTTCATACCATACGACTACACCGTACCTCTCGTTGTGTTCGCCGGATTCGGCATCCTCGCCCTCATCATAGCCATCTATCTTAAGGCTGTCGACAAGAAGCGTGGCTACGGTCTTGAGGAGCCTAACATCAAGTCATAATCCCAGAATGGCTCTTGGGCGATACGCCACAATATGCCTGATAGCACAGTATGTTGTGACGTATGGCCTGGGAATATGGACCCTAATCTACAGAATTTATTAATCCTTATTATTAATCAACCCAAAACAAGACACAATTATGTTTGAAGGACAACCTAAAGGCCTTTGGGCTCTTGCGCTGGCTAACACTGGCGAGCGTTTTGGTTATTACACCATGTTGGCTGTGTTCCTGCTTTACCTCCAGGCGAACTTCCACTATGAGGCTGGTCTGGCGAGTACGATTTACTCCACCTTCCTTATGATGGTATATTTCCTTCCGGTGATAGGTGGTATAGCAGCCGACCGCTTTGGATTCGGCAAGATGGTCACAACGGGCATCTTCATCATGTTCATCGGCTATCTGCTCCTTTCCGTACCTCTTGGCGGTGATCTTCCAGCAGCTGCCGCTATGGCTGTTGCCCTTATCCTTGTCAGCCTCGGCACAGGACTTTTCAAAGGCAATCTCCAGGTCATGGTAGGCCGTCTGTATGACTCGCCTGAGTATGCTGACAAGCGCGATGCCGGATTCAGCCTGTTCTATATGGCTATCAATATCGGTGCCATGTTCGCCCCGACAGCAGCCATCAAGATAATGGACTGGGCACAGAACAGCCTTGGCATAGCAGAAGCTGACTCTTACCATTTCGCTTTCGCTGTGGCATGTGTGAGCCTTATCGTCTCTATCCTTATATATTATTTCACATCATCGACATACAGCCACGTTCTTGCCAACGAGAAGCCGAAGGCTGCAAAGGCTGATGAGGCTAAGGCCGCTGTGCCTGAGCTGTCAAAGGCTGAGACAAAGGAGCGCATCATATGCCTCTGCCTTGTCTTCGCTGTCGTGATATTCTTCTGGATGGCATTCCACCAGAACGGCAACACGCTGACCCTCTTCGCCCGTGACTACACACAGACATCATCTGTCGGACTGCAGAGCATGGCATTCGATGTGACAAACCTTGTGGCATGTATCTTCATTGTCTATGGTCTCTTCGGTGTATTCCAGAGCCGCACGACAAAGGGCCGTGGCATAAGCACAGTCATCATTCTTCTTGCCATTGCATTCCTCGGATACAAGTACACGACCCTTGAGGGTGCCGTTGATGTCAAGGCTCCTATCTTCCAGCAGTTCAATCCATGCTATGTTGTGGCTCTCACTCCTGTCAGTGTCGCTCTCTTCTCATGGCTCAACCGCAAGGGCAAGGAGCCTACAAGTCCACAGAAGATTGGTCTCGGCATGCTTGTCGCCGCAGCCGCGTTCTGCCTTATGATAGCTGGCTCGACAGGTCTTCTCTCACCTATGGACCAGGCAGCGGCCATCGAGAACAATGCCGACCCAGCACGTGTCAGCGCAAACCTCCTTATCTCGACATATCTTGTGCTCACCTTTGCCGAGCTGCTCCTCTCTCCTATCGGTATCAGCTTCGTCAGCAAGGTGGCTCCCCCAAAGTATGCTGGCCTCATGATGGGTCTGTGGTTTGCAGCCACAGCTATTGGCAACCAGCTTGTCATGATTCCAGGCCTCCTCTGGGGACAGAACGTCTCTCTCCCTGTCATATGGGGTGTCCTTGCGGGCATATGCCTCCTCAGCGCTCTCTTCATCTTCTCTATAATAAAGAAGCTGAACAGAGTGGCATGATATAATGGTGGCAGAGAGCCACCACAAGGCCGTTAGAGACATAGCCGTATGACAGGTTTATGTCATCAGCAACGGCCGACAGATACACGACAAAGACATCCGCCTCCGTGCTTTAATTGGCATGAAGGCGGATGTCTTCGTTTTGTATTATTACTGTCAGGGAAAGACGCTGAAGACCTTGACACAATGGTCTTCAGCATGTTTACCGGACAGTAATAGTTGTTTATATTGTATCTAAGGATGGGGCACGGACAGCCCAGCGGGCTGCCTATGGTTTACAGCGGATTATCTCTCGTGCATGAAATCCTCGCCGCAGTTGTTACAGTGATGGTTGGCTTTCTTGCCGATGAAGAGGTCGAAGAGCAGGAGGAAGAGGCAGGCTATGGCGAATGGCCATTGTCCGAAATACAGCGCCACGACGAGCACTACAGCCCAGAGCACTATATTCCAGCGCTTCTCTCGTATGATATTCCTCGGCCTTACCCTACGTGTCTCTGTGCGTGTGACATCCTCACTGCCGCAGCGTGGGCACCATGGTGTGATATCCTCACGCGAGTCTCTCACGCCCTTTACTATGTCGCGGGCCTTCTCGGCGTCCTCCTCGTAGACCCTTATGCTTATACCGGTTGTGCCGCCATAGGCCCCGACCACTGTATCCTCGTTCTCGTCATGTACAAGACAGACTATTCCCTCTGCTCCGAGTTTCTCCTTTATCTCGTCTGCATAGACTGTATTGTCGCATTTGGCTATCTCTACAAGTTGTCTCATAAGCAGGTGTGCAGAATTATTTGTATAATGATTATATTGATTAGTGATGCAGAATCAGCATGTGACATTATGGAGTGTATCGACTCCTACCCGACTGCTGTCACTTGCTGGTAATGCGCAGTAAGCGGTGCAGGGATTATATAGATAAATCCGCACACCTGCTTAATGCTATTTGTCGTGTTTTCTTTGTTGCTCCCTATCCTTCCCTCTCACATTATGCGCCCATAAGGCTGAGGCCAGGCACAGCGTCACTTGGGGTTTCTATGGTCCCAAGGGCGCCATGCCTGGCCTCATCTGTCATTCTGCTGCCACGAATGTGTATTCTGTTCCTGGTGTTGTCATCACGTCGTAGAGATATGTCGGGTCGAGCGGTGCGTAGACAATCTTCGACATGTCCTTCACTATTGGTGTCAGCACATCATAGCGTCTCATGAGCGGGTTCATGTTAGGCGAGTCTTCCTGGACGCGTGTCAGCTGCTTCCCGTTGGCCATCTGGAGCGCTGTCCGTGAGCGCAGGCGCAGGTTTCCGCCCACGGTAGAGCGTATGGTGATGTTCCTCACCCTGCCGTTCTCCCATCTCATCCTGACTATCTCGAATCCTCCACGTGCCTTCAGTCCTGTCACTTCTCCGTATGGCCATACATCTGGTATGGCGGGGAGGAGGTGTACTGCCTCGTCGTGGCTCTGCACTATCATCTCGGCTATTCCGGCACAGCACCCGAAGTTTCCGTCTATCTGGAATGGCGGATGGGCGTCGAACATGTTGGCGTATGTCCCGCCGTCGGCATCACGTATTGTCGCCGTCGGCTCTTTGAGGTTCAGCTGGTTCTCTATCAGTTTGTATGCGTGGTTGCCGTCAAGGAGTCTCGCCCACAGGCATACTTTCCATCCCATGGACCATCCTCTTGAGGCATCGCCGCGCCCGAGGAGTGATTTTCTCACCGCTGCCGTCAGCTCCGGGGTGCGGAAGGGTGATATCTGGCGTCCCGGATAAGCACACCATAGATGTGAGACATGTCTGTGGCCAGTCTCCTCACGGTCCCAGTCGTCGAGCCACTCCTGCATCTGTCCGTACTGTCCCACCATCATTGGAGGCAGCTTCAGGCGCATATCGTCGAGGCTGTCGGCGAAAGCCATCAGTCTGGCGGCGGCGTCGCCCCACATCGTCGATGCCATCATCTCGGCTGCCTGGCGGGTGGTATAGAGGAGGTCGTATATCATCTGGTTGTCCATCGCCACTCCCTGGAACACCGCGGGGCGGTAGTCTTTGTTGAAGACAGAGTCATGATAGCTCTCCATGCCGGGGTTGTTCTCCGGCGAGTTGGATGGAGAGGCCACGAGATATCCCGTCGCTGCGTCTGTCGTCAGAAAGTCCATGTAGAACCGGCAGGCATCGGCCATGATGGGGAAGGCTACGTCTGAGAGATACTTACGGTCGCCTGTGAAGAGGAAGTGCTCCCAGAGATGCGAGCAGAACCATGCGTTACATGTCGGCCAGATGCTGCACGGATGGTAGTCTACCGCGCCTGTCGAGCGCCAGATGTCTGTGTTATGGTGGAGAGCCCAGCCGCGTGCGCCATACATCTCGCGTGCTGTGGCACGTCCGGTCTGGCTGACATCTCTCACCATGTCGAGGAACGGCCAGTGACAATCGCTGAGGTTTGTCACCTCGGCAGGCCAGTAGTTCATCTCGACATTTATGTTCGTCGTGTATTTTGAGTCCCATGCCGGGTACTGTCCGGCATCAGGATTCCATATTCCCTGCAGGTTTGCTGGCTGTGTGCCGCGCTGTGATGATGATATCATGAGGTATCGTCCATACTGGAAGTACATGGCGGCGAGATGCGGGTCGGTGGTGTCTCGGAACTCTGCTATGCGCCTGTTTGTGGGCTTTGTCTCCTGCGTGGCGTTGCTGCCGAGGTCGAGTGTGACACGGTTGAACTGCTTCTGGTATATGTCCTCGTGTCTCGCGAGCGATGCCTGGTACTCTTTCTGTATGTTTCCCTTGGCGAGGAACTTGGTCAGCCCCGCCTTCGCTTTTGTCTCCGCGTCGGCTGTTATGTCCTTGTAGCTGACGAAGTTTGTCGCCGACGATACGATGATATATGCGTCGGTAGCCTCGCTGACAGATACCGTGTTGCCTGAGAAGACGGTCTTTGCCTCTGGCGCTATGACTCGGATATAGGTTATGCAGTGGAGTCCGTTGGCCACATTCTCCATATTGGGCGCTGAGGGGACGCTGTACACACGCAGCTCGCCATTCTCTGTGCCGGAGCGTGTCACGGTACAGCTGACGCGGTCCTTCAATGGCTGGCAGAAGCTTGTCTTGAACTGCAAGGCGCCTTTTCTTGAGGCCTTCAGGCGTATCACTATCACGTCATCGGCAAACGAGCTGAACGCCTCACGCTCATAGACGACACCATCGACGGTGTATTCTGTCCTCGCCAGAGCACGGTCGAGCGACAGCTCACGGCGGTAGTCCTTGGCGAAAGCATGGCTTGACGGGAATGTCAGCACCATGTTCCCCACTGACTCGTATGCCATTCCGTGGCCTGTGATATTCCTGTCGGCTGTTATATTGTGCAGCGAGAGGTCCTGGGCTGTCTTGTAGTCACGGCGGTTCAGTGCGTCGCGTATCTCCCCGAGCCTGAAGAGAGCCTTCGGGTTGATATTGTTATATGGCGAGCCGCTCCAGAATGTGTCCTCGTTTATCTGTATCGTGTCGCTCTGAGTGCCTCCATAGACCATGGCGCCGAGGCGTCCATTGCCCAGCGGGAGAGCCTCAACCCAGTACTCGGCGGGGCGGTCATACCATAAGGTATTGTCTTTCCTCAAATCCGCGGCATGAGCTGGCAAGCCCATGGCAGCAGACAGAACGAACGTCATGAGACATTTCATGACGCATTCCATGTTGTGTTTCATAATAATCCTGTGTGTCTTTTTGATTATATTCCTTTTATTCTATCCTGTCCATAAGTCCCATATGAAAGTCGGCGGGCCGCTGTCTACACCTTGCATGGAGTAAGCGTGCGTGGCGTATAGCCATAGGGCGACGGCCTTTCCTGCTGCTATTTCTGTCTCTCGAAGTCACATCCCTCAGCCAGCGGAGCTATGAGCCGGCGGTCGCCATTGCCACGACGGTGGGTGTTGGGGCGGTAGTTGACACTGACTCCTGTTATATGCTTCTTGACATTGAAGTCTGCCGCACGGTAGACTCCCTCGCTCTTAACGCCGAGTGAGAGGCGACCCAACTCGTCGAGATCGACAGTGTAACCCTCTTGCAGCTTGCCCTTTATGGTGTCAACGAGCTCTGTCAGCACAGCGCGCACATCGCTACGCTTCAGCGAGCAGTTCTGCTCTATGATACGCTCTATCTCCTTCATTCCCACCTCTCCGCTCTTCACGGAGCGGGCATACCACTTTCCGAAACACTCGTGGCCGCTAATCTTGTTCTGTACCAGTTTGTATTTTACTGCCATAATCTCTTGGTTGGTTTGTTCGACGATTATCTTGCGCAAAGGTACATGTTTTCTGCATCAATCCCAAGAACACTATCAATGGCAGCGCGTATTTTAACATAGTATAACTAAACGGAGCATCGTAATTACTCAGTCTTTACCGCACAATCACTTAGTAATATCCTCCTGAGGGAGTTTTCCCATAGAGAATCTCCTGCGTGCTGTACTGGGCTTACACAGGGTTCACATGATTATGGTTTCCCATTTATTACTGTCCGGTAAAACTTTATGATAAGTTGTGATTCATTTACCGGACAGTTAAATTTCCCATTCAGTACCTATGAGCCGCTCATTCAATACCAATGACATGCTCATTCAGTACCAATGACACGCTCATTCAGTACCAATGACACAACCACACATAAGCCCCTGATACATAGCATATTCCATCACGGACTACCAGACAGCCGCCCCTTCCCGTCCACATCCGCCCTACCCCATGCCGACCGCACAGGGCGAAACTTTCCAGACAGGCAAGAAAAAGTAAATCCATCCTTTTCTTGTCAGTCTCAAATATTATTGTTACCTTTGCCCTGTGATAGATTGAATATACTAACCTAATTAATATCAAACCCAATCATTATGGAGAAAGAATATCTGCTTGGATATGACATTGGCACATCGTCAGTCAAGGCATCACTCGTCGACGCCTCAACAGGCATAACCGTTGCGAGCGCACAGTACCCCGACACAGAGGCTCCCATCATCTCACACCAGGCGGGATGGGCAGAGCAGGACCCCGAGATGTGGTGGACTGAGCTGCGACATGCCACACAGCGCGTGGCGGAGAAAGCGGGCGACACGTCAGCACTCAACGCCGTGAGAGCAATCGGAATATCATACCAGATGCACGGACTGGTATGTGTCGACAAGGACTGCAATGTCCTACGCCCGTCAATAATATGGTGCGACGGACGAGCCGTGAAGTACGGCAACGAGGCGTTCGAGACCATTGGACCGGAGCAATGCCTAAGCCATCTGCTCAACTCACCAGGAAACTTCACAGCGGCAAAGCTGGCATGGGTGAAGGAGAACGAGCCTGAGCTATTCGCTAAGATTGACAAGATAATGCTCCCGGGAGACTATATCGCCATGCGCCTCTCGGGCGGAGACCGCAAGACAACTGTCTCCGGACTCTCCGAGGGCATGTTCTGGGATTTCAAGACAGACAGCGTCTCTGAAGATGTCATGAGCCATTTCGGATTCCCCGAGACCATCATACCAGAGATCGTCCCGACGTTCGCCATACAGTCACGCCTCTGCGAGAGTGTTGCTCAGGAGCTGGGACTCCCTGCCGGCACTCCCGTAGCATACCGTGGTGGAGACCAGCCTAACAACGCCCTGTCGCTCAATGTAATGCGCCCAGGGGAGATAGCAGCGACCGGCGGAACATCGGGCGTTGTATATGGTGTGCTCGGAGAGGTTAACTACGACAAGCTCTCGCGTGTCAACACCTTCGCACATGTCAACCACCGGCAGCCGGACACACGTCTCGGAGTCCTGCTATGCATTAACGGCACCGGCATCCTCAACGCATGGATGAAGCGCACCGTGGCGCCAGAGGGCATATCATACGCTGATATGAACAACCTCGCCGAGAGCGTCCCAGTAGGCGCATGCGGACTGAGCGTCATACCCTTCGGCAACGGAGCGGAGCGCGTATTGCAGAACGAGAATCCAGGAGCGAGCGTCCACGGCATAAACTTCAATATCCACACCAAGGCCCACATGCTGCGTGCGGCACAAGAGGGCATTGCATTCTCCTTCGCATACGGCATGGAGATAATGGCGGGAATGGGCATGGAGATAAAGACCATCAAGGCAGGCCACGCCAACCTCTTCCTCTCCCCACTCTTCCGCCGCACTCTTGCCGCAGTCACCGGAGCCACGATAGAGCTGTACGAGACTGACGGCTCGGTAGGCGCAGCATACGGAGCAGGCATAGGCGCAGGCATATACAAGGATGCCGACGACGCCTTCAAGACACTGAAGCACATAGCGACAGAGAAGCCCGTGGACGACGTGGCAGACTACAAGGCCGCCTACGTGCTGTGGAAAGAGAGGCTCGGAAAGTGATGCATACACCCATATGCCCACAGCCCCTGGGCATTGGTATGCACACGGCACATGACCGTCGATAAACCACACCGCTGACACACACAGACGGATATATACACACAAAGCGCGAGACATCAGTACGGGTGAGTATACCCATAGCCGATGTCTCGCGCTGTATATATTGTTGTTATCATAGGCTGCCCATAATAGCCAATGGTCGCCAATAATATCGATAGGCTGCCAAAGATAGCCAAGGGCTGCCAAAGAGAGGATGGTGTTAGTTCAGGTCCCAGTAGTTCTTGTAATGTGGATTTGAGCCATCCTCCTCTTCCTCCATAGACATCTCCATGTCTATATTGTTCTTCTTGGAGAGCATATCACCTTCGTCTATCTTTCTCACAGATGCGTTGACTATTTTTATATCATCCATAAGCTCCTCTGTTGTGAAAGGCTCGAATGTCGGGGCTGTATATATCTTCTTATTCTTCATAACAATTCAGTGTATTTATTGATTCTCTCTTGTATTCTATAATGTTCTGTCGCTTCCCCTGCCAGAGGCTGCATTGGCTGCTGCCACTGACAGGAGAAGGAATCAGAATATTCACTTCACAGCCACCTTACGCACTGTACCGTCTGACATGCGCACGATGTTTATGCCACGTCTGAGAGCGCTGCGCTGCTCTCCTGCCACGCCATAGACAGCTGTGGCATTAGCGTTGATGGCTGACTCTGCCTTGTCGATGGCGGTAGGTATATCCTCACCGTCGAAGATGAATGCGACACGCTTCACCTGTGTCACCTCCTGTGGCTTCAATACGATGTAAGCGCAGTTGGCTGCAATATTCTGACCATAATTGAGGTTATAGAATCCAAGTCCCTGATTCTTATTTGCAAGACCATAGACACAGCCATTGTTGTCTCCCTGACCGACTGAGTTCTGCTCTGGATTGCCGCTGAGGAGATTACTCTGTGGAGCATTAGCCTTCTTTCCGCTATATCTGAAGGTATATATATCTGGCGTTTCAGAATAGATAATGAATCCCGTATTAGCAGGGATAACATTCTTACCATTGTTGCCCTGTGGGTTCGTATACTTCTGAAGTGTCACATAGCGTGTGTCGCCCTTATCTGTATATGTTTCGGCAGCATAGACTGTCACGCCCGCTGGCACCCATGCGTTCCATGGCAGACATACTGTGCCATAATTGACAGAGGTTATTGTCCTGTTGATAGAAGGGCGGTTCTTAATATTATTGTAAGCTTCGATAAGTTTCTTAGTATCCTCTTCCGATGTGGTATAGTTTGTGTTTGTTGTCTCAAGCAATACCTGCTCAAGCGCCTCAAACAATTCAGGCTCGTCATCTCTAAGGCCGCTCAATGACTTATCACTAAGCAAGCCCTTGGCATTCTCATAGGCTTTCTCATAAGCAATATAAGCATTCTTCTGTTTCTCGCTGATAAAGAGCCAGTCCATAGAGGCATCAAGACTACTTTCCTTCGCACCTGCATATTTTCCTTCATCATTTATTTGAAAATGGTGAAGATCTTTATTTATACCTGTATATTTTGCGTCAAATCTATAAGCTCCTTTTGTGATAGTTGATTCAACAAGAGTGAAGTCTGTTGCACCATACAATCCTTTTGTAATTATTCCAACTCCACCTCTTGTTGAAACATCCATTCTTATTCTAAGGTCACCCTTAGAAATCGTAAATGTTCCATTATTATTGTTATAGTACACCCCCCACTTCTCAGCATAGTTAATATCCGTAACGGAAGGGGATGAACCTTTACCTCCAGTTATGAACATGCCCGAGCCAACGTTATAAATGTATATACCTCCATTGGTTGAGGTCTCAGACGTTGCTGTCTCAAAGGGCTCTCCTACCCAGAACTCCGGCTGAGTGGCTGCTGTATAGTTTTCATCCGACAGCGTACCTGAAATAGTGAATGTAGCTATTACAGGCACATGGTCGCCAAGGAGAGTGCCATCTCCATTCTTATAATTGTCTGCATCAAACACAAGGTCTTTGAGGGTGAATGACAGATTGCCGCCTTTAGGATTCAGATAGAATATCTTATCAACAATCTCGCCAGTTTCGTAAGCTTTGCTGTTAGTCTTGTCTGAAACTACAATGTCATCATCAACATCTGGAGTATAAGTAGGAGCTGTACCATTCCGGAACTTCTCTACCCATACATCCTTGATGTCATAGCTTGCTGACAATGGATCGATGAGGTTATCAACCACCTTGTTACGAGTATAACGGCAGTTTGTATCGCCTATGATAAGCTTCGGGCGTCCATCACCGTTTGCGAGTATGGCATTAGCAAGCTGTGTCAGCTGCCTGTCCTGCAAAGCAATCTGGGCTGAACCTTCCGCAGTATTCATATGCAGGATATACACATCAATCTTAACGTTGTCGCCAAGATTGACAGTATAGAAGCGGTAGCCCTTATCAACATTCTCGTTGGCTCCATTGCTGAGACCGCCGAGGCTTTCCTCCCATTGTACCCAAGTCTCGTTTGAGTAGCTCATGTTCTGACCGGAACTGTTCTGATTCTTCAGGAGGAACATAAGTCCGTCAGTATTGAAATGCAAGCCAGAAAAGATTCCACTTGCATCAATGCGTCCGCGCCATGTTCCCATCTGATAATTATTATCCAGACCGACTATGAGATCGCCATTATAGTTGAAGTCCTCGCTCAAGCCGAGAATGTCTATCCTATTTTTTACGATATACTGTCCAATAGCCTGTGTGCCGTCGGCTCCTGGGCCGTCGCCATTAACTGTAATGCCTGCCATAGTCTGAGGCAGTCCATCGATATTAAGGGCGCAGGCTGTGAAAGTCTTGTTGACATCAGTTTGAGCATGTATGCCTATTGTAGCGAATAGCGCCACAAGAAGCAAGAGTGTTCCCTTAACTCTTGAAAGGAAACGAGATAACGAGTTCGTAGAATTCATCATAATAATATATATTAGTACGTTCGTAATTACTTGTTTTGTTGTCCACACACCGCACGATGTCATGTAGTAATAGTGTATCCTCTATTGGGTTATTCCCCTTTGCTGGGTTATTCCCATTTGCTGAGTTACATAGTCTAAATCACTTTGTTTCACATAACTTCCACGTATCTTCGTTCGGGTATACTGCAACGTTTGTGCTGTCCGTAGCTATAGTGTGGTAGTTTTGGATATCTGATTCTTACATTTAATCTTGCTTGAGAGCCACCCTGTTCAACACTTTGCTTGCAGAAGAGGTATTCTCCTTAAATAATAAGCAATTGTATTGTTGAGGCGACATCTGTCTTTTGCAAAGGTAAGCATAAATTTGTATGATATATTTAGCATAATGTGTGATTTAAACTCTTTTAACCATTTACCTTGTCATATATCATTTTTCACATACATTTGCAATGTAAAAGTAACAAGTCGGACGTATAAATGACAGCAAAGGGGGATTGAATGCTGACAATGACACGTGGACTGGTATGGGCAGACAATGAAGGCTGTGACACGTGGGCGTATGTCTTATCCAAGCCGTGAGAAGATAATTTTTCGTTAATTATTTGCGTGTGTGGAAATTAAGTGGTAACTTTGCAGAGGATAGGCGGCACCTCAGCAATATTGAGCAAGCTCTATTGCATTCGGTTTGCACTATTCTTGCAGAGGATATGTGCCGCCGTCATGCCATGACAATCCATGTATGCTGACATGTCCCGGTCTATGACCACCACTTTACATGCATAAACACCTTAAACCTAATATTACTCATATAATAATCATAGAAAGATAATGGAATCAGTATTCTCGTACATCATCGGCCTTGGTGCCGCAGTCATGATGCCTGTCATTTTCACCATCCTTGGTGTGTGTATCGGCATACGTTTCTCTAAGGCATTGAAGAGTGGCCTGTATGTGGGAGTCGGCTTTGTAGGCCTCAGTGTCATCACCGCCCTCCTCACGAGCTCTCTCGGCCCAGCCCTCTCAAAGGTTGTTGAGATATACGGCCTTGAGCTTCAAGTGTTTGACATGGGCTGGCCAGCAGCCGCCTCAGTGGCCTACAACACCCTTGTCGGCTCGTTCATCATCCCTGTGTGCCTTGGTGTTAACCTCGTCCTCCTTGTCCTTGGCTGCACGAGGACAGTGAACATTGATCTCTGGAACTACTGGCACTTCGCATTCATCGGCGCTGTTGTCTATTTCATGACAGAGTCAGTATGGTGGGGATTCTTCGCTGCCATTATCTGCTATATCATCACGCTTGTCCTTGCCGACCTTACCGCCAAGCGTTTCCAGAAGTTCTATCCAGGCATGGAAGGCATCTCCATCCCCCAGCCATTCTGTCAGGGTTTCATGCCTTTCGCTATTGTCATAAACAAGGGTCTTGACTATGTTCCTGGCATAAACAAGATTCATATCGACTCTGAGGGAATGAAGAAGAAGTTCGGTCTCTTCGGCGAGCCTCTCTTCCTTGGTGTCATCATAGGCATCATCATAGGCTGTCTGGCATGCAAGGACAGCCAGGAGCTTATTGACAATATCCCCGCCACGCTTGGCCTCGGCATAAAGATGGGTGCTGTCATGGAGCTTATCCCACGCATCACCAGCCTCTTCATCGAGGGTCTGAAGCCAATCTCCGACGCTACCCGTGAGCTTATCGCCAAGAAGTTCGGAGCGGACAAGGAGCTGTATATTGGCATGTCCCCAGCCCTTGTCATCGGCCACCCGACGACTCTTGTCGTCTCTCTCCTCCTCATCCCTGTCACACTGGCGCTTGCTGTTGTCCTCCCCGGCAACCAGTTCCTGCCTCTCGCCTCTCTCGCAGGTATGTTCTATGTCTTCGTGATGATACTGCCATTCACTAATGGCAATGTCCTCCGCTCATTCATAGTAGGCCTTGTCGTTATAGCCATCGGACTGTACTTTGTCACATGGATGGCGGGTGATTTCACCTCAGCAGCCCACAGTGTTGCCCTTGCCCATCCTGAGGATGCCTCTGTCGCTGTGCCGGCAGGGTTCCAGGCAGGCGCCCTCGACTTCGCCTCAAGTCCGCTGTCGATGTTGATATACGCCTGCTGCAAGTATCTGACATACATAGGCGCCGGTGTGCTGACTGTGCTCACTGTCGGCCTCGTGGTGTGGAACAGACGCCGCATAAACAAGTAAAACCGGCCGGAGGGACCGGAGAAACCGGAATGACCGGAAGAACCGGAAAGACCGGGAAGACCGGGAAGACCGGGAAGACCGGAAATACGGAACATCCGGAACATCCGGATAACCCGGATAACCCGGATAACCCAGACAACCCAGATAACCCGGAAAAGCCCAAAAGCTAACAAGGAACAAAACAAACAAAGAGAAAAATATACAAATAATGAAGAAAGTATTAGCTATCGCTGTCATGGCATTATGTGCCGGCAGCCTCTCTGCACAGCAGAATGTGAATTTCCAGACAGCATGTCATCCACGCGATGTCATGCACTATGACACAAAGACTCTGCGCGAGCGTTTCGTGATGGAGAAGGTTATGTCTCCTGACGAGATTAACCTCACCTACTCACAGTATGACCGTTTCATCTTCGGCGGCGCGATGCCAGTGAACAAGGACCTGAAGCTTGAGAACTTCCCAGCCCTTGGCCTCTCGGTAGACAAGACCATCGCCGAGCCATATTTCCTCTACAACCGTGAGCTTGGAATTATCAACTGCGGTCTCGGGACAGGCTCAGTCCTTGTCGACGGCAAGGAGTATGTCCTCGCTCCGAAGGAGGCATTGTATGTCGGCCGTGGCCATCTCGGCAAGGACAAGGATATCAACAAGAGCGTTGTGTTCCGCTCCAAGGATGCCAAGAACCCAGCAAAGTTCTACATCAACTCAGCTACAGCCCACAAGCATTACAAGACACAGCTTGTCACTCTTGACGGCCGCAAGGGTTCATTGAAGGCCGCCATATGGGGCCCTGTAGGCACAAAAGAGGAGGCAAACGGCCGTACAATCTACAAGCTCATTGTCCGTGACGCCCTTGAGGAAGGCCCATGCCAGCTCCAGATGGGACTGACACAGCTTGAGCCGGGAGCGGTATGGAACACCATGCCCCCTCACACCCATGGCCGCCGCATAGAAGCATACTACTACTTCAATCTGCCTGAGGGCCAGACAATATCCCATGTTATGGGCGAGCCACAGGAGACACGTAACGTATGGCTGCACAACGAGCAGGCCATCATGTCGCCAGAGTGGTCAATCCACGCTGCGTCAGGCACATACTACTACACATTCATCTGGGGTATGGCAGGCGAGAACCTTGAGTATAACGACAAGGATGTAGTGCCTGTTATAGACATCAGATAATATACGGTAGACACACAGCGGCCCTCCGGCACGTTGTGCAAGAACCTCACACAGGGGGCATTCCATCATCAGGGATGCCCCCTGTATGCATTTATGGACAGACAATAAGAGTCGGGGAGAAGATTGAGAGAAGCAGAGGAAAAGGGAGAGAGAAAGCAAGGAGAAGGGAGAGAGAAAGCAAGGAAAAGGGTGAGAGAAAGCGAGGAGAAGATTAAGAGAAGGCTGTAAAAAGGAGAAAGAATGCGAGGAGAAGGGAGAAAGGCAAGAACAGATATTATCGTAATGGATACGATATTAAACAAGATATCGTTTATCTTACGATATACGAGAAGTGAAGATTAGTTAAATTATTGTCACTCAGATACAGAAAAACCGTTTTATACTTGTCAGGAAGGACAAAAAAGGTTAACTTTGCAGAGCAAACCCTGATTAACAACTATCATGCTTCAATCACTAACCCAAGTCAACCCATATGTCTCTGTCGACTGTGTCCTTCTCGGATTTGACGGAGAACAGCTCAATGTGCTCCTTGTACGGCAGTGCAGCACTGGCGGCAGCGACAGCACTGGCAACTACAAACTACCAGGAAGCCTCATCAATATGGATGAAGACCTTGACGACGCCGCACAGCGTGTTCTGAAGACCCTTACCGGATTGGAGCAAGTAAGCATGATACAGTTCAGGGCATTCGGTGGCGCGAAGCGTCTGAGCAACCCCGCAGACAGCATCTGGCTGGAGCGTTTCCACAATCTCCATAACCAGATAGAGCGCATTGTGACGATAGCCTACGCCGCACTGATACGCATCGACCGCCGCATGGAACGTCTTGAGGAGGGCTACGAGGCTTGCTGGATGCCGATATGCGATGTGCCGCACCTGGCATTCGACCACAACGACATAGTCAACGCCGCAATAGAGGAGATAAAGGCACGCGCCACGCTCAACCCCACACTGATATTCAATCTCCTGCCCCGCAAGTTCACGGCGTCACAGCTACGCGTGGCCATGGAGAAGGTGCTGAACACCACATTCGACGTGAAGAACTTCCACAAGAAGCTGGCACAGATGCCTTATGTGGTGCCACTCGACGAGAAGGAGAACGGTGTCAGCCACCGGGCAGCGAGATACTTCAAGTTCCGCAAGCCAAGGAGCAAATTCTGACAGGCGCCTCTTCCTCACCACCCTGCCCAGCCTGTGAGGAAGAATGGAGGGACATGGAAGCGGGACTATATATATAATAAGGTATATAAGCACTTATATAATAAAGTGAAAATAAACCTTGCAGAGAACACTGAGCGTAATAGGCGCACAGCCGTCTCAACGTGAAGGAATGAGAATTGGGGAGTGATATCCCACTGCCAGCAACGGCAATGGTGAGCGATGTACTCATAAGGAAGCCATCAGCCGGACAGCGACATGTCAGCTGGATGGCTGAAAAGGAAGACGAAACCTTTTACAAAATATAATAACTAACTGACTTACTTGCCCTGTATGCATGTGATTATGCATACAGGGTTTTTTATTGTTACAGTCCGGAAAACACTCTAAAGACCTTGACACAGTGGTGGAGTAATGATTATCCAGGCCTCTTCCAGCACACAAACATGACTGTCCGATAATTGTGCCTGCTATACAGTATAACGGAAGAACGAGTAATAAAGCATAGAACGTTGTCCACAGCACAGAAGGGGCGCGACAGTTAGAAACTGATGGAGCAGCGAGGCTAATGGCCCCGTATCTTCGAGACTTAACTCTTGGACATGCTCTTAGCAATAGATTCCAATATTGCTACATCGGCTGTCTGCTAAAACCTATCGTTTCTCATCCTAACGTTTTTACAGGACAGCATATTCTGCAATAGTTACTGAATGGCGGGCTCATTGGTACTGAATGGCGGGCTCATTGGTACTGAATGACGGGCCCATTGGTACTAAATGGCGGGTTCATTGGTACTGAATGGGAAAACCAACCAGCGCAGCCTCCGAAACAAGGGAGAAACACTGAAGCCGCGACCTGGAGACAACGAGAGCGCACACCAAAGAAAACAGGAATAAAAGACATAAAACAAGGATAAACGGGCAAATATGGACGAAAAATGAAGAAAAACGAAGAAAAATCAAAAAAAACCGCCGAAAAATTTGCAGGAAAGAGAAAATAGTCTTATCTTTGCGGTGTCTTACAATAGTAATACACTAAATAAACATCAGACAACAAGGAGAAGAAGAAGTAAAACAGACTCTACCACAGGGTATTGGCAAAGAAGGAGGAGAGACCTCAAAGGCATGTGCCGTATACCGATGGTGAATAAAAAAGAAAGGAAAAAGCTATGGACATCAAATTCACGAACGTCAGTTTCAAGTACAAGGGAACACGCAATGAGGTATTAAGCCACACGACGTTAGCATTCACAGAGAACCGCATCTACGGTCTGTTAGGCAAGAACGGTGTAGGCAAATCGACAATGCTGTATCTCGCCGCAGGACTGCTGGAGCCAACAGAGGGGACAGTAAGGATAGCCGGCGAGGAGAGCAAGAGACGCCGTCCTGAGATTCTGAAAGAGATATTCTTCGTCCCGGAGGAGTTCTCGCTTCCTAATGTGAGGCTGTCAGAGTATGTCAGCATGAACGCTCCGTTCTACCCCAACTTCTCGCGTGAGATGCTCGACATCTGCCTCAAGGACTTCGGCATGTCGGCCGATGTCAATCTCGGGGAGCTCTCCATGGGACAGAAGAAGAAGGTATTCATGAGCTTCGCCCTTGCGACAGGGACACGCATACTCCTCATGGACGAGCCGACAAACGGGCTCGACATACCATCGAAGAGCCAGTTCCGCAAGGCTATGAGCCGCATGATGGACGAGAACCGCATCGTGATAATATCAACCCACCAGGTGCACGATGTGGAGCAGCTGATAGACCACGTGGTAATCATGTCGAAGGACGGAGTGCTCATGGACAAGTCAATGGAGGAGATAGCCGAGGAATATGTATTTGAATACAGGCTCATGGGCGACACAGCAGACGCCATATACTGCGAGCCATCACTCCAGGGGACTATCGTCATGGCGCCAAGAGGCGACCGCGGAGAGACACAGGTGAACCTCGAGCTGCTCTTCAACGCCATCGTCAGCAAAAGCAAGGAATGACACAGGCGACAGCAATCAGGAACAAGCAGGAAACCCAACCTAAGCAAGACAACAAACCAAAGCAAGAGAAAGGAACCACATCATGACAAAGACATATAACATACTGGCAACAACCATACTGACATTAGCTATGATGATAGCCGTCGGGATGCTCACATCGTGCAATATAGAGATAGTGAAGAACGACGACAAGAATGACGAGACGAAGGTCTTCAACGTGAAGGAGTTCAGCCGTATAGAGGCAAGCGTCGGCGCCTCGATAATCTACAGCGCCTCAGACACGACAGAGGTGAAGGTAGTCTCAAGCAGGAGACAGTTAGACCGTCTCGACATAGAGACAAAGGACGGAGTGCTGTACATCGGATTCAAGAACGAGAAGCCGAATGGAGGCCGTATCGTGATAAACAACCGCAACCATGGCATAAAGATATTCATCCGCGGCCCGAAGATGGAGGGTGTGGCATTGTCTGGCAGCGGAGAGTTCAAGACAAAGGACCATATCACAGCCGAATTCTTCAACGCCCGCATATCAGGCTCAGGGTGGATTGACATCGATGGCATCAAGGCTAAGACACTGAAGGCCGACATATCAGGCTCGGGAGACATGGACCTGGGATGCATCGAGGCTACAGAGACATCGCTGTCAGTAGCCGGCTCAGGCAAAATCGAGGCAGAGGAAGTCAATGTCGACATGACAAACATACAGATTGCGGGTTCGGGCGATATAGACGTGGACATGAACGACTGTGGCAGCGCCATAGTGAACATAGCCGGCTCGGGCGACGTGAAGCTGAAAGGCACGGTCAACGAGCTTAACAAATCGGTAGCTGGCTCAGGCAATATCAACACGAAGGATTTAGTTATCAAGGGAGGTTCAAACTGATTCGGCAAGCAGAAGGAGCCACTGACAAGAGGCTTACATTCTGCAAGGGATAGGCTGCATATGACTAAAGGCTGGCACCTGCCGCACAGGCACAGAGTCAAGGCGAGCGGGATGCACTGCTCCCCCCGCGGCATAGCCTGGGCAAGCCCGGCACCTCAGACATAGCACCGGCCTATCTATGGCGAACCAGCAGAACCCATAATAGAAGAACAGCAGACGCCGGCAACAGAGGGACAACCTGCCAGATGAGACACACCGGCAGGCAACCCACGCCGACGCCTGAGGCAACAGGGGACGGCTGCCACAGCCAACGGGACGCAGGTAAAGCTGGAGGGACATTGAGAAAAACCTTTTCATAAAACCATTCAGACAGACAACGACATACCCGCCACGCTGCAAAACGCTCCGAGCATGGCAGCCCCCATTCGCCTAAAGAAACCACGGGCCAAGGACAAACAGCCCACAACTATAAACCAAGAAAGGAACCCGATATGAACACGAAAAGACTGTTAGATGTAATAAACTGGAACCTCACTGGCGCCAAGCGTGCCCTAAGACGCGAGACAGCAGGACTCATCGTCGCCCCGTCATGTATAATCATCGCCAACTGCGCCCCATACTGGATAAACAAGCAGCCAGTGGACGAAGGGCTGCATATAGCCGCAAGCGTCACATGGTTCGCCCTGTTCTTCCTCGGCGCTTACTGGGGAGCACGCTTCTGCTTCAACATGAACACGAAGAACAACGCGCTGAACTACATGATGCTGCCTGCCACTAACGGCGAGAAATACTTGGCCAACATGTTCATGCAGACAATCGTGAGGATGGTAGAGACTGCCGTTGCGATAATCATGGCAGACCTCATACAGGCTGTCATTTGCCTGTCGGTGGGCATAGACATACAGAGCTACACTATGGCTCTCATAGATGCCGCCTCAGAGGTGACCGATGCCCCGCTGACGATTAAGGCGTTTATCCTGGCATCTATCATCAACCTGCATGCGTCGATGGTGCTCGGAGGATGCTTATTCCGCAAGAACCACCTCATATTCACAGGCATATCACTCTTCGCATTGATGTTCGCCACAACAGGAATACTAAGCGGAATATCATATCTCGTCAATGAATGGGCTGAGGCAAACGACTGTGCCATATACATCGACTTCACAATATCGAAGGATGCCATAGCATGGATAGCCTGCACCGTGATAACAATGGTATCAGCACTCTTCTACTGGCTCTCGTTCAAGATATTCTGCCGCAGACAGCTCATAACAAGCCGTTTCTTCAACTAAAAGCGGAATAAAACGAGCAGAAGAGTACCGCATGTCCTGCACGGACGCGGCAAACAACCTTCCATCCGCCAGTCAACGATGTCCACATTCAGTACCGGTTGACGGGGCGGAGAGGGCTGCCCAATCGCTCTCATGCCCTGTCCGTCACAGGCCAGGAGACAGAGGCGACAGGAAGAAGAATATAAAGACACCACCACAGGCACAGCTCTATGGAGAGTGTGGCTGATATGAACAAGAAAGGAAACAGCTATATGGTAACATTCGCAACAGACCGCCCAATATATCTACAGATATGCGACCGTATCTGTAACGAGATACTCCAGGAAGTCTATGCGGCCGACACACGCATCCCAAGCGTGAGAGAATACGGCGCACTGCTGCAGGTAAACCCCAACACAGCGTTCAAGGCTTTCGAGGAACTGTCACGTGACGACATCATATACCAGCGCCGGGGAATGGGCTACTACGTCAAGGCCGGAGCCCGGGAGCGCATCATGGAGCAGCGCCGGCAGACAATGCTAAACTCCACTCTGAAACAGTTGTTCAACGACATGGGTGTGCTCGGGATAAGCATTGACCAGGTCGTCGACGAGTATGTCAAATACCAGAGCGAGGAGAAAAGCTGACAACCGGCAGCATCTTGCCGCTCCACACTGCCTGACAGCACACGGAGGACACACCGCATAGGGAGACAGCGACAAGAGACAGAACAGTATAAGGAACAACAGAAAGGCGAAGCGCCATCCCGCAGACATCAAAACAGATGACAGCAGGATGGCGCTTCGTTATTGTATAGGCGGGGAGTATAGATATCAACCGATAGCTATGGAGGGATATGGGAATATCTCGTCTCGCCGCTATCTTGATTTTCTCCCCACGTCATAGGTTCCCCAGCCTTATCAGGCAGCTACTTGGCGAAGAGCTCGTCGAGGAAGGTGTAGAATGCAGGATCCTCACCGACGACAGTCTTCACAATCTTCCCGTCCGGGCCGATGACAATCTTCGTCGGGAATCCGCTTATGGCATACTTCTCTGTGAGGTCAGAGCCCTTAGGGTTGTAGACATGCTTCCATGGTATCTGGTGCTTCTCGACAGCAGCCTTCCACTTCTGCTCAGTGTCGTTACAGTCAATGCCGAGAATCTCCATCTTGTCCTTGTACTTGTCGTAATACTTCTTCATCTCAGGTATACCCCTAATGCACCATATGCACCATGAGCCCCAGAAGTCAAGGACAACATACTTCCCGCGCAGCGAGGAGAGGGCGAGGTCCTGCCCATTGATATCCTTCAGCGTGAAGTCTGGTGCCTGACAGCCGTCAGCGACATACTTGGCCGCCTCCTTGCGTGCCTTCTCCTTGTCAACATCATTCTGCAGGCTGGTTATGATTTCTGAGAAATAGCCGTTGCGAGCCTCGGCCGACAGGAGGCTGAGCGGCTCCTCATAATCGTTCATGATATAAACAAGAGCGGCGCTGACATCGCTCGTAGGGTTGGCCTTTATATATGCCAGCCTGTACTCCTTCCCAGCCTTCTCGGCCTTCTCTATCAGCGGGGCATAGGCCTTGCGGAGAGAATCCTTCGGCTCGCCAGCCTTTATCTTGTCGTTCATCTCGTCTCTCAGGCGGTTCGCCTCGGCTGAAGAGGCAACGCTGACCTTCTCAAATTCGGTGTAGAAAGCCGAGCTGCCTGGCTGTATATCGCCAGGAGAGGCGAAGTTGCATGTCTCGCCTGGCACGAGGAAAAGCAGCTGGCTGGCATTAGGATTGGCGTTAGAGCGGCGAACAAGGGCAAGGCGTGCCTTGTCGAGAGAAAGAGTGTAGGTGTAGCGGTGGTCCTTGAGCACAAGGGTGTCCGTGCGCTCAAATCTGGTGAAAGCCCGGTCAGCGACACGGACAAAGAGGGTATCGCAGTCATCATAGGCGAAATTCACCGTGACAGTTTCCTGTGCGCTGCATAGGCATGCTACGCAAAAGGCGCAAAGAGATAGAATTGTTCGTTTCATGTTTGATATGTTTTTGTGAGTCATTATTGGCGTATTATGGATATAGGGGGTAACGGATGATGGAGCGGGGGATGCTGGATGGCGGCGTGACAGAGAGCACTGTCACTGCGGGTCGACATCATAGAAGACCTGCATTGAGGCATAGCGCTTGTCTGAGAGGAGTGCGTCGCGTACATGACGCAGACACTGCCTTACCCTCACGAGGTCTATGCCGAGCTCTAACTTTAGGACGAGCTTGCGTATGGAGAGCGACTTTATCCTTGATACCGGCGGTTTGTCAGGGCCGAGGACACGCTGTCCGAAATACTGTCTGAGACGTCCTCCCATCTCTATCGACGCGCTCTCGACAAGATTGTCCTTGGAATGGCGGAGATAGATATACACCACACGTGTGAAAGGAGGATAGCTGAACATCTGCCGCTCATCACACTGCTCACGGAAGAATGCCGGGAAATCGTTCTCCACCACCTGCCTTATGACAGGCAGGTCAGGATGGCGTGTCTGGAGATAAACCACACCACGGCGTCCCTGACGCCCTGCACGGCCTGACACCTGGCACAGCATCTGGAAGGCCTGCTCATAGGCACGGAAGTCAGGATAGTTGAGCATGGTGTCTGCATCAAGTATGCCCACTATGCTGACATTCTCAAAGTCAAGACCCTTGCTGACCATCTGTGTGCCTATAAGAATCTGTGTGCGGCCGGCCGAGAAGTCGTTTATGATACGCTCGTATGCGTTCTTCGTACGTGTCGTGTCGAGGTCCATACGCGCTATGCGGGAGAATCCGAGCTCCGCGAGTCTCTCCTCCACCTTCTCCGTTCCATATCCCCGCTGGCGAATATCACGGCTGAAGCACGACGGACACTTGTCGGGTATAGGGTAAGTATACCCACAGTAATGGCATCTCAACTGCCCCTCGACCTTATGCATGGTCAGCGACACGTCACAGTTCTTGCACTTCGGGACCCATCCACACTCATGACACTCGACAAGAGGAGCAAAGCCACGGCGGTTCTGGAAGAGTATAACCTGTCTCCCATCGGCTATCGTCTGCCGCATCGCATCTACCAGCTGTGGGGAGAAAGGGCCGTACATCATCTTCCGACGCTGCAGGTCGGCAATGTCTACTATGACAGTCTCCGGAAGCTGCATACCCTTGTAGCGCTCGGCAAGCACAACAAGATGGTACTTGCCGGATATGGCGTTATGGTACGACTCAAGCGAAGGCGTGGCCGTCCCCATGACGACACGTACGGCTGCTGGCTGCCGCTGCCCGTTCTTGGCAGGCAGCACCGCTGTGGCAGAGGCAGATGACGAGGGGACGAGTGTAGCTGAGGAAGGGGCTGAGGGGGCAGAGAGGATACGCTGCATGACAAGGGCGACACTGCGGGCATGATAGCGCGGGGCAGGGTCTTGCTGCTTGAACGACTGCTCATGCTCCTCGTCGATAATGACAAGACCTAATCGGCTGAAAGGCAGGAATATGGCTGAACGGGCACCGAGAATGACATCATAGGGATTGTCAGAGAGCTGTCTCTGCCATATCTCGACACGCTCGGCATCGCTGTAGCGTGAGTGGTAAATGCCGAGACGGTCGCCAAAGACACTCTGCAGACGCTGCATTATCTGTACAGTGAGTGCTATCTCGGGCAGAAGATAGAGCACCTGGCGGCCACGTTCTATCTCCTCCTTTATCAGACGGATATAAATCTCTGTCTTCCCCGACCCCGTCACGCCCTGCAGAAGCACTGGCTTGCTGGCCGACTGGATATCATCAAACGCACGCTGCTGTGCCGGACTTAGTGGTTTTATCTGCTCCGGGTGGTATTCTCCATGGTAGTTCAGACGCCCGACAGGCACCTCATATGCCTCAAGGAATCCCCTCCCGACAAGGCTCCGGACGACACTGTCTGTCGTTCGCGACACGTTTATAAGCTCCTCGCGTGTTATTTCGACAGTCTTCTCTGTAGTGGTGTCGCCTTCAAGCGTATCATAATGAGAGAGATAGAGATAGGTATTGAACGCCATCATCTGCTTCTGCGCACGGCGCAGCATGTTCAGCGCTGCATGCAGAGCTGCCTCAGTGCGGTAGTTTTCAGCGAGACGTATGTATGTCTCCGTCTTCGGACGATAGCCCTCCTCCTGCTTCATACCTGCTGGGAAGGCGGCCCGGAAGACATCACCAATGGGACAAAGATAATACTCTGATATCCACTGCCACAACCTATACTGGTAATCAAGGAGGACAGGTGCGCTGTCTATGACATCTATGATATCCTTCACCTCCACCTCGACAAGCTTCCCGTCACGCCCCTGACGTGGTTGGGGGCGGACATCATGGAGCCTCGCGACAAGCCCTGTGTATACCTTGGAACGACCGAGCGGCACAACGACACGCACGAAAGGCATTACACGCCCTGCCAGGGAATCGGGGACAGAGTATGTGAAGAGACCTTCGAGACCAAGAGGAAGGATTATGTCAGCGTATCGCATATAGAGGATAGACTTGAAGTATGTGGGTAATCAGACTATGAAAGGCCTTAATGATGACGATTGTTTCTATGGTTCTCCTTAAGATGGAAAAGACTTTCAGCAGGCATGACTGCACAAGAAGCAGGAGGGGAATGCTGCGTGTGGATGAGCCTCAGCTGTATATCTGCAGTGGCTGAATGATGTCTCAAATGTCGCTGCCAGCATAATGCCGTGCCATCTCCCATATGATAATGCCGGCCGTGACAGAGACATTGAGCGAGTGTTTCGTGCCGTACTGCGGTATCTCAAGGCATCCGTCGCACATGTCTATGACCTCCTGCCGCACGCCATGCACCTCATTGCCGAGGACAACAGCATAGCGATGTTGTCCCCCTTCAGCGGGGAAGAGGGGCGAGGGGAGAAGCGTAGAGCCCTCACACTGCTCGACAGCAAGCACCGTGAAGCCCTCGTCGTGAAGACGACGGACAGCGTCGCACGTGTCCTTGAAATACTCCCACTCGACGCTCTCCTCTGCTCCGAGCGCCGTCTTGTGAATCTCATTCTGCGGCGGGACAGCCGTTATGCCACACAGCATTATGCCAGCCGAGCGGAAAGCATCACACGTACGGAAGACCGACCCGACATTGTGCATAGAGCGGACATTATCAAGAACGACGACAAGAGGCATCTTCTCAGCCATGCGGAATTCCTCTGTCGTGAGGCGTTGCATTTCTAAAGTCTTCAGTTTTCTTATCATATTGCAAAGTTACAAAAATATACGTTTTGAATGAAAAATATTAATATTTTTTTCCATAATCATACAATAAAGCACGTAGAGATGCGTTATTGAGTCGTGGGATATAGTATACAGACACACGCCTTACACGTCATGTCATGCCTCCGCCTGACACTGGCGATAGTCGCTGTGGCCTTCTCCGCAGAGGCCAGAGCACAGTATGACGTGCTGTTCAGCCATTACTATGACATGGAGACAAGCTTCAACCCCGCTGCTGCAGGCAAGGAGACAAAGATGAACATCACCGCAGCCTACGCCATGGATATGGCAGGATTCGAGCATAACCCTCAGACGGCATACATATCGGCAGATATGCCCGTGATGATAATGAACTCCATGCACGGTGTCGGATTGCAGTTCATGAACGACCGCTTAGGCCTCTTCAACCACATGAGGCTCTCTGCACAGTACTCGGCAAAGCTGAAGATGTTCGGAGGACAGCTGGGCATCGGCATACAAGCCGGCCTGTTGTCAGAGAACTTTGACGGCTCGAAGGCCGACCTTGAAGACTCGAGCGACCCCGCCTTCACAGGCTCAGAGGTGAATGGCAACACGCTTGACCTCGGAGCCGGCATATACTATAAGGTTAAGGACTTCTACGTAGGACTATCGGCCCAGCATCTGACATCGCCAAAGGTTCTGCTGGGCGAGGTGAACGAGATTAAGATTGACGCCACATACTATGCCACCGCAGGCTACACCATACGCCTCAGGAATCCCCTGCTGCAGCTGAAGACATCGGCAATAGGCCGCACTGACGGTGTCATGTGGAGGGCAGACGTGACGGGAAGACTTGTCTACACATCGGACAGGAAATCATTCTACGGGGGGCTGTCATACAGCCCGACAAACTCTGTCACACTGCTTCTCGGCACAAAATTCCACGGAATAAATGTCGGATACAGCTATGAGGCCTACACCAACGGCATGAGCATAGGCAATGGCTCGCACGAGCTGTTCGTCGGATACCAAATGGACCTAAACCTCATAAAGAAGGGCAAGAACCTCCACAAGGCGGTCAGAATACTCTGAGCCATACGAGCATAACCCATACAGAAGACACAACAAGAAAGGAAAAAACAACATATCGCCCCTGTCACACTAAGCAGACAAGGGATGTGGAATATAGAAATATACAAACAACAGCGATTATGAAGAAGATACATATAATAATATGCTGCGCCCTGGCAGCGGCACTGTCAGCGTGTATGAGCAGCAAAGGCATCTCATCAACAGGCGGTGGCGGCGAGGTTGTCGGCGTCGGTGGCGGCAAGGGATTCACAGAGCCGACACCCTACGGCATGACACTCGTGAAGCGAGGATTCCTGAAAATGGGCATTGAGGACCAAGACTCACTGTGGGGAAAGAATGTCCCTGTCAGGGAGATAAGCGTAGATGGATTCTGGATGGACGAGACAGAGGTGACGAACTCAAAGTACAAGCAGTTTGTACAATGGGTGCGTGACTCCATTCTCCGCACACGTCTGGCCGACCCCCAGTATGCTGGCGACGAGTCATACATGATAACAGAGGACAAGCAGGGCAACCCTATCACCCCTCATCTCAACTGGAAGAAACAGCTACCGAGAAAGCCTAACGAGGACGAGCTGCGCGCCATAGAGAGCCTCTACATAACAAACCCAGCCACAGGCGAGAAACTTCTCGACGCGTCACAGATGAACTACCGCTACGAAGTTTATGACTACACGACAGCAGCACTGCGCCGTAACCGTATGAACCCTAACGAGCGCAACCTCAACACGGATATCGTCGTAGACCCTGACGAGGTGGTAATGATATCAAAAGACACAGCGTACATAGACGACGAGGGCAACATAGTCCGCGAGACAATAAACCGTCAGCTGACCGGACCATGGGACTTCCTCAACACATACATCGTGAACATATACCCAGACACTACGTGCTGGGTGAACGACTTTAAGAACTCGGACAACGAGATATACCTCCGCAACTACTTCTCAAACCCGACATACAACGAATATCCTGTTGTCGGAGTGTCATGGGAGCAAGCCAACGCCTTCTGTGCATGGCGCACAGAGTATCTGCTCAAGGGCCTTGGCCCTCAGGCACGCTATATCCAGCGCTACCGTCTGCCGACAGAGGCCGAGTGGGAGTATGCCGCACGCGGCAAGGATGGCACAGAATTCCCGTGGAACGAGACAAACACGAAGAACGAGAACGGATGCTTCTACGCCAACTTCAAGCCTGACCGCGGCAACTACACACAGGACGGAAACCTCATCACCAGCCGTGTCGGGAGCTACGGGGCCAACTCAAACGGTCTGTATGACATGGCAGGCAATGTTGCCGAATGGACCTCAACGGTATACACAGAGGCAGGAGTGACGGCCATGAACGATATCAACCCACAGCTGGAATACAAGGCAGCGCTCGAGGACCCCTACCGTCTGAAGAAGAAATCGGTAAGAGGCGGCTCATGGAAAGACCCCGAGTCATTCATCCGCTCAGCATGGCGCTCATGGGAATACCAGAATATGCCACGCTCTTATGTAGGCTTCAGATGTGTCCGCTCATTGGCAAGCTCGTCAAACACAAACCTCAAGCAGCAGAAGCGCAAGAAATAAACGACATTGAGAGACATGTGCAGAAACCCTCCTTACTGTAGCGTCAAGGAGCAACAGATGGAGAGGAGCACCACGTCATACGCAACAAAAACAAGGAGAAATAATCATGGCAAAATACAGCAAATTCAACATCATCTACCTCCTTCAGAAATGGATGGACAGCGTAGCCGGCCAGACTTTCATGAACTATGCCTACTCATGGGGTGCCTCGATAGTCATCCTCGGCACACTGTTCAAGCTGACCCACCTTCCCGGCGCTAACGCCATGCTTTTCATAGGCATGGGCACAGAGGTCTTCGTGTTCTTCATAGCCGCCTTCGACCGTCCTTTCGACAAGACTTCTGACGGCCGCGAGCTGGCCACAGACACAGAGCTGGCCAAGCAGTTGGCAAGAGAATACGAGGACGACGAGCTTGAAGAGGATGATGACCTCTTACCAGAAGAGGTATCGCAAGCATCAGGCATACAGGGCTCGCCTGTCGTTGTGTTAGGCGGAGGGACAGTCCCACAGGGCATGGCAGCGGCCAGTGAGGGTGGCAACACTGGCGTGCAGACTGGTATTGTGGGCGCTGTCACAGGCTCACCGGCAGCAGCAGGGCAGGCATCACCTGTCATCATAGGCGCTCCAGCACCTGCTGTGACACCAGAGACCGCAAAGGATATGGAAGAGGCTACCACGACATACGTCGACCGTCTGAACGAGCTGAACGAGCTTCTGCTAAAGGTTGCGGCACAGAGCCAGCGCATCACGACCGACTCAGAGGAGATGGAGAACCTCAACCGTACTCTGACAGGCATATCGAGAGTCTACGAGATGCTGCTCAAGACAGCGTCGCAGCAGATGACGACACAGGACGAGATAAACGCCCAGACACAGCGTCTGGCACAGCAGATGTCAGACCTCAACGCTATCTATGCACGCATGATAGAGGCAATGTCTGTAAATGTGAAATGACGCGCGCTTCCATATACACCCCCCACATGACACAACATGTGGCATGAAACAGGAAGCAGCACAGCCAGAGGAGCACATGGCAGAGGGCTGCAGGCATCACACACGGTCACATTATGTGTCACCCCTGACACCATCACCCACTACAAGAAACAATGGCAATAAAAAAGAACTATGTCTCTCCCCGCCAGAAGATGATAAACCTCATGTATGTCGTCTTGATGGCAATGCTGGCGATGAACATCTCGAACGAGGTTCTCGACGGCTTTACTATCGTGGAGGAGAGTCTGAACCGCACTACAGACAACTCGTCGAAGCAGAACAGTGCGATATACGAAGACTTTGAGGCTCAGATGAAGGCAAACCCCCAGAAGGTGCGTGAGTGGTTTGAGAAAGCGACAGCCGTAAAGGCGATGAGCGACTCTCTTTACAACCTCGCGCAGGACCTCAAGATAGCTATCGTCAAGGAAGCCGACGGCTCTGACGGTGACATAAACAACATAGAGCGCAAGGATGACCTTGAGGCAGCCAACCAGGTTATGCTCGCTCCCGGGACAGGACGCGGCAAAGCCCTGCGCAAAGCCATAGACAGCTTCAGGACAAGAATACTGACTATGGTGGCCGACAAGAACCAGCGTGCCATCATCGAGAGCAACCTCACGACACGGATTCACGGAAAGGCGAACCCTCTGAACAAGAACTGGGAGGAATACATGTTCGAGGGCATGCCCGTGGCAGCAGCCGTCACGCTTCTCTCCAAGCTTCAGAGCGATGTCCGTTATGCAGAGGGCGAGGTGCTCCACACTCTTGTCAGCAATATCGACGTGAAGGATATACGTGTCAACAAGCTGTCGGCGTTTGTCATACCTAACGCACAGACCATCGTCCGCGGCGACAAGTTCTCGGCACAGATAGTTATGGCAGCAGTCGACACGACACAGCAGCCACAGATATACATTGGCGGCAGACAAGTCAGACTGCCACGCAACACATACGAGATGACAGCGACACGCACCGGCGACTTCACCCTCTCGGGCTACATCACGATGCAGAACGGCAACGGCGAGACCATCCGTCGTGACTTCGAGCAGAAGTATACGGTAGTCGACCCGTCGGCAACAGTCTCTGCCGACCTTATGAATGTGCTCTATGCAGGCTACTCCAACCCTATCAGCATCTCTGTGCCAGGCGTTCCGCTCAATAAGGTCACGGCAACGATGACAGGCGGAACTCTCCAGCCAGTAGGTCCAGGAAAGTACATCGCCCGTCCGGCATCAGTAGGCAAAGATGTCACCATCACCGTATCATCGCTACAGACAGGTCATGCCCAGCAGATGGGCCAGTACACATTCCATGTGCGCAAACTCCCTGACCCGACAGCATATATCGCCATGGGCAACGACCGTTTCCGTGGCGGCGGCCTGTCGAAGTCGGCCCTTATGGATGCTAAAGGCATCCGTGCCGCCATTGACGACGGTCTTCTCGACATAGAGTTCCGCGTGACAGGCTTTGAGGCTGTGTTCTTCGACAATATGGGCAACGCCGTGCCGATGGTCAGCGACGGCGCCTCATTCTCAGCCCGTCAGCGCGACGCATTCCGCAAACTGTCGCGCAACAAGCGCTTCTACATCTCGCGCATCTCAGCCATCGGCCCTGACGGCATAGCCCGCAAGCTGCCCGCATCGATGGAAATCATAGTAAAGTGACGAGAGCGACAGCCCGCCACATGCAGTGCCTTCAGCAGGCCGAAGACTCATACTGACACCCCTTAGAGAGCCACCGGCCGCGGAAGACGCCGCTGGGCACACAATAACGACAACAAAACAGAACCCAGAATAAAACCCAAAGGGAACATGAAGAAAATTCTGATAATAGCCCTCCTTATCAGCCTGGCAGCGACAGCAGCCATGGCACAGCCCAAGATGCGCCGCAACCAGGCCCAGGAGTCACAACAGAAGACACAGAACGGCGCACTGACAACACGTGCGGAGATATCCTTCCCGACATCGGCAGTCATGGACGAGGAAGTCGTATGGCGCCGCGACATATACCGTGAGCTGGACCTCATGGAGAATGCCAACGCCGGCCTCTACTACCCTGTTGAGCCGACAGACGGCAAGATGAACTTCTTCACATACATCTTCAAGCTGATGCTCTCGGGGCGTGTCCCGGCCTATGAGTATCGTCTTGACGGCAATGAGGTCTTCAACGACTCGGCACGTGTCCGCCCGCTGACACTTCTCGACAACTACCACATATACTATGAGCGTGTCAACGGCCGCCTGCGTATGGAGAACTCAGACATCCCGTCGCGCGAGGTGAAGTCATATTATATAAAGGAGTCAGCATACTATGACCAGGCTACAGCTACATTCCACAAGAAGGTCATCGCCATCTGCCCGATAATGTCGAGAGAGGATGACTTCGGCGACGGAGCGGCAAAATATCCACTCTTCTGGATGAAGTATGACGACCTCGCGCCATATCTCTCCAAGCAGACCATCATGACATCTGATGTCAACAACGCCGCCGTAATGTCCGCCGACGACTATTTCACGCAGAACATGTATAAGGGCGAGATATACAAGACGAACAACATGCTCGGCCGCACGCTTGCCCAGTACTGCCCCAACGACTCTGCCCTGAAGAAAGAGCAGCAGCGCATAGAGGCTGAGCTTGCCACATTCGAGAAGAATGTCTATGGCGACCAAGCCAAGCGTGACTCGCTCGACAGCATCGCTAAGGCAAAGACAGCCGACGCCAAGGCCGTGAAGAAGAGCCGCACGACAAACCGCCGTGGCAACAAGACAACTGTCTCAAAGGCCAAGACAAAGGGGCCGAAGACAAGCAGCCCACAGGGCTCGGCACGCGTCACAGTAAGACGTGAGCGCCACTGACAGCAGGCATCTGTCACCAGGAAGGGACAACACGGAGCTGAAGAGCCCCTGTCGTGCCTCGAAGGATGTCACGGCAGACAACATAACAGAGAGAGAAATGGGAATCGGGGACAATGCCGCAGCATGCGGTGCAGGCAACAATCCGGTTTCCATTTTTGCTTATAGGTGCGTGGTAGTCATAACAGCATGGCTCTCAAGACAGAGCGATTTGTGACACAAGACACTGACGCTCACCATCCGACACAAAGAATCACACGAACAAAAACACATAAACAATGAGAAAGACAATCATCGCCCTTGCCCTGCTTCTCGCCACAGTCAGCGCGTCGGCAGGCATAAAATTCGGCATACGCGGAGGTGTCAATGTGACAAATGTCTCTATTGCCAATATACCAGGAATAAGCAAGACAGGTTTCTACCTTGGCCCAACGCTGAAGTTAGGTCTGCCTTTAGGATTCGACATCGACGCCTCTCTGCTCTACAACCAGCTTGAGGCCGACCCCGATATCTATGTCACCCAAGCAGACTACCCTACAGCAGATAAAGGTCCCAACATCAAGCGGAAGGCCATCTCTATACCGCTCAACCTGAGGAAAGGATTCGGTTTCGGCGACAATGCGAGCATATTCCTCTTCGCCGGACCACAGATATCATGGAATATCGGCGACAAGAGCATCACCGAGTACAACTATAAATGGAAATCGGCAGACATCTCGGTGAATGCCGGCGTAGGTGTCATGCTCCTGAAAAGGATAGAGGTGAAAGCCAACTACACCTTCCCATGCTCGTCGGCTGGCGAGTCAGAGGGCGGTGAACCATACGACTGGAAGCTGAAGGGATGGCAGATAGGCATGGCTATATATCTGTGACGCCCTTCAACGTATGACATGACGACACCCCACCCTGCCCTTCCCTGCCACAGATGCGACAGCTTCCCGAACGCCGGCAGGCTGCCCCAGCCCCTCCAACAGACAACAACCAGACAATAAAGAATCTTACTATAACTATGAGAAAGACCACACTCCCCCTTCTGCTTGTCCTGCTCACAGGAGCATTGACAGCATCGGCCGGCACATCGACATTCAACGTCCGGCTCTCCAATCCCCTCTCCACTCCACGCACAGATGTGCCTGTTGTCATAGACCTCTCCACGCTCTCGCCAAGTCTGTTACAGGAAGCTGGCGGCCGTGAGGCTATCCGCAGCGCCATGGTCACTATCGGCGGGAAGGAGATAGCCTGCCAGCTTGACGACCTTGACGGTGATGATATCGCTGACGAGCTGGCATTTGTGGCTGACTTAGGGAAGAAGGAGAAGGCGACAGCCGTAGTGACACTGACAGACAGCGGCGAGCCACGGACATACGAGCCACGGACATACGCGAGCATATCCATACGCGACCGCAACGCTAAATCATCAAAGCATTTGCCCATAACATCGGTCACAATGCCGGCATCGAGCAATTCCTACCAGTATATCTTCCCTCACGGCCCTATTCTGGAGAGCGAGCTTGTGGGATTCCGCATATACGCTGACCACCGCCAGAGTGTCGACTACTACGGCCACCGCCAGCGTCAGATAGAGCTACCGGTTACAAATTTCTACCCGACGAAGGAGCAGAAAGCCGGTATCTATGGCGATGATGTGCTTTATACCGGTTCGACCTACGGCTGCGGAACGCTCCACGGATGGGACGGAAAGCATTCTGTCATGTTCGAGAATGTCAAGTCGCGAACATACACAATGGTTGCGAGCGGCCCTGTCAGAGCCATCATAGAGACTGTCAACCGTGGCTGGAGGCCATCCAAAGACAGCCGCCCGGTAGACATACGGACACGCTTCATCCTCTATGCCGGCCATAGGGATGTCTGTGTTGACGTGCGTTTCTCACGCCCTGTCCCCGACCTCATGCTCTCGACTGGCGTAACAGACATCGTCGGCTCTGAGGAGCTGACAGACAAGAGCGGTCTGCGCGGCTGCTGGGGCACAGCTATGGCGGGCAACAACCCTGAGGTCTATGATGTCCATACAGTGGGTCTTGGCGTCTGTGTGCCGAAGGACAACTACCGTGGCGACAGCTATTTCACCGACGGGAAACCATCGTTGCCAAACCAGGCTTATGTCGCTCTGGTGCAGACAGAGACAGACAGCCTGAGATATTGGTTCACCGTGACATGCGACATGGAGACCTTCGGTTTCGCCGACAGCAAGGCATGGTTCAGCCACCTGAAAGACTGGAAGCAGACAATAGAGCGTCCTGTCGAGGTCAAGATAGATAGATAACAGGCTTCTCGACTCTGGCTCATACTGTCAGACATAAGCATCAACCCGACATTCAGATTATGATGATGGCGTGTCAGAATTACCTGGCACGCCATCATTCATTTCGTCTGTCTATGATGTCTTGGTTATATGGGACAATCATTGAATAGAATAAGATATCATTTCTGTGGGGTAAAACAAGGGATGAATGACGATAAGTGTATTGCTATTCTGTTTACAAGAGAGTGTCAGGAGGTTGAAAACACTGTATTATAACTACATAAGGTGTCGTCATCACGAAAAGGCAGCGAAAGATGAGTTTTAAGGCATAAACAAGACCAGCAAGAGGGTATGATTGGGCTTTTCTTGATGTTCGAACACAGCAGTGGGACTTTTCCACCACCCTATTGATAACAAAATAAGCTGTCTGAGATACTGTCTGAGAAGCCCATTCAGTAGCTCTCAGCTCCTCATTCAGTACCTTTCAGAGCCTCATCCAGTACCTTTTACGAATCGCCTGACTACCGCCAGCAACATCAAAATTATGTAAACACCTGATTTCATGACACATACACCTTTCTTACAAAATTCATAAAACAGGCGTGGAGATACGACAAAAGCAGAATCACGGGCAGGATTTCCGCGGGAAAGGCATCAGAATAGTATCATCAGAATCGTCTTAGTCCGTATGCTTATACTATAATTCGCCAGCAAAGGCATCGCTTTACAAATGTACAGGAGATACACGTAATTACTTACAAAAATGAAGAATAAAACAAATCCCACTATCCATAATATTATGAACATATATATCCTAAAGGGTAAATTATTGTTAAACATAAACGGAATGTTATGCTGGACACGCAATAAAGTTGTAACTTTGTATCGGATAACGTTATCACACATCTTTTCTAACAAAACACAACAACAAATACAAACGATGAAAAAAAATATTATTTTCAGTGATGTTCGCAGCGTTCAGCTTGACATCAAATGCGACATACACTGTCGTCGTATCTCCATGTGAAGGGGTTCTTAATGAGGTTTATCACCGTGAGTTGTCTTATGAAGAGGTTAAAGCCGCCCAAAATAGACTCATCAAAAAATGCGAGGAACTCGAGAACAACGGTGGCAACCAGAACCAGCAGACCGGTCAGGACGAGAATGTCTCGACCAATCCGTAACTGACAATGCTGGGCAACTACATATCTGTCATGATATGAAAAGCCCTTAACCGTACATATCCCCTCAGCATATATCTGTATAGATTATTATGTCTGAGGGGACAAATCACGAAGAAGTGAATGCATGAAACTATACTAACATCAAAGATACAACTACAATGATAAGACGTTTTATAATCCTCACAATTCTTTCTTTAGCATTCTCGGCATCACCTTCCTATGCCCAATACGAGGTTGTGGACACTGTCAAGACACGACTCCACTATCTGATGAGATACCATACAAGGAACGAGTTTGACCAGCGCGAGGAAGAGATGAATTTAGATATTGGAGGGGAAAAAGTCCTTTTTGGCTCCAGATGGAGATATATAAAAAAGGAGATAGCCGACAGCGTGAAGGCACACGGAGGGAACACTAACGATGTCATAGCGGCGTGGGGTGGATATCCTATTAGCGCATTCCTTGAAGATATGATTAAGAACCATCCCTCAAAGGGCAAACTGTCATACTATACAAACCTTGGCGGGAAGACTCATGAATATGTCGAGGATATTGCTGACAAGGGATGGAAGATTGAAGAGGGCGACACGGTTATACTTGGATATCACTGCAACAAGGCGACATGCACCTTCAGGGGAAGGACATGGACGGCATGGTTCACACCGGAGATTCCCATAAGCGAGGGGCCATGGAAACTCGACGGGCTGCCTGGCATGATTCTCTTCGCTGAGGAGACGAAGCATCAGTTCCGCTTTGAGTGTATAGGGATAAAGAATAATCTCAACAAACCTATGAAGACCTGGCATGTGAAGACAATCAAGTCAACTCCACTGAAAGTGCAGAAACTGAAGATTATGGAGGTGGAAGACGAGGAAGCATTCCTGAAACTGACAGGGTTTGACGGCATAAGAGGGGGTGTCGTGAAGAGCAAGCAGAAATACACGGCATGCCTTATCGAGAGATACTGACAACAAAATAATCGTAAAGGACAGGCAATGATATGATGAAAGAATATCGCACGCGGCATCTTCCCACCATTCTCCTGCTGCTCATGGTGTCAGCATTATTGCCGTCAGCCTCCCATGCACAGACAACATATCATGGCATCGTATGCGACAGCTCGACAAACGCCGCTATAGACCATGCGTCGGTCATGGCATACAACGGCAAGAGCATCGTGGCATACACATTCACTGACAGCAAGGGACGGTTCACGATAACGATAGCAGAGGGCAAGAAGTCTGACAGGCTGACATTCACTATGCTGGGATACAGAAAGGTGGACGTAGGATGTGGTACATTCCGCAACGGGCAGAGAATAAGGATGGCAGAGGAGATGACCGAGATACGAGAGGTGACGGTAAGGACACGCGGCATACACCAACGGAGCGACACCTTGTCATACACCGTGAACCTCTTCAAGCAGAAACAGGACCGCTCGATAGCCGATGTCATAAGCCACATGCCCGGAGTGACAGTAGAGGACAATGGCGTCATAAAGTATATGGACAAGCCGATAAACAAATTCTACGTCGAGGGAATGGACCTCATGGGAGGGAAATACAGCATGGTATCTGAGAATCTTCAGGCTGTCAAGGTGAAGCGCGTGGAGATACTGAGACACCACCAGCCTGTGAAGATGATGCGCGGGAAGATGTTCTCTGAGCAGGCCGCTGTGAATATCGTGCTGACAGACGACGCCAAGAACGTATGGAACGGGGCATTGGACGCAGGGGCAGGAGCAGGTCTGCAGGATGCCGAGTGTGAGAAAGTGCTGCGCGACGTGAGGGCTGTGGCGATGCTCTTCGGAAGGAGAAGGCAGACGCTGACAATGTACAAGACGGCGAATACGGGGCGGGACATACAGCACGAGGTGCGCGACCTCACAAACACAGAATACAGCATAGAGCCCGAGCCGCCTATCATAAGCGACATATACCATGGCTCGGCAAGCCTCGCAGACAGCCGCTACAACATGAACTCGACACACATAGCCGCGACAAACTGGCTGTTGAAATCGGGCAAAGACGCCACAACACGCCTCCAGGCCATATACCTCTACGACAACACCACAGGCAGTGAGAGTCAGAGGACAACACACATGGATATCGACGGGAACCCTGTCGTCGAGGAGGAAGCCACAGCCGACAAATACAGACGTGAGGCGAAAGTGGAGATACAATACCAGAAGAACAGCAGCTCGACATACATAGACAATGTCATGAGAGGCAACATAAACTGGAACACATCATACGCGAAGACAACACTCGGCGGGAACGCCGTGACACAAAGGGTGGAGCCACGCAGCCGCTCGATAGACAACTCGTTCAGATACAGGCACAGTATAGGCAGGGAGAAGACCCTGAACATAGACGCGGCACTGCTATGGCAGTTCATGCCCAGCACGCTGAGCCTGCTCGACAACACAGCCCAAGGTCTCGACCTCGACATAAAGAAGCTTAGCCTCAGGACAGGATTCAGCCACAGGATAGCATCGTTCAAGGTGTCATACAGCGCAAGCGCAAGATACACAAGGCAGGAGATGGAACGCCAGCTGGCCGGAGTGGAGGCCAGGGAATACGCCCAGAGGATTGAGGCTGATATAGAGCCAAGCATCACTTATGGCCGCGGGGGGCTGAATATCAGCTGCCAGATGCCGATAGCCTACCTCAACCACTCATGGAGCAGTGGCTGGAAGAACGACATAACGCTGCAGCCAAGGGCTAACATAAGCCTCAAGGCCAGCAGCATGACTGATATGTCAGCGTCATACAGCCATTCCCTCTCGCCCTACTCAATGAGGTATCTGCTGACCATGCCATACTACACATCGTACATAAACATGGCGAAATACAACGGCGAGACAGGCTTCACAAAGCGCGACGACATAAGGATGAGCATGAAATACGCCAATCCTCTTATAGGACTGTTTGCCAACATGTACGTCACGACATCATTCATGAGAGACACTCCTGTATTCAGCGGCAGCATGGAAGGCAACGTCTACACGCTCACCATGGCCGACGCCAAGGCCGACAACACATACGTCCTCTTATCGGGAAGCATAGAAAAGGCGATGTTCATGGGACATCTCACAGTGGGAGCCAAATGCAGCGCGACATCAATGGGCAACACGCTGCTGCGCCAGGACAGGCTGACAGACTATGCCATGCGCTCACTCAGCGGCGAGCTGAATGTCTCGATGATAGTCTCTGACATCTTCTCGCTCGACTACAGGAGCAAGGTGCTGACCTCACGCAATGTGTGCAAGACAGACCCGAGCCTCAACTTCGACCGCAACACATACATCTCTCACAGCCTGACGACACGGCTCATGCCGGGGCAATGGGTGATAAGCCTGTCTAACGAGCTGTATCATGCTGACAGCAAAGACTTCCCGAGGACATTCTTCTCTGACCTCTCTGTCAGCTACAAGACGAGGCGCGTGGAAGTGGCTGCGACACTGACCAATATCTTCGGGCAGAAGGAATTCAGCCGCAACTATATATACACGACATCGACATGCATATCGGCTACGGCACTACGCCCCCGTGAGCTGCTCATAAAGACATACCTGTACCTATGACGCCTTGATGGCGCCCGGCACAGCCTTCAGCATGAACGACACTGGCGGGCAGGGCATGACGAGGCCTGAGCTGTGGAGGGATGCTGACGACATCTGCCGCAAATGATGCCAGGCATCTCTCCTGATGTCTGTGCCGCATATCACAAGTGGGGATGTGTGGCGCAGGCATAGGAATTGACAGACGGCAATGTCGTATATATGAATGTCGAGCCAGAACAACCCCGATGTGGCGGGACATGGACATGAAGAAAGGCTTTCCTGCCTGACAGCCAACGCTGTCATAGGCGGGAAAGCCTTGTCATTCATGCCTCGCTGAGTATTGCCAGCAAGAGGCTGTCATCAGGTTGTGCCGGATGTCATATGCCGGACGTTATCTGCTCATGGCCTGCTCAAGGTCGGCAATGATATCCTCAGCATTCTCTATGCCCACAGAGAGGCGTACGAGATCGGGGGCAACACCAGCCTCACGCAGCTGCTCGTCAGACATCTGGCGGTGGGTATGGCTGGCAGGATGAAGCACACACGTGCGTGCGTCGGCCACATGTGTGACGATGGATATGAACTCGAGATTGTCCATGAAGCGTATGGCATCCTCACGAGTGCCCTTCAGTCCGAAGGCTATCACTCCACACGTGCCGTCGGGCATATACTTCTGTGCGAGGGCATGATACTTGTTTGATGGCAGTCCGGCATAGTTCACCCAGCTGACGCGGTCATTCCGCTCAAGCCATTCTGCCACCTTCTGCGCGTTGGCACAGTGCTGTCTCATGCGCAGGGCGAGGGTCTCCAGACCGATATTCAGCAGGAAAGAGTTCTGTGGAGCCGGTATGCTGCCGAGGTCGCGCATAAGCTGGCTGACGAGCTTCGTGCAGTAAGCCATCTTCCCGAACGACTTCGTGTATGTCAGTCCGTGGTACGACTCGTCGGGAGTGGTTAGTCCGTGGAACTTGTCGCCATACTCCTCCCATGGGAAATTGCCGGAGTCGACGACGCAGCCTCCTACCTGTGTGGCATGTCCGTCCATATACTTCGTTGTGGAATGTGTCACTATGTCACAGCCCCACTCGAATGGCCGGCAGTTGACAGGTGTGGCGAAGGTGTTGTCGACAATGAGGGGCACGCCATGCTTGTGGGCCATCTTCGCGAAGCGCTCTATATCGAACACATTGCCTCCAGGGTTTGATATCGTCTCGCCAAAGAAGCATTTGGTGTTCGGGCGGAAGGCTTCCTCTATGCGCTCATCATCCCAGTCGGGGTCGATGAATGTACACTCTATGCCGAGCTTTCTCATCGTCACACCGAAGAGATTGTATGTCCCGCCGTATATGGTGTTTGATGTGACGAAATGGTCGCCAGCCTCACAGATATTGAAGACAGCATAGAAATTGGCAGCCTGTCCGCTGCTTGTCAATACCGCTCCTACTCCTCCCTCAAGCGCTGCAATCTTCTTTGCCACCGCATCGTTGGTGGGATTGGCGAGGCGTGTGTAGAAATAGCCCTCGTCCTTGAGGTCGAAAAGGCGGGCCATCTGCTCGCTCGTGTCGTATTTGAATGTTGTGCTCTGGTAGATAGGCAGCTGCTGTGGCTCGCCCTTGCTTGGTTTCCATCCGCCGTGAATGCAGATGGTCTCGACGTTTTTCTTCATTATTTTTCGTTGTTATTATTACTGTCAATACAGGTTACAATCTGCAAATTTACATATTATTATTGAACTTCCTGCCTTTTTGGTTGAGAAAAATGAGACGGCCATGGAGTTTTCATTGTCCTGGAGGAGATATTCATGTCTCCACCCATGTTCCGGGAGTCATCCTGCAGGACTGGAGGGGTGGCTGGACGATTCGAGACCATCATTGCCGGCAGAACCACAAGACGAGTCATGACAAAGATACCAGACAGGCAACAGCACCTTATTATATACCTTGCCGAGAGATATTGTATTGTTGTATTAGAAAATATTGTAATTTTTCCATATTCAGTAAAATTTTTTAATCAAAAAACTTGCAGTATAATATTTTTCTTATTATCTTTGCACTCATAATAATTAACCAAATAACATATAGAGACTATGAAAGAGCTTAAAGGAACAAAGACCGAGAAGAACCTCATGGAGGCATTCGCCGGCGAGTCAATGGCAAGAAACAAGTACTCATACTTCGCATCGCGCGCAAAGAAGGACGGCTACCAGCAGATAGCAGCCCTCTTCGAGGAGACAGCAGCCAACGAGAAGGAGCACGCCAAGCTATGGTTCAAATATCTTGAGGGCGGCAGCGTGAAGGACACAATGTCTAACCTCAAGGCAGCAGCAGAGGGCGAGAACTTCGAGTGGACAAACATGTATGACCGCATGGCACAGGAGGCCGAGGAGGAGGGCTTCACGGAGATTGCAGCACGCATGAGAGGCGTGGCAGCTATCGAGAAGCACCACGAGGAGCGTTACCTGAAACTTCTCGAGAACATAGAGAAGGGCGTGGTATTCTCACGTGAGGGCGACACAATGTGGCAGTGCCGTAACTGCGGGCACCTTGTATTCGGCAAGACAGCTCCTGAGGTTTGCCCTGTATGCGAGCATGCACAGAGCTACTTCGAGGTAAGAGCTGAGAACTGGTGATAAACAACGCACACATTGCTGAGACCATAGCAGAGAATCAGCCGTGAAAGAGACAAAAACCTCGTAACAGAAACCTTCAGAAAAGAACAGAAAATGGACATCACGGTACTTTTCAAGCTCACTTACGGCCTATATGTCGTGGGAGCAATGGACGGTGAGCGCCCTGTGGGATGTGTCATAAACACCTGCTTCCAGGTGACAAGCCAGAACCCTATCCTCGCCATATCGCTCAATAAGAACAACTATACGCTGCAGGCCATACAGCGCTCAAAGCGTTTCTCGCTATCCATCATTGCAGAGGAGACAGACCCTACTGTCATCGGGACATTCGGATTCTGCTCAAGCTGCGACAATGACAAGTATGCAGAGTATGGCGTGGAGATGGCTGAAGGGGCGCCTATCGTGAAAGGCCTGTTCGCCGGACGCCTCATCCTCGACGCACTGAACTTTGTCGACAACGAGACGCATATCGTCGTCATGGCGAGACTCGTGGACACGATTAAGGGCGAGGGGACACCTATGACATACGAGTATTACCACCGTGTCGTGAAAGGCAGGGCTCCAAAGAATGCCCCGACATACGTCCCTGACGAGAAGGAGAAAGAGGAGCCAAAGGCTAAGGAAACGAGAAAATACAAGTGTGAGATTTGCGGTTACGTGGCTGAGGTTGAGGGCGAGATGCCCGAGGACTATCACTGCCCGCTCTGCAAGGCTCCCAAAGAGCGTTTCTCTGAGGTCTGACCATAACAGCATGTGGCTCCCGTACGTGGCATGATGATATGCCACAACGAGAAACAAAATGAAGCCGGCAAGGCAATGCCATATACCATCAGCGTAATATGGGCATAGCCTTGCCGGCATTATCGTATAACACATGGGGGAGGGATTCCCAGCCACGAGAGCCAGCAGGAAGTGACGGCCTCATGGTGAGATACAGGGACTTATCATGAGCAATGTGCTGGTTCTTACTCCCAGAATGGGCTCGAAATAAGGCGGACCGCATATCCATTGCAGTCCGCCTGTATAGTGTCATCATGTTGCCCGCTCAGTATTCGGGGCTACATTGTGATTTGTGCTTATCTGATAACCTTCTTGCCGTTCTTAATGACAAGACCCTTGGCGTTGTCGCTGACACGCTGTCCGGCAACATTGTATGCTGGAGAGTCGACATTCTTGTCTACCTCTATGGCGTTGACAGATGCGGAGCCACCCTCAAATTTGAAACCATAGAAGCCAAGTTTTGAGCCTGTGCAATAAACAGCGTATTTCTTTCCTGAAGTCACATTGAATTTCGCAAGTCCTCCAGTAAGCTTATCTGCAAGCTTGCCACCATTTGCGAGCTCCACAGCATTGCCTTCTGCGTCTGTGACTGTGAAATCAATATTGTTGCCGTCTACATCCTGTACATAGAACGCCTTGCCTGAATTGAGTACGAAACCAACAGTGATCGTGCCGTTGACTGAAGGCTCAAAAAAATAAACTGTGCCTTCTGTTAACTTACCATTCTTTCCGTTTCCCTCGCAATAAGCGGTAGAGCCTAATGCATCCTTCAGCACTTCGCTCTTCTTGTTGCCACCCTTGAAATCAGCTTCACCAGCTACACCCCATGTGAAAATGATGTTGTCTACGGATGTTACCTGTGTACCTGCCGCTGATTCGGGATCTCCATTTTGCAGGGCAAATGTTCCCTGTGCGTTAACACTTGCAGCCATGAAAGCGGCTGCGATAAGAGTAAAGATTTTCTTCATAGTAGAAAGTTTAAGTAAAATATGATTATAAATTAAGTAAATTATGATTATAAATTAAGCAGATTATGATAATAGTTTGGAACTTGTTAGCTTTTCGTAAATAACAAATCTTATGCAAAGATAGATATAAATTCTTTCCCAGTTCATTTTATCATCCATAAAAAACGTTAATTCATAATGAAAAAGCCGTTTATGCTGTCTACTCTTCAGAAATAATCTCATCCGAAGAATAAAAATGTCCGCTTTCGCTTGTTTTAATTGACAAAAAGAATTAACTTTGCAGCGTTAACTTAATCCAGAAACACACTAACTAAAGACCTTATCTTATTCTTATGAGAAGAATCTTACTATCACTGCTCACTATCATCATTTCAATTGCTGTGAACGCACAGTTTGAATCAGCCCCCGCCTTCCCAGGAGCAGAGGGACACGGACGTTTCACGACTGGCGGCCGTGGAGGCCAGGTGTATCATGTCACACGACTCACAGACGACGGACAGCCAGGCTCGTTCCGCCATGCATGCAACCAGTCAGGAAAACGCACCATTGTCTTCGATGTCTCCGGCACAATCTACCTGACAAGCGAGCTGAGGCTGAAGAACGGCAACGTCTCCATACTCGGGCAGACAGCTCCGGGCGACGGCGTTTGCATAGCCGACTATCCTTTCAGCATCGCGGCGAGCAATGTCATCATACGATACATGCGCTTCCGCCTCGGCAACCGCAATGTCGCCAACCATGAGGGAGACGGACTCGGAGGTATGGACCAGCAGAATATCGTCATTGACCACTGCTCTGTGTCGTGGAGTGTCGACGAGTGCCTGTCGGTCTATGGCTCGAAGAATATCTCCGTACAGTGGTGTTATGTCGACCAGAGCATGGTGGCTTCAGGCCACTCAAAAGGCAACCACGGATATGGAGGCAACTGGGGAGGCTCAGGAGCATCATACCATCATAACCTTCTCGCTCACCACACATCGCGCACTCCACGTCTCGGCCCACGCCCATCGACACAGACCGACGAGCGTATGGACCTCCGCAACAATGTCATCTATAACTGGGGCGGCGAAGGATGCTATGGAGGTGAAGGCATGAAAGTGAACATAGTAAACAACTATTACAAGCCAGGCCCTGGCACACCGTCAGGGACAAAGGGCATGCGCATAGCCGCCGTAGGCATAAGGACATCAGAATACACACATCATGGCACAGACAAACCAAATGATTGGGACAAGATGTGGCATGTCTGGGGAAAATACTATGTCAGCGGGAATGTCAACACGAAATACAGCGATGTGACATCTGACAACTGGACATACGGTATGTATAACCAGATAAACGACAGCAAGGTGGACTACACTTACACACAGGAGACGAAGGACACCATACGCATAGAGAAGCCCATAGCCTACGGATATATCACGACCCACACAGCACAGACAGCCTACGACATGGTGACACGCTACGCCGGAGCATCATACCGACGTGACAGCCACGACAGCTATATCACAGACGATGTGCTGACAGGCACCGCAAAATACAGCGGAGCAGGACAGGAGGGGAAAGGATTCATAAACAACCAGGACGAGGCTGGCGGATGGCCAGAGCTGGCATCAACTGAGGCTCCAACTGACACAGACCAGGACGGAATACCTGACGAGTGGGAGACACGCTACGGACTGGACCCGAACAATACCAATGACGGCAGGGTATGCTCTCTCGATGAGAAAGGCTACTATACTAACCTTGAGATATACTGCAACTCGCTCGTGGAGGAGAATATAAAGGCACAGAATGCCAACGCGCTGACAACAATGACCGGAGCATTCACAGAGTATTTCCCTGAGATAACAGGCGGTGGAAGCAATCCGCCTGTCACACCACCCGCCGAGGAGGAGATTGTAATCTATTATCATCCCGGAGGGAAGGTGAACAGCATCACATTCGACGACGGTGCAACGCTACAGATAACAGGAAACCTGGAAAAGACACTCGACCCTGCATCAGACATAACCGTCGACGGGACAAAGTACAAGAGCATAAAACTCTCAAACGGTAAAGAGAACACTTTCACATCGCCTGAGGGGAAGACAGCTGTCGGGGTGACATTCTACAGCTACGTGAATATCGACAATGAAAACAGAACACCTTATTGGGCTTCTGTCGACGAGCAGACATTCACCGCGGAGACAGCGACAATATTGAAATCGTATAAGGACACAGAGAATCCGGATATCGTGACGTTCCCTGTCAATGCCAAGAGAGCCTTCACATTCAAGAATGCAGGCGAGCAGCTCTGCTTCCTGATGGCAGTCACCTATGGCTCGGCTACAGGCATAGCGGAAATAAACACTGACGAGAAACGTGGCAGCCTGGCGACGTATAATGTCTGCGGACAACGCGTAAGCGACTCGGCACGAGGCCTTGTAATAAGAGGAGGAAAGAAATTCATAAAACGTTAACCCATACTCAGAACAGAAACGACAATACACAGAATGAGGAAGACTATTTTTGCTCTCGCCCTATCATTACTATCATTGGGCACGGCAGCACAGACAACACAGGTGCCTGCATTCCCTGGCGCTGAGGGTCACGGACGATATGTCACAGGCGGACGTGGAGGCAAGATTGTCCATGTGACGAACCTTAACGACAGCGGCACAGGCTCACTGAGATATGCTGTCAGCGGCTCAGCAAGGAAGATTGTAGTGTTCGATGTGGCCGGAGTGATAGCCCTGCAAAGCAATCTCACCATAGGCGACAACACGACCATCTGCGGACAGACAGCCCCAGAACCCGGCATAACAGTAAGATACTACACCGTGCAGCCCGGGGCGAACAATATCATACGCTTCATGCGTTTCAGACGTGGACAGGAGCGTGACATTAACGACGGAGCCGACGCCTGCTGGCAGCGTGAGAAGACGGGCATCATCCTCGACCACTGCTCCTTCTCATGGAGCATCGACGAGGTGGCATCGTTCTATGACAACAACAACTTCACCATGCAGTGGTGTACCATAGCCGAGAGTCTCTGTAACCCCGGCCACTCAAAAGGCGAGCACGGCTACGGAGGCATCTGGGGCGGAAAGCTCGCATCGTTCCACCACAATATGATAGCCCATGTGAAGAACCGCGGCCCAAGATTCAACGGAGCGCGATACAACAAGAGTGTCTATCTTTCCAACAAGGAATACCAGACATACAAATGGGCTAACTCTGTCGAGGCAGAGAATGTCGACTTCAGAAACTGTGTCATGTACGACGCACAGGGAACATGCTATGGTGGTCCCGGCGGCGGTCAGGTGAACATGGTCAACAACTACTACAAGGCAGGGCCACGTGGTGGTGGCAACCAGGAGCGCATAACGACAATATCTGTCGGCACAAAGGGCAACTCGACATCAGAAGAAATGCGCGATATGACAAGCCGATACTACATCAGCGGCAACACGACAGAGAAGACTGACGGCACGATGACGCGGAACCGTGACTGGGACGGTATCACGTACGACAGCGGAGTATTCAACTATAACGGAGAGAAATACTCAGCCGACAAGAACAACTTCTATGTCAGCGTGCCACATGTCGATATCAGCGGGACATCGTGTGTGCGCATCAAGATGGACGAGGAGGCTCCAGCAGGAGAGGTGACGACCCACTCTGCCTCAAAGGCTTTTGACAAAGTGCTTGAGTATGCCGGTGCATCCCTCTACCGTGATGATGTCGACGCACGCTATATGACGGAGGCTCGCGAGGGCACAGCGACATACACCGGCTCAGTGACAGGCACTCCGGGCCTCGTCGACCTTGTATCGGATGTCAACGGTTACACCCACGAGAACTTCCCTACAGCCCAGCGCCCAGAAGGATATGACACAGACCAGGATGGTATGCCTGACGAATGGGAAAAGGCTCACGGACTTGACCCGAATGATGCGGCAGACGCTCTGGCCTACTCGCTCGACGAGAGAGGTATGTACCAGAATATAGAGCTTTACTGTAACAGCATCGTAGAGAGCATCATGCGCAGTGGGAATGAAGACGCTCAGACAGCAGTCAATGAGTATTATCCAGTGATAGGCCAAGGGCAGGTGACACCACCGGCAGAGAAGATAACTGTCCTCTATGCTTTCCCCGATGACGCCTCGGCAGAGAACCTTATAACATTCGACGACGGAGCGACACTGCAGATAACAGGAAACCTGGAAAAGACACTCGCCCCCGCATCAGACATAACTGTCGACGGGACAAAGTACAAGAGCATAAAACTCTCAAACGGTGCAGAGAACACCTTCACCTGCCCTGAGGGCAAGACAGCTGTCGGGGTGACATTCTACAGCTACGTGAATAAAGATGCAGAGAACAGACCCCCATACTGGGCAGCTGTAGACGAGCAGACATTCACCGAAGAGACAGCGACAATACTGAAATCGTATAAGGACACAAAGAATCCGGATATCGTGACGTTCCCTGTCAATATGAAGAGCGCGTTCAAATTCAAGAATGCAGGCGAGCAGCTATGTTTCGTTATGGCAGTCGATTATGCCTCAACCACAGGCATACAGACTGTTGAGAACAACAGGAAAGTGCGGACGGATGCATGGTATAATCTCAATGGACAGCGTGTAGGGAAAAATACCAGGGGCATCATAATAAGTCAGGGACGCAAATTCGTGAACAGATAGACTGCACTCCCCCAGACAAGAGCAAAGCCAACACAATAAGAGCTATATACTGATATCCCCATCTCTCCAAGGCAAGCGAGGGCAGCTTGTCATGGAGAGATGGGGATGACTGTTTGTATATAAAACAATATTTAACTGCAAAAATATTGCAGGATTCAAATTATTTCTTTATCTTTGTACGGTGCTGGCTATACCAGCAAATCAAAGTGATGAACGCTGCTATATCAAACGGTTTGCTGTAAGGTCACAAAGCCGGCCGCGCATGCAGCCCTATAACTATAAATAATATGAGAAAGAAGAAACACACCCTATATGCAATCGTCATCACATTGCTTGTCCTTGTGCTCATCATAGGCTCGGGGAGCATGTATATGCTGAGTTATTCTCTCTCGCCCGACCCTAACCGCCACGACACGGACAGCGCATATAATGTCTTATACGGCCATATGCCTGACATGAGAGCATGGACTGACAGCGTGCGCGAGAGTGGAGCATTGAGAGACACCTTCGTCGTGATGCCGTCAGGCGAGAGACATCATGCCCTGTATCTCAGAGCAGACTCGGCCTCAGGGCACACCGCCGTAATTGTACACGGATATAAGGACTGTGCTGTCAAGTTCCTACATCTCGGGCGCATGTACCATCGTGACCTTGGGTATAACATCATCATGCCCGACCTCCATGCACACGGCCTGAGCGAGGGAGACGACATACAGATGGGGTGGAAGGACAGGAACGACGTGAGACACTGGATAGAGATAGCCTCAAAGATGTTCTCCGTAGAAGGAAGCAAGGCGGACATTGTGGTTCACGGAGTCTCCATGGGAGCCGCCACGACAATGTGCCTGTCAGGCGACAGCCTGCCAGAGAACGTAAGATGCTTCATAGAGGATTGTGGATACACAAGCGTATGGGACGAGTTTTCCCTGCAGCTGAAAGAGCAGTTCTCACTGCCTTCCTTCCCGCTGATGCAGACCACAAGCCTCTTGTGCAAGATATTACACGGATGGTCATTCAGCGAGGCATCGCCTCTGAGACAGGTAGCCCGATGCCGCCGCCCGATGCTTTTCATACACGGAGATGCCGACACGTTCGTGCCGTTCAGCATGATGAGACCACTGTACGATGCCAAGCCACAGCCTAAAGAGAAGCTCATAGCCCATGGCAGCGAGCACGCCAAGGCATATAATGACCACATGGAAGAATACACATCTGCAGTAAGACTCTTCCTCGAAAAATATAACAAGCCATAAACAACACCTGTTCATAAACAACACCTGTTCATAAACAATACCTGATGAAAAACCTGACCATTGTAAAATTATTCACCCTAATGTTGCTGCTCCTACTCGCTTCATGCGCAAGCAAGGAGAAGAAATGGCACATCGGTGTGTCACAGTGCAGCGAAGACGCATGGCGAGGAAAACTCAACAAAGAACTTATAATAGGAGGATATGCCAACAGCGACATGCAGCTCGACATATTCTCTGCCGACGATGACGACCAGAAGCAGATAAGCCAGATAGAGCGCTTCATAGCTGATGGTGTTGACCTACTCATTGTCTCGCCCAACTCTGCCAATGCCTTGACTCCTGTCATAGAGAAGGCATACGACAAGGGAATACCTGTGATAATCTTCGACCGCAGGACCAACAGTGACAAATATACCATGTATATGGGTGCCGACAACTACGAGATAGGCAATACTATGGGACATCTTATAGCCCGGAAACTCGAGGGTAAAGGCACTCTGGCTGAGCTGAAAGGCCTTGCAGGCTCATCAGCTGCCATAGAGAGGCATCGTGGGTTCACAGCCGCGATAAGTGAGTACCCAGAGATAAAGGTGCTCACATCAGACATTGCCGGATGGAAGACTGAGTATGGAGAAAAAGCCATGGAGGACATCATCAAGCGCAATCCGGGCATTAGGATTGACTGTATCTTCGGGCACAACGACCGGCTGGCACTCGGCGCACGCACCGTCTGCCAGCGGCATGGCATGAGCGGCATTAAGTATTATGGCATTGACGGTCTGCCAACCCCTGGTGGCGGAATAGAGAATGTAGTGGAAGGCAGGCTTGAGGCGACATACATATACCCGACACACGGGCTTGAGATGCTCTCCCTGGCACGTAAGATACTGACAGGAGAGAAGACGGAAAGGAAAATAACGCTCCACTCAGCTGTTGTGGACAAGGAGTACGCCCCTATCATGCTTATGGAGTATCAGGAGATGGAACGTGCGAGTGAGGAGCTTGAGATTCTCTATGGCAAGGTGGATGAGTATTTCTCTCAGGTGAACATGCAGCGCAAAGTGATAATAGCTGCTATTGCGATATTAATTATAATCATCACGCTCACACTCCTCACCTACCGGTCTTACCTCACCAAGGCACGACTCAATGAGGAACTTAGCCAGCGTAATGACGAGCTCTCACGGTTATACCGCCAACTGGAGGATATGGCCGACGCACGCATGGTATTCTTCACTAATGTCGGACACAAGTTGAGGACACCGCTGACTCTCATCGCGGGACCCACAGAGCAGCTCTATGCCGACACGAGCATACAGGGAGAGAAACACAGCCTCGTGGACATGATACACAGGAATATGCAGGCCCTGACAAAGCTCGTAGATGAGATACTCGACTTCAGGAAGATAGGCAATATTGACACGACAGCATCCGGACAACTGTCTGCTGGAGAGTCTGAGCCAGAGTTCAATACTGAGCAGGTAGAGGCGACAACCTCTCTGGACGACGATAAGCCTGTGCTGCTTGTCGTCGACGACAATGCCGACATTCGCAAGCTCCTTGTGGCTATATTACAGGAGAAATACAATGTCACCCTCGCCGCTAACGGCAAAGAGGGCTATGAGCGCGCAAAGGAGATAGTGCCCGACCTTATTGTTAGCGATGTCATGATGCCAGTAATGGACGGACTGGAGATGTGCAGCAATGTCAAGGCCGACACTGTGACATCGCATATCCCAGTGTTGATGCTGACAGCACGCACGCTCGACGAGCACCGCGTGGAAGGATATCTGCATGGTGCTGATGCCTATATCACCAAGCCGTTCACATCATCATTACTGCTGGCACGCATAGAGAATCTCCTCGCCTCACGCCATGCGCTGCGCAAAGCATTCAGCTCTGAGGCCAACACCCCCAATGACGCCTCTGCCAATGATACACAGAAGGGAGAGTCCGCCGCGGCTGTGGCTGTAGAGAAGTCTGTACCATCACTCCGCGACAGCGCCTTCATGAAGCGCCTTGACGGCATCATGCAGAAGAATATCTCTAATGCCGACTTCGGTGTGGAGCCTCTATGCGCGGAGATAGGGATGAGCCGAGTGCAGCTCTACCGCAAGGTGAAGGCTCTGACGGGACTGTCGCCTGTCGAGCTGTTGCGCAAGGCAAGGGTAGAAAAAGGACGGCGGATGCTCATGGAGACTGACATGACAGTGTCTGAGATAGCCTATGCCTGCGGGTTCAGCGCACCATCGTATTTCACGAAGTGCTATCGTGACGAATATGGCATCACACCAGGCGAGACACGCTCGTCTGTCTCTCCCTCAGCCTGATGTAATTCATGCGGCTATCCAGGCTGCCTCTCTTTCGTGCTATAATATGTTTGTTATGCATATCATGGAGAAAGCAATTGACGGGCATGTCGCTTTTCAAGAATTATATGCCAGATGTTTAGCTCCATTAAGATATTTAGCTCCATTATAAGATAAGCGGCCGAATACAGACAGATAAGCCTGCGCCTCTCCCCAGTCCAGATGCACACATATGTAAACATCTGGCCCTGGGGAGAGATGCAGGCTGTCGCATATCTACAGGGCAATATATTAGGCTGAGGGAGGAGGGGGACGAGCCACTGTCAGAGACACCCGTTCCCAGCCTATATATCTAAAAGGGAAGTTGGCTCCACCCTCGTTTTCCATATCCAGCATATCACAGGTTCATGTGTAAAGGCGAGTTTTTTTTTTGTTGACTTCGCCTCAGTTTTATACGTAATATATAGCATCCAAACAATCCTCTCCCTCTACTTTTCTTGTTGTAAAAAAACGTACATTGTCCATAAAAAATGATACATTGTATCAAAAGTCATATTCCAGGAACGTTTTTTTAACACCATACAGATTGACATGGGTTAATTTTGCGGGCAGAAAAATAATCCTAACAAATCTCAAGCATTTCATCTATGGAAAAAATCAAAAGTTTACTATTGGGCGCACTATTTATTATAGTAAGCACCACGCTACAAGCCCAGAGTTTCGAGGCGACGGGTGTTGTCGTCGACAATTTTGGCGATGCAGTCATAGGAGCCACAGTAATGCAGAAAGGCACATCAAATGGCACTGTGACAGACATTGACGGTAACTTCAAGATCAACGTGAATAACGGCGACATCCTTTCTGTAAGCTATATAGGCTATGTCACCCAGGAATTTCCTGCTGCAAAAGACATGAGAATTGTGCTTAAAGAAGATGCACAGAGCCTTCAGGAGGTCGTAGTGACCGGTTACCAGGTGCAGCGTTAGGTTGACCTTACAGGTGCAGTGGCTGTGATGGACATGAAGGGACCTAAGAGTGAGAGCGACCCTAACATGCTCAACTCCATGCAGGGCAAACTCCCTGGTGTTGACATCGTCACAGATGCATCACCTGGCGGCGGTGGTTCTTCCATCCGCGTGCGTGGTATGAGCACTGTGAACGCCTGTGACCCACTCTATGTCATTGACGGTGTGGCTACCACAGAGAACCTAAACTCGCTCAACCCTGCCGACATCGAGTCAATACAGGTTCTGAAGGATGCCTCTTCAGCGTCTATCTACGGTAGCCGTGCCGCCAACGGTGTTATAGTCATAACCACCAAGAGGGACAAGGAGGGCAAGATGTCAATCAACCTCAGCTACAATGCGGCTATGCAGACAGTGGCAAAGACATTCAAGACTCTCTCTGCTGAGCAGTGGGGACAGGCCTACTGGCAGGCATGTGCCAACGACGGCATCGCCCCGACAGCAGCAGCGTCACTTTACGGAACAGGAGCGACACCTCAGCTCGTTCCGTCAATCAATGGTGTAAACACAGCCAATACCGACTGGCAGGATGAGGTTTACAGCTCGGCATGGACTCAGAACCTATCTGCAAGCATCTCAAACGCTTCAGAAAAGGGCAGCTATCTTTTCTCTGCAAACTATATCGACCAGAACGGCCTTATGGACAACACGTTCTACAAGAGATTCTCAGGACGTGTAAACTCTACTTATAACTTCAGCAAATATGTAAGAGTGGGTGAGAACCTTATGGTGGCTCGCTGGAGCAACCGTGGTGCCGACACTAACGGCGACCGTGGAATACCTTATTCTGCTATGCGCCAGCACCCTGCCATCCCTGTCTATTCAGCAGACGGTGTGTTTGCAGACCCTTCAGCCCTCCTCGGTTCTGACATTGACAACCCTGTGCAGACACTCTACAACATGCGCGACAACACCAACACCTCTTGGCGTGTCTTCGGCAATGCCTATATAGAGATTATGCCTATCAAGGGTCTCACCTTGAAGAGCAATGTGGGTATTGAGCACGTACAGTATCTGAGCAAGACACTTGGAAGAAATGTGCGCCCTGACGACCCGTCAATCAACCGCTCCGTATCGAGAGCATACGGTGAGGGTGACACATACACATGGACAAACACTGCCAACTATCTCTTCGACCTCGGCAAAGACCATCACTTCACAGTCCTTGCCGGTACTGAGGCGACAAAGTATAACTTCGAGGATATCTCAGCGATGCGTAAGGACTACGCCTTCGAGGATTCAGACTATATGCAGCTCGGCTCTGGCTCTGGCACACAGACCAACGGCGGCGGCAAGCAGGAGTGGGCTCTCTTCTCTCTCTTCGGAAAGATTGACTACAACTTCGCCGACCGTTACCTCTTCTCTGCCACACTCCGCCGCGACCAGACCTCACGTCTCGCCAAGGAGAACAACTCTGGCATCTTCCCTGCTTTCTCAGGAGCGTGGCGCGTGAGCGAGGAGAAGTTCTGGAAGAAGAACAACATCATCGACAACGTGAAAGTCCGCTTGGCATGGGGACAGAACGGTAACTCTGCCATCGCAAACAACTATGCCGCTTTCTCAACATATACATACGATGTGGGCAACGGCGCTTACGACCTCAACGGCACAGGCACTGGAACAGTGAGCGGTATCAAGGTGCTGACAACTGGTAACCCTGACCTGAAATGGGAGACAACGACGCAGACGAACCTTGGTATCGACGCCTCTCTCTTCGGCAACAGCGTAAGCCTGTCGTTCGACTACTACTGGAAGAACACCAAGGACATGATAACCATTCCTCCCGTGCTCTCTGTAGCTGGTGAGAATGCAGCGAAATTCATGAACACAGGTGAGATGAAGAACCATGGTATGGAGCTCAATCTCGGCTACCACTCTCCGCAGTATGGCGACTTCTCTTGGGACGGAAGCTTCAACTTCTCCATGTACCGCAACGAGCTTGTGAAGCTCAACGACGAGGTAAGCGTCATCGGTGGCGACTTCCGTCTGATTGAGGGACAGCCAATGGGCGTTTACTACGGATATATCTGTGACGGTATCTTCCAGGACGCTGACCAGGTTTCCAACCACGCTATCCAGCCGGGTAAGGGTGTAGGCCGCCTGATGTACCGCGACATCGACGGCAACGGTGAGGTGAACGAGAACGACCGTTGCATCATCGGCAATCCAAATCCTGACCTCGCTATGGGTCTTACTCTCAGCGCGAGCTACAAGAACTGGTCGCTCTCGACATTCTTCTCTGGCGAGTTTGGATTTGACATCTACAACGGCACGCGCAAGCAGCTGGAGTTCATGACCTACGGCAACACATACACAAACCGTGGCGAGGGTGTGCTCAACGCATGGACAGCAGAGAACACCGGCGCAAGCATCCCTGCCCTCACCACTGTTGACGACAATAACGAGACACGCATGTCAACCTACTTTGTTGAGGATGGCTCATACCTGAAGTGCAAGTACATCAAGCTCGCTTACAGCTTCGACCAGAAGTGGATGAAGACTATCGGTCTCTCTTCTCTCAACGTCTACGCTCAGGTGGAGAACGTGTTCACCATCACCAACTACTCTGGTCTTGACCCTGAGGTGCCACTTGGCGGCTATGGCGCTCGCATCGACAATGGTCCTTATCCACGTGCCCGCACATTCTCAATGGGTCTCAATGTTCAGTTCTAATACATCAATATAAAATATAATGACAACAATGAAAAAGCTATATAATATAATGATGGTAGCAGCAATGGGCTTTGCTGTAGCATCATGCTCAGATATGCTCGATACTGTTCCACAGGGACAGTTCACAGAAGAGCAGCTCGACGACAAGTCGGTAGATGGCCTTGTAGCTTCTGCATACGCTGGTCTCGAGGCACACTTCTACGGAAACAACGAGGCATTCGCTGGTCCTACGACAAACTGGATATTCGATGTCCGCAGCGACGACGCCTATAAGGGAGGTGGCGGCACGAGCATGGAGGAGAACATCCACCTGCTTGAGGTAAGCGAGATAACCTCTGACAATGTCAGCTGCCTGAACAAGTGGCAGAACAACTATTACGCGCTGTCACGTGTACACAGTGCCATGAAGGCGGTACAGAAAGCAAGCGGAGTGAACAATGCCGAACAGATTCTCGGCGAGCTGAAGACCCTGCGCGCATGGTACTACTTCGACCTCATACGCATCTTCAAGCGCATACCATATTTCACAGAGAACGAAGACCCGAACACAAAGACCAACGACGAGTATTCACGTGAGGAAATCTTCTCGTTCATAAAGAAAGACCTTGAGGAGGCTGCTGCTGTGCTTCCCGCACAGAAAGCCAGCACAGGACGTATCACAAAGACTACAGCACAGGCTATTCTCGCAAAGGTCTGCGCCTTCACTTCCGACTGGGAAGGTGTCAAGGCCAATGCCGGCGCAGTCATTGCAAGCCAGCAATACTCTCTTTACAACAACTTCGGCGATATGTCGAAGATTGCCTTCAACAACGGCTCTGAATCCATCTTCGCACTCCAGACATCAACTGCATCAGACAACGCACACATCAACTGGTCTAACCTGCTCAACTGTACATACAGCGACGGCAACCTCTACGGTCAGGGCGACGACTTCTTCTATGGCTCACAGAACCTTGTCAACGCTTTCCGCACTGACACACGCACCGGCCTGCCGCTGCTCGACGGCACATTCAATGATGTCAACGTGACAGAGAACTACGACGGTTCCATCGACCCTCGCCTCGACTTCACTGTCGGCCGCATCGGCTATCCATGGCGTGGACACACCTACACTCAGGGCTGGTGCCGTGCCTACGATGTCTATGGCGAATACAGCAACAAGAAGGCTTGGGAGGCTCCAGAGAATGCTCTCGCAGGTTTCCCATGGGGTTGCAGCTCGCTCAACTTCATCTTCATCCGCTATGCCGATATCCTCCTGCTTCAGGCAGAGGCTCTCATCGAGACAGCTGCAGGCACTAATGCCGCCACAGACGCCGACCTCGTCGAGGCCCGCAAGCTCATCAACCAGGTGCGTGAGCGTGCTGCCAACAGCATCGACGGCAGCTACTCTCCACAGGACCTCGACCCATCAAAGGCTGACTATTATGTAGGGCTCTATCCAGAAGACCACGATGGCAACCTCATGTGGACCAAGGACTACGCCCGCCGTGCCGTGCGCATGGAGCGCCGCCTGGAACTCGCCCTTGAGGGCAACCGCTGGTTCGACCTCGTGCGCTGGGGTGAGGATTACCTCGTCAGCACCATGAACAAGTATATGACCGAGGAGGCCAAGCTCCGCCAGTACTACGACGGACGCAGCGTCTCAGCCAACGAGATTTATCTGCCTGTACCTCTCGCAGAAATCGACAACTCTAACGGTCTTTATAAGCAGTATTAATTCAAGGTAAAAGAATAATCATGAAAAAAATAAATATATTCCTCTGTGCGGTGATGGCGTTATTCACATCCTGCTCAGACGTTGACCTCGAATCAGTCAACTTTTCAGAGGCTGTCACAAACCTCATCGCTGACTATCAGGACGGGAAACGTGATGTGACACTCAGCTGGACCAACCCGACAATGGAGGGACAGTCAGGCATCCAGATTATCCAGAACGACAAGGATATCACCAATATCGACGAGGTCATCAACAGCTATTATATCCAGAAGGCCCCTACCAATACGGATGTCTCTTATACCGTAAAGGCACGCTACAGCGACGGCCGTGTCTCTGAAGGACAGACCGTAAGGCTATATATCAACTACGAGGCAAAGAAGGGCGGCAATATGATTGCCATGCTTGTTGCCGACGACTATACAGCTTCTGATGACGAGAAGGACGCTGTGGCATGGTTCAAGGCTAACTACGTCGACAAGGGCAAGGGCACACTCATCACTCCCTCTACAATCAACGACCTCGACATCGAGAAGCACGCTGTCTGCTGGGTGATGTGCGACCGCATCGGCATCGCTCACGGATGGGCTAACCTCCCTGGCGGACTGGCATCGAACGGGACAGTCAACGCGCTGAAGGCATTCTGCGCTGATGGTGGCAACCTCCTCCTCACCAACCACGCCACACAGCTCACAGCTGCCGTGGGACGCATCGCCGACGCTTACGCTCCCGGCATCTTCGGCAGCGGTGAGGGCGGCCAGAACCCGGACGTATGGGGCGTGCAGCCTATCATCGGCAATGCCGAGGGACAAATCTACGACCACTCTCGCCATGACATCTACCGCGGCATGAACTTCACCTCAGGGCTTTACGAGCGCTCTATCTATACCTTCGAGGGTGCTGGCGTGAAGGGCGACCACAACTGTATGTGGGACCTCAACGCCTACGGACTTGCTCCTAACCCCAATGTCGTGAAGGCATGGGAGGAGATAACAAACTCTACAGTGCTCGGAACATGGAACCACGTTGTTGACTACTGCTGCGCCGGCATCATCGACTTCGCTCCTACAACAGACTTCCCCGGACGCATCCTTGCCGTTGGTCTGGCATCATACGAGTGGAACATCGGTGGAGAGAACCAGTATAAGGACCAGCTGGAGATGTTCACCAGCAACTGTCTGAAGTATGTCGCCACACCTGCCGAGAAGAAGGTAGCAATGCTCGTTGCCGACGACTATACCGCTTCTGACGACGAGAAGGACGCTGTGGAATGGTTCAAGGCAAACTATGTCAACAAGGGTACGGGAGTGCTGCTCACCGCTTCACAGGTGAACGACCTCGACATCGAGAAGAACACGATGTGCTGGGTTATGTGCGACCGCATCGGCATCGCTCACGGATGGGCCAATCTCCCCGGCGGACTGGCATCGAACGAGACTGTCAACGCCCTGAAGGCTTTCGCTGCTGACGGCGGCAACCTCCTCCTCACCAACCACGCCACACAGCTCACAGCTGCTGTGGGACGCATCTCTGAGGCTTACGCTCCAGGCATCTTCGGCAGCGGAGAGGGTGGACCGAACCCGGACGTATGGGGCGTACAGCCAAAGATTGGCAATACAGAAGGGCAGATCTACGACCATACCAACCATTCAATCTATTGGGGCATGACACCTCTGGCTGGCGTCTATGAGCGTCCTATCTATACCTTCGAGGGTGCCGGAGTGAAGGGCGACCACAACTGCATGTGGGACCTCAACGCCTACGGACTTGCACCTAATCCTAACGTCGTGAAGGCATGGGAGGATATGACAAACTCTACTGTGCTCGGAACATGGAACCACGTGGTTGACTACTGCTGCGCCGGCATCATCGACTTCGCTCCGACAACAGAATACCCTGCCCGCATCCTTGCCGTTGGTCTTGCATCATACGAGTGGAACATCGGTGGTGAGAACCAGTATAAGGACCAGCTGGAGATGTTCACAGGCAACTGTATCTCTTACCTGAAATAACCTGTCATCTGGAAAGACAAAAATATATGAACATTAAGAACATACTGACAACAGCCATGCTGGCAGCCCTCCCGGCTGCTGGCATGGCACAGCAGTCTTCGGTACATTTCGATATGACTGTTTTTGACGGTGCTTTGAAGGAGAGTGTCTCCAACGGCACCTTCACCGTAGTTTCCCAACTGCCGGCACTGTCTGTTGCCGGCGTGTCAGGCGAGGCGATGCGCTTCGACGGCTATTCCAATTATGTCAAGGCAAAATTGACGAACAACCCTCTGAGCACTACAAACCTCACAATAAACATCATCCTTGCCCCGGAGACATTCCCGATGATGAACACGGCAGAGGCGGAGAACACTCCAACCTACGCCACTGTCTTTGGCAATCTCGACGAGGCTGCCAAGAAGGGTTTTGCCATCAAGCTGTCGTCACAGGGACATCTGCGCTTCACTTTCGCCTCGGCATACGCCAAAGGCTATCTCTTCACCATAGACAGCTCAGAGAAGCTGCCTCTCGGACGCTGGAGCCAGATAACCGCCGTGCTCGAAAAGGATGCCAACCTCGCCTCGCTCTATCTCAACGGCAACCAGGTGGGCACATGCAAGATGAGCCGTTCAGAAATCATACTCTCTGAAGGTGACTATTATATTGGCAAGGACGCCACAGAGCTGAAGGCCGGGCCGTTCCTCATCAACACTTTCTGCGGACTGATAGATGACATCGCCATATACAACCAGTCGCTCTCTCCCGCCCAGCTTGCTGCCGTCGACCTCTCTGCCCGTCCCGATTTCAACTATCCTCCGTCGCGCTATGCCTCAAGCCTGTGGCGCCCGCAGTTCCACGGTATGCCTTCCGGCGGATGGACCAACGAGTGTCACGGTCTGACTTACAGCGACGGGAAATACCATATCTTCTTCCAGAAGAATGCTAACGGACCTTATATGGCCCGTCTGCACTGGGGACACATCTCGTCAGAGAACCTCTACAAATGGACAGAGGAACCCATCGCCATCGCCCCAGGCGAGTGGTATGACATAAAGGGATGCTGGTCGGGCTGTGTCTATGACGACGACAACGGCATCAACGCCATCTACACTGCGGTGGATAACGGAAAGGCAAGAATCGTGAAAGCCACCCCCGACGACAAGGGGCTCGTGGCGTGGACAAAGCAGGGTGTAATCATCGATGGTCGCCCGGCTGGTCTCTCCGATGACTTCCGCGACCCATACTTCTTCGCCAGTGGCGGCAACAAATATATTATTGTAGGCACATCGAAGGACGGCATCGGAGCCTGCACGCTGCACAAATACGACAACGGCAACTGGACAAACGACGGTAAGATATTCTTCCGCGGGACGAATGCCAACCAGCATGGCACATTCTGGGAGATGCCTAACATGACCGACATGGGCAACGGCAAATGGCTCTTCACAGTCACCCCTCTCAACACAGGTGTTGGTGTACGCACCATCTACTGGGTAGGCACCATCAACGCCGACGGCACATTCTCGCCCCTCCATGACCAGCCCAAGATGCTCGAGATGGGTGGTATATCAAAGGATGGCTACGGCCTGCTCTCTCCCTCCATCTACCAGAAGGACGGCAAGACGCTGCTTCTCGGCATCGTCCCCGACAAGCTTCCGGGCGAGGTGAACTATGAGATGGGATGGGCACACAACTACTCCCTGCCCCGTGAGATAAGCCTCGACACGAACAACAACCTCATACAGAAGCCGTATGCAGGACTTGCCGCCATGCGCACCGGCGTGACCACCTCGGTGTCCGGGGACCTGACGGGAGAGATATCATTGTCGCCTGTCAGCGGACGACAGGTGGAACTGCTCGGCGAGTTCACCGTAGGTTCAGGCGAGATGGGCTTTGATTTCTTCAAATCGGACAACGGGAAGGCAAGGCTCTCGTATAACACAGCAGACGGAGTGCTCACTCTCGACCTTACCAAACTCGCACGCCGCAGCAACGATGGCGGTCCATACAATGGTGTGTATGCCGCCACTCTGCCAGAGAAACCGGCAGTCGGGGAGAAGCTGAAGCTCCATGTCTTCATCGACGGTTCGATAGCCGACATCTTCGTGAACGACAAGTGGGCTTATTCTGTAAGGATATTCCCTACAGCTGTTGAAGGCACAGGGACATCAGTGTTTGCGACATCGACCACTGCAGTGGATGTGAAAGCCTGGACTCTCGATGCCGACAAATCAGGCGAGACAGGCATCTCGTCTATTTGGACCGTCTCGGCAGCAGGCTCAGAGAGAATATACAATGCAGCAGGCCAGCAGTATTCGGCCATACCCCAAAAAGGTCTTTACATATTGAAAGGCAAGAAATATGTTGCCAATTGACTCTCTTGTGACAATCGGACTTGCCACTGTCTCTCTCGGCACAATAAACGAGGCTGACGGCAGGCAGGAGCATGAATTCTGGCTGCGTAATGCCGGCACCGAGGCTGTGTCCATCGTCCAGGGGTACACCTCATGCGGTTGTGTCACTCTCGCTTTCCCCCTTGGTGAGACCGTACAGCCTGGCGACTCCGTCAGGACGGTCTTAGGCTTCGACCCTAAGGGCAAGGGTGGAGAGTTCTATGAGCGCGGCACGATTGTCTACGGACAGCATCGCAAACGTCTCGACCTTGCTATGGAAGGTGTCTGTGTGACATCTGAGGAGACTCTTATGCTCCAGTTCCCTGTCAAGATAAACGATGATATCAGGCTCTCATCGTCAGGTTTTGACCTCGGCATGATGGCGACAGGCGAGGTGAAGACCCGTAATTTCGCCATACTCCACAGGGACGAGAACGACCGCAGAGAATATGTCACAGTGAAGGTTGACATTGACAAGTCTCTAACGAAAGGTGTCCACAGGATAGAGAAGCAGATTAAGACTATCCACAAGGGAAAGGAAATGGACATCAGCGTATTCTTTGATGTACGCGTTGAGTGACAATATCATTGTCCAAGGACAGGAATGCAGAGATTTGGTGGGATACAAGCCACATCTTCCCATTACCAAAACCCATCGAGGATACGTTATAACCCTTACGCTTCTGGATAGAGGGGTATCCAGTTATTAGCAGACACCTTATGAAGCAGGAGGCAGACGCTGGACATCAGCGTTTGTCTCCTGCTTCTGTTCTTGTACAGGCCGATGGGCGCCGGTCTTGACGGCCAGGCTCTCTCAAAGAGTGTGAGGGCAGAAGCGGGACAGGATGGAAAAAAGGCCTATATCAAGACTGTTGGACGAATGGGATGCATCAACATTCCGGTCATAAGAACACGAAGAAGATTATTCCGATTATCACCGGCTTTACAAGAGCTGACGTATGGCTGGCTCAGAGGCACTGAATGACGGGCTCAGAGGCACTGAATAACGAGCTCAGAGGCACTGGATGACGGGCTCAGAGGTATTGAATGAGAGGACATGGCTTTCAGGCAAGACGGCAAGCATTTCACAGCTGACGACCTCGACTACCCTCTCTGGTTAGACTATGGTATGGACAACTACGCTGGTGTAACATGGAACAACACAGGCGACAGACATCTTCTGATAGGTTGGATGAACAACTGGCAATATGCGGACCGCGTGCCATGCTCACCATGGAGATCGGCAATGACACTGCCACGCGAGCTGAAACTTGTCGAGTATAACGGGACACCACACCTCACAAGTGCAGTCATTGGAGAGATTAGCGGTATTGCTGACGAGTGGAACGATGTGGCCTCAACATTCGATGCGAAAGACGCCTACCAGCTCCATCTTGAACTGGACCTTAACTCAAACAGCAACATCACACTGTCTAATGCCCAAGGTGAGAAATTCTCTGTCGACATCAACGTCTCCGCGAAGATGCTGTCAGTACACCGCAACTCGGCTACTGGTGTGACAAATTTCGCACCGACATTCTCTATCCCGTCAATAAACGCACCATTGAACACATCAGGCAACAAGCTCACACTTGACTTCTATGTCGACCGTTCTTCTGTCGAGCTGATAGCATCTGACGGCCTTACTTCGGTCACGAACCTTGTTTTCCCTCAGACGATATACAACAGCCTCTCTGTAACGGGAACAAGTTACAATGCAAAGGTGAGAAATCTACGCAGTGTTTGGAAATAAACGCTGGCTATGCCCACGTTTCCCCGCCATGGCAATTCAAACAAGTTTGAGGTTGCTCATCTGGATTATCAAAAAAAGGTCTTTTATTGGTAAATATATTTCAAAGAACGATATTTGTTAGTAATTGTATCATTTGTTAAAGTCATATCGGCCTGTACGATATAATTTTGCATACAGAAAAGGCGGAGTACACCTTAGGAACCCTTCCTGATGGGTCTCCTCCCGACGACAAAGAAGCGATGAAATACTCCCGTTCCGGACATCGTTCATAACGGTATCAGCGCATTCTTGTCTGAAAAAATGTTTATGTTGATTCTGTAGTTAGGTATTTAATAATAATATTTGCTTTAGCCCCTTACATGTATGGGAATATGTGTGATGGGTATTGCAGAGATTGGTGACGGTGTGTGGTATGTCACACAATGTGTCACATCATGCACCAAATATCTGCTTCAATAAAGGTATTAATGGCATAGGCCTAATAAGGAGAAAAGATTGTTTTTTAGGATAATTATCGTGTGCGACTCTTCTGTCAATGGTATGGCCATGACAGCAGAGTTTTGCACACTTCATGGAAAGAAACATCAGTAAAAACTCATTATAATATATCTATGAAACTATCAAGACACATACTTATGTCAGCAGCTGTCACAGCGATGGCATTAGCAATTTCCACAGGCACACCTGTCAACGCACAGACGCCTCAGTTCCTTGGCGACGGCCACGCCCTTGTCAAGATTGACACACAGAAGAAGTATATCCTTCTACCTGTCGAGGAGAAGGAGGAGAATGCCCACATCAGAGTTGTCAAGGACAACCAGCTGGTGAAGACGGTCAACTGCCGCCTTGCTGTCGACAAGGTTGACTACTTCGTTCCGCTTGAGGTAGAGAAAGGCCAGGCGCTCCACATAGCTTTCGCGCGCAATCCACGCTACACTGGTGCTATGGAGGGCTTCACATGCTGGAAGAAGATTGCATATACAGACAAGTTTGACACAAAGAATGTTGAGAAGCACCGCCCTGCCTACCATCATACTCCTGCATACGGTTGGATGAATGATCCTAACGGAATGTTCTATAAAGATGGTGTCTGGCATCTTTGCTATCAGTTTAATCCTTATGGGTCTCAATGGGAGAATCTCTCATGGGGCCACTCATCAAGCACAGACCTCACCAGCTGGACAACAGAGCCTACAGCACTGGAGCCAGATGCATTGGGAATGATATTCAGCGGATGCTGTGTTGTAGACAAGGAGAATACAGCAGGTTTCGGCAAGGATGCCATCGTGGCACTCTACACAACGGCTGGTGCAAGACAGACCCAGTCGCTGGCATACAGTACAGACGGCGGAAAGACATTCAAGAAATACGAGGGCAACCCTATCATCACATCCAATGTCCCAGACTTCCGCGACCCACATGTGTTCTGGAACGCAGAGGCTGGATTCTGGAATATGATTCTCGCTGCCGGACAGCAGATGAGCATTTACTCATCTACAAACCTCAAGGACTGGAAGCACGAGAGCGACTTTGGTGCCGAGTATGGCAACCACGGAGGAGTATGGGAATGTCCAGACCTCATGAAGCTTAAAGTGGCTGGTACTGGTGCAGAGAAATGGATGCTTATCTGCAACATCAACCCAGGAGGCCCTTATGGCGGTTCCGCTACACAGTATTTCGTCGGTCAGTTTGACGGACATAAGTTCACATGCGAGGACAGCCCTGAGGAGACGAAGTGGATGGATTATGGCAAGGACCACTATGCTACCATAACATTCGACAATGCTCCAGACAACCGTCATGTAGCGATAGCATGGATGAGCAACTGGCAGTATGCCAACCAGGTCCCGACAAAGCAGTTCCGCTCAGCAAACTCCATCGCACGTGACCTTGGTCTCTTTGAGCACAATGGTGAGACATACTGCAGCGTAAAGCCTTCACCTGAATATACCGCCGCACGCGGCAAACAGCTCAGACAGCCTTCAGAGGCATGTGAGATAGTCGTGACTCTGAGAGGTGACGCTAAGATAACCCTCAGCAACAGCAAGGGGGAGCGTGTCGTGATGACATACGACGAGAGTGATGAGACATTCGATATGGACCGTCGTCGCTCTGGGGATGTCTCTTTCAGCGATGCCTTCCCATATGTGACAGCAGCTCCGACACACGGCAAGCTGCGCCAGATACGCATCTTTGTTGACAGATGCAGTGTAGAAGCCTTTGACAGTGAGGGCCACATGGCAATGACAAACCTTGTCTTCCCTTCCAAGCCTTATGACCGCATACAGATAAAGGGCAAGGCAAAGGCAAAGATATATACCATAAAGCACTGACGCCCCGACGCCTCCACCCCATGTGTGTGTATGCCCCCGGATGTTTCTGCCATGGCATACAGCATTACGAGTTGAGCGGATGTGTGGCGGCAGAGCTGAGCTCCAACCGCCACACACCCCTCACGGGAAAGACGCTCTTTATAACTACACCTAATTAAAATAACAAGTACTCCCCCCAAAAATCCCCCTGCACACCTACTTATGAACAATATCAAGAACCTATCTCTGATATCCGTTATGCTTACATTCTTCGCCATGGGTTTTGTTGACCTTGTAGGCATAGCGTCAAACTACGTGAAAGCAGATCTCGGTCTGACTGATTCAGTAGCTAACATCTTCCCTTCGCTTGTCTTCTTCTGGTTCCTTATCTTCTCTGTCCCGACAGGAATGCTTATGAACCGTATCGGACGCAAGAAGACCGTTATACTCTCTCTCATTGTGACTGTAGCGTCGTTGCTACTTCCTCTTGCAGGCGACAGTTTCGGCATAATGCTTTGCTCTTTCTCTCTTCTCGGCATAGGCAACGCATTGATGCAGACCTCATTGAATCCTCTTGTCTCCTCTGTCATCCGTGGAGGCAATCTCGCAGCCACACTGACATTCGGTCAGTTTGTCAAGGCTATAGCATCATTCCTTGCTCCATACATTGCAGTATGGGGAGCGACGGCTGCCATTCCGACATTCGGCATAGGCTGGCGTGTACTGTTCCCTATATATGCCATTGTGGGCATTCTTGCCACTCTCATGCTTGCGTCTACCCCAATCGAGGAGGAGCAGCAGACAGGCCGCGCCTCATCATTCACTGACTGTGTGAAGCTTCTTGCCCACCCTGCAGTCCTTCTATCCTTCCTTGGCATCATGTGTCATGTTGGTATCGATGTAGGAACAAACGCTACAGCTCCAAAGATTCTCATGGAGCGTCTTGGCATGTCTCTTCATGATGCGGCCTTCGCCACATCGCTTTACTTCGCCTTCCGTACCTTAGGTTCTCTGACAGGCTCATTCCTTCTCCGCATTATCGGTAACAGGACTTTCTTCCTCATCAGCGTCATTATGATGGGATTGTCTATGTTAGGCATGGCGTTTGGAGAATCAAAGACAATACTCTACATAGCTATCGCGCTTGTCGGTTTCGGCAACTCAAACATCTTCCCACTTGTATTCTCACACGCCCTCAAGAGCGACAGCAGCCATGAGAATGAGATAAGCGGACTGATGATTATGGGTCTTTTCGGTGGCACAGTATTCCCTCTCCTGATGGGTTTTGCCAGCGACGCTGCAGGCCAGATAGCAGCTGTCGGAGTGATGGCAATAGGTGTTATCTACCTGTTCACGTTCATGCCAAAGATTAAGAACGAGCATTAATCCGTACCGTTCGGATATCAGGAAATCAATAAACGCCAACATCCTTTTAATAAGCCTTAAGCCCCATGATGTCTATATCGATGAGCTTGGCAGTAAAAGATTTGACGCATCATCCATTTTTATTCACTTGAGAACTGATACAATCATAAAAAACATATCTATGGAAAGAAAAATAATAGTAGGCCTTGGTGAGGCTCTTTGGGACTGTCTCCCAGAAGGTCGTAAGATTGGTGGTGCTCCTGCCAACTTCGCCTATCATGCGTCCCAATTTGGTTTTGACTCCTACGCTGTCAGTGCTGTTGGCAAGGATGCACTTGGCGACGAGACCATCGAGGCCTTGAAGGCCAACGGTCTGAAACTCGAGATGCCGCGTGTTGACTTCCCTACAGGTCAGGTGCAGGTGACGCTTGACGAGGACGGTGTTGCCACATACGATATCAAGGAAGGCTCCGCATGGGACAACATCCCATTCACTCCTGAGATTGAGGCTCTCGCGAAGGAGTGCTGTGCTGTTTGCTTCGGCTCACTCGCCCAGCGCAACAATGTATCGCGTGATACCATCTACCGTTTCCTTGACGCCACCCCTAAGGACTGCATGCGTATTTTCGACATCAACCTCCGTCAGAACTTCTACTCGAAGGAGATTATCCAGGAGTCTCTCCAGCGCGCCAATGTGATGAAAATCAACGACGAGGAGCTGGTAATTCTCGGCCGGATGTTCGGCTATCCAGGGTTGGACTTCGAGAACAAGTGCTGGCTCATTCTCGGCAAGTACAATCTCGACATGCTCGTCCTCACGTGTGGTGTCAATGGAAGCTATGTCTTCTCAAAGGGCGCGATGTCATATCTTGAGACACCGAAGGTAGAGGTTGCTGATACCGTAGGAGCAGGTGACTCGTTCACAGGGTCGTTCGTTGCATCTATCCTCTCCGGGAAACCTATCGCCGAGGCTCACCGCATAGGTGTCAATGTCAGCGCATATGTCTGCACACAGAATGGTGCGATGCCAGTCATTCCAGAAGAACTGAAGAAATAAAAAATGCATAATAGTGGATATGCGAGAGCACACAGACTGATGAGCATATCCATATTAGCTGAAGCTGCACAAACAATTTCTTTTTCTAAGTAGGTGTGCAGAATTATTTTTATAATGATTGTATTGATTGGTGATGCAGAATCAGTATGTGACATTAAGGAGTGTAGGGGTTCCTACTCGACTGCTGTCACTTGCTGATAATGCGCAGTAGGCGGTGCAAGGATTATATAGATAATTCTGCATACCTACTTATATATATAACATACACAACCCTGAGAGATAAGGGGTTGTGTATTTTTTTATCCCCGACAGGAAGCATAACGGCAGGCTCTGCCTTGATACTCTCCAAGGGGTTGATTCCGGTTTTTGTGATTCGGAAGAGACACAGGATTCCCCCTGGTGGACTTTATTATCAACTATTACTGTCCGGTAAACATTCTAAAGACCAGGACATAGTGGTCTTTATCAATGAAGCCTCTCAGACAAATAAGCATGGCTGTCCGATAATTTAGCCTGCTATACAGTATAACGGAAGAGCGAATAATGAAGCAAAGAACTTTTGTCCACAGCCTCGCTAAGGGCAAAAGCGTAGATAATGGCAGGACAGACATTTCTATGCCAGTTCAGCACAACTCTCACGCAAAGCATTGCATCCGCCTACGCAAAGCATTGTCTTCATTTAGGAGGCCCATCCCCATGTTTTTTCCACTGAGCCCCTTTGACCTTTGTCCTTCGCCCTTATGTCCTTTGCCCCCAATAACTAAGAATAAAAGTTAAATTTTGGACTTCCCGTTACTTTTATGTAACTTGGGAACAACTTCATCTAAATATTTAGTTTATCTTTGCGGCAAACAAATTTAATTGCTGTAGATATGAAACAGACGAAGACTGAGCGCACGCTGACACGTGGCGAAATGGAGGTGATGAACATCCTGTGGAGCAGTGGCCGCAGCATGACAACCAATGAGGTGGTAGATTGTTTCCCTGAGCCTCGTCCCGCATACACCACCATTGCCACATTCCTGAAAATACTGTCAGCCAAGGGATTTGTAGGCCATACACAGCAGGATGGCAGCAAGGCATTCTGCTTCTACCCTATGGTGTCGCGTGCGGTATACACCCGTCAGGTAATGCAAGACATCAAGAACACCTTTTTTGGTGGGTCTGGCAAGTCGCTGATGAGTTTCTTCATTAAAGAGGAGAAGCTTAGTGACGAAGAGATTACGGAATTAATAGAAATGATGAAGGAATAGCCCATGCTTGTCTACGCTCTTAAATCGGCCTTGTGCCTGTCGTTGTTCTATGTGCCATACATGTTGCTGTTGTGCAGGGAGTCATTCTTTCGCTTCAACAGATTTCTACTGTTGGGCATAATGTTGTTGTCTGCCTTCCTCCCGTTGTTCGACATCCATCTCATCTCTTGGGGATGCTTGTCATTGGCAGACAATCTCACATCGGTAGTTGAGGTTGGAATGCCTGTTGCCGTAGAAGAGGCTGGAGGTGCGGAACCAGTTGCGGGAGCCACACATTCCACATGGTCGCTTGGTCTGTGGCTGTTAGTGGGGTATCTTGTTGGTGCCGTGGTAGTGTTGTTGTCAAAGGTTTACGGAGCCATTGGTGTATACTATGCAGTTACCCGTGGGGTGATATGGAAGGATAAACTTGATAAGGCTACAATCTACTGCCATGCCGGCGATGTCATTCCGTTCAGCGTGTTTGGAGCCATTGTAATTAACGAGGACGACTGGCAGACTAATTCACGTGAGATAATAACCCATGAGATGGGGCATGTGGTAAACCGCCACTCCTGGGATGTGGTGCTACTTAATGCTGTGCAGGTGGTGCAGTGGTTTAATCCCCTTGCCTGGCACATGTCATTCAGCCTGCGTGATGTCCATGAATACGAGGCCGACGACTGCGTGTTGCGTAGTGGGGTGGCCATGCGGCAATATCAGACATTATTAATAAGAAAAGCTGTCGGCTCCAGTTCCTACGCTTTCGCCAACAGCTTTAATCACAGTTTAATCAAAAAACGTTTAACTATGATGTTACGAGAAAAATCTAATCCGTGGATGCTCAGCAAGTCGCTGTATGTCATCCCTGTGGCATTAGTAGCACTCAGTGCCTTTGCCACCAGTGAGAAGGAGCTGATGTCCGACAATGGGTCAGCCGTAGTAGAATCCAGCAGCAAAGTTACAGATCTTTCGCGAGTTGAGCAAGAGAATTCTGAAAAAACTGCTTCTGCTGTCACCGTATCTCTTCCAGCCAAGCCCGATACCGTTGATGCCGCCTCCCCAGATAAGACTGCCGCCCCTCTTCCCGATGGCGATGACAAGGTGTTTGACGTAGGGGATGTAAAGCCTACGTATAAGGGAGGATTGAGGGCAATGATGGCTTTTATATCTCAAAATATTAGTTATCCCAAAAGTGCTCAAGCTAATGGGCTCAGTGGGCGTGTCATCGTACAGTTTGTTGTTGAGAAGGATGGCAAGGTGACGGACGTGCATGTGGTAGAGTCCGTAATAGACAAGCCTGCTGTCCCTAAGACTGAAGGAAAGTCTGCTGAGTCTAATGACGGAAATGCGGCTGCCAGTGTAGTTTCCGAGGAAGATTATGCCAAGTCTGTCAAAGATATTGAGGATGAGGCTGTAAGGGTGGTCAGACTGATGAAGCCATGGGAACCAGGCAAACGGAATGGAGCACCAGTACGCGTCAGGTTCTATGTTCCCCTGACTTTCCGATTGGATTGAAATACAGAGGTTAATGGCTTACCCCCTATAACTAGGGTGTACAGTTTGATGTACAAAAATCAGTAGCAACGCCCTGAAAGGGCAAAAGCACATAGCCCAGGGTAAAGCGTAGCGACACCCTGGGTTATTTCATGTAGTTGATGGTCGCCCTGCTAAGGGCAAAAGCGTAGACACCAGCAGGACATATAACGCTTTTGCCCTTTCTTGACATGGATGACATATCGTTACCCCACCTTGTGTTCAGTCGTCGGCTTCGCCTCCTCCCTCACTTCAGGTGGGGTTGACTTCGTCTTCCTCTGTCACGACTCGGGATAGCCCAAGCAAGCTTGGCCTCTCCTCTCGCTGCTCCATCGGTTGACTTCACCTTCCTCTGTCACGACTCGGGATAGCCCAAGCAAGCTTGGCCTCTCCTCTCGCTGCTCCATCGGTTGACTTCGCCTTCCTCTGTCACGACTCGGGATAGCCCAAGCAAGCTTGGCCTCTCCTCTCGCTGCTCCATCGGTTCTATCGGTCTCCTATCTTCGAGACTCAGCTATTATACATGAACTTAGCCATGATACTTCTATTGACGCAATGCCTGTCCGGAAAATGATTCACAACATATCATAATGGTTTACCAGACAGTAATTATTATCAACTGATTTCTTGCCACTCTCATAGAAAAGATATATATTTGCAGAGGAATCTGATTATTACCAACAAGCCCCACAATCACTAACAGCCCATGAACTATATTATCAACGCATACGCCATGCAGGACATAGGCCTGCGCAGGAACCAGGAAGACTGTTTCTTCCCTCCCTTCATCGACCCCTGCCATTATGACGAGACCCAGCGTGACTGGTGCTACTATGACGGCAGCCCGCATACCGACCAGCGTCTCTTCATCGTCTGCGACGGTATGGGAGGCCACGACCGTGGCGAGGTGGCGAGCCGTATAGTCTGCCAGACCATGAGCCAGACACTGCTGAAGGAAGCCACCATCGAGGGCGCTTTTAACGACTCGATGATTCATCAGGCTGTTGACAAGGCTCTTGAGGCGCTCACAGAGGAGGACAACCCTAACGAAGTTAAGAAGATGGGAACGACGATGGCACTGCTGAAGTTCCACGCACAGGGTGCCACGATAGCCCACATAGGCGACACGAGGGTTTACCAATTCAGGCCAGCGACATCGGGACGCCCGCCGCAAGTGATGTTCTGCACAAAAGACCATACCGTCGTCAACGACATGGTTCAGCGCGGACAGATATCCTATGCACAGGCCAAGGTCTCTAACCGCAAGCATATACTTTCACGCTCGATGATGTCACAACAGGGGTATCATCCTGTGGCTGAGATAGACCATATCACGGACATACAGCCAGGAGATATCTTCATGCTCTGTACCGATGGTGTCTTCGAGAATTTGGACCACCAGAATCTCTGCGATATCGTCACCGACCCTAACTATAGCGATGTTGAGCTGACACAGCGCCTCCTGCACGAGTGTCTGCATAACCGCGACAACCACACGGCATACATCGTCAGGGTGAAGGATGTGCTGAATGTAGAGGGGAAGACTGCTCCTGACTCATCGCTCCCGGCTGGCACTGTGCTGAAGAGCGAGAACTACACGTACCAGATAGAGAAAGTGCTGGGGCAGGGAGCATTCGGCATAACATACCTTGTCAACACCATCGTCTCCATGCAGGGACAGCTGGGCACGATACGCACGGGCGTGAAGGTGGCGCTGAAAGAGTTCTTCATGCACAAGGAGATGAAGCGTGAGGGTGGCGAGCTGATAGAGATATCGCCCGACTCTAAGGTGAAGATCTACGCCGAGAAGTTCCGCAAGGAGGCACAGAAGCTTGCATCGCTGACACATCCTAACATAGTGCGTGTGCTTGAGGTGTTCGAGGCCAACAACACCATATACTATTCTATGGAGTATCTCCCCGGCGGCTCGCTCAATGACTATGTTAACAAGCGTGACGGACTGCCTGAGCGGGAAGCCATAAAATGCATCCGTCAGATAGGCTCGGCCCTGCTTTACCTGCATACGAACAAGATGCTCCACCTCGACGTGAAGCCGGCAAACATCATGCGCTCAGACACTACGGGCGCCCTGAAGCTCATCGACTTCGGTCTTGCCAAGCGTTACGTGGACAACGGCGACCCGGAATCGAGTGCATCATTAGGCTCCGGGACGACGGGATATGCACCTTTGGAACAGGCCGATGCCAGCAACGAGATGGAGTTCTCCCCCTCTATTGATGTCTATGCGCTCGGAGCGACATACTACAAGCTGCTGACCGCCCATGTCCCTGACAGCGCTGTCGATGTCCTTAACAGTGGCCTCTCGACAATGCCCCTTGTGAAGAAGAACGTCAGCCAGAAGAGCATCGATGCCATAAAGGCTGCCATGGAGCCGCTCAAGGCGAAGCGTCTGCCTAATGTGCAGGAGTTTCTCGACATGCTGCCGCGTGTTGACGACGACACCATCTTCTACGAGAAGAAAGAGCGGAAACTGAAAAAGCGTTGGTTAGTTGCTGTACTGCTGACAGTCCTCATTCTCCTTCCGTCGGCCTATTTCCTGTTCTTCGTGAAGCGGAAGAACACCCCCTTGCAGGTGGCGGCATTCGAGAAGGCGCTCAATATGGAGATGGTTAGGGTAGAGGGCGGCACATTCATGATGGGCTGTGACTCAGTCACTGACCCCCTGGCCGACTCTGACGAGCGCCCACTGCGCAAGGTCGCCCTGTCAACATTCTACATAGGGCGCTATGAGGTGACGCTGAGACAGTGGGATGCTGTCATGAGACACACTACTGATGGCAGCAGCAAGAATGCCGATTTCCCTGTCCATAACATCACATGGGACGATGTGGAACGGTTCATCGACAGGCTGAATGAGGAGACAGGCAGAGAGTATCGACTGCCGACAGAGGCAGAATGGGAATATGCTGCACGCGGGGGACGGCACGCAGAGAAATATGCATACAGCGGCGGGAAGCAGCCAGGGCCTGTGGCATGGTTTGCAGAAAACAGCAACAGGACAGTCCACCGAGTGGGTGGCTTGCAGCCTAATGCCTTGGGACTGTATGACATGAGCGGCAATGTCTGGGAACTTTGCTCTGACTATTATGGGCCATACGACACGCTCGATGTGAAAGACCCACAGGGACCGGAGCAGGGTGTGTACCACGTGATGCGTGGTGGAAGCTGTAACAGCAGTCCACAGTCATGCCGTGTGACATTCCGCCAGGACAACTCGCTCATGTCGGGCGACGCTGTCGTAGGCTTCAGGCTCGTACTGCCGGCAGAAGACAGATGACACCGCTTAATGGCTCCTGAGACAGCGGGAGACAGGAAGAAGAATGGGACATGTCTCTGGAGAACAAGCACAGAACTCACTCGTGCTTCTGTTCTTCAAGAGACATGCCCCATTTTGTTTTCCCATGATAATGGCCAGTGGGATGCCAATGCTATTGGAGCAGACGCCGCCATGTGGAGGTCAGAACCGTATCATCACCTCACAAACCAGCTTATCCTGCTCGCTCTCCTTTGCCCCACCGTCAGGATACCAGTATTTCTCGTAGTTCAGGCGTATATCTGTCGGGAAGTAAGGGTTGCGGATTGATATTGTCGTGCCGAGTGTCATACGGTGGCGTTCAGCGTCGGTCATCTTCAGGTGGATAGCGTCGTCGTCCATGCCATCCTTTCCTGACGAGTGGGCCTGCATATAATCATAACGTCCGAGGAACGAGACGCTCTCGACGAGAGACTCTGCCTTGCGTATCGGATGCTTATATATGAGCATGGTGTTCAGAGCGTTACAATCGCTGAAAGCATCGTCGCCGTAGCTCTTGTGCAGGAACTCGGCCTCTATGTGCCATCCGCATGACTCATAGTACGACCCGAAATCGAGCGATGTGTACGACGCCTTTCGCTCGGCTATCTGCTGGTGTTGTATGCTGGGCACTATGGCGAGGCCTTTCACCGGGTAATACTGTATGCGTGCTGAATAGCCTGGAGAGGAGAACCAGGCTGTCTTCTGGTTGTCAAGGTTTGACCCGTTGAATATTCCGGCATCTATGGACATGAGCTTCTTTCCGTCGCCCATGATATCATATCCTGCCTGGAAACCCACATCGCGCATATCACCCACCTGCTTGGCTATGAAGCTGCGGTTGGCGAAGTACTGGGCCGAGGGGTTGCGGTGGGCATCGATAGTGAATGGCATACGCTGCTGTCCGATGGTGAAGCGGGCGGTGCTTACGGGTGTTATCCTCACCCATGCGTCCTTCATCTTTATCGCCGACTCGTCGCAGAGGTCTACCTCAAGTTTGTATTCAGAGCGCAGCGGCAGGCGTCCTGTTGCCGCAAGGCGTGCGTTGCGCACCTCGAACCGCGAGGCGTCGAGGTCTGGCTCATACTCATATTTGCCACGGAGTATGCCATGAATCTGTGGCATATACTTCTGCTTCGTGTCTGCCAGGCGCTTCTCCTCCGCCATGCGGTCATTGTCTTTCTCAAGCTGTGTAATCTTCTTTTCGAGCATGGAGAGGCGCTCTTCTACAGTCTGTGCTTTCGCCACAGAGCAATACATTAATGACAGGAGGATGGCGATGAGGACGATTCTTGTCCACGAATAGATGGTCTGGATTGTCATTGGTCGCATAGTGCGGTCGGGTTGTGTGGTGGTTGTATGTCTCCACGCCGTGCCAGCAGGGGGCACACAGCGGGCATAGTATTGGCAGCGGGTATAGTATTGGCAGCGAGCCTCGTGTCTGCCCCATTGTCATAGGCGGTGGAGTCATTATATCTTTCTGGCGACAAAGTAATATAATTAAGATTACAAATGTGTTAACTTCATATTACAAAATTGTTTCAAAACTCAAGACACCATGTTTCTCATCAGTCTGACCAGCTTGTTCGTCCACCGAGGGCGCCTCACATTCCCTCTCCGATGGCTTTGATTATCTTCATGCGGCTTGCCTGCTAAGAGTTGTATTATGACCGATGGTCAACTCATACTTGCCAAAACGCATGCATCATGAGAGGCCTTGTGTGGGTTCTCGACATGATGCTTTCTCACTTCATCCTGCAACAGCCAAGACACACGACCAGAGGCCAAGACGTATTCTGCGTCTCAGCCCCTCATCTATACTAATAATATGACAGCCATCATTAACATGGCTGCGTAACTCACGGGATCCTAAATGTTGGCTTGAAGGAAACAGGCAGGGCGAAAGCCTACCTGTCTTAAACCGCTTATAATACATCACATATCATCCGCACTCTCAATGGAGGAGCTTCATAACCTTGTGTGTCATACCAACAAAGACATAGGGTTTTCAGTTTATTGGTATTACCAAATTATTTTCTCTGTCAGTGCTCCATTGAACTTGCCATAACCTCCCGTCGATTTGATCAAGAAGAATAAAGTTATACATGTTTTGTGTGGAGTACAATGTAAACCTGCCATCTTTTCTCTCAGTTTCGTCAGCACGTTCTATACTTGAAAGAGGAATTTCAAGCTGATTTCCTTTTGTACTATATTGTACCAACCACAACCTGCCGTCCGCTGTATTCAACTTTATAAATATCCACATATTATTTGTTGTGAACAAGCGATATGTGGCGTTTGGTGACTGAGAAAATTCAGGACGTACTTGTCTAACATCGGTTTGAGCTTCTGCTATGATTGTAGCCATAGTAAAAACTACTAGGAATATAACTCTTTTCATGTCTTACATGTACCAGGTTTCAAGTATTGTTTTTAACAAAGGCTGCGCATACTCTTCAGCTTCTTCTTCTGAAATCTCTGTTCGTTCATCATATCCCCAATCATTTACGAACTCCATTCCTACCACAAAGGCAGCTTCGTCTCTTTCAAATGATTTAGCCCAATCATTGAAATCGGCTGAATCTTTAGCTTCGAGGTTACGTACTGTGTCGGTAAGATAATCTACCAACCAATCCTCTAATTCATTTTTAATGTTTATCATTTTGATTATTTTATTATGTTATATTTATTGTAAAAATGCTTAAAGACAAATCTTAATGTGTACTCCCATTCTTCTTTCGTCTTATAATCCAGTTTGATATTGATAAGATTCGGACATAGAATGATAAATTTCCAAAGATCAACCTTTAAGCCTGATTTTTCATCAGTTATTCTGTTGACTGTTGCAGTCTGAGCCAAATTACAATTTACCTTATCAAATAACAAATCGCCCACTGAAAATGTTATATTAAAGGGACTTAGGAAGTATTCAGGTATAGGTATTTCCTTTGGAATGTCCAACGGACGACCGAAGAAAATTGACGGCTCAACTCCAAGCTTCGCCAGAACCTTTGGAACGACTTCCACAAACTGTGAAACAGCCATACGTTCAGCAATCTCTTTTAATGCCGTCTCATCTTCAACTCCAGATAGCATTTGGTCATTTGCTATATCGATAAAGAAGTTGTGATTCAAAACTCTTGAAATCAACCCAAGTTGTGCTGTGTCCAAAGATGAACGTTCATATATTTTATATACATTCGCACGTTCACAGCATATCATTTCGCCAAATTTCTTTGCCGAAAGACCTTGGCGTTCAACTTCTTCTTTGATCAGTTGGCCTATCTTTTTATGTGTCTCTGAAGTTATCATGGTGCAAAGTTACTTTAATAAAATCAAAAAGAAGAAGAAAAATGTCTCCTTTGAGGATACATCATCATTTTATACCAATTAAAGCTTGGATAATTGATTGTTGCAAGCGTCAAATCCTATCGGTTCAGGAGTCAGCAGCAAAAAAAAAAACAGTGTCAGCTACGAATCACAAAAAGCATAACTAACCCCTTGAACAGTAGGATGACAGAGCCCTGCTGCTATGCCACATTAGCGGTGAGTGTGGCACCGGCATTGTGAGTGGAGTCGGATAATGCCAGGGAGCAATGTGGCAGGACTGGGCAAGCAGAATGGCGGCGACTGGGCGTTTCTGCTTACAATGTGATTAGGCCATGCCTCACGAGAATGAAGAATATTTGTGCGGGCGAACCGAAGCCGGAAAATACGCCAGAATTCTGATTCCTCGGCAAACCGCTGACTGACAGACGTTTATGCCAGACGAGGAGACTGAGGGGTGATTCCACACAGCCTCAACGGTAGCTTTTCGGGGGCTTAAAGGTAGCCTTTTGGGGACTCAAAGGTAGCGTTTAGGAGCCTGAATGGTAGCCTTTGGCTGTCGAAAGGCTACGAATCACGGGGCCATAGATGCGGCATCGTGAGCTAAAACAGTACCTTTTGCCGCCCGACGGGCTTTTTCTGCCGCTATGAACGGCATGGAGAGGGCGGTCTATGGACATGAAAACGGGCAAAAAAGCTGACAAAAACGTGGAGTCAAAATGTCAGCAGGATACCATCATGGATGGAATAATGTCATGGCATGATTGGAGGACGGGGGTGGGAGAAGTCATGGGGACGGAGATGACTGGAAATGGACAATTATATCTCTCACAAGAAAAAAAATCGGGAAAAGCGTCTGTAATCCGAGAAAAAATCATTAACTTTGTCATCTGAAACAGACGGTGGGCAAGGCAGCCCTGCCACAGGTGCGTGAGCCCTCCAGCCTCGTCCGCCTCTGTATTCGAATATTACAACCATACGTATCGGGAGCCGTGTCCGTTGTCATGCCTTGTGCGGGCTGGTGTCTCTCTCATTTCCCCACGCTTACATGCTTTCCTTGATTTTAACACAAAACAACATACAATGAAGAAACAGATAAAGAAGGTTCTTGTCCTGGGCTCTGGCGCCCTGAAGATAGGACAGGCAGGTGAATTTGACTACTCTGGCTCGCAGGCGCTGAAAGCGCTCCGCGAGGAGGGCATCCGTTCCGTACTCATCAATCCGAACGTGGCTACTATCCAGACCTCTGAGGGTATTGCTGACAAGGTTTATTTCCTGCCAGTCAATACCTTTTTTGTTACTGAGATTATCAAGAAGGAGCGCCCCGACGGCATCATGCTGGCATGGGGCGGACAGACAGGTCTCAATGTTGGCACAGAGCTTTTCCAGACGGGAGTGCTCGAGAAGTATGGGGTGAGGGTGCTCGGTACGAGTGTCGAGGCCATCATGAACACCGAGGACCGCGACCTCTTCGTGAAGGAGCTCAACAAGGTCGACCTCAAGGTGCCGGTATCGCAGGCGTGTGAGACGCTCGACGACGCTGTCGAGGCTGCACGGAAGATTGGATATCCTATAATGATACGCTCGGCTTACGCGCTCGGCGGACTCGGCTCGGGTGTCTGCAAGACAGAGGCTGAGTTCAAGGAGATTGCCGAGTCGGCTTTCACATTCGCGCCACAGGTGCTCGTCGAGGAGAGCCTGAAGGGATGGAAGGAGATAGAGTTTGAGGTCATACGCGACGCCAATGACCACTGCTTCACCGTCGCATCGATGGAGAATTTTGACCCGCTCGGCATACATACGGGCGAGTCAATCGTCGTTGCCCCTACCTGCTCGCTCCGCGACGACCAGGTGAAGATGCTGCAGGAGCTCGCCGTGAAGTGTGTCAGACACCTCAACATCATAGGCGAGTGTAACATACAGTATGCCTTCAACGCTGAGACGAACGACTATCGTATAATAGAAATCAACGCGCGTCTCTCACGCTCCTCTGCCCTCGCATCCAAGGCTACAGGCTATCCGCTGGCTTTCGTGGCAGCGAAAATCGCCCTCGGCTACACTCTCGACCAAATCGGCGAGATGGGTACCTCAAACTCTGCATACAAGGCTCCGGAGCTGGACTATATGATATGCAAGATTCCACGGTGGGACCTCTCAAAGTTTGTCGGTGTCAGCCATAAGCTCGGCTCGTCGATGAAGTCTGTCGGTGAGATAATGTCCATTGGCCGCTCGTTCGAGGAGATGCTCCAGAAGGGCCTCCGAATGATAGGACAGGGCATGCACGGCTTTGTCGGCAACGACCACACGAAATTCGAGAATCTCGACGAGGAGCTGTCCAATCCTACCGACCTCCGTATCTTCGCCATAGCGCAGGCACTCGAGGAGGGATACACGATAGAGCGCATAGAGGAACTGACAAAGATTGACCCATGGTTCATCGAGCGCATGAAGAACATCGTGGACTTCAAGCACAGGCTTGAGGCGTATAACAGTCTTGAGGAGATAGAGCCCAGCGTGATGCGCGAGGCGAAGGCTCTCGGATTCTCTGACTTCCAGATAGCGCGATTCGTCCTGAAGGTTAGGGACAGCAACATGGAGAAGGAGAACCTCGCTGTACGCGCCTACCGCAAGCGCCACGGCATCCTCCCTGCCGTGAAGCGCATACCGACAGTGGCGTCAGAGCATCCTGAGCTGACAAACTATCTCTATGTGACATACCTCGCCGAGGGACATGACATAAACTATTATCCTAACACGAAATCGGTCATCGTGCTCGGCTCGGGCGCCTACCGCATCGGCTCGTCGGTAGAGTTTGACTGGTGCTCGGTCAATGCCGTCACCACAGCGCGCAAGCTGGGGTATAAGTCGATAATGATAAACTACAACCCCGAGACCGTCTCCACTGACTATGACATGTGCGACCGCCTGTACTTCGACGAGCTGTCCTTTGAGCGTGTCCTCGATGTCATTGACCTCGAGTGTCCGCGCGGAGTGGTTGTCTCTGTCGGAGGACAGATACCTAACAACCTCGCCATGAAGCTCTTCCGCCAGGCTGTGCCTATTCTCGGAACATCACCGGTGTCTATCGACCGTGCCGAGAACCGCGGCAAATTCTCTGCCATGCTCGACCAGCTCGGCATAGACCAGCCGAAATGGAGCGCGCTGACATCAATGGACGATATCCGCAAGTTCATCGACGAGGTGGGATATCCTGTCCTCGTGCGTCCGTCATACGTCCTCTCGGGCGCGGCGATGAATGTCTGCCACGACGATGATGAGCTGAGACGATTCCTCGCCGCGGCATCAGAGGTGTCAAAGGAGTACCCCGTCGTCGTCTCACAGTTCATGACCGAGACCAACGAGATAGAGTTCGACGGTGTGGCACAGTGTGGAGAGATTGTAGAGTATGGCATCTCTGAGCATATCGAGTATGCCGGTGTACACTCTGGCGACGCCACGATGACATTCCCTGCCCAGCAGATATCCTTCTCGACAATGCGCCAGATAAAGAAGATATCGCGCAAGATAGCCAAGGAGCTGAATATCTCCGGACCGTTCAATATACAGTTCCTTGCCAAGGGACGCGATGTGAAAGTCATCGAGTGTAACCTTCGCGCGTCGCGCTCTTTCCCATTTGTCAGCAAGGTGTTGAAGCGCAATCTCATCGACACTGCCACACGCATCATGCTCGACGCGCCATTCCAGAAGGCGGAGAAGTCTGTCTTCGACATCGACCGCATGGGTGTCAAGGCGTCACAGTTCTCATTCAACCGCCTGCAGAATGCCGACCCTGTTCTCGGTGTCGACATGAGCTCGACAGGCGAGGTGGGATGTATGGGCGACACATTCGAGGAGGCTCTGCTCAACTCCATGTTATCAACAGGATATAAGATTCCGGCAAAGGACAAGGGCATCATGCTCTCAAGCGGCGGCGCCAAGGAGAAAGCGTCAATGCTCGACGCCGCAAAGGCTCTCGTCAAGGCTGGGTATACGGTCTATGCCACAAAGGGTACGGCTGAGTATCTCAATGCCAACAACATCGCGGCGACGGCTGTCGGATGGCCCGACGAGGAGGGTACATGCGGACTGAACGTAATGGATATGATTCACGAGCATAAGTTCGACCTCATCGTCAATATACCTAAGAACCGCTCAAGCCGTGAGCTGACAAACGGGTACAGGATACGACGCGGGGCGATAGACCATAACATCCCGCTCATAACCAACGCACGCCTGGCGTCGGCATTCATAGAGGCTTTCTGCTCTATGAGCCTGAACGATATACAGATAAAGAGCTGGCAGGAATACGAATGACACGCCAACAAGGCAGTGGATAACGCCAACACCAGCCTGACCATTTGACTGACAACGCTGCCAGCGGCCATATCACAAGGTTGCTGGCAGCGTCTTTTGGGGTGTATGGGCCGAGGCCCTATGCTGCGGGGACAGTGCCTCTGCCCTACCCTACCATGGCATCAGGCATAGGGATTTCCCCATGAAAATAGGGGAAAATTATTTTGAGAATAGGGTTTTTATATGTACATTTGCACCGTAAAACAAAAGGAACAGACACATGGGACAAGCTTTCTCTCACATTTACAGGACAATAATGATGGTGCTGTGCATAGGCATGGCACAACGGGCATGGTGCCAGGAGATTGAGGAGGTCTGCCTGACAAACGCCGCTTCCGGAATAAGCATGGAGGTCATAAACTACGGCTGCCGGATAAAAAGCCTGACGGTAGGAGGGAAAGACGTGGTGCTCGGATTCGATGATAACGAGGACTACAGGAGATACAAGCAGAATTTCGGCTCGGTTGTAGGAAGATATATCGGGCGCATCGTTGGCGGGAAGATGTCTATCGACGGCACTGAGTATAAGCTGCTAACTGGCGCCAACGGCGACTGCTCACACGGTGGGACACCGGGATTCGCACAGAAGATGTGGACCATAACAAGCCGCAACGACTCGGCGGTGGCCATGAGATATATCTCGGCTGACGGGGAGAACGGTTTCCCGGGAGAGCTGACTCTCGTCGTCAGATACACACTGGAGAGCGACGGACTGCGCATTGACTATAGCGCGACGACAACCAAACCGACTGTGCTGAACCCTTCTAACCACTCGTTCTTCAACATATCGGGCGACCATGGCAAGGATATCCTCGACGAATGCCTGTGGATCGACGCGACGGAGATTGCGGCTTACGACAGGAACAAACGCGTCACAGGCGAGATGATGCGTGTGGAGGGGACTCCATTTGACTTCACCCGGCCGACGGAGATAGGCCGACGCATAGACGAGGCGAACGCACAGCTGGATGTCACAAAGGGCTACGACCACTGTTACAGGCTGAACACACAAGGACGGCTCGACACGCCTGCGGCAAGGATAACAGACACGCAATCGGGCATTACAATGGAGGTGTACACGACAGAGCCGGCCATGCAGATATACACCGCCAACGGACATAACGGCTCGCTGATAGGGAAAGGGGGCATACCATACAAGAGAAGGAACGCGATATGCTTCGAGACAATGCACTTCCCCGACTCGCCCAACAAGCCTCAATGGCCGTCGACTCTGCTAAGGCCAGGGGAGACATTCAAGAGCACGACAATATTCAGATTCAATAACGGGAAAGGGGAAAGGCAATGAGACAGATTCTCGATTTCATGCTACAGCTTGCTGAGAACAACAACAAGCCATGGTTCGACAGCCATAAGGACGAATACCTCAATGTGAAAGGGAAGTTTGACGGACTGGCCATGGACTTCATGAGGCGCATAGAACAGTTCGACCCAAGGGTGAACAGCCTCGGACTGAAGGATATAACATACCGGATATACCGCGACATACGTTTCACACAGGACAAGAGACCATACAAATGGCATCTCGGGGCTTATGTCTGCCCTCGCGGGAAGAAATCGGGAATGGCGGGATATTACTTCCATCTCGAACCAGCGACAGAGACATTCTTCATCTGTGGCGGACTGTACAATCCGGACAAGGAGACCGTCAAGAGCGTCAGGGAGGAGATAATGTGCGAGCCGGAGGCTTTCGACAAGGCCGTGAAGGCATGTGAGGGATTCTCACTGCCATGGGAGAACGCGCTGAAAAGGACACCTAACGGATTCTCACCCGACGACCCTCACGCTGACTATTACAGGCTGAGAAGCTACGAGATGATGCGGGATATCACAGTGGACGATGTCATGAGACCTGACTTCATCGACTATGCTGCCGAGGAGCTGAGACGTTTGCAGCCGTTCAATGAGATTCTGAACCGCTGCTACGACTACGCCCACGAGATTGGATAACAACTGGAAACAGGAACAACAATTATGCATACATACTAAAAAAACTGACAATCATGAAGAAGACTATTTTACTTACAATGCTCATGCTGATGACATGCCTCGCTGGCAACGCACAGCACTTCAAGAACAGCAGATACTATGACAGCAAGACGGGAAGCCTCAACTACAACCAGAGATATGGTGACACATGGAGCAACCGCTACCGTTATCACATCGACCCGTACAACTATTACGGCCTGCGCCTCGGCCTCAACTTAGGCACAGTGCAGAGCGACGACCCTTGGCTCGACGGCGGAAAGACGCGCTCCGGACTGAACATAGGGGCTGTCATGGGCATATCTCTCTCACAGTACACACCGCTCTACTTTGAGACAGGACTGATGTACACTGAGAAAGGCGGCAAGCAGGGTAGCGGAAACAACAAGATAACATACGCGCTGAACTACCTTGAGGTGCCGCTGCTCGTCAAATACTTGTACTCGCCCGACGGACATTTTGCCGTGCAGCCATACCTCGGAGGTTATCTCGCATGCGGTGTGAGCGGCAAGATAAAGAATTTCCATGACCGCGCGGCTTACAACTCTTTCGGTGATGACATGGAGGGGCTGCCACGTTTCCAGAGATTCGACGGCGGATTGAAGTTCGGATGTGGTGTCAGCTACGATGTCCTCTATGCTGATATCTGCTACTCGTACGGCTTGTCGAACATCTCGCACGATTATTTCGACTCGTCCCACAACTCTGTGTTCTCCCTCAATATTGGTGTGAACTTCTGACACTCTCCCGCCCTGCCGATATCAGCACATCGCAGAACAGGGCATGACCCACACAACATTACAGGCCTCAACGCTCGCCATCAGAAAGGATAGCGACACAGCATGAGGCCCAACCATACAAGACAAAGACAGCCACGAAGACGGAAAAGGCTATACGCCCGCTCCACTTCGTGGCTGGTATATATATATAATATTATGTGGAAATACTACGCTATCCTAGAAGAGACCAAGCCTACTTGTCCACAGTTGCGTCTCTTCGAGACTGTGGACAATAGCAAGCTCATGGTTCGCTGCTCCATAGGTTGACTTCGTCTTCCTCTGTCACGACTCGGCAATATTCAAGCAAGCTTGATATTGCTCTCGCCCCTCCAGCTTAACTCACAGCTTGTTCTTGATTTGTTCTTTCGTTAAGGATGCACCTACTCTCGTCAACGCGCGACAGGCCGAACCGCTAAGCCATAGATACGGTAGTCGTAGTCGGTGAGCCAGTAGACACCTCCAGAACGGAAGTAGAGGCCGTACGCGCGGCTGTCGTCGTACTCAGTGGGCGTGCCTGACCAGTAGTAGCCGTTGGAGCCTACGCCGTAGAACTCGCCATAACAACGGTAACCGGCAGCAGGCAGGAAGATCTGTCCGCCATTAGGGCCTGTGAACAGGCGGCCGTTGACACCGTTGAGGGTAGTCCAGACTGATGTGCATGAGTTTATCAGTTCTTGTATCTGAGTAAGTGACGGCGCATCCGCGATCTGTCCCCATTCATAGTAACCGCCATAGTCTTCGGGCTTGGAAGCGCCGGCATTGCAGCACGCCCATTTTGTTCCGCTTGGCAGGCCGAGGTCTATCATATGAGGATGATGGTCGTCAGGACATGTGTGGGTAGAATGCTTCAGCTGATAATCATGAGGCTCATCATAGACATATTCTGTGTCGCCGGCATATCTGACATAGCCGTAGAGCCGGGCCGTGGAGTTTGGTTCGTTACGGTAATAAACATAGCGGGTGTCGGTGTATGGAGAGTAATAGTCACGTAGGGAGATGCGGGCTATCGAGCCGTTTGGGTCTTCATAGACATAGCCCCAGTCTGCAATATTCTCATTGTCTGACGAGCACTCAACCGTAGTGGCCACCTCAAACTTATACTTGTATGTCGTTCCGTTATAATAGAATCCGCTCTCTGACTCTTCCGATGCCGTCTGCTTGAAGTCTGTTATCTTTGCAGGACACTCCGCAGGCTTCACCTCCGCATACTCCGGCACACGGATGTCGAATTTGTCAAACAGACGCACGACAGGATATGCCTTGTAATTGTAGTTGCCGCTGAGATTCCTGATGGTATAGGACATATCAGGAATAGGCCATTCGTTCTCCATCCAGTATGTGCCGTCAAAATAAGCCTGATCGTAGATATTGTCTGTGTAATCATACAACACCCATCCCAACTTCACAGGAATGAAGATATCATTGGCGACATCGGCCGTCAGTACACCTGTGCCGCTACCTTGCGCCTTCCATTCGGGAGTGGATATATTAGGAAGAAGCGGGCGTGTCGTCTTGAGGAAGTCAAAACTGAAATCTACGCCCCAGAAGTTCTCACGCTCCTTGAGCCATACACGATAGCCCGGCTCGAACGTAACGCCGAGGGATGTTGTCACCTCGGCATCCTTCAACATGTCATAAAGCGTAGTGTTCATTCCCTCGTTTGATGTTATGGTGAATGACGACGACACCTTGGGGCCTACGTATGTCGTGAGGTCTATTGATGCGAACTTGCGGTTGACGATACCTGCAGCCAGGCTTATCGCCAGGCCTGTCTCGAGGGAGCCGTCAAGGCTGACGCTCCACTCTGGCTTGTCCCATGTCGCGTTATGGTAACGCTCGCCAAGAGCGGAGAATCCCTCACCCTCTATATACTTGAAGCCGTCAACGCTGGTGACATGGACAGGCATACCGAAAGAGAGTCCCATACTGCCAGAGGCCTTGAAGTATGTCGCAAAGACAAGCGAGCCTGTCAGACCGTAGAAGTTCACCGGTATCTCAGCAAACTCCTTTGGCTCAGGCTCATAGTCTTTACTAATATTCGCCGCGACACCAATATTCCCATCAGCAGAGAAGCGGTATTTGAAATATACCATATCCTTAAGGTTCTCCTCGCCATAGCACAGCAGATAAACAAGCGTAAGCGACGGATTTTCCAAAGACGTTTCGACAGTAAGATTATCTCCTGCCTTCAGTGTGCCTGTCAAATGAGAAGGAATATAGACTTTCTCGTTTGTCCCTGTGGCAAAGTCACGCTTTTGCCCACGGCTTTGGTTCTCCGTATTCTCTGACTCTGCCTTGCCTACTATCATTATCCGCTCATAGAGGTCGCTGATACCAACCTCCTCACACGAGCAGACAATGCCTGAGGCTGCTGCGGTGACAGACCTCACCCGTCCGCTGAAGCCCTCCTTTATAGGCTCCTCGTTAGGGTAGGCCAGCAGCACCTGTCCCACCTCCGGAATCAGCTCAGCCGGTATGTCGGCATTGAAGATGATGGTCTGCTCGGTGTATGTCTTAACATACTTCAGCCATGAGTCACGGCCGAGCGACACGCCTTGCGCGAGGATAGGGTCAGGAGTGACCATGCGCACGCTATCTATCTTTGAGATAGGTATGCGGTAGATGCTGTCCGTGGTGTAGAACTCCTGCGTCTGCCATGTGGCGTGCTCCATGCCGTCAACATCATATGTGGAAAAGCGTATGCTGTCAAGGTCTGATTTGAGGAATGCGTTCAGTCCGCCGTCATTCAGATAGACATAGACGGCCTCGTATGTCTGTGCGCTGACGCTCACGAAAGGACATGCCATCGCGAGCAGGAAGAATAATAGTCGTCTCTTCATGGCTTTGTAATCTTAAAGTTAGCGATGGATGTCTTTATAAGATACACGCCAGAGGGGGCAGATGACAACGGCAGGGAGATATGGCCTGAGGTGTCTGCCTTGCCCTCGGCGACACAGCGACCGTCGGGAGAGAACGCCTGTACGGACGACGACGGGGAGAGGCCGTCCAAGGACAGGGAGGAGGATGTGACAGCGAAGCGTGGGGCGGCGACTGTCACACGGTCAACGGCTGTGGGGTCGAGATAGCAGAGTGAGTAGCTCTGGACATCATTGCCCGCGAGGGTCATTCGGCCATCGACAGAGGTGATGATGACATCAATGCCGTCGAACATGACACACGGCTCGCTCTCAAGGAAGAAGACGACATCTTTCCCCGAGGAGAGCTTCAGACGCATAGCGTTGGCATCCTCAGCATGGGAAGACACCGCTATGACAATGAGAAAGGCTAATAGAGAGAAAAGTCTTTTCATAAATAAATGAGTATTTGGTTTGATGAATAATAATTTGTTGTAGAATTAGGCGTTCATATAATTGCCCGCCTTGACGTATGGAGACATTTTGTCGGAATAAAGAACGTGGAGCCTGTTCTGTCTCTTGCCGTTTGTATCATTCTGGAATTCAACCCATGTGCTGGGTCGATTATTATCCAATTACATGCGGGGCTACCCCTCCTCCACATCATTAAAACAAGGGAAGGCCTCGCCCTTTGTCAGCCATGATAAACCGAATAGATGCAAGAGGATAATCTCGATTATCATGACAGAATAGCCAGGAGCATCACACAGCGAGAGTATGGCAAAGAGAATCTCAAACAGCAGCATGCCTCCTCCACAGATGCGGTAGATGCGGTTGCGGATGACTTTACGCGATGTCATAACGCCATCACTCTTCGTGAAAAGGAAATAGCTGTTGAACGCTATCAGCAGGAAGAAAAGCGACGCACACCCATTATGCAGATACTGGGATATCTCGATGGGTATCTGGAAGAATCCGACGGGTGTCCCCTCGGGTATCCATGACACACTGCACGGGAAAAGCACTACGCCAAGACCAAACACGCCACTCAAGCTGGTCACCCAGTTGTCCGTCTTGTTATACCCTATGTAGGATATAAGCACCAATGAAGCGGGACACAACACTCCGACCAAGGCGGGAGACTGATAGTAGGTGGCAGATATGCTCCACCACCATTCGGGACTGGGATGAGGCGTCAGGCCAGCTGAGAATAATGCCAACCATGGCAATACGACACCAAGCAATCCGCAGACATTGCGGATGCGCATATACATCTTTCGTTCTTTGCTTTGCAGTTCCATAGTAATTGTTTGAGAGATTATGATGAGTAAACATCTTGCAGGTCATTCATTTTCATCTGGCAGAAAAGGTCTGTCACTCTGCCAGGACAAACAAGAATGAGCCATAAAGTCGGTTTTACCGCACACCAGCTAAAAAAAAAGAATCAAACCCTTCCGCTTCAGAGAAGTCTGGAAGAATCTGATTCTTTTATGATATTTATGTCTTATGCGTCTATCTCGCCATCAACGAAGTCAAGGACATTGCGCTTGTTGGCCTGCATACGCTCATACTCCTCTTTGCTGCCGACGATAATCTTGTCGAACTCGCGCAGACCAGTACCTGCAGGTATGAGGTGACCCGCAATGACATTCTCCTTCATGCCGACAAGGTTGTCTGACTTGCCACGGATAGCGGCTTCGTTAAGCACCTTTGTCGTCTCCTGGAACGATGCTGCTGACATGAACGACTTGGTAGCGAGGGCTGCTCGTGTGATACCCTGGAGTATCTGTGTTGATGTTGCAGGTATAGCATCACGGACAACAACAGGACGGAGGTCACGACGCTTGAGGCTTGAGTTCTCATCGCGAAGACGACGGGCTGTGACAATCTCACCCTTATGGAGTGTCTCTGAATCGCCTGCATCAACGACAACTTTCTTGCCCCATATGCGGTCATTCTCCTCACGGAAGTCGAGCTTGTCGACAAGCTCCTGCTCAAGGAAGTTGGTGTCGCCCGGCTCATTAATCTGTACCTTGCGCATCATCTGGCGCACGATAATCTCAAAGTGCTTCTCGTTAATCTTCACACCCTGGAGACGATATACGCCCTGTACCTCATTGACAATATACTCCTGCACAGCGGTTGGACCCTTGATAGCAAGGATATCACCCGGAGTGATGACACCGTCAGAAAGCGGAGTACCGGCACGTACAGCGTCATGCTCCTGTACAAGAATCTGCTTTGACTGTGGAATGAGATATTTACGCTGGTCGCCTGTCTTAGATGTCACAATGACCTCACGGTTACCACGTCGTACCTTACCCATTGTCACCTCACCATCAATCTCGCTGACGACAGCAGGGTTAGAAGGGTTGCGCGCCTCGAACAGCTCTGTCACTCGTGGGAGACCACCGGTGATATCGCCTACCTTGGCGACATTGCGTGGTATCTTCACGATTGTTGTACCAGTTGAGATCATTGCACCATCCTCTACAACAACGTGGCCATCACGTGGGAAGTAGTATGTTCCAAGAACCTCGCCGTTAGCGTCAACGACATCACATGTAGGAACAAGGCTCCTGTCCTTAGAGTCGATGATAATCTTCTCTGTAAGGCCTGTGGTATCGTCGGTCTCAGCACGGAATGTCTTGCCCTCAACGACACTATTGAAGCGGAGCTTACCTGCGTACTCTGACACGATGACTGCATTGAATGGGTCCCAACGTGCTATGACATCACCTTTCTTGACAACATCGCCATGCTTGAAGTAAAGCGATGAGCCATAAGGCACATTCTGGCTTGACATGGCAATACCTGTGTTAGGATCAACGAAGCGAACCTCTGCAAGACGGCTGACAACCATCTGGCAATCAACAGCCATAGAACCCTCATTCTCCTCATGGTATGGCACTGTGCGAAGCTCCTCAAACTCAAGACGCGCCTCGTTCTTGGCAACGATAGTGGCGTTTGCGGCTGCGTTACCTGCGACACCACCGGCATGGAAAGTACGAAGTGTCAGCTGTGTTCCTGGCTCACCGATAGCCTGTGCTGCGATGACACCTACTGCCTCACCCTTCTGTACCATGCGGGCTGTGGCGAGGTTACGGCCGTAACACTTGCGGCAGACACCGGTACGAGACTCACATGTGAGGACTGAGCGTATCTCAACACTCTCAATGCCGGCGTCCTCTATTGCCTTCGCACGCGCCTCGTTAATCTCCTCACCTGAAGGACAGATAACAAGACCGGTATGTGGATCGAGAACATCATGGACAGACACACGGCCGAGAATACGGCTGTAGAGTGAGGCGATAATCTCATCACCACTCTTCAACGCTGTACATGTAAGGCCACGGAGTGTGCCACAGTCATCCTCATTGATGATGACGTCGTGGGAGACATCGACAAGACGACGGGTAAGATATCCGGCATCAGCTGTCTTCATGGCAGTATCGGCAAGACCCTTACGGGCACCGTGAGACGCAATGAAGTACTCAAGCACAGACATTCCCTCCTTGAAGTTTGACAAGATAGGGTTCTCAATCGTTGAACGCTCGTCAGCACCTGCCTTCTGTGGCTTAGCCATAAGACCACGGATACCGGAGAGCTGCTTAATCTGGTCCTTAGAACCACGGGCTCCTGAGTCAAGCATCATGAACACGGCGTTGAAACCCTGGTCGGCCTCTGTCATCTCCTTCATAAGGATATTGCCTATGTCATTATTGACGTGGGTCCATGTATCGATAACCTGGTTGTAACGCTCAGTGTCGGTTATGAAGCCCATCTCATAGTTCGCTGTAATCTGCTTAACCTCCTCGTTACCACGACGGATAAGGTCCTCTTTCTCAGGCGGGATGATGATATCATCAAGGTTGAATGAAAGTCCTGCCTGATATGCCATGCGGTAGCCAAGGTTCTTGATACCATCAAGGAACTCACAGGCACGGGCGAAACCAACCTCTTTGATGACATCGGCAATGATATCACGGAGTGACGACTTGGAAATGACCTTATTGACAAATCCCATCTCGTCAGGTACGATGTCATTGACAATAACTCGTCCGACAGAGGTCTCCACCATGCGGCGGACACGCTTGCCATCAACGATGTCGTTGACAACAACCTTCACTGGCGCATGAAGGTCGAGCTTCTTGTCATTGTAGGCAATGATGGCCTCTTCTGGTCCATAGAATGTAAGTCCTTCTCCCTTTGCACCAGGACGCAGCTTGGTGATGTAGTAAAGACCAAGAACCATATCCTGTGATGGCACAGTGATAGGAGCGCCATTGGCTGGGTTAAGGATATTGTGGCTCTGAAGCATGAGAATCTGAGCCTCAAGCACTGCCTCGTTTGACAATGGGAGATGGACAGCCATCTGGTCACCATCGAAGTCGGCATTGAACGCCGTACATGCGAGTGGGTGGAGCTGGATTGCCTTGCCCTCAATCATCTTAGGCTGGAAAGCCTGAATACCAAGACGGTGAAGTGTAGGAGCACGGTTGAGAAGAACTGGGTGTCCCTTCATGACATTCTCAAGAATGTCGAAGATAATCGGCTCACGACGGTCGACAATACGCTTTGCTGACTTTACTGTCTTCACGATGCCACGCTCGATAAGCTTGCGGATGATGAATGGCTTATATAGCTCTGCTGCCATGAGTTTTGGCAGACCGCACTCACCCATCTTAAGCTCTGGGCCGACAACGATAACTGAACGTGCAGAATAGTCAACACGCTTACCGAGGAGATTCTGGCGGAAACGTCCAGCCTTACCCTTCAGTGAGTCAGAGAGTGACTTGAGCGGACGGTTGCTCTCACTCTTAACGGCTGATGCCTTACGGCTGTTATCGAAGAGAGAGTCGACAGCCTCCTGAAGCATACGCTTCTCGTTACGGAGAATAACCTCAGGAGCATGAATCTCCATAAGTCTCTTCAGACGGTTGTTACGTATGATGACACGACGATAGAGATCATTGAGGTCAGAAGTGGCGAAACGTCCACCATCAAGCGGAACGAGAGGACGAAGCTCTGGTGGTGTGACAGGAAGAATCTTGAGAATCATCCACTCAGGACGGTTGATATCCTTACTGCTGCGGAAAGCCTCAACTACCTGCAGACGCTTCAGCGCCTCACTCTTACGCTGCTGTGATGTGTCGCTGTTGGCACGGTCGCGAAGCTCATAAGAGAGGGAATCAAGGTCAAGTGACTGGAGAAGCATGTATATTGCCTCTGCACCCATCTTGACGACAAACTTGTTTGGGTCATCGTCTGGAAGAAGCTCATTCTCTTCAGAAAGGATACCATTGTCATATAAAGACATGAGATCCTCCTCTGACAGGAGATCGAACTTACGGTATACATTATCCTCTATGGTACGCTCGTCATCCTCATTCTTTGGGCCGAGCACACCTGGCTGGACAACAACATACTTCTCATAATAGATAACAGACTCAAGCTTCTTGGTAGGCATTCCCAAGAGATAGCCTATCTTGCTTGGGAGTGAGCGGAAATACCATATATGAGCAACAGGGACTACGAGCTCGATGTGTCCCGAGCGCTCGCGGCGTACCTTCTTCTCTGTCACCTCTACACCACAACGGTCGCAGACGATGCCACGGTAGCGGATACGCTTGTACTTGCCGCAGGCGCACTCAAAGTCTTTTGTCGGACCGAAGATGCGCTCGCAGAAGAGGCCGTCACGCTCTGGTTTATATGTGCGGTAGTTGATGGTCTCTGGTTTTGTGACCTCACCGTACGAGTTCTCGAGTATTTCTTCAGGAGAAGCGATACCAATGGTTATCTTGGTGAAATTGTTCTTTATCTTTGTATCTTTCTTGAAAGCCATAGTTTTCTTTGGTTTTTTGCTTTTAACAAATTGGCATTGTGATGAACTATATGGTAGGACGTTGATAGTTGTATCTTTCCTGTCACCTGAGGACAGTCAGTCCATCTGCTTGGCAGGTATCCCACCTGTTCATCACATCGCCTTGTTACAGATAACCTGTTATTTAGTCAAGTCTGATGCTCAGGCCAAGACCGCGCAACTCGTGCAGAAGCACATTGAGTGACTCTGGTATGCCTGGTGTAGGCATTGGGTCGCCCTTCACGATAGCCTCGTAAGAGCGGCTACGCCCTGTGACATCATCTGACTTGATAGTAAGAATCTCCTGTAGAACATGGCTCGCGCCGAATGCCTCAAGCGCCCAAACCTCCATCTCTCCGAAGCGCTGGCCACCAAACTGTGCCTTACCTCCAAGAGGTTGCTGAGTGATAAGAGAGTACGGACCGATAGAACGAGCGTGCATCTTATCCTCTACCATATGGCCGAGCTTAAGGAAGTATGTTATACCTACAGTAGCAGGCTGGTCGAACATCTCGCCCGTCTCACCATCGTAGAGGTGAGTAGAGCAATAGCGAGGCAGACCTGCCTTGTCTGTCCATTCGTTAAGGTCATCAAGCTTGGCACCATCAAATATAGGAGTCGCAAACTTCACACCGAGCTGTTTGCCGGCAGCGCCAAGCACAGCCTCGAATATCTGTCCGAGGTTCATACGCGAAGGCACGCCAAGAGGGTTAAGCACCAAGTCGACAGGACGGCCATCGGCAAGGAACGGCATGTCTTCCTGACGGACAATCTTTGACACGATACCTTTGTTACCGTGACGTCCGGCAAGCTTGTCGCCAACACCAATCTTGCGTTTCTTTGCGATATACACCTTAGCCATATGGAGGATGCCTGAAGGCAGCTCGTCGCCGATGGTGATGGCATACTTCTTACGTTTCAGCTCTGCATCAAGAAGCTTATACTTGCGTATATAGTTCATGATGAGCTTCTGTATGAGGGTATCGGTATGCTCGTCGCCAGTCCATCCATTTGACTGGATGCCGTCATACTCAAGGTTTGAGAGGTTTGTGGCAGTGAAGATTCCACCCTTGGTGATAATCTCAGCGCCAGTATAATCCTTCACACCCATTGACTTCTTGCCGTCAGTAAGTGTGAGGAGCTTGTCAATGAGAATACCCTTAAGGTCTGAGTTCTTAGCCTCATACTCCTGGTCAATCTTCTCGAGGACTATCTTGTCCTGCTTCTTTGACTCACGTGTCTTAATTGCACGGGAGAAGAGCTTCTTGTCGATAACGACACCAGAGAGTGAAGGGTTCGCCTTGAGTGAAGAGTCTTTCACATCACCAGCCTTGTCACCGAAGATGGCACGGAGGAGTTTCTCCTCTGGTGAAGGATCGCTCTCACCCTTAGGTGATATCTTGCCAATCATGATATCGCCTGGCTCAACTCTTGCACCGATGCGTATGATACCATTGTCGTCAAGATCCTTTGTAGCTTCCTCAGACACGTTAGGTATATCAGAAGTGAATTCCTCAACACCACGCTTTGTCTCTCTAACATCAAGAGAGTACTCGTCAACATGTACAGAAGTCAGGATATCCTCACGCACGACGCGCTCATTAAGGACGATAGCGTCCTCATAGTTATATCCTTTCCAAGGCATGTAAGCGACAAGGAGGTTGCGTCCGAGAGCGAGCTCGCCATTCTCTGTTGCATATCCCTCTGTCAGGATATCACCCTTCTTAACGCGCTGTCCCTTATTACAAATAGGACGGAGGTCGATTACCATGTTCTGGTTAGTACGGCGGAACTTTGGTATTCTGTATTCCTTGAGAGCAGGCTCAAAGCTTACGAACTCCTCGTCGTCTGTGCGGTCATAGAGGATGCGTATTGTAGTGGCGTCAACATATTCGATGACACCATCGCCATCAGCAGTTATCATGGTGCGTGAATCCTCGCAGACCTGTTTCTCAAGGCCTGTACCCACGATAGGAGCGTCATTATGGATGAGAGGCACAGCCTGTCTCATCATGTTACATCCCATGAGTGCGCGGTGACCATCGTCATGCTCGAGGAATGGGATAAGACCTGCAGACACAGAGGCAATCTGCTGTGGAGCGACATCCATGAGGTCAACATCTGTTGGAGGCACGACAGGGAAATCAGCATCCTGGCGACACTTTACGACCTCACGGATGAATGTACCGTCATCGTTAAGTGGGGCGTTGCCCTGTCCGATGATGTGCTTCTCCTCCTCTTCTGCTGTGAGATACTCCACGTGGTCATTGTCAAGGTCGACTATGCCGTCGTTAACTCGACGGTAAGGAGTCTCTATGAAGCCGAGGTTGTTAATCTGGGCATACATACAGAGAGAAGAGATAAGTCCGATGTTAGGACCCTCAGGACTCTCGATAGGACAGAGGCGTCCATAGTGAGTATAGTGAACGTCACGAACCTCAAAGCCTGCACGCTCACGGGAGAGACCGCCAGGACCGAGTGCCGAAAGACGGCGCTTGTGTGTCACCTCGGCCAGAGGGTTGGTCTGGTCCATGAACTGTGACAGAGGGTTTGTGCCGAAGAAAGAGTTTATAACACTCGAGATTGTCTTTGCGTTGATAAGGTCTGTCGGGTTGAATGTCTCGTTGTCACGGACATTCATACGCTCACGAATGGTACGGCTCATGCGTGCCAGACCGATTGAGAACTGGTTGGCAAGCTGCTCGCCGACAGTTTTCACACGACGGTTTGACAGGTGGTCAATATCATCAACCGTTGCGCTTGAGTTGATAAGGTTGATGAGATACTTTATGATACAGATGATATCCTCCTTTGTAAGGATGCGCACATCCATATCTGTATCAAGATTGAGTTTCTTGTTGATGCGGTAGCGTCCGACCTCACCGAGGTCATATCGCTTATCAGAGAAGAAGAGGTTCTGTATCACCTCACGTGCTGAAGCCTCATCAGCAGGGTCGGCATTACGGAGCTGACGATAGATATAATATACCGCCTCTTTCTCAGAGTTAGAGCTATCCTTGGCGAGTGTGTTGAAGATAATAGAATACTTTCCGCTGTTCTCCTCGTCCTTTGACAAGAGGATAGTTGCTGCTCCGCTGTCAAGGATCTGATCAATGTTTTCCTCGGAGATAATTGTGCCACGATCTATGATGACATCATTTCGCTCTATTGAAACAAGCTCACCTGTATCCTCATCGGCATAGTCCTCATACCAGCTCTTCATGATATTGGCGGCGAGTATACGTCCGATGCATGCGTTAAGGTTCTTCTTGTTGACCTTAACCTCCTCAGCGAGGTCGAAAATCTGGAGAATATCCTTATCCTTCTCGAATCCGATAGCACGAAGAAGAGTTGTTACAGGCAGTTTCTTCTTACGGTCAATGTAAGCATACATGACATTATTGATATCAGTAGCGAACTCTATCCATGAACCCTTGAATGGGATAATACGTGCAGAATAGAGTACGGTACCATTAGCATGTACGCCCTGTCCGAAGAAAACACCTGGCGAGCGGTGAAGCTGTGCGACAACAACACGCTCAGCACCATTTATAACAAATGTGCCGTTGCTTGTCATATAAGGAATTGTACCGAGGAAGACATCCTGCGTGACAGTATTGAACTCTTCATGATCAGGATCAGTACAGTAGAGTTTCATTCTTGCCTTCAAGGGTACGCTATATGTCAATCCTCTCTCGAGACACTCATCAATAGTGTAGCGTGGAGGGTCGATATAGTAATCCAGGAACTCAAGTACGAAATTGTTACGAGTATCGGTAATAGGGAAGTTCTCGGCGAACACCTTATAAAGACCGTCGTTCTTGCGTTCCTCAGGCGGAGTATCTAACTGTAGAAAGTCTCTGAAAGACTCAAGCTGCACATCGAGGAAATCCGGATAAGGCATCGGATTCTTCACTCTGGCAAAATTCACTCTATTGTCAATAACTTTTGTTGCCATCTAAGAATAATAAGGGTTATTATCGCACATTATGTACAAAGCAGAGAATCTAATCCCTATAGAGCGTCAGGAGGGTTGTTGATTCTCTAATAACTATGACATGTGAGGGGTGTTACACAAAGAAAGGTTAAGACCTCTCTACTTGAGAGATCTTAACCAATGTTATTCTAAAACGTTTATAGACGTCCGAAAAATCAAGTCAAGCGATATTACTTGAGCTCAACCTTAGCACCAGCCTCCTCGATTGCCTTCTTGAGGTTCTCAGCCTCATCCTTAGAGAGACCTTCCTTGAGAGTAGAAGGAGCGCCGTCAACGAGGTCCTTAGCCTCCTTGAGTCCGAGACCGCAAGCCTCCTTAACAGCCTTAACGACTGCGAGCTTAGCGCCACCAACCTCAGCGAGGACAACATTGAAAGATGTCTTCTCCTCAGCGGCTGCCTCACCACCTGCAACAGGACCAGCAGCAACAGCTACAGCTGCAGCAGCAGGCTCGATGCCATAATTCTCCTTGAGCTCCTTAGCAAGCTCGTTAACTTCAGCAACAGTAAGGTTTACCAACTGTTCTGCGATTGCCTTGATATCTGCCATTTTCTTAAATATATTTAATTTGTTATTAATCTTGTTGAATAGTTAAGCTGACAGCGCTTTAGGGCGCGCCATCGTGTCCCTGTGAAGATTAGTTGCGCTCTTCGAGAGTCTGGAGCAGAGCGTGTATCTTGCCACCAGCAGATGACTGGAGTGCAGAGATGACGTTCTTTGCTGGGCTCTGGAGGAGAGCGACGATATCTGCGATGAGCTCGTTCTTGCTCTTGATGTTAGCAAGCTGCTCAAGCTGGTCAGCACCTACGAAGAAAGACTCCTCAGCATAAGCGCTCTTGAGAGCTGGAATGCCGGCCTTCTTGTATTCCTTAAGCATCTTGCCAGGAACATTAGCTGTCTCTGTGAAGAGGATAGCGGTGTTACCGACGAGCGAGTCATAGAGAGGTGAGAAATCAATTTCAGAAGCCTCGAAAGCCTTGTGAAGGAGGTTGTTCTTGACAACAACCATCTTGATCTCATTCTTGAAGCATTTGCGACGGAGGTCGCTAGTAGCCTTTGCATTCAGTCCCGTTACGTCAACGAGATAGAAATGTGGATAAGACTTGAGCTTCTCACCGAGTTCAGCGATGACAGTATTCTTTACTTCCTTTTTCATTTTACAAAACTTTTAGAGTTATTCAACTGATTTTGGATCAACTTTGATACCCTTACTCATTGTGCTTGAAATAAAGATACTCTTGATATAAGTTCCCTTTGCGGTAGCTGGCTTAAGCTTGATGATAGTCTGTATGAACTCTTTGGCGTTGCCATATATCTGCTCAGGAGAGAAAGATATCTTTCCGATAGAAGCGTGAACGATACCAGTCTTGTCGACCTTGAAATCGATCTTACCGCCCTTAACATCCTTTACAGCCTTAGCAACATCCATTGTCACAGTGCCGCTCTTTGGGTTAGGCATAAGTCCGCGTGGACCGAGGACACGACCGAGAGGTCCTACTTTACCCATGCAAGAAGGCATGGTGATGATAACGTCAACGTCTGTCCAACCACCCTTGATCTTCTCTACATACTCGTCGAGACCAACATAGTCAGCACCAGCTTCTTTAGCTGCTGTCTCCTGATCAGGAGTACAGAGAGCGAGGACGCGAACCACCTTACCTGTACCGTTAGGAAGAGTAACGACGCCACGGACCATCTGATTGGCCTTACGTGGGTCAACGCCAAGACGTACATCGATATCAAGAGAAGCGTCGAACTTTGTCGTGGTAATCTCCTTGACGAGCTGGGAAGCCTCTCTGAGAGTGTAAGCCTTGCCTATCTCAATCTTATCGGCTACAGCTTTTTGATTTTTTGTCAGTTTACTCATTTTCTTGAAGTTTTTCGGTGCAAGCGCCAAACACAGGGTTTGGCTCCCGGAATTGTTTTAATTAAGCTGGGAAATCACCTTTAACAGTGATGCCCATACTACGTGCAGTACCAGCGATGAGTTTCATAGCGGCCTCTACTGTGAAGCAGTTGAGGTCAGGGAGCTTATCCTCAGCTATTGTGCGGATTTGATCCCAAGTTACCTCTGCGACCTTCTTACGGTTAGGCTGGTCAGAGCCAGACTTAACCTTTGCAATCTCCTTGAGCTGTACAGCTGCAGGTGATGTCTTGATCTCAAAGCTGAATGACTTGTCAGTGTAGTAAGTAATAACAACAGGAAGAACCTTACCTGCCTTATTCTGGGTACGTGCGTTGAACTCTTTGCAGAATCCCATGATGTTGATACCCTTAGAACCGAGAGCAGGTCCTACGGGAGGTGAGGGATTCGCAGCGCCACCCTTAATCTGCAGTTTGATTAATCCAGCAACTTCTTTAGCCATTTCTTTGTTTACAATTAAAAGAATTATTATATATAAAAAGACTAACAGGCACGTAACTGCATGTTATTCTTTTTCAACTTGCATAAAACCGAGCTCAAGCGGAGTCTTACGTCCGAAGATTTTGACCATTACCTTAAGCTTATGTTTCTCGACATTGACTTCCTCGATTACTCCTGAGAATCCGCTGAACGGACCGTCAGCCACTTTGACAGTCTCACCTACGATGTATGGGATATCTGTCTCCTCCTCGATAGCCGTCTCCTCGGCATTGCCAAGCATACGGTTTATCTCAGTCTGTTTGACGGGTACGGGATTATCAGTACCTCCGAGGAATCCGAGGACATTAGGCATGAATCGAATTAGGGAGGCGATATCTCCAGCGAGGTTAGCCTGTATGAAGACATAACCAGGAAGAGAGACCTTCTCCTTAACGACGCGTTTACCATTACGCAAAGTAGCATGTTTCTCAAGTGGTATAAGCACCTGTGAAACATTGTTTGCTAATAGTTCGTTATGTTTCTGCTCCGCCTCGATATATTCCTTTACCTTTTCCTCTTTGCCACTGACGGCTTTGAGTACATACCAATTAAGACCTTTTCCAGCCATTATGCTTTTTCAGATGATTAATTAGGGTAAATGGTAGTCATGACAAACTTAAAGACGCTATCCATAGCGAACACAACAAGAGCGATGACAAGGGAAGCAGATAATACAACCACCGCACTGTGTGTGAGCTGCTGACGCGTCGGCCATGTAGTTTTATGCGCAAGTTCGTCGTAACAAGCCTTGCAATAGTTTATTGCCTTATTAAATATTCTTTTGAACATATTCAGTTTCTCTTATAGCACGGGAGGAAGGAATCGAACCCTCATTGACGGTTTTGGAGACCGCTTTCCTACCATTGAAAGACTCCCGTAGGTTGTTCCCGGAGTCGTTGCGGACATCCGGGAACATTTTTATCTGTTCAGTTTGAATAGTCCAGATTAAGGGTTATCGTGGATTAGTCCTCGAATACCTCTGTGATCTGACCTGAACCTACTGTACGTCCACCCTCACGGATAGCGAAACGGAGGCCAGCGTTCAGAGCTACGGCGTAGATAAGCTCTACAGTGATCTCTACGTGGTCACCAGGCATTACCATCTCAACGCCTGCTGGGAGAGTGATCTCACCTGTACAGTCCATAGTACGGAGGTAGAACTGTGGGCGATACTTGTTTCCGAATGGAGTATGACGTCCGCCCTCTTCCTTCTTGAGGACATAGATAGAAGCCTTGAACTTCTTGAAAGGCTTGATCTGTCCTGGGTGGCAGAGAACCATACCGCGCTTGATTTCCTTCTTGTCAACACCACGGAGGAGGAGACCTACGTTATCACCAGCCTGTCCCTCGTCGAGGATCTTACGGAACATCTCAACGCCAGTAACGACTGACTTCTTGTCCTCACCGAGGCCGAGGAGCTCAACCTCATCACCTACGTGTATACGACCTGTCTCGATACGGCCAGTAGCAACAGTACCACGACCTGTGATAGAGAACACGTCCTCAACTGGCATAAGGAATGGTTTGTCGAGGTCACGTGGAGGATCCTGGATCCATGTGTCGCAAGCGTCCATGAGCTCCATTACCTTCTCCTCCCACTTCTCAACACCGTTGAGAGCGCCGAGGGCAGAACCGCGGATGATAGGAGTATTGTCGCCGTCGAACTCATACTGGTCGAGAAGCTCACGCATCTCCATCTCAACGAGCTCAAGCATCTCCTCATCGTCAACCATATCACACTTGTTGAGGAACACAACGAGGCGTGGAACGTTCACCTGACGTGCGAGGAGGACGTGCTCACGTGTCTGAGGCATAGGACCATCAGTAGCAGCAACTACGATGATAGCGCCATCCATCTGAGCGGCACCAGTAACCATGTTCTTCACATAGTCGGCGTGTCCCGGGCAGTCTACGTGAGCATAGTGACGGTTAGCTGTCTGATACTCTACGTGAGCTGTGTTGATTGTAATACCACGCTCCTTCTCCTCAGGAGCATTATCAATCTGATCGAAAGACTTAACCTCTGAAAGACCCTTCTTAGCAAGCACAGTTGTGATTGCAGCGGTCAGAGTTGTCTTACCGTGATCGACGTGACCGATAGTACCAATGTTTACATGGACCTTGTCACGATGGAAAGTCTCTTTTGCCATTGTTTCTTTTGTTTATTGTGTTAATTAATCTATTTATACCATTATAACGCACAATATCCCCTTGATGTGTAATCACTTCTTGGAGAGGGCCTCCGTATGGAAGAGCTGTATCTGAGAGTTGAACTCAGGACCTCTTCCTTACCAAGGAAGTGCTCTACCACTGAGCTAATACAGCGTTCTTGGAGGAATTGTGTTTCTGATGGAGCGGAAGACGGGGTTCGAACCCGCGACCCCCAGCTTGGAAGGCTAGTGCTCTACCGACTGAGCTACTTCCGCATGTATTCGCGTCTGGGTTTTTGCTGAAAAACGCGGATGAAGAACAACTCCGTCCGCGTTTTAGAGGAGTGGGTGGTGATGGATTCGAACCACCGAAGGTAAAAACCAGCAGATTTACAGTCTGCCCCATTTGGCCACTCTGGTAACCACCCTGATTTCTTTTGAGCCTCTTGTCGGATTCGAACCAACGACCCCGAGATTACAAATCACGTGCTCTGGCCAACTGAGCTAAAGAGGCGAGTCCTTTGCAGCCGTTAGGCTTGCGGTGTGCTTTGTTTTTCTAAGCGGGTGCAAAGGTACTGCTTTTTTTTGAACTACCAAAATTTTTCGGGAGTTTTTTTTAGTGAATTCTTGATTTTTCTTTAATTTTCGTCATTTTCACCTTTACAGCGTCCACTGCGAGATCTATTGCCTCCTCGAATGTGTCGCATGTTTTCTCAACGTAGATGGGTGTGCCTGCCATGTTCAGTGACAGCGATGCTTGTTTGTTGAGAGCTGTGGCGGGTTTGACTACTGTCAGTTTCACCTCTACTTTCTTTATATCCTCGCAGGATTTTTGTAACTTGAGGACTTTCTTCTCGATAAAGTCCTGCAACTTTTGTGTGGCATCGAAGTGGATGGCATTGATTGTAATTTCCATAGTCAAAGTATTAATAGGTTTGACATTCCCTACTCCCCCACAGCACGGTGTCATATCCACCGTTCTCCCCATCCGGGTATCTCACTTGTGGGGGTGGGCTTCGTTATATATCCGTCTCAACTGCTCGAAAGTGGTATGGGTGTATATCTCGGTAGTGTCAAGGCTCTGGTGTCCCAGCAGCTTCTTTATGCTCTCGAGATTGGCTTCATGGTTGAGCATTGTCGTCGCGAAGGTATGCCTGAGGACGTGGGGTGTCAGCTTTTGCATGTTCGAGACGAGCTGTAGGTTCTCCCTCACGAGCGTCCGCACCTTGTTGTAGGTCATCCTCTTGCCATTGTTGTCGACGAAGAGTGCGTTGTCTTGTCTTGTGACGTTCTCATCCCTGACTGAGATGTACTGTCTGACGATGTCGCGCAGCTCTTTCCCGAATGGCACGAGCCTCTGCTTGTTGCGCTTTCCTGTCACCTTTATCTCCATGCGTGAGAAATCCACCATATTGTCGTCGAGCGACAAGAGCTCGGCAGCTCTCAGTCCAGTGAGGTAGAACATATATATAATAGTGCGTGCGCGCATATTATCCAAGTCTCCCTCTCTGTTGTCGAGGATTTCCATCATCCTGTCCATTTCCTTGTCTCTGAGGAAGTGTGGCAGGCGTTTGTCTTTCTTTGGCCCGGCGACGTTATGGGCCGGGTCGACATTGACTGTTCCTGTCACGAGACAGTAGCGATAGAAGGTGTGCAAGGCCGCAAGCGACCTGTTGACGTAAGCCGCGGAGCGTTTCCGTTCCATCAGCTGCTCTAACCAGTCGCGGATATTGTCACTGTCGGCCTCTTCCAGGGTCCTGGTTTCGGGCAGTGTGTTGAGGAATTGCTCAAACAGTCTCAGCGATATGCCGTATGCCTCGACGGTCTTCTCTGAGAGTCGCCTCTCGACGCTGATATGCTGTAGGAACTTTTCCTTAATATCCACTTTCTTGCTGTTGATTGGTTTCGAAGACGAAATTACGAAATTATTTCGAGACCACCAAATTTTCAGCTTCTTTTTTAGCAATAATTTAAATTATCGCATGCTCCGTATTACAGACGGGTATTATTCCTCTGTCTGGCGGAGTTTCTGTACATAGATGGCGTGCTCCATCTTGAGACGCTTAAGGACAGAAGGCTTGTCGAACTGCTGACGTGCGCGGAGTTCCTTTACAACACCTGTCTTCTCAAACTTTCTCTTGAACTTCTTAAGAGCCTTCTCAATGTTCTCGCCCTCTTTTACTGGTACGATAATCATAATTTTTTCTTTGTTTTGTTTTTATTATTAATAATGTTATACAACAATGTTCATGCACCACAGTATTGTCCGTGGCGCATAAAGCGGATGCAAAGTTACATATTTTTTATATTATAAATGATATTATTGCAAGATGGGTGGGCAATATTTTAAATATTTTAACTACCTATGGGACTATTGACATGTTTCATCGCAAGAGGACTGTAGGTTGTCCAGCGTTCGAGCACGCCGCCAAAAGGGGCAGAAGCGATGTAGATTAATGTGTTCGATTCTGTTGGGATAAAATTATCCCTTTGGATTTTCCTCATATTGCAATGAGTAGAAATTGACACCAACAATCCCTGACTTACACCAGCCCATGATAACCCATCATCAACTCATCTGCCAGATACTCGTCGCTAAGGATTGCCGAGGTGCGAAGGAGGAAGACGAGAGTCAAGCCCACCTGAATTGAGGGAGGAGGCGAAGCCGACGACTGAAAGCAAGGTGGGGTTATTAACAGTTGCGTCTCTTCGAGACTGTGGACAACAAGGTAGGAATCCCTTGCACGGACAGGTGTAACATGATTATCTGGGTACGGCAGATTTACCGGGCATCGCAGAGAATGCCATGGCAGAATCGGGCAAATATGCCGGGGCGGGATGAAATATCGGCCGTGAGACGGCATATTGTCAATAAAAATGCGTAACTTTGCCATCCGGCAAGCCTCAGGAGGTATCATACCCATGGTACTGGAATCTGCCGGGAGGCTATAACATTATTATCATGGCACTAATAAAACCTTATCTTGGCGTGAGCCCACAGTGGGGCCGCGACTGTTATTTCTCAGAGAACGCCACTATCGTGGGCGATGTCCGCATGGGCGACGAGTGTTCAATATGGTTCAACGCGGTGGTGCGTGGCGATGTCGCACGCATCACACTTGGCGACCGCTGCAATGTGCAGGACGGTTCATGCCTCCATGTGACGAATTTCGGGGGCAAGGAGCGTCCGTCAGAAGAGTTCATCAATGGCAACGACCTGCTGCTTGAGGACGATGTCACTGTCGGCCACAACGCCACTCTCCACGCCTGCCACATACGGCGTGGCGCACTGATAGGCATGGGGGCCACGGTGCTCGACAAGGCTGTTGTAGGCGAGGGCGCTGTGGTGGCGGCAGGCGCACTCGTGCTGGGAGGGACACAGATTGGCGACCATGAGATATGGGCCGGCGTGCCGGCGAAGTTCGTGAAGAAGACACGCCCGAACCAGGCCGAGAGCTATGCCAGCCACTATGTCGAGTACAGCCGTATATACATCGAGGCAGACAAGGAGGGGGACAGCCAGCGCTGAGACCACGCGGTATTAGCGGCTGGCACTATCCCGCCTAACGGTCATCACCCGTAGCCACGGCACAGACCGACACCCGTGGCCACAGCACAGACAGGCGTTGCCTATCACGGCAAATCCCGGGAAATCCGCCAGTCCTCCGCACCACCATCTGCCCTACCCTACCTGCCGATAAATACCGGGCAGAATAACCAAGAGAATCCGCCGCCATCACCAAAGGCACTGAATGAGACCGTAAAGACTGAGTAATTACAATGTAAAGACTCAGTCTTTACGGTCTCATTCAGTATATATAAGTATAACTGTCCAATAACACCTTAGGGTAAGAAGCTATAGGTATATTAGGTAAACGATGTTGCAATAGAAGAAACAATGGCTAAGAGCGTGTCCAAGAGCCACAGAGGGGCGAGACTGTTAGCAACCGACGCCAAGGACCACCATGCCAATGCCTTTTATATGATTGCCAGACAGCGTCATATCAGGATAGGCATCTGCAACTAACAGCAGATGCCTATTTTCATATCATATATCAATAATCAGGCCGTTGTTTGTTAAAATTATCTAATCACGTGTACGCAAACAGGGTATTTTGGAATAATTTAAGTAATTTTGCAACGAAAATATTTCACGAAAGTTAATATTTTATTTAATTTTTAAGCATTGGGCATCATATTCTGCCTCTCCCAGGCAGCCGATGCGATATGCCAGGAAAAGAGCCCTGGAGTATAGCCGGAAGCACGATATGGGCGAGGCTATGTTGCGGGGAAAGAGATAGAAAAAAAGCATTACACATTATATATAATATATCACACGTAAACTTGAAGATGAACAGACTAAAGATTGCTCTTCTCGCTCTCATGACGACAGCGAGCTTCAGCACAGCGACAGCAGGCGGTCTGCTGACAAACACCAACCAGAACATCGCATTCTTGCGCAACCCCGCCCGTGACGGTGCGATAGGCATAGACGGCGTATACTCCAACCCAGCAGGTGTAGCATTCCTGAGAGACGGATTCCACCTTTCACTGAATATCCAGAACGCTCACCAGACACGTACCATAGACACAGAGTTCCCACTCTTTATCTTCAACGCCAACAATCCCGGCTCAACAACCCATCACTTCAAGGGCACAGCCGACGTCCCCGTCCTCCCATCCATTCAGGCAGCCTACAACAAGAACCGCTGGAGCTTCCAGTTCAATTTCGGCATAACAGGTGGCGGCGGCAAGTGTGAGTTCGCTGACGGTCTCGGCTCGTTCGAGAAAGTTGTCAGCGGCATGATAGGTCAGAATGTCGCAACAGTAAACGGGCTCTACCAGAAGCTTGCGGCAGCAGGCATACCAGGCATGGGCTCACACCAGATGGGCAACGGCTACGCCTACGACTCATACATGCGTGGCCGTCAGTACTACTTCGGCTTCACATTCGGCGCTGCATACCGTCTGACAGACAACCTCGCCGTATATGGTGGCCTGCGCATGCTCTACGGCAACTCCAACTACTACGGATATGTCAAGAACATCAATGTTGAGCACATAGAGAACGGCGTGTCGCAGATGGTGAACGCCCCACAGCACTTCACAGAGCTTGCAGCATCGCTCAACCAGTATGCCGGCATGATGGGGGCAATGGGCAACGAGGCAGCAGCCCAGCAGCTCATAGCCGCAGCCCAGGGCGCAACAATGCTCGGCACAGCGACACAGGATATCGAGCTCAACTGTGACCAGACAGGTTGGGGTGTGGCTCCTATCATTGGCGTAGACTACAAGGTGGGCAATCTCAACCTCGGCCTCAAGTATGAGTTCAAGACACGTATGCGCCTGAAGAACAAGGCTGCCAACAGCCTCAGCGCTGAGAACATAGAGATGCTCAGCAAGTTCGGCGACGGAAAGAAAGTGGCTGAGGACTCACCAGCCCTGATCACTGTCGGAGCGCAGTATTCCATCCTGCCATCTGTAAGGGTAATGGCTGGCTACCACCACTACTTCGACACAGACACAAAGCAGTACATGAAGGACTTCCAGACAGACACGAACGAGTATCTCTTCGGTGCGGAGTGGAACATCAACAAATATATCGAGGTCAGCGCAGGCGGACAGCGCACCATCTACGGCAACAAGGACGCAGGCATGAACGATATCTCGTTCACTGTCAACTCATGGAGCGCAGGCTTCGGCATCGGTGTGAACGTGGCTGAGAACATCAAGATTAACGCCGCCTACTTCGAGACATTCTATGACGACTACAACAAAATCAGCGGCACAGGAATGTCAGACACTTTCACACGTTCAAACCGTGTGATAGGTATCGGAGCGGACTTCACATTCTGATACCGCGGGAATCAAGCCCCACATAGCCCACAACAGAGCTGACGCCAGCGCAGAAGTCGCCGGCAAAGGGACAGGACATTATTCATCCAACCATATTCAACCACACAATTTCTATTAAGCGGCACTGCCATGCGAGGCGGTGCCGCTTCGTTTATGTATTATATTCTGATATTCTTGGCAGGTAAAGCTTTAAGGTGAGGAACGTTAGGTAACACATTAACGGGCGGCAAGTTTCACAACTTGTCGCCCGTAGAAAGAGAGAGTAATATTAATTGACCTTATACTAGGCCAATCGTTTTATAGAGAGAATTATTGACCAACCATAGGGTTGGTACGAGAGAGAAAATTGCCTTTTCCTGTCTCAACCATCCCCTCATCTCATTAATATATTAGAGGTTAGGGTTGATTGTCTTCCACTCAGATGTTGGAGGAACGATATTGAGCGTCACGAGCTCATCGCGCATCTTGCAGAGGTGAGCGTAGCTTGCGTCGAGAGCAGCCATCTCCTCAGGTGTTCCCTCTGGCATCTTGTATGTGCATCCATTCTCATCGAGAGTGGTGTCCATAGCCATCATGATATGGTCATACTTGTCGTTTGACACGTATGTGCCAGCAGGCCACTGGAACTTCTCACCGCCCATGACAGAGCGTACCATCTCTACAGAGCAGTAGGCAGGGCTCTGCCAAGAGCTGCGTCCGCGGAGCTGGATAATCTTCGCACCGCCCTGAACGACATCGTGACGCAGTGTCTCCCACTCCTCCTGTGTGAACTCAGGAGTGCCGATGAGGTCGCTGAGAGCCTTGCCAGCCACCTTCACCTTGCTTCCGAAGACAGCCATAGCCTCACCGTGACCACCATATGTGCGGCAACCTGTAATCTCATCGCTCTTGACGCCGAACTTCTTTGTCAGCTCGCTGCGGAGACGTGTAGAGTCGAGAGCTGCAAGAGTTGTCACCTGTGATGGTTTCAGACCAGAGTAGAGGAGTGTAACAAGACCGGTAAGGTCGGCAGGGTTGAATATGACAACAACGTGCTTAACGTCCGGGCAGTACTGCTTGATGTTCTTGCCGAGCTCCTCAGCAATCTTACAGTTGCCTGCGAGAAGGTCCTCACGGGTCATGCCAGCCTTACGTGGAGCGCCACCTGATGATATGATATACTTTGCATCCTTGAATGCCTCTGCAACATCGGTAGTAGCTGTAAGGTTCACGCCATCATAGCCACAGTGGAACATCTCCTCCATAACGCCCTCCATGCCTGGAGCGTAAACATCATAGAGACATACATTTGGTGTGAGCTTCATAGTGAGAGCTGTCTGCACCATTGTAGAGCCGATAGCACCACCGGCACCTACGATAACGAGTTTATCTTCTGTAAGAAAAGCCATTGTGTATATTATTTTAATTGTTTAACGATGACGCAAAATTACAAAAAAAATATCATCCCCCAAAGGTTTTTAAGAATAATGTGCATTATTCTAACATTTTTTGCTAATTTTGTCGTGGATATTTTGTTAGCTTTTAGATACGCCAGAGGACAGACGAAACGGACGGAACACCACGAACACACTGTCTCACAGAATGTTAAACCATCCGATGTCATAATTATACATATCTGCCCGAACGTATCACACAGGCTGTTAACCATCAACATCTGAATCATGATAGGAAAAAGACTCAAGTCGCTGCGCGACATCATGCGCAGAGAACATCTCGGCGCTTTCATATTCCCAAGCACTGACCCTCATAACGGTGAGTATGTCCCTGAACACTGGAAGGGACGCGAGTGGATAAGTGGATTCAACGGCTCGGCAGGCACCGCTGTGGTGACAATGACGGGGGCGGCATTGTGGACAGACTCCAGATACTTCATCGCAGCAGCAGAGCAGCTGGCAGGAACAGAGTTCGTGCTTATGAAGATGAAGATGGAGGGCACGCCGACTATAGCAGAATGGATAGGAAGACAGCTGGCCGACACCGGCACGAAAGAGGTGGGCATAGATGGCATGGTATGCTCAGAGGCTGAGACACAAGGACTTATAGCTGACCTAAGAGCCTCTGGCGGACTAACATTGAGGACAAATCTCGACCCTCTGGACGAGATATGGACCGACAGGCCGGCTATTCCGCTTGAGCCTGTCGTCATACAGCCATTGGAGTATTGTGGCACGACAGCGCATGAGAAACTGGCTATGATACGGCGTGAGCTCAGACGCGTGCATGCCGACGGCATGCTTGTCTCTGCCCTCGACGATATCGCATGGACCCTGAACATACGCGGCAATGATGTCCACTGCAATCCCGTTGCTGTCAGCTATCTGCTCATATCGACAGAAACAGCGACCCTATACACCGACTCACGCAAGATAACAGCCAGCGTGCGGGAGTATCTGAAAGGCGAGGGTGTCAGTGTCGATGAATACAAGAGTATCACCCGAGGGCTGGCTGCTTATCCCGATTATAATATCTTGCTCGATGCGGACGAGACATCACACACGCTATATAAAAAGGTGAAATGCCGCATAGTATGCTCCCAATCGCCCATCCCGAGGATGAAGGCCATAAAGACTGTGGCGGAGCAGGAGGGCTACCGGCGCGCTATGTTGAGGGATGGTGTGGCGCTGGTACGCTTCACACGCTGGCTGAAAGAGGGTGCGGCACGCCACTTTGCAAAGAATGGAGCGGACACACCTATAGTGATAGACGGAACGACAGTGACTGAGATGGAGGCCGACCGCCGCCTGACTGCTCTGCGTGGAGAGCAGGAGCTATTCCGCGGAATATCGTTCGACACCATTGTCGGATACGGCCCACACGGAGCGATAGTCCACTACGAGGCGACAGAGGAGACCGACGCGCCGCTCATGGCACGAGGCCTGGTGCTTATAGACAGCGGAGGACAATATGCCGACGGCACAACAGACATCACACGCACAATACCACTCGGAGCATTAACAGAGGAGGAACGGCTCGTCTACACACTCGTCCTGAAAGGCCACATAGGGATAGAGAGGATAAAATTCCCCGAAGGCGCCTCGGGCACACAGCTTGACATCATGGCGCGCCACGACATGTGGAGATACGGCTACAACTATCTCCACGGCACAGGACACGGTGTGGGATCATACCTGAATGTGCACGAGGGGCCACACCAGATACGCATGGAATACAAGCCGGCACCAATAGTCGAGGGAATGACCGTGACTGACGAGCCCGGCGTATATCTTGAGGGACGCTTCGGTGTACGCATAGAGAACACACTACTTGCACGACACTACAAGACTGTCCTGGAGAGCGTGGGACGCGAATTGTCGCCGACACCACGGTTCCTTGAGTTTGAGCCGCTGACACTCTGCCCTATCGACACGGAGCCTATCATCGTAGACATGCTTACCGATGAGGAGCGCGAATGGCTTAACTGGTACCACCAGTATGTCTACGAGAAAATATCGCCGGCACTGTCCGACGAGGCTGACCGTGATTGGCTCAGAGAGGCATGCAGACCTATCTGAGCCATCCGCACAAGCATAGCCTGCCAGTATTCCCATCTGCTGTCTGGCAGATGGCAGATGGGAATAGGCCATCGCGCCTCCCGAAGAACTGGCACACACACCATGAGACACAAGAAAAATCTGCATAAGACCATTCATTAACCATCGCCAAACCTTGTATATGTGACATTAATGTTGTATATTTGCAGCCGCATTATTTCCACTGTGCCCGTCAGCGGAATACAAAAAAGATATACAGACTATGAAATACATCACCATAATCATGCTCCTAATACTCGGCTTGTCTTCATGTGAGACCCAGGAGCAAAAGGACAAGAAGGCTCTGCTTCTGCTCATGACACAAATCCGCGACGACTATGACGAGGGACGCGACTCATCGTGTCTCGCAAACATCGACACCCTGCGCTCGCGCTACCCGAAAGCCGTGAAAGAACGCAAGGAATGTCTCACACTGTTCCAGAAAGCATCGCTAAGGAAAGCGCAGAAAGAGCTTGAGGCTGTCGACAAGGCCCTGCTCGACGAATCAGCGCGGTATGAGAAGATGAAGCAAGACGTGGAAGCGAAGAAAGCAGCTGGCATAGCAACGGCTGAGGAACTGACAGCCCTGACACGGAAGCGCATGCACAGGGACTCGCTACAGACAAAGTTCGATGTCCTCTGTGCCGAGATAAAATATATCCATAAACGGCAGAAGCAGAACGAGGAGGAAGCTGACAAGTGAACAATATGGAATAAGGACACGAACGCTCCGCATCGCATGAGAAAACCTGTGGCGGAATCAAGGCATGCAAAGACATGCCATACCACAGGAAAAACATGAGGCTTGTGGAGAGACAGGAGGCAAATGACATGCCTGCAAGACTGCCTCTTGTGGCATAAAGAGAGAACGGCAGCCCCAACAGCGAATAATCACAATTGCAACAAAACACATAACAACAGCAAGATGAACCCTATAAAACGCATTGTACTGACAGGAGGCCCTTGTGCGGGAAAGACAACAGCCCTTGTACGTGTGACAGAGTATTTCTCAAACCTCGGTTACAAGGTATTCACTGTCCCCGAGGTGCCGACAATGATAACACAGTCAGGATGGAGCTACCTCACCGACAACAAGGACTTCTACTATGAGGGAGAACTGGTTATCCTGCAGACACAGCTGGCTCTTGAGGACAGTATCATGCGTCTGGCAGAGACTGTGAAGAAAGACCAGCCATGCGTCGTCATCTGCGACCGCGGAACAATGGACATCTCTGCATACATATCGCCAGAGATGTGGCAGGAGCTGACAAGCCGGGTGGGATACACAAGCGAGGAGCTCTGCAAGCGGTATGACGCTGTGCTGCATCTGGTCACAGCAGCCGACGGCGCGGAACAGTTCTACACGACAGCCAACAACGCGCAAAGATACGAACAGGCCAACGAGGAGGGACTGAAGATAGCACGCTGCCTCGACAGGAAAGTGCTTGAGGCATGGGCAAACCACCCGCATTTCCGCGTCATAGACAACGCCTTCGACTTTGACTGCAAGCTGAACCGCGTGCTCAAAGAGATATCCCAGACTCTCGAGTTACCTCTGCCTGTCACAGAGGAATTCAAGTTCATCGTCGAGACAACAGGCGAGATACCCGACGCGACAGAGAGCGAGATAACACAGACATACCTCGTGGCAGACCCAGACTGTGAGGTACGCCTGCGCAGACGCCGCATATACGGGCAGACGCTGAACATACTGACAACAACGCGCACACTGTCTGACAGGAAACGTATCATAACCGAGCGACAGGTGACAAACCAGGTCTACGAATCACTGATGCAACAGGCCGACCCTTACAGGCAGACAATAAACAAGGAGAGGCGCAGCTTCATATGGCAGGGACACTTCTACGAGCTTGACACATACACCTCGCCCCATGAAGGACTGATGGTTCTTGAGGCCAAGGGTGTGTCATCACGTGATGACATAGTCATGCCACCATTCATAAAGGTCATAGAGGACATAACAGGGAACAGGGCTTATTATAACTACAACCTCGCCCTGAGAAGATGACACCACACGGAAGATGCTGGCACACGGCAGGCACAGTACGCCCCGTCTGCCAGCATCGCCACATATAATCATCACCGCCTGTCAGCGTCAGCTGGCAGGGGAACACTATTCACGATAACAAAAAACAGAACAACTATAGCTGCAACAGCAATACGACTTGGGAAATATCACCTTCTGAACGAATCATGCGCAATACATAGATGGACCGGTGTCCACAACGTATCAAAAGAAGGAGCTGTCAACACAACCCCACAATTAGTTCGTCTATACTACCGCATGCGGATGTGGATAATAATAATGTGGAGAGTATGGAGTAGAAGCTGAGTTGTCTTGGCAGAAAACAGGAAGCACCACATGCAGGACAAGACAGAGACCATAATGGGGAAAACACAGTGTCCGGCAATAGAGATGAACGCGAACATGAACAGGGGTCGCATCGTCCTCTATTGCCGGACACAGGTTTTCAACAACAGTCGAAGCCTTTGTCTCATGCCTTTCGCATTTCAATTCTTATGCAGCTCCGGGTATGCTATGCGAGTGTGATAAATAGACTTCAGGCGCTCTATGAGCACATCCTTAGCTATCTGTATATCGCGGAAAGTGATAGGACAATCGTGGAAGAAACCATCCTGCACCTGCTGGTCGATGAGTTTGTTCACAAGAGCCGATATTGTCTCCTCTGTATATTCTGTCAGCGAGCGGCTTGCAGCCTCTACAGTATCGGCCATCATGAGCACAGCCTGCTCAGGCGTTGATGGGTTCGGGCCAGGATATGTGAACAGCTCCTCATCAACATCCTCGTCAGGATGGGCGTTCTTATACTGCACATAGAAATAGCGGGTCATACCGTTGCCGTGGTGTGTGCGTATGAAATCGAGGATAACAGAAGGGAGATTCTCCTTCTCTGCCATACGGAGCCCCTCCGTTACATGGCTTATAACGACCTGCGCGCTCTCAGTCTCAGAGATGCGCTTGTGCGGGTTTATGCCAGCCTGATTCTCTGTGAAGAAGACTGGATGGCGCATCTTTCCTATATCATGATATAAAGCTCCGACACGCACAAGCAGCGACTTGGCGCCAATCTTTGAAGCTATCTCGGCAGCAAGGTTGCCAACGGTGATGCTGTGCTGGAATGTTCCAGGCGCCACCTCTGACAATCGTCTCAGCAACGCCTTATTGGTATCGGAGAGCTCGAAGAGAGTCACAGACGACACAAAGCCGAACGCCTTCTCGACAAGATACATGAGAGGGTATGTCAGGAGGAGGAGCACAGCGTTCACGACAAAGTGGTAAAGCGTGCGTGTGTCAAAGTCCTGAAGGCTGGAGGCATGTATCAGCTGCATGGCGACGAAGGCCAAAGCCTGTGCGGCCGACACGGTGATGGCAGCAGTGAAGACCTGTGAACGGCGTGACAGCTCACGCAAGGTGAAGATAGCCACAAGACCTCCGACAAGCTCTATCACGACAAAGTCAAACTGTCCCTGGACAGATATGGCACCAAGCAGGACAATCACTACATGTGTCATGAACGCCGTGCGTGAGTCCATGAATATCCTGACAAATATAGGAGCCATGCACAGTGGGAGGAAATATACCGTGAAGAAATGGTGCTGCATGACAAGCGACACCCATGTCGGCAGAAGTATTATGAGCAGATAGAGCATCGCATACGACCGCAGATTGTCAAAATAGTCACGGCGGTAGAGTATGAGATACATCGTGAAGAGCGACACGATGATGAAGACATACAATGCCTGCCCGCCGTACGTCGTCATTATCTCCACCTTAGAAGTCCCCTTCTGTTTCAGGACCTTGAGATATGAAGATATGGCTGTGTATGCTCTCTCCGTGACAACCTCTCCCCGGTCAATGATTTTCTCTCCAGCCTGTATCATTCCCGATGCTACAGGTATGCTGCTCAGGAGATCATCCTGCTCCATGTTAGAGCGCATCTCATCATAAAGGATGTTAGGCTCGAGCATCTCGTTGAGGTTGCACTGCTGCAGTTGTGTCCTGTGGGCTTGCATGATAGGGTCGTTAAAGAGCCACTCGTAAGCCGTGAGCGGTGTCAGGAGGTTTTTGACAAGAACGCTCGTAGCTGTGTTCCCACTGACGATACGTATCGACAGCGTAGAGTCTCTCAATGCCTTCTGTGCCATATACGGCCCTATAATGCCCATATCGTAAGCCTGCCTTATTCTGCGGGCCACATATGATGAGTATGCCTTAGGGATGCCTGGTATGCCTTCGCCATAACGCTCCTTGAATTTCTTCAGAGCTTTCTCACGTGGGGTGACAGTAATATTGTAGTAGGGCTCGAATGATGACAGAATAGAGTCACGCTCTCTCTGCAACACCTCCTCACTTTTATACAGGGGAGTCTCACTCTTGGCAATGAGCTGGTCGTACGGCCAAGGATGGTTCAGCTCATACTCAAACTGCGGTACGCCTCCATGCGGCAACAATAACACTATCACCACCGTAGCGACCAGTACAAGCCATGAGCGCGAGGCGAGAATCCTAAGCATTTCACCTGTGTCAATATATGATTTTGCCATGTTTTATATCAATGTTACGTATTACGATGCGAAAATAATAAAAAAAATTCGGTTTTGTATAAAATAAATATTAATTTTGCAGAAAATTCACAAATAAAAGCCCCAATCATCCCGTAGTGTCTGATACTGCGCGACGATGACACATTATGTCGCGACGACATATCACCCGATGTGTATACGTATAATAACATGATGCATTACAGGGGGAAAGAGGGGGAGCAAAGCATATGAGCGAAAGAAAAGTCAGGGTGCGTTTCGCACCGTCACCAACAGGAGCGCTCCACATAGGAGGCGTCCGTACCGCATTGTATAACTACCTCTTTGCCAAGCAGCATGGAGGCGACCTCGTTTTCCGCATTGAGGACACAGACTCTCTCCGCAAAGTGCCAGGAGCCGAGGAATATATCATAGAGTCATTCCGCTGGCTTGGGATAAAGTTTGACGAGGGTGTCAGCTTCGGCGGCAGCCATGGCCCATACCGCCAGTCAGAGCGCAGAGAGATATACAAGAAATATGTCAATCAGCTTCTTGATGCAGGCAAGGCATACATTGCGTTTGACACTCCTGAGGAGCTTGAGGCAAAGCGTCAGGAGACAACAAACTTCCAGTATGACGCTCACACACGCCTCTCCATGCGCAACTCCCTCACTCTTTCGTCTGATGAGGTTGACTCTCTCATAAAAGACGGCCAGCAATATGTTGTCCGCTTCAAGATTGAGCCAGGGCGCGAGGTCATTGTTGATGATATCATACGTGGTGAGGTGCGCATAAAGAGCGACATCCTCGACGACAAAGTTCTATATAAGAGCGCAGACGAATTGCCCACATATCATCTTGCAAACATTGTCGACGACCATCTCATGGAGATAACCCATGTCATACGTGGTGAGGAATGGCTTCCTTCCACTCCTCTGCATGTACTTCTCTACGAGGCGTTCGGATGGTCAGAGACGATGCCACGTTTCGCCCATCTCCCTCTGCTCCTGAAGCCAGAGGGCAAGGGAAAGCTATCCAAGAGAGATGGCGACCGTCTTGGATTCCCAGTGTTCCCTCTTGAGTGGCACAATCCCAAGACTGGCGAGGTATCATCAGGTTACCGCGAGTCAGGTTATTTCCCAGAGGCAGTATTGAACTTCCTTGCGCTCCTCGGATGGAATCCAGGCACTGAAGAGGAGATATTCTCGCTCGACGAGCTTGTAAAGATATTCAAGCTCGAGAAGTGTTCAAAGGCTGGTGCAAAGTTCGATTACAAGAAGTGTCAGTGGTTCAACCACGAGTACATTCTCCGCAAGTCGCCAGAGGAGATTGCCCTCCTCTTCGCTCCTGCTGTCGCCAACAATGGTGTCGAGGAGTCAATGGAGCGCATCACAGAGGTGGTACGCATGATGAAAGACCGTATCACATTTGTCTCTGAGCTGTGGCCGCTCTGCTCGTTCTTCTTCATAGCCCCCCACACCTATGACGAGAAAACGACGAAGAAACGCTGGAAAGAATATTCTCCCCAGCAGATGCGTGAGCTGAGAAACCTTCTTTCCACACTCGATGACTTCTCGCTCGACACACAGGAGCGCACCGTTATGGCATGGATAGCAGATAAGGGCTACAAGCTCGGTGATGTCATGAACGCCTTCCGCCTATGCCTTGTAGGCGAGGGAAAGGGGCCAGGCATGTTCGACATCTCAGCCTTCCTCGGCAAGGAGGAGACACTGAGGCGTATCGACGCTGCCATAGAGAGTTTGCCATCAGGAGAGAAGTAAAAAGGGTATTCCGGTTTATTATTCCCATCAGGAAGCCGGACAAAGACAAGCAGGCTTTTGGGGGATGACGAATTATCCTCTTCCACCCACTGAAAGAGGAGCAAAGCCCTTATCCCCAGAATACACTAATAGGCCTAACGGTCAGAACAGCAGATGTATAACATAGCAATATCACTTTACCTTGTCGGTGTGGCCATCCTCAGTCTTTTCGACGAGAAAGTTCGCAAGATGTGGCGTGGCGAGCGTCACTCACTGCATGATATTAAGGCAAAGCTTGAGCCTGGGGCACAGTATGTATGGGTACATGCCGCATCGCTCGGTGAGTTTGAGCAAGGCCGTCCTATCATGGAGCGCATACGGCGTGAGTATCCAGACTATAAGATACTGCTCACATTCTTCTCACCTTCAGGATATGAGGTGAGAAAGAATTATAATGGTGCGGATATCGTGTGCTATCTGCCTCTCGACACTCCACGCAATGCACGCCGCTTCCTAAGGACAATACGTCCAGTTTGCGCTTTGTTCATTAAGTACGAGTTCTGGTACAACTATCTCCATATCCTTCGCCATCGAGGCATCCCTGTATACAGCATCTCGAGTATATTCCGTCCTGGTCAGGTCTTCTTCCGCTGGTACGGTCGTGCCTATGCCGACGTGCTAAGATGCTTCACCCACTTCTTCGTACAGAACGAGACGAGCCGCCAGCTACTTGCTGACGAGTTGGGGCTCACTAATGTCACGATAACAGGCGACACACGTTTCGACCGTGTGCTTGAGATAGCCCATGAGGCCCGGGAGCTCCCGCTGGTAGAAACTTTCTGTGACGGGCACAGGACATTTGTGGCAGGAAGCTCATGGCAGCCCGACGAGGAGATTTTCATCCCCTATATGGGGCAGCATAAAGACTGGAAACTCATCATAGCCCCTCACGTAATAGGCGAAGACCACCTAAAACAAATAGAACGGCTCGCAAGAGAAAACGGAAGAACCCCGATACGCTATTCAATGCTCGCAGAGGCTGATGCAAGAGACGAGGCTAAACATGCCGACACTCTCATCATAGACTGTTTCGGACTTCTCTCAGCCATATACCGATATGCAGATATAACATATGTTGGTGGAGGATTCGGTGTTGGCATACATAACCTGCTCGAAGCAGCTGTATGGCACAAGCCTGTGATTTTCGGCCCTAACAACGATAGATTCCAGGAAGCTGCCGACCTTAAGGCGTGTGGTGGCGGAGTAGAGATTACAGACAATGTCACTTTCTCACAATGCATGGACAAATTCATATCCGACGAAAACGAGCTAGATAAAGCATCGCAAGAGGCTGGGGCATACGTCAAGATGAAATCAGGAGCGACAGAGAAGATTCTTAAAGCACTGAAATTGTAGAGGTGATTGTATCACCATAGCTGAACAACAAACTAGGACGGGGCAATCATCATATATACACAACATGATGATTGGTCCGTCTTGCTTATACATACGACATTATATGCAACGATATGCCACATGATATCGCAAGATACATCTCCCATGGCATATCTCCCATGACAAACAGGAAATAGACAAAACAATATATCACATGACAAATATCTGGATTAGCGCAGCAGGTCTTTGTGGCGCAACACTATTAGGCTCACTGTTAGGCTTCATGCTTAAGGAAGTGCCTCACAAATGGAACGATACCATTCTCGGATATTGTGCAGGAATAATGCTTGCAGCCTCAACTCTCGGGCTGATAGTGCCCGCATTCGAGATGACAGACATATGGTGGATTGTGGTTCTTGGTGTCATGTTCGGTGCCTTTTTCCTTAACATCCTCGACCTCATCACTCCACACATGCACAGCATCACCGGCCTTGACGCAGAGGAGCACAGGAACAACAAGAAACTTAACAAAATACTTCTTTTTGTCATGGCCATAGCCATACACAAGCTTCCAGAGGGTATTGCAGCTGGTGTCAGTCTGATGCCAGGAGACAACGGCAATGCTGACTGGACTGTATCGTTCGGCATAGCCCTTCAGAATATCCCCGAAGGAATGGTAATAATCGCTCCGTTACTGTTGGCTGGTATAAGCCGTTTGCGCACACTGCTGATATCTCTCATCATAGGCCTCCTTGAGATTATCGGTGTATGGATAGGATACGGTTTAGGCAGCATATCCATCGCGATGCTCCCAGTCATGCTTGGTTTTGCCGGCGGAGCTATGCTCTACGTGACAAGCGACGAGATGATTCCTGAGACCCACACACATGGATACCAGAAACAGGCCACCTATGCTCTGCTATTAGGTTTCATGACATTGTTGCTCTTAGAACGCAGCTGGTAGCCATGTAGCCATCCCTGTATAATACCATATCTACTAACCACGATGGACAAGCTATCTAAATCCCAACGTCATAAATGCATGTCAGCAATACGCAGCAAGGACACAAAGCCAGAACTGCTTGTACGTCGGTTTCTCTTCGGGCGTGGATTCCGTTACAGGCTATGCCATCCGCGCCTGCCTGGCCATCCAGATATCGTCATGCGCAAGTATCGCACTGTGATTTTCATCAACGGCTGCTTCTGGCATGGCCATGAGAATTGCGGGCTGTTCCGCATGCCAAAAACAAACACAGAGTTCTGGAAGGCTAAGATTGAGCGTAACAGGGAGCGTGACAAAAACATCATCAAACGTCTGGCTGAGATGCGATGGCACAGTATAACGATATGGGAGTGTCAGCTTAGGCCTTCCGTAAGGCAGCAGACTTTTGAGTCATTAGAGTACACGCTATCCTGTATATATCTTGCAGACCATGCCCATAAGCGCTACACCATGCCTGAGGGCGAAATCATGATGGCAGCTGAGGACAATCCCCAATTCCTATCACACGAACGAAATATCAATGACGATATAATGTAAGATGAGCTATTGGTTTCAGCGCATCACTCAATGAATCTCAAAATACACCAATAATTTAGCCGCCAAGAATTCTGTTCTCTTGGCGGCTAAATTATATGCAGTTTTAGAGTTTATGTATTTCGTCTTCGCTCAGTTTTGTTATAGCTGCTATCTCTTCAATACTCATACCATTCTTTTTCATTATCTTAGCCGAAGAAATTATAATATCATCCTTATTGGCTAACTGCTTATCCTGCTCAGCTATTTGCTTATCCTGCTCAGCTATTTGCTTGTCCTGCTCAGCTATTTGCTTGTCCTGCTCAGCTATTTGCTTTCCTTGGTCCGCTATTTGCTTTCCTTGGTCCGCTATTTGCTTGTCCTGCTCTTTAATAAGTTTATCACGCTGCATTATTGCAGTGTCGCGATTCTCAATGGCAAGGAAATACTCGTCTTCCACATTCATATCCTGTCGCAGTTTGGCATCGGCAGCAGCAGCAAGAAGACGGTGGATGATATGCATCATCTCAGCATCATCAGCAAACTCATTCTCGTCGATATTCATCACCTGACGGTTATGGCTGTCCTTGCGTGTCTGGTCGAACACGCTCAACACCTCCTCAAGGCGGTTGTTCACATTTCCGTGCAGACGGGGTATCTGGACTATTATGCTGTCATGGACAAGACTCTCGATGAAAGGATCCGGGAGGCCCTTTGTCACCTCCCTCCCATCATAGTCGTATGACTTGTGGCTGACATAAAGGACAGGCTCCTCAATATCCCCCACCTTATGCCCCAAGAGATAAACCGTAACCATAGGGATTCCATAGCCCATGGGGTTGTCATCCTTCAGCATATTCTCGGGATTGGCATACTGGGCCCCAAGGTATTGCCTGAAGCGTAGCGTCTCTGTCTCCAGCCACGTCTTCTGCAATTCTATCAGTACGAGATGCGTACTCCCGTCTGCCTCCCTGACCTTTGCCCCAAAGTCAATGCGGAACATGGAGATCTTGTCTCTGCGTCCATTGGTGTACTCATGTTTCCTCACCTCTGCCTCAACGACGTCTTTCTTCAAGAGGGCAGACAGGAGAGTCTTCACAATGCGCTCGTCTTCCATAAGATATTTGAAGACGATGTCATATATCGGATTGGCTATGTGCAGCATATCTTGTCCTTTCGCTATATTGATATATTCTTTATTATGCTTGCAAATATACTAAGAAAACTTCACTTTTCCAAACATTTGGTTTTAAAAAGAATAAAAAGCAAAAGTCCGTATACATAAATGGTGGCGGCATCACTGCCGCCACCAAAAGAAGGGAATATTAGAATTTTCTTGCGATGATATGAAATCATCTCATGCAGGTATTATTTCTTTGTCAGCACGACTCTGTTCTTACCCTCACAGCTGAGATACAGTTTAATCTCATATGCACCCTCTCCTGCTGGAGTCTCAAGATCCTTTCCACCATTCTGCGAGAGGTTGTCGTAAGCTGCAGGATTGCCGTTAGCGCCACCCCAAGAGACACTCCAGTCGTCGTTCATGGCGAACTTGAAGCCGTCCTTGAGATCTGTGGTAAGCTCCCAGCAGCCCTCTGCCTGGTTGTATGTCATGTGCTGAGCAGCGTCGTTGACAGTCCAGCCGTTGTGGTTGCCTACACATGTGATGGACTTAACCTCAGTCATCTGTGCAGTGTTGGTAGCGAGGTCAACCTTCATCTCATAGAATCCGTTGAGGCTTGGGAAGTTTGAATTGCCCTGGTCAGAGAATGTGAAGCTGTTACCACCGAGGTCATCAACCATCTCCCAGTCGCCAACCCAGTCATCTGCATTTGGCTTGAACTTATACTCGCCGTCCATCCAGCAGTAGCCTGTGTAGAGGCCCTCACCATTGTTAGACAGTGGGTTGATACCACTCCAGCCAGTGTTGTTGCCAATCTCGTAGATGAAGTCAGCGAAGCTTATCTTCTCGATGAGATATGTGCCGTCCATCACGTTGAGAGTGATCTTCATGTACTTGGCGTCACCGTTGACAGAAATCATGAACGAGCCATCGTCAGAGAGGTCTGTACGACGTGTGAAGTAACCTGTCTCACCGATGAGGTTCTTGCCGTTACCCTCACGAGCGCCGAAGACGTTAGGCCACTCGCCAGTCTCAACAGTCTTGTCGTCAGCGAAAGCGAACCATGTGTCGCCGTCAGCCACAGGAACAGTGATAGTAAAGATCGGGTCGTCGTACACACTCTTGCTGTCATCATGCTTGAATGGGAGCGTTGTACATGTAGGACTCCACTCAGAAGGAGCACCGATGAGATACATGTGAGGATAAATCTCCGGAGCGTCAAGCACAGCCTTCACAAGGAACTCGCCAGATGTGGCAGTCTTGATTGCTGTTGTGCCATTAGATATCCACTGCTCAACAGTAGATGTGATGTCACGCTGTGTAGGAGCCTTGCCGTAAGTTGACTCGATGTAAGTCTTCAGAGTCTCTGTAGGTATAGTACCGTCAGCACCGATTTCCATAGAAGTTGTGCCGAGGTTGAGCTTGTAAATCACTGTGCTGTACTCCTCAGAAGAGGCAGTAGGAGCAGTGATGTTACAAACCTGTACATTTGCTGGCAGCTCATTGGCGAAGTCAATCAGACCCACCTCGCTGACACTGCCGTTACCGAAGGTCACAGTCTCAGGCTGCGGATTCTGCTGTGGAGCTGCCCAATCGGTGTAATCCTCTGTGCAGGCTACCATAGTGGTAGCGAGCAACAGGGCGGAAAATATTTTCTTAAACATAATAATTACTATCTAATTGGTTATTTTATTGAAGAACCTGAATGCTGAATGCCTTTGTGATGTCATTGAACGAGATAACATACTTGAATCCGACAGGGAGGCCGAGGTTAGCACCGCTGCCTGCGATACCAGAAGCTGAATATGTACCGTCGCTTGGACCGAAGCCGAGCCAGTCGTCATCTGTACGGAACTTGAACTCGCAGTTGCCGCGCTCTGAAGCAGTCTCAGCAGTAGCGTCAAGGACGAGATACCAAGCGTGGTTCTCAACACCCTCCGTGTTGTAAGGAAGCATTTCTGTCTTGTCCCATCCGTTGAATGAGCCAGAGAGTGCAACAGAGCCGTAAGTCTTCACGTCACCCTCATACTTGGTCATAGTGGCGGTGTTGTCTGCTGTGTTCATTGTGACAGTCCAGTATCCGTCTTCTGGAGCAACGATGTGTCCACCGTCAGCGCCTTTGTTACGGAAGACGATAGTACCCTTAGAGCCGTCACCCTTACCTGTCATGCCGAGGTCCCAGTTGAATGAAGCAGGCTGAATCTTGAATCCTGCTGTGCTTGACTCGTTGCCGCCTGGATTGTCATAGTCGCCAGTGATGAAGTAGTTGGTGTACTCTATTTCACCCGTACCGGTCTTCTTGTCATACTCGTAGCCAGCCTTGAGGAACATAGGCAGTGCAGTAGCGCCGATGTCAGAGCCCCACTTGGCGCCGAACATGTTACCAACGAGGTACCACATGATGACAGGAGCATCCTTCAACTCTACATAGTAAGGAACAACGGTCATCGAAACGACATTAGAGATGATAGGGAAATACTCGTTGGCTCCTGCGTCCTTGACAGCAGAGCGTACGCGATATGATACAGTCTGTGTAGCAGGAACAGCACCGTCCACATACTTCTTCAGTTTCTGCAGGGCTGTAGCGAGCGTTGCAGCAGGCACATTGTATGAGCAGAGCGATGTTGTCTCGTCGAGAGCGATGTAGTCTGCGCCCTCGTTTCCGCCCTCTTCTGCATTGTCGTCATATTTCTTAGTGAAAGAGCCGTCGGCAGATAGTTCGATAGTGTATGTAGCTACTACGGCAGCGTTGCCAGTAGTATATTCAGTAGGCTGTGACCATGAGAGCTCTATGCCTTTAGATTGTGCGAGGTCAACGGCAGCATCTCCTACAGCAGGATTGTTGAGCACGAATGTTGTGGGCTGTGTCAGCGTAGGATTGCTGTCACGGTCATCCGAGCATGAAGTCAATGCGAGTGCGCCAGCAAGAAGCATTGTCGCATAGGAAAATATCTTTTTCATATATCTGTTGTTTCCTTTTTATTAGTTATAACCGTTGTTCTGTACGAGGTTCGGGTTAGCGTTCACATCCTCGTCAGGAAGAGCGAAGAGGTTACGGTACTCAGGGAAGCTGACACCGTTTGCAGCGCCGCCCTTCCAGTCCCATACGTACTCAGCCGACTTAGGACCGCCGAAATATCCGTAACGGATGAGGTCAGTGCGGCGGAAGCCCTCGTAGTAGAGCTCGCGTGAGCGTTCGTCGAGAATCTGATTGAGAGAGTACTGTGGCTGTGTGGTAGTGTTTGCACGTCTGCGAATAGCGTTGATGTATTCAGCTCCGGTAGAAGAAGTCTGTCCTCCGTTGATGCGTGCGTCAGCCTCGGCAGCGATGAGGTAAGCCTCGGCAGAACGCATGAGGAAGTAGTCTGTATCAACGAACTGTGAGCTGTGACCTGCAGAGCCGTTAACGTATGAGTTGCGGAACTTGCCTACAGAGTAACCTGAGGTGAACTCTGTCACCTTAGTGACAACGAGCTCGCGGTCCTTGCCATGAATGAGTGCGCGGTCGTCGCCTGCGAGGAGCACCATCTCGTTGATAGTGGCAGCGGGAGCGTCGCCGTTAGGGAAGAACTTAGCCACGAACTGTGAGCGAGCGCGGTTACCAGACCAGAACTCTGTTGTGTTGTAGTCACTTTCCACGTCCATATCAGCCTTCCATGTAGAGGCCATGAGGAAGAGAGTAGTACCCCAAGATGTAGTTACCTTACCGTCCTGGATGAGCGGTAGTACAGCCTCTACAGAAGCACCGTTCTCGCCGTTGTCGCCCATGAAGAGCATCTGGTAAGCCGACCACTTGCCAGAGCCCTGTGTCCAGAGTTTGTGCGGGCCGTTGATGACTTTCTCTGCGTAGGTCTTTGCGTCAGCCCAGCGAGCCTCTCCAGTATAGACCTCTGCGTTGAGGTAGAGACGTGCGAGGAGGAGGTTAGCCGCATCCTGGTCAGCGCGTCCGTAACCGTCAGAAGAAGAAGTGCGTGCCTGTGCCGGCAGGAGAGCGTCGATGATGGCGTCGCCTTCAGCGCGGTTGACAATCTCTACAGACGGGTCTTTCACAGCATTTGCTGACATTGCCTTGCCGAGGAGCTCAGCCTCAATCCACATGAAGAGGTCGGCACGTGAGATCTGCTGTGGTGAAGAAGCGGAGAGCTCGAGTGCGAAAGGCACATTTCCCCAGCAGTCGAGGAGGTAAGAATAATAGAGAGTACGGAGGAAGCGCACCTCTGCCGTACGTGTGGCGTCGATGCCTGCGCAGACATCAAGATAGTGGTTGCAGTAGTTGATGCCTGCATAGAGACGGTAGTAGAAACCTTTCAGCATCGGGTGTGATGCGTCCCATGTGTTGTAGTCGAAACCGAGGATACCGTCGTCGCCCCATCCGCAGATAGACTCGTCAGTAGTGAGCTCGTTGGCGTTGAAGAGCTGACGCACGAAACCTGTTGTACCGCCGTCGAGACCGTCGATGTCGCAGTCGCCGTTGGCGCCGGTGTTGCCGGCGAGCGCCATGTTGGCATAGCACTTTGTATAGAGACCAACCTCATCTACAGTCATGATAGTGTTCGGGTCGATAGGAGTAACATCCAGGTCACCCGTACAAGAACTCAAGCCTGCTGTAAGTGCGAAGGCAGCCACCGGCAGTATATTCTTAATATATTTGAAGTTCATATTTTTATGCCTTTAATTGTTGAATGTGAATTAGAAGTTGAGGCTTACACCCATGAGCATTGTGAAAGGACGTGGGTACATATTGCTGTCGATACCACTTCCAACTTCTGGGTCGAGACCGTCGTAGTTGGTTATTGTGAATACGTTTGTAGCGCTCACGTAAACACGTCCTGAGAGACCGTTGTAGCTGTTGCTCTTGAAGAGGTTGTCGAACGAGTAACCGAGGGCGATGTTGTCGCACTTGAGGAACGAAGCGTTCTGTACGAAGCGGTCAGAGAGCACGTGGTCGTATGTACACCAGTTGTCCTTGACAGCCTGTGCTGTCACGTTCTGGAGATAGTTGAAAGAAGAATCGAAACGCTTGCTTACGTTTACGTAGCTTGCCTGACGGTCGTTGAATACGTAGTTGTCGAAGCTTGCACGGAGGTTGAAGCCGAGGTCCCAGTTCTTGTAGAGGAACTTCATTGAGAGGCCAGCCGTGTAAGGAGCAGCCGGGCTCTTGTAGAAGTACTTGTCGCTCTCAGAGATTTGTCCGTCGCCGTTGCGGTCAACATAGACGCCCTCGAGCGGGTTGCCTGCCTCGTCATAAACCTGCTGGAAAACGAAAAACGAGCCTGCTGGATAGCCTACCGAGTGATATTTCACTGTGTTGCCGGTACCAGCCGAGATGCCGCCGTCATTAGCCTTGACGCGTGACGATTCGCCTGTGAGCTCAGTGATTTCGTTCTTGTTGTATGTGAAGTTGCCTGTCACCTCCCATGTGAAGTCATTTGTAACGATAGGACGCACGGTGAGCGAAGCCTCGATACCCTTGTTCTCGAGTGTACCGATGTTTGATGTCACCTGGTTACGGAAGTTAGAGCCGGCAGAAACTGACGCTGTGTTGATAAGGTCAGTAGTCTTGCGGTAGTAGGCATCAACGGCAGCAGAGACGCGGTTGCGGAAGAGTGACACGTCGAGACCGACGTTCCATGTTGTCGTTGTCTCCCACTTGAGGTCCTTGTTGTAAGCCTGCGGGCGGTAGAGGAGACCGTCGTTGTTCACGCCGATGATAGGATAGCGTCCGTCAGTGTTGTTTGAGTTGACGTCGTATGCAGCGAAATATGTGTAGTCGCCGATACCGTCCTGCTGACCTGTCTTACCCCAACCGAGGCGGAGTTTCAACTCGTCGATTTCCTTGACGTCCTTGAGGAAGGCCTCTTCGTTGATTTTCCATCCGAGAGCTACAGAAGGGAATGTAGCCCAGTGCTCTCTGAATCGAGAAGAACCGTCGCGGCGTACAGTAGCTGTGAGCATGTAACGGTCCCAGGCAGAGTAGGTGAGACGTCCGAAGAAGCTGACGAGATAGTTCTCTGTCTTCCAGATGCTCTTGCTGTAGTTATATCCTGCTGTCTCTGGTGTAGAGGTGCGTGGGTCGTAGTAGAGAGAGTTGCCCCAGTTCTTGGCGTGCGACCATTCGTAGCCCGCCATGACATTGATGCTCTGTGTCTTGAGGAAGTCTTTCAGATACTGTGCGTATGCAGAGTATGTGAGGTTGTATTTGTTCTCCTTTGTGAAACCTGTGTTGCCATAGTAGAAGTTAGATGGTCCCCAGTCGGCATAGTCAGTGTTCTGCTTGCCGTTAGCCCAGTCACCAGAGAAGTTCATGTGGATGTGGAGGTCTTCCAGTCCGTGAACAGCATAGTCAACCTCAACATTACCGATATAGTCGTAAGAGTTTGCGCGGTCGTTCTTCTCGTTGAGGAGTGCGACAGGGTTCTTTGCGGCCTTTGAGTTCTGTGTGAGGAGATAGTCTGAGTTTCCGAGAGCAGAACCATCGCCTGCCCACATAAAATAACCGTGGTTGTTATTTCTCATCTGTTCTACAGCAGAAGATTTGTAAGCCGCCCACTCGAGGTCTGTCATTCCGGCCGGCTGCTTAATGTCCAACGGGAAGAAAATATCACCATAGACAGGCTGTGTCGGGTCCATACGAACCGCCTCAGCAATAGCGTCGGTGTTGGCGTATCTGTTGTGTGCGTACATGAACTTTCCGTTGATGTTGAACTTGAGGTGGTCGTCAAGGAAAGATGGGTTGAGCGTTACAGACGCTGTTGTACGCTGGAAGTTTGAGGTCTTGAGGATACCGTTCTGGTCAGTGTAACCAACGCTGACACGGTAAGGCATATTCTTCAAGCCGCCGGTGAGCGTGACGTTGTGGTCAGTGCTGACAGCGCCGCGATAGATTTCGTCCTGCCAGTCTGTGTCAGCGTTGCCAAGGAGTTTGACAGCGTCAGAATCCTCGCCGTAGTAGCTCTTGATGAACTGTGTATATTCAGCGGCGTTGAGGACGTCGAATTTCTTTGCTGCTACAGAATACGAAACGTTTCCGTTGTAAGAGACGCGCGGAGCCTGATTGCCACGACCTTTCTTTGTAGTGATGATGATGACACCGTTAGAGCCGCGGCTACCGTAGATGGCAGTAGCGGAAGCGTCCTTGAGGACAGTGAACGACTCGATATCGTTCGGGTTGACCATAGAGAGAGGGTTTGAAAGACCTTTCACACCCTTGTTGTCCATAGCGAGACCGTCGATGACGATGAGCGGGTCGTTAGATGCGTTGAGCGAAGAGCCGCCACGGATGCGGATTGTTGCGCCAGTGCCCGGGGCACCAGAACCTGTCGTGACGTTCACACCGGCTATCTTACCCTGAATCATGTCCTGTGCGTTAGTTACGAGACCGTGGTTCTTCTCGTCAGGCTTGATAGCAGTTACAGAACCAGTAAGGTCGTTCTTCTTTGCTACACCGTAACCGATGACAACCACCTCGTTGAGGAGAGCTGCGTCGTCCTGAAGGACAACAGTCACTGTTGGCTTTGCCTTCACTGTCACTGTCTGATAGCCCACTGAACTAATCTGAAGGTCAGCGCCTTCTTCACATTTAATTACGAAATTGCCTTCAAAGTCAGTCACTGTACCGCCATCTTGTCCGATGATACGGACTGTAGCGCCAATGACAGCTTCTCCAGTAGCATCCTTGACGTTGCCGTTCACAGTAATCTGTGCGAAGGCACCGACAGAAAGCAAAAGCCCGATAACAAGCACAAAGGCTCGCTGCGGGATTCTCATAAATACCTGCTTCATTAGAAATTGTTTGTTAAGTTTAGTTTTTATTTAAATATATAGATGTATACAGTGTTAGTCTCTTTATTACGGCTTGTGTGCGCCGTGTATCTTGCCGCCATTCTCCGGCTGGCCTCAGACTCAATTCGAATAAGGGGTCTCTCTTGTCAGCAACCATGTGTGAGCCCACATCTGCCGACATGTTCCAGACAAGCTATGATGCCCCCTTTTTCTCTTTCTGTTTGCAAAGTTACATTCTTTAATCATATATATAACTTTTTTTTCAGAAAATATGCAAACTTTGCTGTGCAATCGTTTGCACAGTCCGTTAACAAATAATTAAATATATAATAATGATATATGGAAGGAATTGTATAACTTTGTAAGCGTTTAGGAGTTATGTCCCTTTCAGAGCTCTGGATTTCCTTTCTGGCTACACGCTGCCGGTAATAATAAGCCGAGGGGCGAACATGCTTTGCACGAAAGACTAAAACCCGCTATAACATTACACCTGATAATAAATGAACGACAACAAGTCTATCACGATGAAGGACATCGCCGATGCGCTTGGCATATCAGTAGCCACAGTGTCTCGTGCGCTGAAGAATTCGAGCCGTATCTCTCCAGAGCGTCGCGAGGAGATACAGCGTTTTGCGCGTGAGCATAACTTCACGCCCAACGTTGTGGCGCGCGACCTCCGCAACACCCGTCTCCTTCCCTCCCGCACGATAGGTGTGATAGTGCCTGAGCTGGTGCATTATTATTTTGATACGGTGCTCAGTGGCATAGAGGAGCAGGCACGCATCAGAGGCTACCGTGTCATAATAGGGCAGAGCCATGAGAGCTACGAGCGCGAGGTAGAGACATGCATGGCGTTTGCCGAGGCACGTGTCTGTGGCATTATAATATCTCTCGCCAAGGGCACATCAGACTATTCCCATTTCCGTGAGCTTCAGGCTGCCGGTCTTCCGCTTGTCTTTTTCGACCGCATCTGCCACGGCATCAATGCCTCACGTGTTGTTGTCGACGACTATCAGGGTGTCTACAACGCTGTGTGTCATCTTATAGCGACGGGATGCCGCCGCATCGCATTCTTCGGCTCGCCGATGCATCTGGAGATATCCAAGAACCGTTTCAATGGTTATAAGGACGCGCTGCTTCACCATGACATCGCCATTGACGATTCCATTATCCGCATCTGTGACAACCATATCGACGCAGAGCGCATCACTCCTGAGCTTCTTCTTAGCCATGAGCGTCCTGACGCCTTCTTCGCCATCAACGACGACACAGCCATCGGCATCCTCCGTGTTGTGAAGCGCAGCGGTCTCCGTGTGCCGGAGGATATCTCCATCTTCGGTTTCTCTGATGGTTTCCGTGCCATCGCCTCCGACCCCCAGCTGACATCTGTCAACCAGCGTGGCGAGATAGTAGGCAGCGAGGCGGTAGACATTCTCATTGACGAGGTTGAGGGCAAGCTCCCTGTCGACAGGGTCAACAAGCGCATTGTCAAGACAAGCCTTGTCATACGTGGCACGACGCGCCCGCTATGACCACCACCCTACCCTCTGCCGCATACAGGACAAAAAGTTCATACAGAGCAATAAGCTCATGTGGAATAACAAGCGGACAATTACATAAAAGCAGAAAAGTAAAACAAGAACAAACTAACATACAAGCAATGAAACGAAAACCAGACATGAACTTCTGGGGTTTATGGAACCTCAGCTTCGGATTCTTCGGCGTACAGATAGCCTACGCCCTTCAGTCGGCCAACATCTCGCGTATATTCTCGACACTTGGAGCCGACCCTCATTCTCTCTCATTCTTCTGGGTTCTCCCTCCGTTGATGGGAATCATCGTCCAGCCCCTTGTCGGCAAATACTCTGACCGCACATGGTGTCGCTGGGGCCGCCGCATCCCTTATCTTTTCCTTGGCGCCGCTGTTGCTGTCGCTGTCATGTGTCTGCTGCCCAATGCCGGCTCTCTCCATCTTGACAACACGACACTCATCTGGGGCACGATGACAGCCGTTATGCTCTTCGGCCTGTTGATGCTTATGCTTCTCGACACGTCTATCAACATGGCCATGCAGCCATTCAAGATGCTTGTTGGCGATATGGTCAACGAGGAGCAGAAGAAGAAGGCCTACTCCATCCAGTCGTTCCTCTGCAACGCTGGTTCTGTTGTCGGTTTCATCTTCCCATTCCTCTTCACATGGATAGGCATAAGCAATACCGCACCTGAGGGCGTTGTGCCAGACTCAGTCATCTACTCGTTCTATATCGGTGCCGCCATACTCATCTTGTGTGTCATATACACGACGCTGAAGGTGAGGGAGTGGGCACCAGCGGAGTATAACGAGTATAACGGCATTGAGGAGTCAGCGTCAGAGAGCAAGGAGAACGCGGAGGAGCCAGGCATGGTGACGCTTCTTGTCAAGGCTCCGGCAGCGTTCTGGGAGATAGGCCTTGTCCAGTTCTTCTGCTGGGCGGCATTCCTTTTCATGTGGACATACACCAACGGCACTGTCGCCGCCAACGCTTTCGACACCCCTATACTCAACGGCGAGCTTGACACGAAGTCAGAGGCATACCAGCTTGCAGGCAACTGGGTAGGCATCCTGTATGCTGTCCAGGCTGTTGGCTCGGTAGTATGGGCCACGGTGATACCAAACATCAAGAGCACGAAGCTGGGTTATGCCATCAGCCTTGTCCTTGGCGGTATAGGATTTGTGTCTATGGCATACATCAACGACCCGTATCTTCTCTTTGTGTCGTTCATACTGATTGGCTGTGGCTGGGCAGCGATGCTTGCCTATCCATTCACTCTTCTTACCAACGCGCTTGAGGGCAAGGGCCATATGGGCACATACCTTGGCCTTTTCAATGGCACTATATGTCTGCCACAGATTGTGGCGGCAATACTTGGTGGTGCTATCCTGAGCCTTATGCCAGTGGCAGAGAATGGTGCGTCAAACCAGCCGATGATGATGGTTGTAGCAGGAGTGTTCCTGTTTATAGGCTCCGCAGCTGTCTTCACGATAAAGGAGAGACACTGATTCCACCCATCTCCCCCCGCGGCAACACCGCGGGGGGAGATGGAACGAAAGGAACGAAAGAACCGGAGAGACCAGAGAGACCAGGAGAGACAGAATCTCGTTGTTTCTGTTTCTGGGTGCAAAATAAATACCTAAATTTTGAAACGCCAATAGATTTTCATGAAAGAAATGATGGTATGTAACAAAATTGGGGTATTTCTGTATCTCACATGGTGAGAAAATAGATTTTTATGCACTTGGAGGGTAATGGGAGGTGAGGAGGAACAGGGGGACAAAGGGAAAAAGAAGAGAGAAAGAAGGGGAAAAGAGTAAAACACAACTGTAAGCATACTGAATGGGAGGACAAGACAATAGGGATGAGGGCGTAAAAGAATAGAAATGGGAGAGCCAAAAAGCACAAATGGAAAGGCTGACGTATGGACAAGAAAAGTGTAAGCAAAAAGGGGGCTGCGGGTTATGAACCGTAAGGACGGAGGAAAGGGAGGGAGGACGAGGGAGGGAGCCCTCAGCTGGAGCCCGGAAGAAAACTTCCGGGAACGGGGGCAGTGAGGAGGCAGGCAAGGCTGGAGGCAAGGAGGAACGGGGGCAGTGAGGAGGCAGGCAAGGCTGGGGGC
>JADYUK010000008.1 GCA_021531755.1 Hoylesella loescheii
CTCGTATGCCGTAAGGAGTCGACAGCTGGTCGGTGGTTTTCCCGGAGCGTTTCACCATCGACACGAGGTTGTAGAGATAGGGGTCGGAAGGGCTCCAGCGTGTCACATTGGCTATGGGTGAGGATTGGCGGATGACACGTGTCTCCCCTGGCGACAGCGTTATCGTATCATTGAGGCGGAACGCCTTCTTCCCTGAGGCGAGATTGAAGCTGTTCACTATCTCAGCCGAGACAGTCTCAGCGCTGTAGTTCCTCACCTCTGTCTCTATGAAGACGCTGTCACACGCGGCGTTGTTCCACACATGGACACCGAAAGGCTCTATGCGCACATTGTCAGTCACGACGAGAGATACGGGCCTGAACAATCCGAGTGGCTGGCTTCCCTCAGAGAATCCCCACTCAGAAGAGCATCCTCCGCATACCCATGGCATGTCTGTGATTAGCTCAGGGTGGTCACAGCGCACCTCGATGTTGTTCTTCCCGCCTCTCAGGGCATCGGTTATGTCGAGCGTAAGGGTAGTGCGTCCTACGGGGCGGCGGTCAAACTGCTTTCCGTTGACAGTCACCGTGGCATACGAGCCAGCCCCCTCAAGCTGCAGGAAATATCGTTTCTCTGTCTGCTTGTCAATATTTACAGTGCGGCTGTATGTCGCTGTTCCGTGTAGATTGCCGTGTTTCAGCTGGCGGTAGCCGTAATAGTCGTCCCAGTTATGTGGCACGTTGACGGTCTTTGTCTCTACAGCCTTTCCGTTGTCGTAGAGTGTTGTCTTCCATCCGTCATTGAGGCTTATGATGTCACGTTTCCCTTTCTTGTCAGGAGCGACGAATGTCACTGGCGATTTCCCCATGGGCTTTGATGTGGCCAGCGCTATGCCTCTCTGCTCGGCAGTGTTGACGGCACAGTAGAAGTGGTATACGACACCGTTGTGCTTGACGACACAGCTCTTGTGCGCGAAGAGGTTCTCATAGTCTTTTGTAGGATAGACGAGGTCGGCTCCCTCCCACTCTTTCCAGTTGACGAGGTCTCTCGACACGGCGAAGGTGTTATACGCGCTGTATTTCCGCTTTGGGTTGAAAGCGGAGAAATAGAACATGACATAGAGAGGTTCCTCTGACACTCCCTGCACTGCATTGCAGCGTGTGAAATCGACTATCTGTGCGTCTCCAGTGATTATTCCCGGCACCTCGTGAGCGAAGACGGGGTTCCCTGCATACCGGCGCCATTTCCTCATATTGTCAGACAGTGCTATGCCGATGCGCTCAGCCTTGTGGTTGTTGTCGGGGTTTATGCCTCCGGCATTGTAGAACATCACGAACCGCGCCCCGAACGTGCGGCGCTTGTCCTCGTATATTGTGCTCTTGTACTGTATCAGCTTCTCCCACCACTGTGCGTCCTTGTCGTCGACATGCATGAGAGGCTTGTCCCCTGATTCCCACTCGTGGGCTGTTGTCAAGGCTCCATTCCCTGCCTTTGTCCATGCCTGTCCTATGTAGAGTGGCGCGCGGACTCCCTCATAACCTGTTCCCTCGCCTCCGATGTATGTCATCCAGTGGCGTCCCTTGTAGGCTGACATGCGGTAGTCTCCTCCCCACTCCCAGTTGATCAGTGAGGGGAACCCTCCTCTCTGGTTCATGTCCCATCCGCTGTCCTTATAGTCGAGTATGCATCCGAGCTGTCTCCAGTGGAGGAGGTCATCGCTCTCTGAGAGCCATGTTGTGTAGCCACGTCCGTCGAGTCCGCCGCTGCCGTTGTATATGACGTATGTCATGTACCATTTCCCGCCCTCGCGGTATACGGTGGGGCAGTCAATCTTATGTCCGTTGTCGGGTGGCGCAATGACCATTCCGTACTTGTATGGTGATTTGACCTCGTCGTATATGCGCTGCATGACATCGTCCGTGACGGTCTGTGCGAGCGTCGTGAGGGATATCATCAAGAGTGATAGAAGCAGTGTATTTTTCATAATATATGCATGTATAATAGGATTTGTCAGCAGGGATGATTGTCTCATTTGCGTTTGATGAGTGTTTAATGACATGGTTGCCGCCACGCCCTACGGCATGGCAGCAACCACTTTCTTTATGTCTGTTGTCAATAGAAGAGCCAGTCGATAGAGCTGTCTCCACCGGCGAGAGCGGCGTCGCGCGGTGTTATCTTGTCGGCCGTGATGCCCAGGACGGCCAGGAATCCCTTAGGCAGACGCAGTGTTGTCTGTCCTGGCTTGAGGTTGTAAGGGTGGACATTGAGCTGTGGCATGCCCTTGATACGCAGGGCAGAGGTGTAGCAGGGGTCCTGCTGTCCGTACTCGCTCGCTGTGGCGTCAATCTCGAGTTTCGGTGCCTGTGCATACTTGCGCTGGTCGTCACGGAAATATCCTATGAGGACAGTCACTGGCTTCTGTGCCGACAGTGTTATTGTAGTGCCGTCATTGCGCTGTGCCTTTGATTCCATGACATATGCCGTCATGCCCTTCAGCTCTGTGGCATAGTCTGTCACGAGCGAGTCGAGGTCGGAGAAGAGCTTGGCGCCTTCGGTGAGAGTCACGGCGACAGGTGCCACGCCGTTGATGGTCAGATTGTCAACCTTGGCATTGCCCAACGGCTTTACCTGCCGCTTCTCTTTCGCCCCGTTGTCCTGCGGAGCCTTCAGCATGGCGATATTCCGTTTCAGGTTTGAGAGCTCCTTCTCGTATTCTGGCAGCAGCTCTGTCCAGTGTTTCATCCTGCCGTCGTCGCCGGCGATAGGTATTCGCCTCATTGATGTCTGCATGCTGTTGGCGTAGCGGTATGTGGCCTTTGTCAGCGAGACGAGTGTGCGGTAGTGTGTGAGGCTCTTCTCGAGGAGTGGCACAGCGGCGTCGAGTTCCTTGATGTCCTGTGTGTATTTGTAGTTGAGGACATGCTCACAGGCTTTCACCTTGTATGCGAATGAATGGGCTATCTCGCGGTAGCAGTGTATGTCATTGCGCAGTCTCGCGAATTCCCCTGTATTCTTTGATACTGTGGCTGCGGCACGGTCTATGGCCTCTACGGCACGGTCGCCATGCTCCGCACACTCTCTGACGATGTCGAGTGGCAGCTCGCCGATGTGTCCCTTTGTCTGTGAGAGCTTCAGGTTGACATTTGTCGGGAAGTTCTGGTTGACAGGTATCGGCGCGCCATGTTCCTTGGCAACATACTCTATGAGTTTCTCCCCGTCGGGTCCGCAGCTCTCGTAGAATCCGGGATAGACGGTGTATTTGTATGGGTTGACGAGTTGTGAGCAGAACATCCCGAGCAGGAGTGTCTGCCTGTTGCCTTCTGTTATGCCGAATTTCCTGAGCAGTTTCGGGGCTATCTCTCCGCTTTCCTCGAGGGCGTCGCGTATGAGGGCGGCGTTCTCGGGTGTAGTGCCATAGACATTGGCGAGTGTGTCGTCCCAGTAGACACGCTCTGCCTGGCGGTCGCGGTGGCAGTTCCATGCGTACCGTCCCCATGCCGAGTACCACATCCAGTCACGGTCGAGCTGCTTCAGCCTGTTTGTCTTCCCGTCCCTTATGCTGTCCGCGGTATATGGCCAGTCCCAGTATGATGCCTGCGGATAGAGGTGGAGGGCATTGGCGTGGTGGACATTATGCATGGCGTTGACGGTCTTCTGTATGAAATCGGGCGATGACCATCTGAACGGCTCAAGGTTGGCGAGGATATGGACATTGGATATATGTGTCGAGCCGAGAGCCGCGAGTGCGCGGTGTGTCTCAGCCCACGGGCCCTGCGGGGTGTATGTTGTCAGCGACTCGCCTGTATACTTGTTCATCGTGTAGAGGTTCTTGTATAGGGGGAGCGACGCCTTCATGACCATCTCACAGTTGGTGTCGTGGGCGCGGAGGAGCACCGGGGGCTCGTCGGTGCGGCCCAGAGTCTTCAGTCCGTCCTTCACGGCTGGTATGATGGTCTTTGTCATCCACTCCACATCATCCTCATAGGTGGCCATGGCCTCGCCGAGGCATACGAGGAGCCCGACGTTAGGATAGTTCTCTATGAAAGCCTTTACCGACTTGTATGTATAGTCATGGAGCAGTGGCGATATGGGGCGGTGGCGGTCCTGTGTCTTTATGCCGTAGTGCTCGGCGAATGGCTTTGAGACGAGTATGTTGTAGAACATCTGTATGACGAAGATGCCACGGCGGTCGGCCTCGTGGGTGAGGAAGGCGAAGATGTCCTTGTTCTTCTCGAATGTGGCATCGTCCACCTCAACGGCGAAGGGGTAGTCATTGAGTTTCACGAGCGAGGCGAAGGGGTGGCCGTTCCACAGGTAGACAGAGTTCATGCGGTTGTCGACGAGCATGTCGAGATAGTCTACCCACTGCTGCTTGTCATAGAGCCACGGGAAGAGCTCTGGCGTGTAAGGATACTCATAGACCATGCGTCCGGGCAGGAGATAAGGTTTCTGCACGCCGATACATCCGCCACGGAGCACCATCTCCGGTGCGTCGGTGACTTGCTGCGGGAGGTTCATGATGCCTTTTGAGCGTATCTCCCCGGCCAGCTCGTTACAGCCGTAGATGCATCCGGTGCCGTCATTGCCTGTTACGGTTATTATGGCGCGCTTGTTCTTCTTCACCACCGTTGAGATTGTGAATCCCTCTTTCTTCTTCCCCGTGGTGTCTGTGGCGAGGGCGAGAATGACACGGTGGAGGGCTTTCTTGTCGGGTTTGACATCGGTGACGACGACCTCGAAGCCTTGTCCCTGCAGTTTCTTCTGCAGATACTCGGCAGCGTAGGCGACGCGGTTTGTCTTTCCCTGTGGCAGTATGATGTTCACCTTCTCTGCCATCACGGTCAGCGTGGTGGCGAGGAGGAGCATGGATGTTATGAGTCTTCGCATGGTTACAGATGGTTAGATTGTTCTCGTTACGGTTCTATAAATAGGTGTGCGGCAGCATTGTTGTCTCTCTCTCATCGGCCTATCCTCACCTGTTTGTAGGCTATACGCTGTCTGCGCCATGTGTATATGCAGTGGAGCGAGCCGTCTTTTCCCTGTATTATCGAGGGGTAGGAATACTGTCCGATAGGGCTGTCCTCAAGTGTGAGGAGGTGAGTCCAGTGGAGTCCGTCGTCGGATATGGCGAGCGAGCACGGTGTGCGTGAGCCCTTTGGTGTCCCCGGGAGGGTGTAGACATTATTATAGATGAGTACATGTCGGCCGTCCTTGAGTGTGACGGCGTCGGTCCCTGACTGGTTCTGTGGGACATCGAGCAGTGTGACAGGTGTCCATGTGTCTCCTCCGTCTGAGCTGAATGTCGATGCGAGGCGCGCGTTGCGTGTGCGGCCGACGAGCTGCAGGCGGCCGTCCTTATGGCGCAGAATAGAGGGCTGGATGCAGTATATCGGCTTTTTCTCCGCCCCCTCCTTGAGTATTATCTCCGGCATCTTGCCGTCGACAGGCTTGACAGGGACCATGTCAGGGGTCATGACGGCCTCCTCACGTGGTATATTGACGTATTTCCACTCGTTTGTCTTCAGGTCGAGTATCTCGACATGGAATTTCCATCCGCCCTTTCCCTCGGTCGATGTCGGGCAGATGAGGCGTCCGTTCACTATCTCCGGCTTGTTCTTGACAGGGCCGAGGAAATCCTTTGGCAGGGCTTCCTTGTCGCTCCATGTCCGTCCGCCATCGTTTGATTTGGCTATCCATCCGGTCCAGTCGGCAACATTGGCTCCTATCTTGAAGAAGAGCCAGAGCTCTCCCGTAGGCATCTGGAAGAGGACAGGGTTCCAGCAAGCCTTGCGGCGCAATCCTTCGAGCCGCTTGTCCTTGGCTGCTGTGCCGTCCTTCGCCTGCTGCCATGTTATGCCGAGATGTTTCACAGGGCCTACCGCGGCCTTTGCCGCTGTGGTGTCGACACCGGCTATGACGGCGCCTTCTGAGCCGAGAGGGAACACTCCGTCGGCTGCGAGGACTGGCTTCTCCCAGCTGTCAGCGCCTTTCTTCTTTATCTGTGTCCATATGCACACGTCGGGGTTGCGCTCTTTCGTGCCTCCGAAGTATGTCGCGACGAGGTCGCCATTCTTCAGCTCCACTATCGACGAGGCGTGGGTCTCGGGGTATATCGACTGGTCGTAGACGAACTCATCGTTTATGATGCGTCCGTCTTTTGGTGTCATGCGTGCTGTCACGGTGTATGTCCCTGAGCCGACAGTCTTCACTGTTCCGTCGGGCAGGCACAGCTCTGCCGATGTGTTCTCAGGTATTGTGACGGTCCATGTGACAGACTCGAGGGTCTTCTTCCATGCCGACTCTACCTTTCCGTAAGGTGTCATGTACGATGCGCTGACGCTGTCGAGCTCTTGTATCTCGAAGTTGGGGGCCATGCGGAGCTTCTTGAACGCTATGCTTCCCGGTGCGTTCTTTATTCCCGCAAGGTTCTCGTAGTACCATGTCACGAGGTCGCCGAGGAGCATGACGTGATTGCCTGAGTTCATGCTCGGATTGGCTGTGTCGCCGTTCCAGAGCTCCCAGATTGTCGTCGCGCCCTGCTCTGCCATGTATCCCCATGAGGGGTATGTCTTCTGTGATGCGATGCGGAAGGCGAGATCGGCACGTCCGTTCGCCGACAATGTCCTCATGAGCCATGATATTCCTATCACTCCGCACGACACATGGTCATTGTTCTTCGATATGATGTTTGTCACGAGATTGTCCACGACATCCCTCTTGCAGTCGGCTGGTACGATGCCGAGGGCGAGTGGGAGGAGGTTGCTCGTGGCTGAGTTGTTGCCGTAGAAGACGCTGTCGGGATAGAGGGTGTGTCCGGGCTGCATCGATGTGCCGCGCTTGACGGTGAGGAATGTCTTGTTGAACGCCTCGGTCATCCTCTTCTCAAGGTCGGCGTAGGCTGCCTTGTCCTCACTGTGTCCCGCCATATCGGCAAACTGCTGCATGAGGCGGAGGTTCATTATGGTGTAGGCGGTAGAGATGAGACGGCCGTCAGTCTTGCGTGCGGGGTCCTGCGAGTGTATCATCTCAGGCTTCTCGGGCGGCACACACCAGTCGCCATACTGGTCGCGTGTGATGATGTAGCCGTCCATATACTCTGTCGTGATGTGGTCCATCCACTTCTTGAGGTATGGGTATGAGTAGATTATCGGCTGCTTGTTGCCATACTGGCGGTATATCATATCGCATGTGAAGGGGAGTGCCGACGGCCATGTGACATCGTCGTTATAGTAGTTCCAGAAAGCGGGAGCGACATCTGAGAAGACTCCGTCGGTGCGCTGCGACTCACATATATCGCGCATCCACTTGGCGTAGAGGCGCTCGTTGGCGAAGATATACGACTCGCCGAGGCTGCCCACGGTGCGGTCGCCGAGCCATGGCTGGCGCTCATTGCGCTGCGGACAGTCGACGGGCATGCCCTTGTAGTTGGAGAGAATGCCCCAGGTTGCGTTCTTCATGACGCGGTTGAGGACATCGTTGCTTGTCGTGATGCTGCCTGTCGTGGCCATGTCGTCATAGACCACCTCGGCTGTGAAATCCTCAGCCTTCGGGCTCTTCATGCCGCTGACCATGGCGTAGCGGAAGCCGTGTGTGACAAAGGTGGGGCGCCAGGGGCGTCCGTTCTCACGGCCGTTGCATACGTATATGTCCTCTGAGAGGGCGTCGCGGAAGTTCTTGAGGTAGAGAGTGCCGTCGGCATTGAGCCGCTCGGCGAATTTCAGGCGTATGGTGTCGCCCGCATTGCCGCGGACATTCATCCTCACCCATCCTGCCATGTTCTGGCCGAAGTCGATGATGTACTGTCCGCTGTCGAGGCGGCGCATGCTTACGGCTGGCACAGCCGACATGACCTTCATGTTAGGGGCGGGGGTGCCGATGAGCTCGGCCATGGGGATTGAGGTGCGCTCAGCACGCATCCAACGTGAGTCGTCGTAGCCCACTGTGGCCCAGTCGCCAAGCTCCATGCGTGCGTCGTACTCCTCGCCGTCATACTCGTTGTTGGCGCGTATGGGGCCGCTGACACTCAGCGCCCACTTCTCGTCGGTGGCGAATGTCTGCCTTGTGCCGTCGGCATACTCCACGATGACATTGACACGGCATTTGGGGAATCCCATGAACGGCCACTTGTGGGGTTTCGACTGGCGCATGGGGAAGGCGCGCCCTGTGCCAAGGACGATGCCGAGGCATGACACCGACTCCTCTGGTGCGAGGGTCATCATCGTCGAGACCTCCCCTTGTCGGTTGGCAGCCGCCTCATGGCTGAGGGCTTTCGCGCGCAGGGCATCGGTTATATCGAATGTGTTGTATATTATCGACTTGCGTGTGTCGGTGGGCTGTGGGGCGAGGACATGGTCGCCCTGGCGCTGCCCGTTGACATAGAACTCATAGAGGCCGACAGCGGCAATATAGGCTGTGGCGCGGCGTATCTCCTCAGCCTTCAGCTTTATCTCCTTGCGCAGATAGCGTGCGGCGAGGCGTGTGCGGTAGCCCTGGCGGTCGGCGTCGATACAGCGGTCGGCACCTATCCAGCGTCCTGCCCAGTGTGACTCGACGGTGAGACCGATGCCGAACTCCTGCGGGGCGGCCCATTCTGATGTGCCATGGTTAGTGGTGACCATGACGGTCCAGTAGGCGCGGTCGGTGTCCTTCAGCTTCTTTCCGGCATACGAGAGCCACAGCTGTTCGTCGCTCGTCACTGTCCCGCTGTCCCATAGGTCGGCCTTGGAGGGCGAGAGGAGGTCGGGGCGTGATGCCACAAGTATGCGGTAGCTCTTCTGCACGCTCGATTTCTTCCCGTCTGTTATCTGCCATGAGAATCTCGGGGCATGGGTGGAGAGGCCGAGAGGCTGGTGCATGTTCTCGACAGTAAGGTTCACGGCCTTGGGCTTCGCCATTATCGTCATGGCCAGGAGAGCCAATGACATGACGCTAAAAAATCTCTTTGTCATCTGCGTTTTGATTGTGTTAGATAAAAGGTCCTGGAGGGTCGTCGGCTCATAAAACGGGGCGCACGCCTCAAACCCACATGGTTATTAGTATGTTGCTTCTGTGCAAAGTTAACATATTTATATATTATAACCAAAGGTTTAAGCGTTAATATTATTTAACGGGCAACAGTCTGACGGAACAACAAGTGTGATGACAACAACCAGGGGACACGGACATGGGAGCGCGGCAGAGTGTAGTATTGAGGAGAAAAGGACGTCGCTGAGTATTATCCAGCCGCATATCTGACACGAAATTGACAGCAGGGGCAAGAAGGGGAAACGAGCTGCCATAGGGACGGGAAAGGACCGAGAAGGGGGAGAAGGGACGGGGAAAAAGGATGAAAGGAAGCGGGGGAACGGGCGAAAGGGGACGAAACAGCACTGAAAAGGCCGAAAGGGAACGGACGGGGAGTGGGTAATGGGCGTGTAAGAGGGTATGGATAAGGGGGTTAAACAATACGGATGAGGGGGCAAGAAAGCACAAATGGGAGGGCTGGAGATTACCAACGACAGAACCAGAAACAGTAAAGCACTGAGGGGCAACGCATTAGGTGGCGCATGAATGACGGCTCCAGAAACCGCCACAAGACACTGGGCGACGATATGGGCGGCGGAGACGGATAACTGTCGTGCAAGATGATATCATCCCAACGCTATTTTCCCAATCTGCTTACACTTTACCGCTCTCCCGCACAGGGGACAGCGGCAGCGGCGAGGGTAACAGGCTTTGGGGGTGGCATGGGTAGCCTCTCTGCACAAAAGGGAACAGGGATGGATTATCACACCAAGACTGACGAAAGCGTGAAATCATAACATAACCGGCCGAAATACTTTTAAACTGAAAGCAACTACCTACTGTCATGGGATTATGGGCAAACACGATACAGAAGTATTTTCTACGATTTTGCAAATACTCAGAATATTATTTTGCTCTTATCGTATTTTTGAATAATTTTCTACAAACTCGGCGTCATGCTTATATTTCAATTTGTAACTGCAATTCTCATTAATATAAAATGGCAAAATGTCATGGATTTAATTGAATTTGACAATATCGTAAAAAATCTGTTATATTTTTCTTGAAATTATAAATTATTAACGCAGACTTGTCTGATATTCCATCTATATTTACTTATCTTTGCAGTCGTAAAAACGAATTCTCACTTTTTGCACAAAGCGCAGACGCTATCCGGCGACACAGGGAGAACCTCACTGCTGGGCGCATGGATTGGGAAAGGTGACTGTAAATCTGAAACAAACAATTTTATCCTGATAAAAGCAAAATGAAGAAAGTATTAGCAACACTGATTCTGATGGTTGGATTCTGCTGCGTCGCATCGGCCCAGCTGCCATCAGTGACACTGAAAAACATCGACGGAAAAATCGTGAAGACCGACACTCTGTCCAACAACGGCAAACCATTCATCATCGACTTCTTCGCCACATGGTGCAAGCCTTGCAACCGTGAGCTGTCAGCCATCAGCGAGGTTTATGAGGACTGGCAGGCTGAGACAGGGGTGAAGGTGATTGCTGTCTCTATCGACCAGGCTCAGAACATCAACAAGGTGAAGCCTCTCGTAGACAACCACGGATGGCAGTACGAGGTCCTGCTCGACCCTAACAGCGACTTCAAGCGTGCGCTCGGAGTGCAGATGATTCCGTACACCCTCATCGTCGACGGCAACGGGAAGATTGTGTATAAGCACAACGGATATGTCGACGGTGCCGAGGAGGAGCTGATTGAGAAAGTCAGGGAACTTGTGAAATAAACCCCTACCGTAAAGGCGCATAATCAGCTTATGCGTCTTTTACGCTTTTCTATACCTACAATGCCATAGCGATTATGGCATGCAGGACATTGTGGCAGAACAGAAAGCCACAGCAGGGCCGCACAGCGGCAACAGGCATACAGCAACCACAGCAGACGGCCAGGCCACCCCGACCCACACCAACCAGCCAAACAGGCAGCCAAACAGGCCACCCTGCCCCACGCCAAACAGCCTACCAGACAGCCTACCAGGCAGCCCTGCCCCACACCAACCAGCCACCCCGACTATATAGAACACCACGTCACAGACACCAATAAATGAGAAAAACATTATTCACCGCGCTGCTGCTGGCAACGTCAGCCCTCAACGCAGCGGCACAGAACGAGAACGGAAATAACGGCATCACCGTAACGGGAAGCATACAGAGCGATATCCTCATACCTCAGAACGACGAGAAAATCGGAGCCGTGAAAGACGATGACTGGGCTAAGACAAACACATACGCCGAGGTCAACGCCATGTCAAAACACCTCGATGCAGGCGTCAGATTCGAGTATCTCGACCACCCTCTCCCCGGCTACGAGCCAGGATTCAAGGGATGGGGCGTCAGACACTACTACCTGAAGCTCCACTATGACAAGATTGACCTCACAGCAGGCTCATTCTACGAGCAGTTCGGCTCGGGATTCATCCTCCGCACATACGAGGAGCGGAGCCTCGGTATTGACAACGCTCTCGTAGGTGGCAGACTCGTCGTGAAGCCTGTCGAGGGTGTCACAGTGAAGGCTCTCTCAGGCAAACAGCGCCGATACTGGCACTACAGCGACAGCTGGATAAGCGGTGCGGACATGGAGCTGAACATCGACAGATGGGTGAAAGGGATGGCCGAGCACGGCACATACCTCACGCTCGGGGCATCATGGGTGAACAAATACGAGAAGAACCACAACGACATATCAACACTCGTCACTGAGGACGACGGCGTGTATAAATACACCCTCAACACTCCTGAGTATGTCAACGCATTCGACGTGAGGGCCAATCTCCAGGTGGGCGACTTCAATATCCTGGGCGAATACGCATGGAAGACTGACGACCCGTCGTTCGACAAGAACTACCCCTACATCTACCGCAAGGGCAGTGTCGCCATGCTCTCAACATCATACTCAAAGAGCGGCATGAGCATCCTGCTCCAGGCAAAGCGCAGCGATAACATGTCATTCCGCAGCAGCCGCACCGTCAGCGGGACATCATCGTTCCTAAACCACCTGCCGGCGTTCACCATGGACCAGACATACGCCCTCGCAGCGCTATACCCCTACGCCACACAGCCTAACGGCGAGTGGGCGTATCAGGCGGAGATAGGCTACCGCTTCAAGCGCCACACACTGCTCGGAGGAAAGTATGGGACTGACCTGAAGGTGAACTTCTCACACGTACACGCCATCGACCGCAATGACCATGCGGCACAGGGCAACACAATAGGCACTGACGGCTATGGCTCCGCCTTCTGGAAATGGGGCAAGGAGAAGTACTACCAGGACATCAACGTGCAGCTCTCCAAACGATTCTCACGCGCCTTCCTCCTCAACCTCATGTACATGAACCAGTACTATAACAAGACTGTCGTCGAGGGCGAGGGTGGCATGATACACTCCAACATATACATCGCCGACGGAAAATACCGCTTCAACAAGACTTTCACACTGCGCGGAGAGGTGCAGTATCTCCACACGAAACAGGACGAGGGCGACTGGGTCTACGGCCTGCTCGAGCTCTCTGTGCTGCCACATTTCATGTTCACAATATCCGACATGTATAACAGCGGCGAGACAGACATACACTACTACCAGGGCCTCGTGACATTCAACACCGGCTCACACCGCCTCCAGGCAGGTTACGGACGTACACGCGCGGGATTCAACTGCTCGGGAGGTGTATGCCGATACGTACCCGCAAGCAAGGGCTTCACACTCTCCTACAACTATAATTTCTAACAAAGGGCTGACTCATCGACACGTCAGGAACAACACCATAACATCATAAGGACAAGAATGAAAATAAAGAATATCATATCCCTCGCAATCCTCTCGGTGATGACTCTATCCGCTTGCAGCGACATAGCTGAGGATGAGCGCTTCATAAAAGGCGACAGGGTGACAGCAAACAAGAATATCCTCATAGAGGATTTCACAGGACAGAACTGCCTGAACTGTCCGCTCGCAATGGATGAGCTTGACAAGATGCACCACAACTTCGGCGACAATGTCATCGCTGTCGGCATCTACGGAGGCCCATTCGGCAAGACAGCGGCAGGCAAGTACTACCCACTGACAACAGAGACAGGCGACTACTACGCCACAAAGCTCAACATACAGGAGCAGCCAAATGGCTATCTCAACCGCAAAGTGCTGACATCCAACTATCTGACATGGGCTGGAACAGTGGCCGATATGCTCGCCGAGCAGACCGGAGTAAGCATCGAGTGCGAGAACAGCTATGACCCCTCAACACGCCAGGCAAGCATAACTGTCAAGGCTCACTCGCTCAACAGCATAGCCGACACAAAGCTCCAGGTATGGCTCATCGAGGACAATATCGTCAGCCTGCAGCGTCTCCCGGACAGCAGCGTCAATAAGGAGTTCATACACAACCATGTCTTCCGCCTCTCTGTCAACGACCGCGACGGCGAGCCTGTCACACTGCCTCAGGAGACTGACATGGAGAAGACATACTCCCTCACAATAGACGAGACATACAAAGCCGGCGACCTTTATGTCGTGGCTTTCATCTTCACACCCGACGGCGTGGAGCAGGTGGTGAAGGCAAAGCTGACACCTGCAACGGTTGAGTAAGCCTGCCTGTCACCTACCCCACACCGATAAGGACAATATCACAGACCAAACACAGCGCCCCCTAACAACATGAGAACAAGAGACATACTGACAACAGCCGCCGCACTATTCCTCTGCGCCGCATCATCTTTCGCCGTCCCAGCACGCCCGGGACAGTGGCGCACACTGCGACTCGCCGACGGCACTGAGGTGAGAGCCGAGCTGACAGGCGACGAATACTGCCACTACTGGCGCGCTGCCGACGGGAAAGCATACGTGGCGACTGCCGAGAAAGGCATATACATGATGGCTGACAGAGACGCTCTGGAGGCCAACGCCAGCAACATGCGGGCAAAGGCGAACGCCATTAGGCAGACACGCGCCGCGACAGCCGACCCAGCGAAATTCACCGGACAGAAGCGCGGACTGATAATCCTCGTCGAGTTCACTGACAAGGACGCCATACCCGCAAAGACTTTCTCCAAGGCCGACGCACGGAGCTACTATGACCGCGTGGCAAACGAGAAGGGATTCAGCGACCCCGAGGTGGGCTTCAAGAGCAGCGTCTACGACTATTTCTACGCCCAGAGCGATGGACAGTTCGAGTTCAACTTTGATGTCGTGGGGCCTTTCCTGCTCCCTAACACATACGTGACATACGGAGTTAACGACGGAGGATACGAGACTAACGAGGCGAACGTGGGGAAACTGATTTACGACGCCTGCCGGTATGCCGACATTAAAGGCAAAGTCGACTTCACCAAGTATGACTGGGACGGCGACGGAATTGTTGACCAGGTCTTCGTGCTCTATGCCGGACAGGGCGAGAACACATGCCCCGACGATATCAACCTGATATGGCCTCAGGAGGGCACGCTCGGCTCCATAGGCATGTCACAGCAGCCATTCGAGGTGGACGGCGTGACGGTGAAGAACTTCGCTTGCAGCTGTGAGCTCGGCGAGGGGGGTAGGATTGACGGCATCGGAACGATATGCCACGAGTTCTCCCACTGCTTCGGACTGCCCGACATGTACGACAAGGGAACAGCTTTCGGGGCAACATCGCTCCACTACGGCACTTACGTCTGGGACCTCATGAACATGGGCAACTATCTCGACAACGGCTACCAGCCAGCAGGTTACACTGCCTACGAACGCGCTTTCTGCGGATGGAAGACCCTGACCGAGCTGAACGAGACAACAGACATCACAGCCATGAAACCGCTCTCTGAGGGAGGCGAGGCTTATATAATATATAATGATGGTAACAGGGACGAGTATTACATCCTCGAGAACAGACAGAAGACTGGATGCGACGGTGGGCTGTATGCAGCCGGAATGCTTATAACCCACATAAACTACAGTGCCGAGGCATGGGCGGCTAACGATGTCAACACGACGAAGGAACGCTGCGGAGTGATAGCTGCCGACAACTCTTGGGATAGGACTGAGAGCGACGTGAGGGGCGACCTCTACCCCTATAACGGCAACAACGCCCTCACTGCGACATCAACACCTGCCGCGACACTCACCAATGCCAACACTGACGGCTCGTTCCTCATGCGGAAGGACATAACAGACATCACACAGAACGCCGACGGGACAATGGCATTCCACTTCCACAACCCTCTTTCGTCTGGCATAGAGAATATCGCGACAGACAACAACCATGTACGCACGAAATGCGTGTATAACATTGCCGGACAGCGTATTACCGACAACATCGGAGGGCGTCACGGACTGTATATCCTGAACGGAAAGAAGGTCGTGAGGTAGAAGACAATGTCCTCTACTCACCCACACCTGACAACGAGAGACAAAAAACAATGAAAAACAAATAACATAAGGAATATGAAGAAACTTTACACTATCATGGCTGCAATGCTTTTATGCGCAGCAAACCTCTCCGCACAGGAGAACGACTATGTACAGTTCGTGGAGAAAAATGCCGCCGGCGAGTATGTCACTCTGGCCGACGGAGCGACAGTGACACGCACAACACTCGTCGAGGACGAGATGGGAATGGGCGACGACTTCATCTCTAGCGGACTGTTCGTGAAGAACATCTCTGGCGATGCTGTCCAGACATACCTTGATATCAATATCGAGACAATGCCTTTCGGAGCACACAATATTTGCTACATTGGATCATGTCTGACACAGAACGCAACAGGAGAGTATACCTACCCGGCATCTGTACTCAGCTCAAAAGGCAACATAATGAATGTCACTGGCCTCGCAAAAGACGGTTTACAGGACCTTAAGGCAGAGTGGATTTGCGGCGCTAAAGAGGGCAAGACAATAATCAAATATACTGTCCACGCATGTCAGCAGGACGGAAAAGAGCAGGTGATAATTGCCGGCAGACCAAGCTACAAGCCGATATACAAGGTCGTGGAGTCAAAAACTGTCACTGTGAACTACCTGTATGACCCTACAGGCGCTGGCATCGACGGCGTGAAGGCTGACAAGGCTGTCAGGACAGAATACCTCGACATCACGGGCAAGAGAATACAGGAACCTGCTAACGGACTGTATATCAAGAAGTCAACAATGTCTGACGGGACAGTGATTACACGAAAGATTGCACGCTAAAGACAAGAAAGCACCCACACATTAATCCCAACATTGACACGCCATCAAAGGCATGTCATGGGTGCTTATAGTCCATATTCCTGGACGAAGAAGTCGACAAAAGCAGATAATTCTTAATCAAACCATACTATATGAAAAAGTTCCTTATACTCATCTTATTATCTGTCGTGACAGCAGCGCTGTCTGTCAACGCACAGACAATAGGCTCACCGAAGTTCCAGCTGCAGCAGTATGCTGACCTCGCCATAGCGAGCAAGGTATCTGACAACGGCAAATGGGTCATCGTGAAAGGAGCCACCTCTGAGCAGAAGAAGAGCGGCGTAGTGCGCATTCTCAACACAGAGACAAGAAAAGAGACCGTAGTGAAACTCGCCACTGAGAGCGAAGAAGACGCTGTCGGGAAATATGTCGTCAATGATATCACTGACGATGGCAAAATCCTCGTGGGCGCATGCGACGGCACACTGACCGACGACGGTTCATATCTCGGAGGCCCTGCCATATTCAACATGACAACAAAGAAGTGGACTGCACTGCCTCTGCCGGCAACAGGAAAGGCTGGCCAGGCGCTCGCTGTCACTCCCGACGGGAAATATGCTGTCGGTTACTGTGAGGACAACGCACAGAATGTCATGGCTTCCAACTCAAGCGGCGTGATGTGGGACCTCGAGAAAATGACCGTCATGACACTCGAGAATCTCCCCAAGATGCCTGTCGACTACTCTTGCAAGCAGGAGCAGTATACCGACATCTCTGCCGACGGAAAGTATATAGCTATCTACGGAAACCAGAGCATCAACCCTACGGTGTTCATATACAACACCGTAGAGAAGTCAAACATTAGATTCGGAAAAGACGGCAACAACACTCCTGCCGGTTTCATCATGATGGAGGGCGGTGTCGTCCTCAGCCCTAACGGCAAGTATGCGGCAGGCACTGTACGCGACAACGCCGACAATCTCTTTGTCACTGTCCTCAACCTTGAGACAATGACATATGCGAGCTACAACGAGGTTGAGAACCTCGACCACCGTGCGGGACATGTCGACAACTACGGCAATGTGTATGCCTCATCACCTTCGGGCACACCTCTCCGTGAGTGGTCAGTGGTAAACGACGGGATATGGTATCCCTTCTCCCTCATCATGAAGCAGCGCTATGGCCGTGACTTCTATAAGACCACCGGATTCGACTATACCGGAACACTGTGGGCTGGCTCTGCCGACGGCAGTGTACTCGGCTCCATGGTGTCGCCACAGGGCGAGAGCTATGTCGTGACACTGCCTGAGAACATCAGCGAGGCATGCCAGGGCATAGACCTCCTCCAGGACTTCACGACAACACCTTCAGCAGGTTCCTCATTCCACTGGATGAGCACCGTGACATTCCTCTTCACACAGAACATCAAGGTGAAGGGCGGAGCGTCATCGGCCATACTGAAGGACAGCAAGGGCAACAAAGTGCGTAACTCGATTGGATTCGCTATCTCACAGACTGACAGCCACTCACTCGTGGTGACATTCCGTGAGACAGCTCTCAACGACGGAGAGACATATACCATAGAGATTCCTGCCGGAGCTCTCTGCCTCGCTGGCAACGAGCAGAAGACAAACCAGACCATAACAGTAAGCTTTGCAGGACGTGCCGACAAACCGGTAAGCGTGACTACAATATATCCTGAGAACGGAGCGGAGGTCGCTGTGTTCGACAACACGACAACATTCCCTGTGCTGACCTTCGACACAAAGGTGGCTGCAACAAAGGATGCCTCAGCACGTCTCATCGAGATAACATCTGACGGAGAGAAGACTATATGCCCACTCTCTGTCGTAGCGAAGAACAATGACGTGGCACTCATGCCTGCGACAACACAGTATCTGTACTCTGGCGCTGAATATAAGGTTGTCCTCGACAAGGGTTCTGTGACCGATGTCACTGGCGACGAGAATAGCGCCAACGAGGCTGTCACACTCAACTACAAGGGCACTTATGAGCGTCAGATATCTACAGAGACAGCCGTTCTCTTCAAAGAGGACTTCAACAACATAAGCGCTGCACTGGCTAACATGATGCGCTACGAGGGCGACCACAACACTCCGACACAGGAGATGCAGGCATGGGAGTTCGACGCTGACAACCAGCCTTGGAACCTCTCAATACGCGACAACGAGAACTCTACAGATATCTGCGCTGCCTCAACATCAATGTACAGCCCTGCCGGACAGAGCGATGACTGGATTGTTACTCCACAGCTCATTATACCTGACGAGTTCTGCACGCTCACATTCGACGCACAGAAGTATCAGGACCTCGCCGACGACAAGCTGAAAGTTGTCATCTGGGAGTGTGACGAGAATATCAACACCCTCACCTCTGACATCATAAACAGCATGAAGAGCAATGGCGAGATAACAACCTACGAGCTCTCAATAGGCAAGACAGAGGAGGGACTTGACGGCGAGTGGACAAAGTACGCCATAGACCTCGCCAAGTACAACGGCAAGAAGATATACATCGGCTTCTGGAACAATAACAAGAACGAGAGTGTCGTATTCATCGACAATATCCTCGTTCAGCGCAACCTGAAGTATCTCATGTATCTCACAAACCCTCAGAGCGTGGTGAACAAGAACGAGGTGACAATAGAGGGAATACTCGTCGCCAACTCTGACATCGACACATTCTCAAGCGTATCACTCACCCTCAAGGACGCCGAGGGCAACACTATCGACGCTGTATCACAGACCGGACTGGCACTGAAGAAGGATGACATGGTCAACTTCTCATTCAACAAGCCGCTGCCGCTTACTGTCGGCGAGGTGAACGACTTCACCATCGACGTGAAGCTCGACACATACTCTGACGTTGTGAAGAGCAACGTGAGGGACCTCACTTTCGAGCCTGTAAAGCGCGTCGTGCTTGAGGAGATGACTGGCACGACATGTCCTAACTGCCCACAGGGCATACTGGCTATCGAGTACTTGGAGAAACTCTTCGGCGACCGCTTCATTCCTGTATCACTCCATACATATACCGGCGACCCATACTCTTCTTCTTCTCTGGAGACTTACACACAGTCTCTCGGTCTCAATGCCGCACCAACCGGCATGATACAGCGCAACGGATACATCTGCGCACCAATGAGCAACGCATCCGGAAGCTATCAGTTCTCTAACGAGGCAGACCTCTGGCTCGACTTCGTATCGGCAGAGATGGATGTGCCATCATACATCGGCGTAAGCGTTCCGAAGGCTACATTAGACGAGGAGACGAACAAGCTAAAGATGGACATAGAGATACAGTCGGCCCTCAACATGAAGGGACAGTACCTCAATGTGTTCCCTGTAGCGCTTGAGGACGGACTGAACAACTCTCAGGACAATAACCTCTACGGCGTCTCTGACCCTAACCTCGGCGACTGGGGCAAGGGCGGCAAGTATGGACAGGCCTCCGTATTCAACATCAAGCACAATGATGTCGCACGCACATACTGGGGCACTCCTGCCGGAACAAACATCGGTTTCCCACAGAAGATGGAGGCTGGAAAGTCATACGTCGAGACTCTTGAGCTGAGCTATCCTGAGCAGATAGCAGAGAGAGAGAACGGCAAGATTGCTGTCATGATTGTCGACGGTATCACCGGAGGTATCGTGAACGCCGTTGTATTCCCTCTGAAGAATATCAGCACAGGCATCAGCAACGCTGTGGCAGACAAGGCCGCTGACATCGACATCGCTGTCTATGGAGGCTCTGTGGCTGTCATGACAAACGACAAGGTCACTGTTGAGCTCTACACCACAAGCGGCACACTTATCGGCAAAGCGGCTGGCAACGGCTCTGTGACTGTCGGCACAAACGGCTATCATGGCGCAGTAATCGTAAAGGCTGCAACAGCCGAGAAGACTGTGACAAAGAAGATTGTGATGTAATATGACTGACGGAATCTGGCTCTGCAAACACTCTCTGATACTTGAGCTTGCAGAGCCAGATTATCATCATCACACATATACAGGCAGCAATGCACACCGGCAAGCGGAAGAAACAGATAAAGGCCGCAGCGGTCTTTATATAGAAACGGACAGCTATCCGCGCTGCCTCACTCTGAAAGAAAACTTATCACTAATCGAGAAAAATTCTATTATTAATAACCAAAACATTATTTAAGTATGAAAGAAAAATTACTTTCATTTGTCAAAGGTTCACTCCACAGGATGTGCCTCTTGATTGTAATGGTGTTGGCTGGAGCAGGCGCTTATGCACAAGATGCAAAAGGCTGGAAAACACTCGAGCTGAACACTCTCTACAATGAGAACAACATCTTCGGCGTGAACGACAAGTACAAGTTCACGCCAGAGACTGACGGCACACTCGTTGTGTGGGCTCAGGAGGCTCAGCTTACAGTCTACACCGCTTTGAACGCCGAAGGCACAGACGTTGACGAAAATAGTCGCTACTCGAGTTTCAGCTACGAAACAGCGACCATTCAGAACGTGACATTCGGCAAAAAAGAGACAGCACAGGTCAAGGCCGGAACCACCTACTATCTTACAGGAGGCAAAGGTTTCAGCAGGGACAAGAAGTTCATCGCTGTGATGGAGACTATCACAGAGCTGACATTCGAGTGCGACCAGCCTCTCGGCGGAATGTTTGACATCACTGACCAGCGTGACGGACAGGCGATTCTGACATTCAACCTCCCTGTCACATCTAACCAGTGGGCATACCTGAAGGTGGGCAATTACCCACAGGACCCAGAGAATGGAAAGGTTGAGGTGCGCTCAGGAAACAACACCGAGCAGCTCATCCTGAACATCAAGGAGTATCTGACCGCATGGAAAGAGGAAGGCCGCTACAACGCTGGCGACCCTGTCACACTCACCCTTACAGGCGTGAAGTCAAGAGGCGAGAACCCTCTTGTCTATGGCACAGACGGCACTCTCGTGCTCAAATGGACAGCCCCTGGCGACCTTCATAAGAATACTGGCATCACAGCTCCAGACCCCTTCCTCTCATACTGGCTGCCAGGCGACGAGCGTGGCATCATGGTTCTCGACTTTGACTATCCTCTCATGACCATGGAGAACGGACAGACAGCGACAGTATCGTTCACTATCGGTAGCGCAGACATGGGCGACGCATATCAAGGACAGCTCCCTCAGGATAAGATATCTGTTGACGGACAGAAGCTTTACATCGACTTCACCGGTGTGCGCCGCACATACGCTGACATGGGACTTACCCAAAAGTGGGAATCAATAAGCATCAAGGTCAACTACATAAAGATGGCCGACGGCACAATGTGCTTCAGCCCATCAGCCGGCAACTACGGCTCTGTATCCACAGAATGCAAATTCGAGGAGTACAAGAGCGACATACAGGCAGAGTTCACTCCTGCCGACGGCGCAACACTTACTGAGAATTCCTTCAAGGTTTACTTCTCTGACAAGAAAGCCCTGACATTCAGCGGTGTGCGTGTGACATACCAGACTCAGGATGATATCAAATACCAGACAGATATCACAGAGGGCATAACATCAACAGATGAAGGCAAGAACGGAATAGAGTACACAATACCTCTGACAGCTGATATCGTGGCAGGCAAGAATGTCCGCATCAGTTTCCTCAACCAGGTTTCAAACGATGGCTTCGATCATGACTTCAACGTTCGCTACAACCCAGGCCCAGAGCTTATCAATGACCTTGAGCCTACCAGCGTCTCTGTAGCAGACAACGCCATCATCGACAGCTTCGACAAGCTCACTCTCACATTCGATGAGGATGTCAACATCCGCACCCTTGAGGGTGGCGTGCTGTCGCTCCTTATCACAGACCTGACAACAAACGCCAAGGTTGACGCAGAGATAACAGCAGAGGGCAAGACTGTCACAGTGACCCCATCGTCACCTCTGATAAACACCCACAAGTATGATATCTACATCAACCATGAGGTTATCGTCAACAATGAGTATATCAAGACCAACGGCAAGTATGGCCGCTATATGAAGGGCAAGGACATCAACTTCACGTTCTTCAAGGACTATGCGACATACGACTTCATGACAGACCCTATCGCAGGCTCTACCGTTCGTGAGCTGTCAGTCATCAAGTGTACACAGAAAGAGGGTACAGACAGCTACTACAACGCTATCTCCATAACTCGTCAGGAGGACAAGGAGGTTTACGTCATAGACTCTAACCGCAAGAGAGTTACAACATGTAAGATAGAAGACAATATCGTCAGCGGATTCACACTGACACTTGAGAATCCTATCACAACATCTGGCGAGTACACAGTAGTGATAGAAGACTCTGTCTATGTCACTGGCGAGGGATTCGGCCAGGAGAAGAATGCATCTCCTGTTTACCTGAAATACACCGTGCTCGCTGCCCCACAGGCTGTAATCACAGTAGAGTCTTCTGACCCTGCCAGCGAGTCGACAGTTGAATCTCTCTCACAGGTTATGATAGAGTTCAGCGAGGAAGTTTACGGCAAGGACGAGACAGTTTACTTCTTTGACCCTGTCAACTACGTACAGTATCCAGCTACATTCCAGGTCAACCCGAAGAACAGGAAGGTGGCAATGGTATCTCTCGCAGAGCCTATCACAGAGGCTGGCAACTACCGCCTGACTCTTGAGGAGGGTGTCGTAGGCGACCAGGCATGGAACGACAGCGGCTACATGACAGGCAAGGTGAATGTCGGCACAACACTCTTCTTCACTGTTGGCAGCGGCTCACAGGGCGGTGATAACAGCCAGTGGAAGACAGACCCAGAGAATGGCAGCACAGTGACATCGCTGAAGACCATCCACGTATGGAACACAACAGTATCTGAGATGGGCTGCGGCTCTGGCAAGATAACTGTCAAGAGAGACGGTGTAGAGCTTGAGAAGATAGCTGATACAAATTTCGGAGTAGACTTGAACGAGCTTATCATCTCTACATCTGTTGAGTACACCGAGAATGGCACATACACATTCGAGGCTCCAGAGGGATTCTTCGTTGACGGCTCAGGCAATGCCCTCCCTGCTGTGACATTCACATACACCATCGGCAACGGTGGCGGCGCTGTGACATCTGACTGGAAGACTGACCCTGCTGATGGCAGCACAGTGACATCTCTGAAGACTATCCACGTATGGAACACAACAGTATCTGCGATGGCCGGCGGCTCTGGCAAGATAACTGTCAAGAGAGACGGTGTAGAGCTTGAGAAAATCTCTGATGCAAATTACGGAGAAGACTTGAACGAGCTTATCATCTCTACATCAGTTGAGTACACCGAGGATGGCACATACACATTCGAGGCTCCTGAAGGATTCTTCGTCGATGACTCAGGCAATGCCCTCCCTGCTGTGACATTCACATACTACATCGGCGAGGCAGCAGGCATAGACAACATCAATGCTGACACTGACGGAAAGGTAAATGTTTACTCTCTCGACGGCAAGACAGTCAAGATGAATGCTACGAATGACGAGCTGAAGTCGCTCCACGGCATATACATCATCAATGGCAAGAAAGTCATCAGAAGAAAATAATCTTAAACCTCTGACACCCAGCCATCTATAGCTATAATGCTGTAAGCGGCTGAGGATAACGCCACATCCGGTGGGACATTGTCCTGCCGGATGTTTTTTTATTTGATTACTATCCGGCAGAATAGCCGGGCGAGAAGACGGTGACAGACTCATGCTGAGTGGCGTTGAAAGACCCGTTCTGATACATAAGGGGTGAGTTCAGGCGGGATGGAGGCATAATGCGTTATTCACAAAAATCGGAGACTTGATTTACATTATGTTATCAGATTATTACAAAAACACTACAAAAAGAAAGCATTAGGGACATAATATATAAATATAATAAGGTAGAGAGATAACCTCTATTCGTTTAAATCAAGAAAAGCGGAGCTAATAAGAAAAATTAGTAGGAAACTGTTGCAGGGGATATAATATCGCCGTAACTTTGCAGCGGATAACAAAACAAAGGGGTCTGTGAAGACCGGCAAACACAACACAAGGGCCAATAAAGAACAGAAGGCCCACAGGATAACACAAACTAAAAATTAAAAAGAAAGGAAAAAGATTATGAAAAAGATTGTTTTAGCTATCGTAGCCATGCTCAGTATGACAATGGCAAAGGCAGAGAACGAGAATCTGAACACAACAAACGCCACAAGCGCTTATGCGTTCGATGTCAACATGAAGGCTCTCTCAAGAGCTCTCCTGCTCTCTTCTGACCAGTTTGACGCTGTCAGTGGCATCCAGAACACATTCAACATCGAGATGATGAACGCTGCCACAGCCGACCGCTCAGACCGCACAGAGCTTACAAAGACAGCCGTGACGCACTGTCTGCGCCATCTCTCTCAAGTCCTCGACCGTGATCAGATGCGCAAGTACATCAGCATTCTCAACGTTACATTCAACAACCGCGGCATAAGCCTGAACGACTAAATGAAACCGTCGGGATGTATCAAGAATCCAGCATCTGACAGCCAGACGGGCTCTTGGACATCACGAAACATCAACGACATACCTGCATAAACAAAGGCACAAGCGCCAGAATCATGTATCTGGTGTTTGTGCCTTTCTCGTTTTCCTCTTAGCCGATATTCTCACAATAACATTCAAATGGCAGCAAGGTGTTTGTGCCTTTCCCGTTTTCCTCTTAGCCGATATTCTCACAATAACATTCAAATGGCAGCAAGGTGTTTGTGCGTTTCCCGGTTCCCCCTTATGCCTATGCCTTGTTATTGGCATCCTGCCTCTGTCCCGGATGCTGCTCCTTTATCTCCTTCAGCCTTGAGCGTGAGACGGGAATCGCCTTGTCTGTGCCGAAGAGCTGCAGCTGGTAGCCTGTCGGTCGGTTTGTCATGGCTATGACATAGTTAAGATTCACGATGAACGCCCTGTGACACTGCACCATGCATCCTACCCCCTCAAGGCTCTCCTTTATGCTTTTCAGCGTTATGCGCAGCATCTTATGCCTTGGCTCGTCGCCCTCCATATACCATACGTCGGCATAGTTAGCCATCGACTCCACGTATATTATATCCGATGGCCTCACCTCAAGGACAGCGTTGGCCGTAGCGCCCTCAAACCTGCATACCGTCTCTTTCTCCGCCTCTCCGGTCTCCTCAGCCCTCTCCTCATTGTTCTTCTGATACTGCTCGAGCATGGCGTTGACAGCCCTGACCTCGTCGAGCTGGCAGCGCAGATGCCAGTTGCGGTTGCGCACATATGTGCCGATAAACAGGAAAACCGATGTCACGGCGACGTAGTTGAGATACTGGAGGAAATTGACGGGAGTGAATCCCTGGTCGTCTATCCATGCCCGGTGCGGGCCGTCATAGAAGAAATCGCCGGCGTAGCTGACAAGGACTGCTGTGAGTACAGGTATGTTTATGATGTAATGGACAAGGGTGTTGCGGTGGACTGTGGCAAGGGGAAGATGGGGGTCCATAGGCATACGCAGCACATAGGCTGAGAATGTTCCCACCACAATGCCCACAAGAGTCGACAGCACTCCCATGGCGATGAAGAACAGCGAACGGTTATCATGGACGGTGTCAACATCAAAAGGGTTGGCGAGTGAAAGCAGCAGGAACACGAATACGCCTGCATAGAGATTCTCTCTCAGTATACGGATGTTCTGCGGCAACATGCAGAATGCCTTTATCTTTCTCATAGATATCATGTCAGGAAATTTCATTTGCATACAGAATGGCAGGATGTGGGCACAACGGGGACATGCCCATGTCACTGCATCAGGCAAAGATAATGATTTTGTGTGACATCTGCAAGAAATATCTGGATAATCGGCAGGGAGAACGGGAAAAAGCGTCATCGGCAAGCTTGACACACTCATGGAGAACCCATCATCATGCTATGACATACCGGCCTCCCGCACATGGCTGACCCATCATCATGCTATGGCATACCAGCCTCCCGCACATGGAAAGCCCACCTTTATTCTATGACTGACTATCACAACTGCAATGGCAGGAGCACAAGGATATTATGACGCAAAAACCTGATGGACATAATCAGGCAAAACGGGCTGACGGGCCACAGCAATAAGTGGGAGACAGCTGGGCGCGATGACCATTCGTCCCCCAGGAAGTGGCTTCTGGGACGAACGGCAGGGATGTGTGACGAACGGTAAGATACTATATCCCAGCCCCATAGCCTTCTGTCCCTCACTATTGCAGATGCAGAATGGTGGTTGTAACTTTGCACCAGAATCCAGACTTGGAGACAAAGTAACAAACATCATAAACCCAGCAAAACAAGGTGAGAAGACCTATGACAGACATCAAGACCATCGCCATCATGGCAGCCCTGTCGGCGTCGATGACAGCCAACGCCCAGACACAAGAGAACGATTCCATCACGTATATGCTCAACCTCCAGGAGGTGGTGGTGAAATCACATGCGCCCAAGACAAAGATGAAAGACGGCGCAATGATAACCCGGATAGAGGGGACACCGCTCGAATCGGCCGGAACGGCTGAGGAGATGCTCGCCCGTGTGCCTGGCATGATGCGCATGGGAGGCAGCGTGCAGGTGATAGGCAAGGGTACACCTCTATATTATATAAACGGCCGCCGTGTGCAGGACAACGACGAGCTGAAGCGCCTTAGGAGCCACGACATACGCGACGTGGAGGTGATAACGAACCCCGGCGCCGCCTACGACGCCTCTGTCGCTGCAGTGGTGAGGATAAAGACACGCCGCCAGCAGGGCGAGGGACTCAGCGGGAAGATGGACCTCAACGACTCACAGGCTCTCGCCAACGGCAACAACAACCTCTCCTCGTCGGTCAACATGAACTACCGCCACGGGGCTGTCGATGTCTTCTGCGGGGCACATCTCGCCAATGACTATCTCGCTGGCTACCACTCGGACATGGTGCAGGAGACATACGGCGACGTCACCCACAGCCAGAAGGGCTATGTCAACACCACACAGCGTCTCACACGTCTGCATCTCAACGCCGGAGTGAACTGGCAGATAGACGACAACAGCTCAGCCGGCATAAAGATAGAGCGCGGCCAGAAGCTCCATAACCGCTTCGGCATCACAGTGGACGAGGATATCATGCGCGACAATCTGACCACCGACCACCTCCACTCTATCAGCAAGGTCTATTCAGACGCTCCCAACAGCGTCATGGCCAACGCCTACTACAGCGGCAAGCTCGGCCCATGGGGCATAGACGCCAATATCGACTACTACACCCAGCGTGAGAAGAAGGACGACATCGTCGACGAGGAATCGCTCTCTGACACCAAGCATGTTGAGAGCGTCAGCGAGAACAAGAACCATCTCCTCGCCTCGCGTCTCGTCCTTGAGCGCAAGGTGTGGGGCGGCAGCCTGAAGCTTGGCGGCGAGCTGTCGTTCTTCTCCCGCGACAATCTCTACGGCATCAGCGGCATCGAGTCGGTATCAGGCCGCCAATCAGAGGTCAGTGAGCAGAACTACGCAGCCTTCGCCGAGTATGGCCTCATGATACCCAAGGCCGGAATGCTGACCCTCGGCATGAGGTACGAGCATGTTGCGTTCGACTTTGACGACCATACTGACGCCGCCCGCTCCATAAGCCGTAGCATCGACAACGTCTTCCCCTCGCTGTCATTCGCGACACGCATCGGGCTCCTGCAGATGCAGCTAAGCTATGCTGTCAAGACCCGTCGGCCGTCATACTACGACCTCCGCAGCGAGGTGGAGTATGTCAGCCGCTACACTCTCCAGACAGGCAACCCGACGCTGAAGAATGAGATTCGCCACGATGTGACCCTCGCCTCGCGCTGGCGTTTCATATCGCTTTCTGTCGACTATATGCACATGACTGACGCCATATATGACTGGACGTCACCTTACGACGACAATGGTGTCGTGCTCATCGGCATGGTCAACTTCGACCGCCCCATCGACTGCATCTCGGCTTTCCTGAATATCGCGCCTACCGTAGGGTGCTGGACGACGAGCAACGTCATCGGCATACAGAAGCAGTGGCTGTCATTCAATCTCGAAGACCCACGCACAGCCACGGGCAGACGCACCGTGAGCTATGACAAGCCCATGTTCATCCTCAACAGCTACAACACATTCACCTTGAAGAGAGGATGGCAGCTGGAGCTCAACTCTGAATTCTACTCGAAGGCACACTACCGCAATGCGAGACTGCTCGACAACTACTGGAACCTCACGGCAGCAGTGCAGAAGACCCTCCTTAGGGACAAGTCGCTCACTGTGCGCCTCTCGTGCTCAGACATATTCAACACCGCACGCCACGACGCCCTCCTCGACCTCGGCAACTACACCCTCTACCAGAGCGACGTGTTCGGCGGCGAGCGCTCCCACTACTCCTTCCACCGCGTGCAGCTAAGCCTGCGCTACGCCTTCAACGCGACAAAGAGCAAGTATAAGGGACAGGGCGCCGGACAGGACATCATAAGCCGTATGTGACCGCCACACACCATTTATAGCCTCTGATACTTGCACAGGCGGGAAAAACATATTACCTTTGCACAGCCATCATCCCCACTCCCTGCCCCACCCTACTGCCCGAAGACAGCAATCCGGGCGCCGCGCCAGGGCATGGGGAATGGCACAGAAAACATTTCCAAGACTTATAGAACAAAGTATGAAGAAATTATTTATCGAGACCTACGGCTGCCAGATGAATGTGGCCGACTCAGAGGTTGTGGCCAGCATAATGAAGATGGCTGGCTACGAGTTATGCGACGGTGTTGACGATGCCGACGCTGTTTTCCTCAACACATGCTCTGTGCGTGAGAACGCCGAGAACAAAATCTACCACCGTCTTGACACCTTATATAATATATACCGCAACCGCGGCAAGCGTGTCATACTCGGTGTGCTGGGCTGCATGGCCGAGCGTGTGAAAGAGGGACTCATCACCGACCACCACGCCGACCTTGTCGCCGGCCCCGACGCCTACCTCTCCCTCCCAGGGCTGATAGCCCAGTGTGAGATGGGCCAGAAGGCCATCGACACCGAGCTGTCTATGACAGAGACCTACCGCGATGTCATGCCTCTGCGCTCCCACGGGCCACGCCTGTCGGGCTTTGTGAGCATCATGCGCGGCTGCAACAACTTCTGCCACTACTGCATCGTCCCCTACACACGCGGCCGCGAGCGCTCACGCGATGTGGAGTCGATACTCGCCGAGTGTCGTGACCTCGCCGAGCGAGGATACAAGGAGCTGACACTGCTCGGGCAGAATGTCAACAGCTACTGCTGGAAAACGACAGGGCAGGACGGCGAGACGATAGCGGAGACAGGATTCCCACAGCTCCTCGCCCTTGTGGCCGAGACTGTGCCGGGGATGCGTGTGCGCTTCACGACATCCCATCCGAAGGACATGTCTGACGAGACCCTCCACGTCATATCGCGCTATCCTAATGTCTGCAAGCACATACACCTGCCCGTACAGTCAGGCTCAGACAAGATACTCAAGCTCATGAACCGCAAATACACCCGCTCATGGTATATGGACCGCGTCGGCGCCATCCGCCGCATAATCCCCGACTGCTCGATAACGACAGACATCTTCGTAGGCTACCATGACGAGACAGAGGCCGACTTCCAGGAGTCGCTCTCGCTGATGAGGGAGGTGGGATATGACTCAGCCTTCATGTTCAAATACTCAGAGCGACCCGGGACATACGCATCGAGACATCTACCCGACAACATCAGCGAGGAGGAGAAGATAAGACGCCTGAACGAGATGATACACCTGCAGACAGAAATCAGCGCCAGAGAGTACCGGAAGGATGTGGGGCAGGAGTTCGAGGTGCTGACAGAGGGCTACAGCAAACGCTCGCGGGAGCAGATGTGCGGGCGCACATCGCAGAACAAGATGGTAGTCTTCGACCGCACCACCACCCTCCCCGACGGCTCACAACGCACTGTCCGCGCCGGCGAATACTGCCGCGTGAGGATAACCGACTCGTCGTCGGCTACGCTGAAAGGCACCGTCATAGGATAACCCACACACCGTCTGCCGCGCCACCACAAAGCAGGACACAAGACAGAGCCCCCTCCCCCGCACGCTGTCCCGCACAGACACTGAAGACGTGGCGGCGGACAATACGGGACGACACAACAAACAAACCAACCCACGGCATACAGCCTCACGCAGGCTGTATGCCTTTTCTGTATCATCGCGGGCGCCGGCTGAAGATGAGGGATAGGACAGGGAACCGTGAGCCACAGCGAACAGGAGAGAAACTGTCCTCCGGAGAGGGCCTTTCAGGGATGTGGGAAGAGCGGCTGGCCATAGAGTGCAAATGGCGCGCTCATCCAGTATGAATGAGGAGCCCATCGAGTACAAATGGGAGGCTCAGACAGCACAAATGGGAAAGTGAAGAGAGAGCGGGATGGGCGGCGGCGGAAGACCGGGAGGATGCCGCAGAAGGGGCGGCGGGCGTAGAAAGCGAATAATCAGGCCCTTAACGGGAAACCATGGCAGATAACGCCCCGTTACGGATGAAAAACGTTATCACAGGTCAAAAAAACTGCACAATTAAGCTGTGAATGTGCATTGGACACGTAATTTCCGTTAAAAAAATTTGCACATGTAATATTTTCTTAGTTACTTTGCACTCGGTTTTAGATTCAGGAAAACCGCACAAACCCCTGACACCCCCCAATAAACAAGAAAATTCATTAAATTAAAAATTAAAAATTATGTCAGAAATTGCAAGCAAAGTAGCCAGCATCATCGAGGACAAGCTCGGCGTTGACGCAGCAGAGGTAAAGCCAGAGGCATCATTCACAAACGACCTTGGCGCAGATTCACTTGATACAGTAGAGCTCATCATGGAGTTCGAGAAGGAGTTTGGTATCTCTATCCCAGACGACAAGGCAGAGAAGATCGCTACTGTTGGCGACGCTATCGCTTACATTGAGGAGAATGCAAAATAAGATTCTCTCATGAGATAAAACATCGGAAGTTGTACCGTATCCTGCAAGGGCCGCGGCATAGCTTCCGATTTATTCGTAATATATAAGGCAGGCCTGACACCCTCCCGCCGATATATACCCAACATAATATCACACCACGCATTGCCGCCGCCCGCATTCCAGTCAGGCAGACAGGGAGAGACGTAGCGGCAGAGGAATCCTGCGCTTTGGCGTGCGGCCGTCTTCAGGCAGCCAGCACCGGCAGGGACAACGAGCGGCAAGCGTATTCACAGACCCCACGACAAATTCATAACTATGGAACTTAAAAGAGTTGTAGTAACCGGCCTCGGTTGTGTGACACCAGTAGGAAACAACGTTGAGGAGGCATGGAACAACATTCTCGCCGGCAAGAGCGGCGCAGCCCCAATAACACATTTTGACCCATCAGCCTTCAAGACCCACTTCGCATGTGAGGTGAAGGACTTCAAGGTGACAGACTATATAGACCGCAAGGAGGCCCGCAAGATGGACCCCTACTGCCAGTACTCTCTCGCAGCAGCCACACAGGCTGTCGATGACTCTGGCATGGACCTCGAGACTATCGACAAGAACCGTGTCGGTGTCGTCATGGGTGTCGGCATCGGCGGTATGAAGACCTTCGAGGAGGAGGTTAGCAACTACGCTGTCAACGGCGAGAAGATGGGCCCGAAGTTCAACCCATTCTTCATCCCCAAGATGATAGCCGACATAGCATGCGGCCACATCTCTATAAAGTACGGCTTCCATGGCCCTAACTACATCACATCGTCAGCCTGCGCGTCGTCAACCAACGCCCTCGCCGACGCATTCAACCTCATACGTCTCGGCAAGGCTGATGTCATCGTTGCCGGCGGCGCTGAGGCAGCCATAGAGCCATGCGGCGTAGGAGGTTTCAACGCCATGCACGCCCTCTCAACACGCAACGACGAGCCAGAGAAGGCCAGCCGCCCATTCTCTGCCAGCCGTGACGGATTCGTCATGTCAGAGGGTGCGGCGATAATCATCCTCGAGGAGCTGGAGCATGCCAAGGCCCGCGGCGCAAAGATATACGCCGAGATGGCAGGTGCAGGCATGTCGGCCGACGCACACCACATCACAGCGTCTCACCCAGAGGGCCTCGGAGCGAAGCTCGTCATGGAGAACGCCCTCTCTGATGCCAACCTCAATCCAGAGGATATTGACTATATCAATGTACACGGAACATCGACCCATGTAGGCGATATCTCTGAGGTGAAGGCCATAAAGGACGTCTTCGGAGACTCAGCCTACAAGCTCAACATATCCTCAACAAAGTCAATGACAGGCCACATGCTCGGAGCTGCCGGCGCCACAGAGGCCATGCTGTCGCTTCTCGCTGTGAAGAACGACATCGTGCCTCCGACAATCAACCACGCTGAGGGCGATGACGACCCGGAGATTGACTATAACCTGAACTTCACATTCAACAAGGCACAGAAGCGCGAGGTGCGTGCCGCACTGTCCAACACATTCGGATTCGGCGGACACAATGCCTGCGTGATATTCAAGAAATACGCCGAGTAAAGAAACATACGTCACAGACCATAATCTTTCTCTTCTGCAACAGCAACAGTGCGGGAGAGGAAGATTATGTCCGTTAAGGCGGGTAATAAGATTCCGCCTGTCAGAAATCCATCCTCAACCTTATGCAAGCTCATTGCCGACAAGGCGGGAGCAGAGGCCGCAAAGGCTGTGACAACAGAGGCACAGGAGCGGCAGGCAACCATGGCCGGCTGAGGCAGCACGGCATGGCGCAGAGGGAGGCAGAGGCCATCCCGCAGGAGAGGAAGGGATGAGGAACGGACGGACGGGAACGACTGACGGATAATATACGGGTGGGGGAAAGCAAAGCCCACCATACCAGACTTTATGAACATCATAGACCACATAAAGCTAATCTTCCGCAAAGACAAGGAGCTCTACATAGAGCTGTACAAGATACTGGGCATACTGCCCCACGACATCTCATACTACAAGCTTGCACTTATGCACAAGAGTGTGGCCCACCGCAACGCCAAGGGGCGGCCTGTCAACAACGAGAGGCTGGAGTTTCTCGGCGATGCCATACTCGACGCTACGGTAGGACATATAGTCTATGAGCACTTCCCCGGGAAGCGCGAGGGATTCCTCACCAACACACGCTCAAAGCTTGTGCAGCGCGAGACACTGGGACGTCTGGCGCGCGAGATGGGCATCACACGCCTCATACTCTCGTCAGGACGCTCGGCGAGCCATAACTCATACATGGGCGGCAACGCCTTCGAGGCCCTCGTCGGCGCACTGTATCTCGACCACGGATATGACGCCTGCATGAACTTCGTGCAGAAGCAGATTCTCTCAAAGATGGTCAACATAGACAAAGTGGCATACAAGGAGGTCAACTTCAAGTCGAAACTGATTGAATGGTCACAGAAGAACCGTGTCGCCATAGAGTTCAGATGCATCAGGGAGACAAAGGACGAGAACGGCTCGCCCTATTTCGAGTACACATGTGTGCTGGAGGGAATAAACGCCTGCTCAGGAAAGGGATTCTCAAAGAAAGAGGCACAGCAGCACGCAGCCGAGGAGACACTGAAGATGCTGAGGAAACAACCGAAATTCTGCGACAGCATCTTCCAGGCGAAGACAGAGAGGACAAAGATGGAGGAAGAGCCCGTCATGGCAGCACCAGACATAGAGAAGGTGATAAAGGAAGAGCAGGACTTCATCATAACAGCAGCCGAGGAGAAGGAGAGAGAGACAGAGAAGAAAATGGAGAAGACATTCGAGGTGGACTTCTCTGACATAAAGGAAGCCTCGCGCGACGATATCATCGCGGCGGCTGAGGAGGCCGCTTTCGCCGAGGAGAACAGCAAGTAAGCGACAAACGCAAGACAGGGACAACGGGGATAAACCGCATGGAAGAGAACGCCACAACATAAAGGCCGGAGGAAGGAGAAAGGCCGGGGCGGGAGATGCGGGCTATCCTCGCTGTCATATAAAGAGCATCCCTGCACCGGCACACAACATCAACTGGCTGGCCGACAATGGGAGAGCACCCTCACAGGACAGGCAAGGGAAGACACCAAGGGCATGAGCCAGAGAAGACTGGGGCATACACCGCGGCAGAAAAACAAGTAGAAGAAAGATGAAAGACCGTAATACAGAGATATACCGTGTCACACTGCTCGGCAGCGTCGTGAATATCATCCTCGTGATTATAAAGTTCGCGGCAGGCATCATAGGCGCCTCGGCAGCCATGATAGCCGATGCCGTCCACTCGCTCTCTGACCTCATAACAGACATCATCGTCATAGTCTTCGTGCGCATAAGCAGCAAACCTGCCGACAGCGACCACCACTATGGCCACGGGAAATATGAGACACTGGCAACACTGCTCGTAGGCGGTGCGCTGCTCGCAGTGGGCATCATGCTCCTCGAAGGCGGTGTGGAGAAAATCATAAGCGCCATAAACGGGGAGACTCTCCCCACACCGGGAATAGCCGCCCTGTTAGCCGCCCTGGCGAGTATCCTGCTGAAAGAGGCTGTCTACCAGGTGACAGCGAGAGTCGGGAGGAGAGTGAAATCAGAGGCTGTCATCGCCAACGCGTGGCATCACCGCTCAGACGCCATATCGTCAATAGGAGCGGCGATGGGCATAGGAGGCGCCATGCTGCTCGGCCCACAATGGGCTGTACTCGACCCTATCGCCGCCATCATAGTCAGCTTTCTCGTGGTATGGACAGCCATACAGCTGCTGGCAGGCGCTGTCGGACAGCTGCTCGAGAAGAGTCTGCCGAAGGATGTGGAGGACGAGATAGCGAGGATAGTGGCTGAGGATAGCAGCCTGAAGGAGATGCACCACCTCAGGACACGCTCCATAGGCAACACATACAGCATAGAGATGCATATCCGCATGAACGGCGGCATAACGCTCAACGAGGCTCATCATCACTCAATGCTCCTCGAAAGGAGACTCAGGGAGAGGTACGGACAGGAGACGATAATATCCCTGCACATAGAGCCGCTGAAAGTGAACGGCAGATACACAGCAGATTATTCTGGCGGAGAAGCGGACAAATAACCTACAAGACAGGAATCAATAAAGACAGAAGAATATGTACAAGGCAATAGTTCTCGACCTCGACGGCACGCTGACAAACGATGCCAAGGAGGTCACACCGAAGGTAAAGGCTGCTCTCATGGCAGCACAGGAGCGCGGCGTGAGGGTGGTTCTCGCATCCGGACGCCCGACATACGGAATACAGAAGATAGCTGACGAACTGGAGATTGGTAGGCATGACGGTTATGTCATGGCTTTCAACGGCGGACGTGTATGCCGATGGAGCGACAAGGAGGTCATCTTCGAACAGAAGCTGCGGCCGGAGTATGTCCCTACCCTGTACGACGCGGCCATGGCTGCCGGATGTGAGATACTGACCTATCAGGGCGAGGGAATAGCCACAACAGAGACAGAGAACAAGTATGTGCGCCACGAGGCTTTCATAAACAAGATGCCGCTGGTGAGATACGACGACTTCGTCAACCAGGTGGAGCATCCGATAAACAAATGCCTCATCGTGGGCGACCCGAAGCCGCTCGCCAAGCTCGAGCAGCACATGAAGGAGACCATGAGGGGCGAGATGGACTTCTACCGCTCTGCAGCCTTCTTCCTTGAGTGTGTGCCTCTCGGCATAGACAAGGCAGCGTCGCTCGATATGCTTCTCTCCCAACTCGGGATAAAGAGGGAGGAGACAATCGCCGTGGGAGACGGATATAACGACCTCTCCATGATACGTTACGCCGGACTCGGAGTGGCGATGGCTAACGCAGCACGTGAGGTGCAGGACGCGGCTGACTACATAACATACTCCAACCAGGAGGATGGCGTGGCTCACGTAGTGGAGAAATTCATACTGAGGGGATAGGCTGGAAGACAAGGACTGTCACCCGATGTATGGCGCAGAAAAACTGCAAACGAGATGTAACCAGAGCTGATGACAGGCTGAGACATTATAAGCCGGACGCCTGTCCAGCTATGGCGGCATCAGCAGATATCAGATGACAGCGAGGCATAAAGGGCTGCAAGAAATAGAAACAGGCAGATGTAGAGACATTTCTCCACATCTGCCTGTTTCTTGTATAACGGCAAGTAGTTCACAGTGTCAGCATCAGTCAGGGACCAATATTGGCATATGAACCGGACATGATATAATCTGACGGCCGTCAGTCGATGTCGGGCAAATCCATATTGCCTATGCAACGCAGGGCCTGTGAGGCTGTGAAGCCGCGCCCAGCGGCAAAGCGAAGGAGCTTCTGGTTCACCTCATAGTCATTCCGACCAGTGGTAGTGCGGCGCTTCTGGGCCAGCAGTGGCCGTAGTATAGCGTCCCATCTGTCATCGTCGATATCGGCGATGATGGGCTGATAGATATCACGCGCTATGCCCTTCAGCATAAGCCCCTGCTCTATCTTGCGGGGCCCCCAGTGGTTATACTCCATCTTGTCGTGGATGAAGGCACGGCAGTAACGCTCATCGTCGATATACCTCTCTTCTGTGAGATAAGCCAGAATGAGCTGTATATCGTCGTCACTGAGGTCCTTACGCCGCAGCTTGTCGGTGATGTCCTTGCTTGAGTGCTCGCCTTGTGAGCAGAGCGTGGTGAGGCTACGCAGTATCGGTGCGAGGCGCTCTATGCTGTCAGCAGCGTCTGGATGGAGGGTCATGGTAGTCGGCATGATATGAAACGTGGGTTGGAGAACTCGTCGTCTATGAGGCGTATGTCCGCATAGCCAAGGTCAGAAAGCAATGCTGTCAGCTCTTTGCCGTATGCGCGGTTTATCTCGAAGAGCAGCCTCCCGCCATGTCTGAGGCGCTTGAGGGCAAGGCGAGATATTGCACGGTAGAAGAGCAGAGGGTCATTGTCTGGGACAAAGAGGGCGGTGTGAGGCTCATGGTCGAGCACATTCTGGTGCATGGCAGCCGCCTCCGAGCTGCATATATAGGGAGGGTTGGAGACGATGATGGCATAGTCGCGCCTGTTTTCATCTGCCTCTGAGGAGTGTGCCTCGGCTTCTTTGAGGACATCTGTCTGCCTGAACTCTACCGCGACATCATTATCGAGGGCATTCTGCTGTGCCACAGCGAGAGCCTCCCGGCTTATATCCCACGCCTCTACCTTTGCCTCGGGCAATGCCTTGGCTACGGCTATGGCGATGCATCCGCTGCCTGTCCCTATGTCGAGGATATGTAGCGGAGTGCCGTCATGAGCCATCTGCCGCGCTTCAGAAATCGTCTCATCGACAAGCTGGGCGGTCTCAGGGCGCGGTATGAGGACAGCGGGTGAGACACCGATGCGCAGCTCATGGAACCACTCATAGCCCAGGACATACTGCACAGGGACGCCTCTCTCAAGCTGCTGTATGTAGTTTTCGAGCCGCGCGGTGTCAGCTTCACTGAGGCGGGAGACAGCCCCACAGGCGATATCGGTGAGTGACAGCGAGAACGCCTCGTCGAGCAACAGACGTGACACGGCACGCGCCTCACCCCCGTCATAGACAGAGGAGAGGCGGCGTAAGATAGAGATATAGTCCAATATTATGTTCGATAAGGATGCGTCGGCCACTGTGTCACGCTGCCTTATTCAGCATGACGGGCCGTGGGAATGGTCAGATAGGCATGAAATAGAGTGTCAGGCTCTTCTCGCCATACTCTACACGGTAAGGCTTGAGGGCCTCGGCATTGCCGCTCCAAGAGTCTATTCCGCCGACACCAGCCTCCTCAAGATTGAGCGAGAGCTCTACGTGTCCGGCTGCATTGAGGTCAGAAGGATGACGCTGTCCCTTCTCTATACGTGTGCTGCCAGGTTTCTGGTGGAGTGTCTCGTCGAGCTCATTCTGTGTGTAGTTGAGTGCGGAGAACGAGAATGCCTTGTCAGAGAAGATGCGGTAGCCGTTAATCTCAAGCCAGCGTGAGCCTGTCTTTGTGCCTGTCGACTGTGGTCGGGCGTATGGATAGAACTGCTCCTTGACGGTCTGTGAGTACTGGCCGAGGAGAGCTCCTGACGAGCGGTCAGAGTAGTTCTCCCATGGTCCGAGACCGTAGTATTTAAGCTGCTGGGCGTTGAAAGACGCGTCGGCGAGGACTCCGAAGCGGAACATTCCTGGCACATCCTTGGCGTCAGCGTTTGGCTTGAAGGTCTGGTCCATGCGTACTATGCCGCCGGGATATGTAGTATAGGTCACAGTCAGTGTGCCCTTAACGTCTGGCATATCATAGATGTTTGTCATGATGGTGACCTTCTCCTTCTTCTCTCCCATGAGCACCTTGCCTGTCACGATGGCTGTCTGCTTCAGCTCCATGGCTGGATTGCGCCATACCATGTACTTGTTGTGCAGCTGTGCGCCCATGTCGTTGTCTGTAACGGCACGCCAGAAGTTAGGACGTATATTCTCAATGCCGAGAGCAGCCGGAGCGACAGGTGCGAGCTTGACAGTCTTGCCCTGGGCTATGGCCTTGGCCTGAGTGTCGAGTTTCTTCTGCAGGGCTATGTTCAGTTTTGTCATATCAGGCTGTGTGACAACGGCATTGATAGCTGCGGCATAGTCATAATCCTTTATGACAAACTGCTGGTGGGCTATCTCGTGGCCGGCAGAGAGGAGAGGCTCTTCATCCTTCAGGCGGTAAGAGAGGCTCAGGACTGTCTCATCCCTGAGGTTAGCCACCTTATATGGCAGCTTGATGTCCTTTGTCTGCTGCGGCTGTATCTTGAGGCTTGAGATGTCATAGTCACCCTCAAGGATGGAGACACCGTTGCTGAGCAGCTGCCAATGGAGCACCACATTGTCGAGAGGACGGAAGAAACGCTCGTTGAAGATGGATATCCTGCCAGTCGGAAGGTCAACGGCACGTGTCCAGATATCCTGCTGCTGGAAACCTACCTCGTAGGCCTGTGGAGAAGGAGTGCGGTCGTTAGCGAAGACACCATTGCAGTTGAAGTTATTGTCTGAGGCGTCGGCGCTGTCAAAGTCGCCACCATAATAGTTGACGCCTGGCTTCACACGGAGGGCCTGGTCGGCAAAGTCCCATATGAAACCGCCCTGGTATCGCGGATAGCGGCGTATGGCATCCCAATACTCCTTGAAGCCTCCGCTGGAGTTGCCCATAGCGTGGTTGTACTCACACTGTATTAGAGGCTTCTGCTTTGTGGCATCAGTAGAGTAGCGTATGGAACCCTCCTGCGAGAGATACATAGGGCAGTAAATCTCTGTGTTGTCGCCACCACGTGCCTGCTCATACTGTACTGGGCGTGTTGTGTCGGTCTCCTTTATCCACTTGAAGGCCGCGGTGAAGTTGTCGCTGTTGATGGTCTCGTTGCCAAGACTCCATGTTATGATTGACGGATGGTTGAAATGTGCCATCACATTATGCTGGTTACGCTCGAGTATCTGCTTGGCGAAGAGCGATGAGTGGGCAGGATTCTCCTTGCCGTCGATGGTCTCGTGATAGCCGTATCCATGGCTCTCGATATTAGCCTCGGCACAGAGATAGATGCCATACTCGTCACAGAGGTCGTACCAGCGTGGGTCGTCAGGATAATGACATGTGCGGACAGCGTTGAAATTGAACTCCTTCAGGCGCTTTATATCGCTTATCATACGCTCTGTGGAGACTACATATCCCTTGTCAGGGTCAAGCTCATGACGGTCGATGCCCTTGAAGAGGACAGCCTTGCCATTGACGAGGAGCTGTCCGTCACGTATCTCGACAGTGCGGAATCCGACGCGGTTTGTGAGCACCTCGACAGGCTCTGCCACCTCCTCAGTGTTCTTCTTCACATTAGCGCGGCGTGCCTTGGCAGGCTGTGCTGCCATGACCTCTGTTGTGAGAGTGTAGAGATATGGTGTCTCGGCACTCCACAGGGATGGGTTTGCTACAAGAATCTCTGTCGCGCAACGCCCGTCCTTGGCCTCCGCTGTTGTCTCGGCCACTGTGGCGCCCTTTGCGTCAGTCAGCTTGTAACGCAGTGTCGCGCTGCCTGTGACGTCAGCATTGACTGTCAGACGGCCATTGGCATCGGCTGTCACCTGGAGGTTGTCGACATGTACGGCAGCGGGACGCATGCAGAGATATGACTGGCGTGCGATACCTGTCATGCGCCAGAAGTCCTGGTCCTCAAGGTATGAGCCGTCACACCATCTGTAGACTTTCATTGTCACCTGGTTCACTCCAGGCTTTGCGAAAGGCGTGATGTCGAAGTCGGCAGCCACCTTTGCGTCCTCAGCATAGCCTGCAAACTGTCCGTTGACCCACACGTAAACGCATGATGTCACAGAACCGAGGTGCATGATAATCTGGTTCTTGGGCTGTGGAGCGGCTTTCCTGTCCTGCTTCTTGGCATTGTTCCTTGCTATCCAGGAGTCTGGGATGATGATATCGCGGCGGTAGATGCCTACATGGTTGCCGGCGGTAGGGGTGTATGGAGGGTTGTTCTTGAACTGTCCTCTCCATCCGAAACCTATGTTGACATACACAGGCACACCATACTCATCGTTCTGCCCGCGCTGTATATTTAGCTGTCCCTTTGAGTTGCGCTGCAGCTCCCACATGCCTGGGACAGGCATTGTCCCCCATGCATTGTCATCAAACTCTGGGGCGAAGAAGTTCTCTGGGAGGGCGTCGTCGGCATTGGCAGTCCAGAAGAAACGCCATGTGCCGTCGAGCGTGACATAGCGCTCAGAGCTGGTCATGCCACGGCTTGCGGCATCGGCACTCTCAAAGGAGAATGATGTGGCATGGAGCGGCATACGGTTGATGTCATTGACTGACATGTCCTGCCATTCGGTCATGGTCTGCGCGCTGCCCGTGAGAGAGAGGGCGAAAGCACAGAGAGTGGTAGATAAAAGTCGTCTCATAGATATTATTTTGTTTGTTATTCTCGTCAGATAAGCATCATGGCCCATAGCCGGATTGTATGGTATGACAGCCAGGGCATTATATGTTCCTGTTGGCAAAGGTAGCAAAAAGTAGCATTAGCGCAAAACAATTATCGGTATTTTAATGTAAATTATCGGTATTAGCGTATTGTTTTCCGCTTTCCACGTATCACGATGCCTTTATATGATGATGTGACACGCTGGCCTGAGAGGTTGTAGAGGGGCTCTGTGCCTCTGCCGAGGCTGTCATTGTCGGGCAGGGTGATGGCTGTCTCATTGTCCAGGACACGGAAAGAGACATCGCCGGAGACGGCGACATCATACTTGCTGAACGATGTGAAAGGCTCTGTGCGGACTATGAGGCGGTACTCTCCCGGTGTCTCAGGTGCCTTGAACGTGAATGTTGACTGGGCGAGATAGTTGGTCTTGATATCATACATGTACTGCTTGTAACCTATCTGCCTGGTCGTTCCATCGGGAGAGACGAGGTGAAGGGTATAGGCACCGGAATAGTCATTCAGGGCACGGTTGTAGACAGAAAGGCGCAGCGAGAGCATCTCTGCAGCGACAGGGAGGGTATCGCTCAGGCTCAGCGACGCCTCAAGACGGCACTCCACTGTCCGCTGTTTGTCATCGGGCATGATGGAGATGAGCACACGCTGGTTCTGGTCGAAGGTATAGTGGGAGGTCAGGAGGTTGTCTATATCGTAGTAGCCATCCTCGTTTCCGCCCCATCCCCAGACTATATGGTAGAGCGCGGGGGGCATGGAGGAGGACTCATAAAGAGGTTCTGCTATTCCGCCCACGTGCGGGTCATCGTCTGTCTTGTATCCGTCTATGACGAAAGCGTGGGCCCCATAGCTCTTGTCTGTGGCATTCATGATGACCGGGCGGCCGTGGCTGAGCTCGGTTCTTATCATCTCGTGCCATGCGTCATGGCTGTAACACTCGCGCGAGTGGAAGGTCATGTCTGTGTCATAGCCGAAGTGTTGTGCGAGCGCCCATAGCTCATTGGCTGCCGGTGTGGTACTTGTATTGTGGCAGAAATCCATGTTTGAGGCTGCCGCACAGAGGTATAGGAACGAGGCGACGCTTGTCTCATCGCCCCCGATGACGGCATCCCAGGGGATGGATGAGGAGGAGAAATCGGCCGTGACGGAGAGGTGGTGGGTCGGTGTGGTGTAGGCCACGCTACCCTCTGGAGCTGCCGGATAGCGGTAGACAGACATGGCATGGGCTATGGCGAGGGCTACACAGCCGGGTGCTGTGGGCTTGCCGTCGACTTCGGGACATGCTCTGTCATACGGGGATGTCTGTCCCCAGCTGACAGGAACAAGGGGCATGGCTTCCTGTGCGAGGGACATGATGGGGTAGAGGATGATTATTAAGAGTATGAGGCGTGGCATAGGGAATGGCATGATGGGACAAGCGGAGCGGTTGAAGCGCACAACGGTGAAGCCCCTGTATCTACATCTACAAAGATACACAATTAATATGTAACACGCAAAAGATATGGGCAGAAATGTTTATATAAGCAGGTAAAGAAAGGTATGGAAAGGGGTGTAGGGGGCGTGAGGCAATAACGGCTGGCGGGAGAGAGAGGGAAAAGGAGAGAAGGGGGAACAAGGAGAGGGGGAAAACAGAGAAGACAGACAGCTGCCTATAATGATACAGGCGTGCTGTCTGTCTTCTTCTGTTTGTCATCTATGGTGTCGCCACCATGATGTCATTATGTCTGGTGGATGTCATGAGGGCGTGGGCCTTCATGTCATCTGTCACTCAGATGATATTAGCGTACGATGTACTTCTTGCCGTTCTTGATAACAAGACCCTTAGCTGTCTTAACCTCCTGGCCAAGGACATTGTAGATGCGGCCGTTCTGAACAGGAGCTGTCTCTACATTCTCGATGCCTGTAGCGTCGCCCATGCCTGGCTCTTCCTCAACAGGAGCGATAGAGAGGTCAGTGCCTGTGATGTTGAAGCCTGTTATCTGTATATCCTGTACTCCTGCCTCAATCTTGACAACGTAAGCCTTGCTTGGGTCGAGCTTGAGAGTAGCGCAGTCAGAAGCTTTGCCCTTACCCCATATTGTGCCAGGAGTTGTAGCAGTCTTCACTACTGTGCCGTCGTTAGCTGTAGCAGTGAGGATGAGCTGCTCGCCTGTCTCAACCTTGCTTGAAGCAGAGCCTGTAGCGTATACGCGGAATGATGTAGCATCCATGATGGCAGCCTCCATCCACTTGTTCCACTGTGCAGAGACAACTGGAGAGTTAACAGAACCGTTCTTGCCTGTAGCCTGGATCCATGTGCCCCTCTCGCCTGTTGTTGGGTTGAGGTCTGTCCAGCGGTTAGACTTCTGTGCCTCATACTGTCCATTCTCAAGAGCGTTCAGACCGTCACCACGTGTGTATGTTATCCAAGGATAAGCCTCAACGTTGATACCTGGCTTTGTTGTTGTTGGGTCAGAAACGAGTGCATACTCAGCGAGCATGTCAGGACCAAGTACAACCTCGTAGTTTGTGCCAGGAGCCTTCTCGCCTGGAGCGTGGCATACTGGGAATGGAGTAGTGTCAACACCGTGGAGCTGGAGACCTGTTATCTGGATGTCATCTTTTTTATTGCCAGGACTTACAGAAGAAATCTCTACCATGTATCCTACCTCTGGATTGAGCTCTACCTGGCAAACGTCAGATGCTTTACCCTTGCCCCATATTGAGCCCTCAGCTGTAGCAGCCTCAATCACTGTGCCGTCTGTACCCATTGCCTTAACGACGAGACGCACCTTTGTTTCTGCTGTGCTTGATGCTGATCCTGTTGCGAATACTTTAAGTGTTGTGAGGTTCTTCACGAAGACAACCATCCACTTGTTCCACTCGCCAGAGATTACAGGGCTTTCTACAGAGCCGTTCTTGCCTGCAACCTGGAGCCATGTGCCCCTCTCGTCTGTTGTCGGGTTGAGGTCAGTCCAGCGGTTAGACTTCTGTGCCTCGTGCTGTCCGTTAGAGAGGATGTTCTTGTCGTCGCCACGTACATACTTAATCCAAGGATAGTTGACTGTGTCGATACCTGGCTTAACCTTGCCGAGGTCTGCCTCATTGCAGTTGCCTACGAGAGTGAGGTTTGTGAGGTCGAGCATATCCGGACCAAGTACAACCTCGTATCCGTATCCCGGAGTCTTAGCTATGACATCCTTGAATGGAGTCACCCAACGTGGGTCACCGTACTGACTGTTTGTGGCTATTGTCTCGAACTTAGGAGCGAAGACATTCTTCAGAGTGAAGATGTTGTCGATGTTGAGAGACTCTGTTGGAGGAACGATAGCGAGGTCCTCAACAGTGCCGTACTTCTCCTTATCTGTATTGTCGATAGTGAAGCCCTCTGTTGCGTAGAGCACGTTGTCAGCGTTTGTGAACTCGCGTACAGCGTTGCTTGCAACCTTCTGGAGATATGGAGTGTTGATGAAGATGTTCTTCTTCCATGTCAGATAGACATTGTTCTTGTTAGGGAAGTTGTTGGCAAGAGCCTTTCCAGGGAAGCAGATAGTGTTGTTGTACATCTGGAAACGTGAGAAGGCGTCAGTGCCCCAAACCTTCTGTGGCTGTGCGTTAGAGGCGTTGCCGTAGCGTATCATCCAGCTTGATGTGTTGTCCTGTGACACATTGTAGATAGTGTTGTTAGAGAGGACAATGTTCTTGATGGCGCCTGTGTTTGAGCCTACCCAGTTGATGACAGGGTCAATCTTTGAACCACGGAGCTGTACGACACACTGGTCAATCTTAAGGTTGGCAAGAGCGTAAGGCTGCTTATTGGCATAGATGAGTGACTGGCCGAGGTCAACGAAGTTACAGAGGATTACAGAAACCTGGTTGTCAATCCAGTATACTTTCTGGTTAGCGCCCTCGAACTTGATGGCTGATGTCTCGTCGTTAATCTTCAGAGACTCGTCAGGAGTTGCAGAGAGAGCGATGATGGCCTTGGTAGCCTCTGCGCAGAGGAAGTTGACACTGCGCACCTGGAGGTATGTCTGTGTAGAGAGCTGGCCCTCACCTTTGACAGTGACCTTAGCGCCACAACCCCAGATAACAGCCTTCTGCAGACCGAGGTCGACATTAGAGTCGAGGACATACTCCTTGGTATGGTCAAGGAATACAGAGCAATACTCATCAGAAGAAGCCTTGACGGCATCCTCGATAGCAGTTGCAAGATTCACCTGTGCGCTTGCGCTGAGACATAGCAAAGCGACAGAAATAAGCGTGAAGATTTTTTTCATACTACTTTAAGGTTTTAGTTTATAGCATAGTTTAAATTAATATCTTTCTTGTAAGCATCCTGTTGTTCTCTTCCAGGCAAGACATGTGGATTTAAGGTATCTGTCAGCAATTCTTCGTTGTTGCTCCGGAATGATAATGCCACGCATGATGAAAATGACATATATCAACCCAGATGCAAAGATAGTGTTTATTTTTTATCCATGCAAAAAAATAGATGATTTTTTCTCTGTTATATAGCATTTTTTGTTTGATTAACAGAATATTAGCACAGAAAAGTGTAGAAATGACATAAAACCGTCATATCTCTATCATCATGATGGCTGATGGGGAAATGGGTGTAGAGGTGACGTGGGCGCTGTCCCGTCATGCGTTTCTCATCGCCATAGCGGGCGTGATATTACATGACATGGCTTGTGGACGGAGGGGAGAGAAGCGGGATGACTGAGAGGGTGATGGTGAGAGAATGGAGGGGTCATGGATGAGGAGGGAGGTAAGAAGGGAAGAGGACGGAGGAGAGAAGGGGAGAGAATGGAAGGGTTAAGGGGAGAGGACGGAGGGGGAGAAGGGCGGAGGACGGAGGAAAGAAGATGGGAGAATGGAGGGGAAAAGGTGGGAGAATGGAGGGAAGATGGAAGATGACGGAGGAAGTTACAGACTGCAACTCATACGAGGCTTTGCGCTTACAGTTTTCATGCGATAACGTCAATATGGGGAATGGTACCGGATGGGGCGGCAAGAGATACTGCATGGGCTCGCCATACAATACTGATGACGGGCTGAGAAGTATTGCTTTCAGTTTGATTTTTTTCAATGAAAAAGTCCACAGCACAGGAGAGGCGACACACGCCGATAGATTCAGTTATACTGTATAGCAGGCAAAAATATCGGACATTCATATATATGCCAAGGAGGGCTTATTCATTGTTGAATACCACTTTATCAATGTCTTTAGCATATTTACCGGGCAGTAATAACCTGAAATTATTGATACCCTCGGTAAACATGTCGTTTCTCATCCTGAGGTTTTGCCGGACGGTGATGAATAAAAGAATAAGTCCATAGAAAGAATCGCTTCAATCTATGGACTTTTTCTTTATGTACAATGCTTTACGCTATCAAGCATGAAATGGACAATGCCATTGCGTATGAATAGTTTATCTCCTAACCGTTTTTTTGCCTTTCTGGATTAGTATTCCGCGTGTGGAAGGAGAAACGCGTTGGCCAAGAGTGTTGAAATAGATTGGCGATTCAGACGAACTGTCGGTGATGACAGACTCTATTCCAGTGGAAGAATTAGCTGAAAGAGGTGATAGCCCGCCCATTTCATTTGCAACACGTATGGAGTAAGTAGCAGATGCATCGTCAACAACATACTGGGTGTAGGTGGTGAATGCCCATACCTTTCCGTTCTTCACAACGGCATATCCTAACGCACCGGGGACAGCTTCCCAAGAGAGTGTGGTGCCGTTCAAGGAAGGGGTGGAAGGAGTGAGCTGACGTGTCGCTGCTTTCGGGTCCCAATTGGCGGCAACCTTCTTAAAGACCTTCCCGAGAGTATACTCTGCTGCCTGAGCCTCTGTGATTACAGGATTGTCCGATCCTTCTGCAGGAGCACATGCAGAGATGGAACGTGCGGAGAGATCGAGCAGATTGCCCTCAGCATCCCTTGAGCCATATTCGTGGAATCGAATCACACAACCGTTTGACATGGCGCGCCATCCTGCCTCTGTAGGCAACACATGCATGGTAGTGTTGAGGAACGTAGCGGCAGGTGAGTCGCCCCATGGTCGTCCTAGTGCGTATCCCGTAACCTCATCCTTTGCGTCTTCCCTGCGCTCTATGCTGCATGCGTTGAACACGATGCCCATATATCCCGCCTGAGAGTTAGATGCCGTTATGCAGGCAGAAGAAGACACTGGGTAGAGTTTGCAGTGCTCGAAGAACATTGTTCCGTCGCCATAGATAAAGTCCACCTCTCCTGAAATCTCACAGTCTTCGAAATATGCTGATGCGTCTGCCTTGTTAAGATAATAGGTGTCTTGAACGCCCTGGAGAGAGACATTCTTATAGGCTGCTTGCTTACCTCGCTGGCGGAGTGCGATTGCCTGTCCCCGCGATATCTTCTCGTCCCAGTCGCGTGCCTGACGTATGGTGAGGTCCTGCATGTATACGTTATTCTGATTTTGGTCGATGAAGAGAACAGGAGTGAGTGTCTGATAGTTTGCAGAGACAGCGCCCGGGTTGTTCATGATGAGCACACCATTGGTGCTCTCACCAATGAGCGATGTGTTCTCAACGACAGGAGTAAGGGCGGTGGTGCCGAAGTCATAGATGCCGTCGTGGAGGAAGATACGGTAGCGAGCAGTCTTGTCGGAGCGGCTCTTTGCCTTTGCAAGGGCGATAGCAAGTCCATGAACATCATCGACAGCAGCATCGTAGGGACTGCAGTCTTCGAAGATATAGGCATAGTCGGCTTCTGATTTGAAGTTCGCTGTGAGAGTGCTGTTACCCTTCACAACGTATCTCAGCTTCGCTTCTGAGCCAACAACATTGCCCTTGGAGTCTGTCCAGTTCACAAAGAAATATCCTGCCTTAGCCGTTGCAGAGAGTTCTATCTCCGTGTCAGCCACGAAGGCTGTTCCTGCTGGATTTTGTGAGACGGTTCCTGCGTTCTCCGGACTCACTTTCACATTGAACGTGTGCTTCTCTTCTTCTTGTGCAGAGCCTTCCCATGTTCCAGTGAGAACAATATTGCTGAATCCCACCTGCTTCGTCGTGCCAAGGCTGTAGACATAGAGACGCAGCTTCAGTGGCTCACCACTATTCTGTGCTCCCGAGATGTCGAGCGAGTGCATGCTCGCCTTGTTGTTCACACCGCCACTGGAGTCTCTCTCTGGCTTTATGCCCGTAGTGAGAATCTGCTCTTCGTTATCCCCCTGCTGTATAGCAACATCGATGAGTCCGCCGTCGGTACCGAAGCGCATGCTGCTGAAAGTGAGGTTCGTAGGTAGGAAAGTAATGCCGCCAACAGGCTGGAGAAGAATCTCCACCATAGCCTCTGGGTCTGGTGTCGTCGCCTGCTCTGAAGGCTGTACTCCAGCGAACTTGGTCTTTGGGGAGAGTTTGTCTGTCTTGCTTACCACGGTGAGCTTTGAGCCTACGTTGATGGTAGTGGCAGAGAAGATGCCCGAAGGATTCTGGCTCCCCTTGCTATCGAAGAGTCCTTGGCAAGGCCATGTCACTGTTGCCGTTCCCGTCCCTGACGGTCCCTGCTCCTTCTTGAATACAGGTGTGAGGATAACAGACGATGTGCAGACATATTCCACACCACCAGCGAAAGTCTTTTCCCCATCTGTCCATCCCTCGAACGTATATCCATCTTTCTGAAGCTTCGGAAGCGTTATCTTCTCACCGATGCCAGTATATATTGCCTGCTCATCGCAGTCAGCGTATTTCACTTCCACAACAGCCGTCAGCGTGATGTCAGAAATGAAAGTATATGCCTCCCCGGCAAGGAAGAAGCCCTGCTGGCATACCCAACCATATATCTTCTCTCCTGCAGTGGTCTCTGCAGGCAGTGTGACCGCTGTCCCCAACTCTACTGTCGTTGATGCACATACATTGTTCGTGTAGGCAAGGGTTACAGTTGCCGGAAGTCCAGGGATGACAGGGTATGTGCTTGTCTCGTATTTCGATTTATCTATTGTTCCGTCAACAATGCCGTTGAGATATTTCTCGAGGTTTGTGTATCCGTTTGCAGAAACGGCAGAGCCGTCAGAGGCGTTGTTCGCATCGAGCCCTACGGTATTCTCGTAAAGGTCAGGGAGCCCATCGCCGTCAGTGTCGATAGCGTATTTCTCCCCTTCGCGCATTCCAAGGAATGGGTAGTTGGTATATATCTTACCGCCTGCGAGGTAGGTGTCGTGCTCTTCAAGGAGGATATCGTCTGGAGAGTCAATAATTCCAGTGTTCAGCGGTTCTGCGGCACCAACATATTTCGGGTCGCACTTTCCTGCTGCCTCGTCAAGGAGACGGCGGTCAACTTCATCATAGCGAGGGAGAGAAGCGCCTGCCATGGTGACAACTTTCTTATACGCTTCGTCTGCCGACTCATACTTCATGCCGCTAAGCTCGTAAGGAATGCTCTTAAGAATGTATGTGCTGGCGTTGCTGCCAGTAAGGTTTATGCCACGGCTGCTATTTGACTCCTCAGCGCCATAAAGGTTATTGGCATTTACCTTCTCCAGCTCCGCATCTTTCCAAATGTCAGATGTTGGAGCCCATTTGCTGGAGGTCTCGAACTTATTTCCAGAGAGATACCATTCACCGTAAGGTGATGACGGTGAACACCAGTATCTACCTCCTGAGGTGCTCGTCTTTGTTGAGGGTCCTGGGCGATAGTAGTTGTTTATGAGGTAAACACGGTCGTAGCCAGGGTCGCCTTTTGCCCAAGAAGGAGCCTCCACAACATTCTTGTCGTATTCACCTCCATACTGTGCACCAGAGCCCCACCAGTTATAGACAACGTTATTGGCAAATTCTGAGTCAACCTTATAGTCATGGTCGCCCTTGTTCGTACTTGCTGAGCGCACACCGTTGAAGCGAGGAGAGCGTGAGTGGGAGTTGGTGATGAGGGTGTGGTGCATGGTAGAGTGCTCACCGCCCCACTGTGTTGCGTAGGCACGAGAGCCCTTTGCGTTCTTTGAGCTGTAGAGCCCTTCGCCAATGATGCACCATTGTATTGTGGTGTAGTCGCTATCATAAGCTGTCAGGCATTCTTCCATAGACCATGTCATGGAGCAGTGGTCAAGAATCACACGCTCTGCATTTTCAAGGTCGAGACCAGTCATTGAGGAATTTGGTATGTCTCCTGCACGGAAACGTATATATCTCATGATTATGTTGTTACGACAGATATACATATTGTATCCCGCAAGACAAATACCGCCACCAGGAGCTGATTGTCCAAGAATAGATACATCGTCGTACTGGAATTTCAGCTTAGAAGTAAGATAGATGGTGCCGGAGACATTGAAAAGGATAGTGCGAGGCTTGCCTCCGTTGTTATGGCGCAGTGCCCATCGAAGAGTTCCAGGGACGAGGTCATTATCGGAGCAGTCGTCAAGGCGTGTCACATAGCACACCTCTCCCCCACGTCCTCCAGTGACATGTTTGCCATAGCCGTCGGCTCCGGGGAATGCCAACTGCTGTGCATGGGTGTCGACAGATGACATCAGGAGCGATGCCACCAGCGACAGGAATAGCATGATTGTCTTTCTCATTATAGTTTAAGGTTTAAGGATTTTAGGTATTTCGTTGTGTGTCCTGCATGGAATGATGATGCTCAACTGGGAGTATAACCGCCAGCTGACCTCCCTCCATGCCTTCTATCCGTCGCCATGCGGCTGCCTGGCGGCAGAGCGGGGTGGTGAAGGGAGCCGTGTGTCATTTCCTGGCTGGTATGACCCATTTCCAGTAGGTATGGCCGAAGATATAGATATCTCTCATATCGACGAATCCGAGGTCGCGGTACAGCCTTTGCGCGTTGGTGTTGACGGGGTCGACAGCGAGAGTGACATTGAGCCCCCTGCGCAGTCCCTCGTCTATCTGATGCTTCAGGAGCATACGCCCGAGTCCTCTGCCACGGTATTCAGGCAATACAGCGAGCGAGTCGAGATAATACTCCCCTGCCTCGCTCTCGTCCTCCATATCGCTGAGGTCTATGCCCATATGCTCTTTCACGAGAGCCATTGTGACACGCCTCATATCGCTGTACCGGCTGCCGTCGTATGCTGTTATCATGCCGGCCGGCTTGCCGTCAACCTCGACAATAGTGGTGTTGGGGGCAGAGTACAGCACATCATCGCGCATGCATATCTTCTCGGCGAAGAGACGTATGCGGCTCTCTGGAGTGTCGCTCATGAGCATGGCGGTATGGAATCCCTGCGCTATGAAGAGCGCGTCGGAATGTGTCGCTTGGCGGAATGTTATCATAGTCTTATGTTCACAGTGGGGGCAATGGGTAGCCACCGTAATGGGAGAATGGTTGTTTAATAGCTGGACTGTCCGGGCAGAAGCCCGACATAGGCTGTCTATGGCATGCCATGCCCGCAGGGACAGGTATAGGATGAAGGGTGGATGATTATCCTTTCATGACAGAGAAGCGACAAGCATGCTGCCGTTCATATGGGGGCAGGGGAGGGCTCCAATAAAATGACAGGGTGTCAGATTGGGGAGGAGAACGCATGTATGCACTTATGCTGAAGATGTGTCTGGCACAAAGACACTGCACGGACAGGACAATGCCAACACCTTTATAAATATAAATACACGCACGAGGAATATCCGGCAATGCCGCCCCCACGACCGTCAGATGTATGCCAGCGAATATGCATGGCAGGACATAATCTGACACACAGCCAGCCCATTGGCTACAACAAGCCTCCGTCTCATGTGCCGTAGTAATCACTGGCAAAAGTATTAAATTTAATGTAATAAAGCAAACCCAAGAGCCGATTTTTATGCATATGGGTTGCATTTTTTACATTAAACATCAAAAAACAGCTTTAATTTTAACGTTTTTCGGTAAATAATAATTACTTTTGCAGCATTAATCAAGCTAAATATCTCTTTTATAAACTATGGATGAAATACTGCTTCTCATCAATGAGATGTCACCCTATCTGCTTCTGGGATTCTTGCTTGCGGGTCTGATGCACGCTTTCATTCCAGGCAGATACTACACACGTTTTCTTTCAAAGCCCACCCTTGGGTCTGTCATCAACGCCGCCATATTCGGCATCCCTCTCCCCCTCTGCTCGTGCGGGGTTATCCCCACAGCCATGTCGTTGAGGAAAGAGGGTGCGTCGAGAGGTGCTGTGACATCGTTCCTCATAGCCACACCGCAGACTGGCATAGACTCCATAATAGCCACATTCAGCCTCATGGGTGTCCCGTTCGCCGTCATACGCCCCATCGCCGCACTCATCACCGCAGTCTTGGGAGGATGGATGGTGAACACCTTCGTAAGCCTCAGGGATAGAAGGACGCACAGGGAGATGGCCGAGGGAACAATCGTTAAGACAGAGGAGACAGAGACATGCACATGCCACTGCCACTGCCACGAGAATAAGGCTGAGAGCTGCTGCCCAGAGGGAGACAGCGATGACCACCATCATCACCACCACCACAGCGGAGAGCATCACCACCACAGCAGCCACCATCGCCACAGCAGCCATCACCACAGCAGCAGCGCATCATGCCACTGTCATGACCGCAAGATACCTGAGACAATAGGCGGGAAGATAGTCGAGGCACTGCGCTACGCATTCCTCGACATGATGTCAGACATAGGCAAATGGCTCGTCATAGGCCTTGTCGTGGCCGGTCTCATAACAATCTATGTCCCCGACGAGGTGTTCACAATATTCAAGGACAACACCATGGCATCGATGATTCTGGTGCTCATCATATCCATACCTATGTACCTATGCGCCACAGGGTCAATACCTATCGCTGTGGTGCTCATGCTGAAGGGACTGACACCAGGCGCCGCGCTCGTGCTTCTCATGGCAGGTCCGGCATGTAACATGGCGAGCATTCTTGTCATACGCAAGGGCCTCGGCTTCCGCACACTCGTCATATACATCCTGTCGATTGTCATCGGCGCGGTATTCTTCGGCTGCCTCATCGACTGGCTGCAATACTCAGGAATGATAGACTTCACATCGCGTGTGTCACAGACAATGGAGATAAAGGAGGGCGGAGCAGGCATAATAAAGTGGACATCGACAATTGTCCTTACTCTCCTGCTGCTCTTCAACCTCTTATTCAAACCCCTCGGGAAACCGAAGTTCCCGGGCTGACCACCGTCTCATACCATATCACACGCCCATTATGGCACAGGGGGAAAAGCAGGTGTGCATAAGTATTTATTCACTACACCGCCTGCTTATACAGATTGAAACATAATGGCATTCAGTAATCCCAATCCTCAGACAGACGCGCCGATACTAAGGCATTGTCCGAGGATTGGGATTTCCATTTATCCCTACCGCCGTCCCATCCACGGCCGCCACGCCTCTGCCATCATGCCTCTGCCACCATGACGCTTACACTGAGAGTGGATATGATACTACTACTGTCCGGAAGAAAAAACATTAAGACCTTGACATAATGGTCTTGATTATGAACAATTGACGAACGAAGCAAGAGCAGAGACAAAGCTTGCTTAGTCTATGCCTTGCAAGGAGGAAGAAGGCGAGAGTCAACTGACGAAAGAAGCAAGAGCAATATCAACCGACGACAAGCTGAGAGCCATGAGCTTGGCGTCGGTTGACTCTGTCTTCCTCTGTCGCGCTCCTACGAGACTTACCTCTTGGACAATATCTAAACCATAGTGTCTTCTAATGCCTCATTGACTGTCCGGTAAAAGAATCGCAACTTACCATAAAGTATTACCGGACAGTAATACAATCAATCATATTGCCAGAAAAAAATATAGGAGATATGTCGCCTTGTGACTTATCTCCTATATTATATATGGTGTCAATAGTGCCAATGGTGCCAATGGAACTAATGGTGCCAATGGTGCCAATGGTGCTAATAATGCCAATGTGCCAATACTGCCAATACTGCCAGCACACAAGCTCTGTTTGATGGGCGAGGGGTTATCTGCGCCTTTTCCTCAAAGCCTTTGTGATGAATATCGCACCGATGATGATAAACGGGATAGAGAGTATCTGGCCCATATTGAGCAACATGCCAGCCTCGAAAGCCTCCTGGTTCTCCTTTGTCAGCTCTATGAAGAATCTGAAGGTGAAGATATAGAACAATATCAACCCGAAATAGAATCCGGTGCCTGTCAGCGAATTGGCCTTTGTCTTGCGGTAGATACGATAGACTATCAACGCGAGCAGGGCATAGGCTATGGCCTCATAGAGCTGTCCGGGATGGCGTGGCAGCATGTCCACTCTCTCGAATATGAATGCCCAGGGCACGGTTGTCGGCTGACCGATTATCTCGGAGTTCATCAGGTTTCCGAGGCGTATGCAGCATGATACGAACGGCACCGAGACACAGACTGTATCGAAGAGATATATGAGTGGCATCTTCATGCGGCGTGAGTAGAGCAGCAGCGCGATGATTATGCCGAGTGTCCCTCCGTGGCTTGCCAGTCCCTCATACCCTATGAAGCGCCACTGTCCGCTTGTCAGGGAGGATATGACCCCATCGCCGAAGAGCTTCACTGGGATGAGCATCTCGAAGAATCCCTTTGTGGATGCGAGGAAATAGTCAGGCTGGTAGAATATGCAATGGCCTAAGCGGGCGCCGAGCAGTGTGCCGACGAAGACATAGAGGAATAGTGGCTCGAACTTCTCGTCGGGTATCTTGTCGTCCTTGAAGACGCGCTTGACGATGAGATAAGCGCCTGCGAGTCCGATAAGCCACAGCAGCGAGTACCATCTCATGCCGAAGGGTCCGAGACGCAGCGCCATGACATCCGGGTTCCAAAGAATATAGCTTAGCATTGTTGATTATGTGGGTTTTATGGTGTGTTCTGATGAGATTTCATACGTCGGACAAGCTACGGGAAAGCTGTAGACGCAGAGGGTTTCAGACATTAAAGCGGAAGTGCATGATGTCTCCGTCCTGCACGACGTATTCCTTGCCTTCTATTCCGAGTTTTCCGGCTTCCTTTATCGCTGCCTCTGATTTGTATTCGATATAGTCCTCATACTTTATCACCTCAGCACGTATGAATCCCTTCTCGAAGTCAGTATGTATCACTCCGGCACACTGTGGCGCTTTCCATCCGCGTTTGAAAGTCCATGCCTTCACCTCCATCTCTCCAGCAGTGATGAAAGTCTGCAGGTTGAGCAGGGCGTAGGCTTTCTTTATGAGGCGGTTGACTCCGCTCTCCTCGAGTCCGAGTTCCTCAAGGAACATCTGCTTGTCCTCGTATGACTCGAATCCGGCTATGTCCTCCTCTGTCTTGGCTGCCACGACCATTGACTCTGCTCCCTCCTCCTTAGCGAGCTGCTCTACCTTGCGTGTCCACTCGTTGCCGTCCTTCGCTGCTGTCTCATCGACATTGCAGACATACAGTACAGGCTTTGATGTCAAGAGGAAGAGGTTACGTGCGGCGTCCTGCTCCTCCTTCGACTCGAATGTCACAGTGCGTGCGTTCTTTCCTTCGAGGAGAGCTTCCCTGTATGCAGACATAACAGCGAACTCAATTTTGGCGTCCTTATTGCCTGTCGATGCTATCTTCTGTGTCTTCTGCAGTTTTGCCTCTATTGTCTCGAGGTCTTTCAGCTGGAGCTCTGTGTCAATTATCTCCTTGTCGCGTATAGGGTCAATTGAGCCGTCGACATGTGTGATGTTCTCGTCGTCGAAGCATCTGAGCACATGGATAATAGCGTCTGTCTCACGTATGTTTCCGAGGAATTTGTTTCCGAGTCCCTCACCTTTTGACGCCCCTTTCACGAGTCCTGCTATATCGACTATCTCACATGTTGCCGGCACGATACGTCCGGGATGAACTATCTCTGCGAGTTTTGTCAGCCTCTCGTCAGGAACGGTTATGACGCCGACATTAGGCTCTATGGTGCAGAACGGGAAGTTTGCAGCCTGTGCCTTTGCGCTTGAGAGACAGTTGAAAAGAGTCGATTTGCCTACATTTGGCAGACCGACGATGCCACATTTTAATGCCATGATGTATTTTGTATGATTTCTTTAATTTTCATTTATTGTGCAAAGGTAGTAATTTTTTTTCTAATAAAATGTTAAATTATGCCATATTACTATTTGTTATGTTATCTTTTAGTTAATTTTGCATAGAATAAGGCTCTTTCCGGGCCGCACGAAGCATTATCACCAACATATCCAGAAGCAAAGACCATGATAAAGAGACTCCTTGATTTCCTTAAATCATCTCCTGTGAACTTCCTTGCCGTAGAGACCATCAGCCGCTCTCTTGAGACAGCCGGTTTCAGACGTCTTGACCCTCGTGACCCCATGACAGGCATAGAGCCTGGCGACAAGATATACGTCACGAAGAACGACTCTTCGATTTACGCCATGGTCATCGGCACAGAGCCTCTTGCCGATGCGGGGTTCCATATCATATGCGCCCACTGCGACTCGCCGACATTCCGCATCAAGCCGAATGCCGAGATGCTGCGCCAGGGTATGCTGTCGCTGAACACCGAGGTATATGGCGGGCCTATCATGTCAACATGGTTTGACCGTCCGCTGTCGCTTGCCGGCCGTGTCATCCTCTCCACTGACGATGTCATGGCTCCTGAGACACGTCTCCTGCATATAAAGCGTCCGCTTCTGACCATACCCAACCTCGCCATCCATTTCAACCGCCAGGTGAACGACGGAGTGAAGCTGTCAAGACAGAAAGACATGCTTCCGCTCATGGCCATCGTCAAGGGTGAGATGGAGCGTGATGGTGTGCTGCTGTCGCTGATAGCCTCAGAGTTAGGTGTCGGCAAGGAGCGAATCCTCGACTTCGACCTTTATCTCTATGACACGTCAGAGCCATGCACTGTAGGCCTGAACGACGAGTTCATCAGCGCAGGCCGCCTTGACGACCTTTCAATGGCCCATTGTGCCATGGAGGCGCTGCTTGAGGCATCGAGTGGCTCAAACGCTGTGAAGCGCACATGCGTCATGGCCATCTTCGACAACGAGGAGACAGGGTCGCAGACGAAGCAGGGTGCCGGCAGCCCATTCCTCGCATCGATAATCGAGCGTGTCGTCATGGCGCAGGGAGGCAGCCGCGATGACTACCACCGCAGCATAGAGCGCGCCTTCATGATATCGGCCGACAACGCCCATGCCTTCCACCCCAACTATGCTGAGAAGTATGACCCGACGAACCACCCTGTGCTTGGTGGCGGCCCCGTCATAAAGCTCAATGCCGCCCAGAAGTACGCGTCGGACGCCGCCTCGGCAGCCGTCTTCGCCTCGATATGCAAGAGTGCGGGTGTCCCATGCCAGTATTTTGTCAACCACAGCGACTGTGCCGGCGGCTCCACCCTCGGCAATATCCTCGCCTCGTCGCTCCCTCTCCGTGGCGTAGACATGGGCAATGGTGTCCTCGCCATGCACAGTGTCAGGGAGACAGCGACGGCTGAGGACCACATCAACTGCTGCAAGGCGTTCACTAAATTCTATCTCTCATAAGAGCATCCCAGCCATCCATGCCGTCAGGCGTCCTGTCCCTGTCGGCATGGGTGGCTGCTGCATGTCATATCATCCATGCGCGAATTCATAGACATCCTGCGGCGTTTTGTGCCGCCATACAAGAAGTATCTTGTCATGAGTGTGGTCTTCAACATTCTCTCGGCCATACTCAACATTTTCTCCTTCGCCACCCTTGTGCCTATCCTCCAGATACTCTTCAAGACAGGCGAGGCAGGGCGTGTGACACAGCTCATGCCATGGTCATGGGACCATGCCAAGGAAGTGCTGTCGAACAACGCCGACTATTATGTCACACAGCTTATAGAGACCGTCGGGGCGTCGACGACTCTTCTTGTCATAGGCCTGTTCCTCGCTGTGGCGACATTCTTCAAGACAGGCGCCTACTTCCTCTCCTCGGCCACGATAATCCCTATCCGCACGGGTGTTGTGCGCGACATACGCAACCTTCTCTACCAGAAGATAACCTCCCTGCCGTTGGGTTTCTTCTCTGAGGAGCGCAAGGGCGACATCATCGCCCGCATGTCAGGCGATGTGCAGGAGGTGGAGAACTCCATCATGTCATCGCTCGACATGCTCTTCAAGAACCCCATCCTCATCATAGCATATTTCGCCACTCTCATTGTCATCTCGTGGCAGCTGACACTCTTCACCATACTCTTCGTCCCTGTCATGGGATGGCTCATGGGCGCCATAGGCAAGAAGCTGAAGGCACAGTCGACCATGGCCCAGTCGATATGGAGCGACACGATGTCGCAAGTGGAGGAGACTCTCGGCGGCCTTCGCATCATAAAGGCGTTCTGTGCCGAGCGACGCATGAACACGCGCTTCGACCGCATCAACACGCTTTACCGTGACCATATAATGAGGGTCAACACACGCCAGCAGCTTGCCCATCCCATGTCTGAGTTCCTCGGCACGCTGATGATAGTCATCGTGCTGTGGTTCGGAGGCTACCTTGTCCTTGCGGGGAAGGGTCTCTCAGGCCCAACGTTCATATACTATATGGTCATCCTGTACAGCATACTCCAGCCCCTGAAGGATTTCTCTCGCGCGGGATACAACATCCCGAAGGGCCTTGCGTCGATGGAGCGCATAGACAAGATACTGAAGGCCGAGAACCCCATAAGGGAGGAGAAGGACTGTGTGCGCAAGTCGTCGTTCGAGCATGAGATAGAGTTCCGCAATGTCAGCTTCCGCTATCAGGAGCAGTGGGTGCTGAGGGATATAAACCTCACTATCCGCAAGGGTCAGACCGTGGCCCTCGTCGGGCAGTCAGGCTCGGGCAAGTCGACACTGCTCGACCTCATACCCCGATATTATGACACGTGTGAGGGCGAGGTGCTCATCGACGGTGTCAATGTCCGTCATCTCGGCATACACGACCTCCGGCTTCTCATAGGCAATGTCAACCAGGAGGCCATCCTCTTCAACGACACTTTCCGCAACAACATATCGTTCGGTGTTGACAACGCCACTGACGAGCAGATACAGGAGGCAGCGCGCATCGCCAACGCCCATGACTTCATCATGCAGACAGAGCATGGCTACGACACATGTGTCGGTGACCGTGGCGGAAGGCTGTCGGGCGGACAGCGGCAGCGTGTCTCCATAGCGCGCGCCATACTGAAGAATCCGCCGATACTCATTCTCGACGAGGCGACATCGGCCCTCGACACAGAGTCAGAGCGTCTCGTGCAGGACGCCCTGGAGAGGCTCATGAAGACACGCACGACTGTAGCCGTCGCCCACCGCCTCTCGACGATAAAGAACGCCGACGAGATTCTTGTGCTGCACGAGGGACGCATCGTGGAGCGTGGCACACACGAGTCGCTGCTCGCCAAGAACGGATACTACAGCAAGCTGAACGACATGCAGAAGCTGTAAAGGAGGCAGGCACACCCCGCCAACGACATAAAGACAACACTCATGAGAAAGACAATAACACCGCTGCTGACACTTGTCGCGCTGATAGCCATAGCCCTCGCGGTCATGATGGCAGGGCGTGTGGCTTACTTTGCGGAGAACTATGCCACATTCGCCAACACCCTCAGCGACAACGACATGGCATCGCTGCTCAGCGGCAGCCTGCGCTTTGACATCTCGGCCGTGATGTACCTGAACATCGTGGTCGTGGTGGCGCTGTTGCTGTTGCCGGCAAGCAGGCAGCGCATAACACTGTGGCTGTTCGCCATCATGAACGGCGCGGGGCTCGCCATGAACCTCGCCGACAGTGTCTACTATAAATACACGGGCCACCGCACGACGATGTCCGTCTTCTCAGAGTTCTCACACGACGACAACATCTACAAGGTCTTCGGGGCCGAGACGGTAAGCCACTGGTATCTCTTCGCTGTTTTCGCTGCCGTGATGGTCATGACAATCCTCGCCGCCCGCCTTGCCATAAGGCGCCACGCGTCACAGTATGCAAGGCTGGGGACACGCCTCCTGACACTCATCATCTTCATCCCGCTCTGCATCTTCGGCATGCGTGGCGGCATAGGGCGTGCCGTGAGACCCATCACTGTGAGCAATGCCAACCAGTATGTCTCACGCCCTCACGACGCCGCATTGGTATTGAACACACCCTTCTCCATGCTCCGCACGATGGGCAAGAGTGTCTTCCACGACCCGCGATATTATACCGACGAAGAGCTCGCTGGGATATACAGCCCCCTGCACGAGTCCGAAACGCTGGCTGAGGACAGTGTGAGGCGGAAGAATGTCTGCATAATCATTGTCGAGAGTCTCGGCCGCGAGTATGTCGGAGCCCTTAACGAGCACCTCGACGGGGGGCGGTACAAGGGTTTCACACCGTTCGTCGACTCGCTGTCGCGCCACTCCCTGACCTTCGACATATCCCTGGCCAACGGCCGCAAGAGCATCGACGCCATGCCCTCGATACTCTCTGGCATACCACAGTTCATAGAGCCGTTCTTCCTCACTCCCGCAGCCATGAACCGTGTCGGCGGCATGGCACGCTCGCTGGCAACAGACGGATACACGACAGCTTTCTTCCATGGCGCATCGAACGGCAGCATGGGCTTTGAGGCATTCGCCAAGGCATCGGGATTCGGGGCGTACTACGGCAGGACAGAGTATGACGCGGACAAGAGGTTCGGAGGCGAGAAAGACTTCGACGGGACATGGGCGATATGGGACGAGGAGTTCATGCAATACTACGCCGCTGCCATGGGAAGCCTCCGGCAGCCGTTCATGACGACAGTCTTCACAGCCTCAAGCCATCACCCCTACTCCCTGCCCGAGAAGTACAGGGACGTCTACAAGGACACGCCGAACCCACAGGCTGAAGGCATAGTGCGCAAGGAGAACCCCATCCACAAGTGTGTCAGATATACAGACATGGCGCTGAGACGGTTCTTCGAGACAGCCAGCAGAGAGCCGTGGTACAGCAATACAATCTTCGTCATCACGGCCGACCATACCAACCTCTATGACCACGATATCTACGGGACAGACCTCGGACTGTTCTCGTCCACTCTGCTCTTCTTCGACCCCTCAGGCGAGATGCCCCGCGGGAGGAGCCATGTCATAGCACAGCAGACAGACATCATGCCCACAATACTGGCATGGCTGGGCCACAGGCGCCCCTTCGTGGCATGGGGAAAGGACCTGCTCTCGACTGCCGCGGAGGACTCCTGGGCGGTCAACTACAACAACGGGCTGTACCAGTATGTGACACCACGGTGGCTCATACAGCACGACGGCCAGCAGCTGAAGGCTGTCTACGACTACCACAAGGACCCTCTCCTGCGGAAGAATATCATGCAGGAGGTCAATGTGGAGACTGATGTGAGGCGGCTGAAGGGCATCATACAATCGTACATGCAGCGCATGACGAACGACCAGCTGGTGGCCGACGGCGACACCACTGAGGCGAGACCGTCCCGCGGCGGCCAATGACTTTTCTGCCACGGCAGTCCTGACAACAATGCCAGTGGCCCATGGTGGGCGGTATAGACTGGCGGCATCATGCGTCCCCTCGTGGCTGATATTGCATCCCCATCACACAGGGAGGCAGCGGACACATGCATCACAAAGAGGCTGCTCCTCACGGGATGGCCTGCAATGGATGATGGTGTGGAGAATGGGGAAGATGGTATATGAGGAAGAAGAAGATGGAATGGAGAATGTTGAAGATGGAGTGTGAGGACGGGGAAGATGTTGTATGAGGACGAAGAAGATGGCATGGAGAATGTTGAAGATGGAGTGTGAGGACGAGGAAGATGGCATGGAGATTTGGCCACTTGATGATATTCCTGACCGGAAGCATCAACCAGGGGGGAGAGCATCAGCAGAGGCCCGACACCACGCATACAGGAAGAAAACCAAGACTACAAAGAAAAAATCAATATTACAATGTCTGGCGAGGCGGAAAAATGCTCTTTGTGTGTGGTGTTTTCTTGCAAAAAACGCCCATTTCACCGATTTTGCAAGATAATCCACCACTTTTTGCAAGGAGCCCACCCCTAATTCTTGATTTAAGTCACTATCTTTGCAAACGTAAAAGTTAGTTAGTTAGTTTAAGCCAGACAAGCAACAAGAAATTATTCGAAGTTAATATCTCATACATGTAAAGAGATGCCGCCAGACGCCTGAGAGAGGTATTTGGCGGCACATTTTTTATCCATACCTCACGTGGACATTATGATACGCCCCTCCATACTGACAGCCCACAGCGATAGGAGGGCTCCTTCTGCCGAGAGACTATATATTATAAATTATACTGTCGGGTAAAACTTAAAAGTGAGAAACGATAGGCTTATTGGGTAACCGATGTTGCAATAGAATAATCAATGGCTAAGAGCATGTCCAATAGCTGAGTCTCGAAGAGACGCGACTGTTAGACCCGATGTCAAACTGAGAGCCATGAGCATGCTTTTGCCCACAGTCTCAGAGGGCGCGAGTGTTAGTCATTGATTATTGCCCACAGCCCCAGAGGGGCGCGACCGTTAGAAACCCCACCTGAAGTGAGGGAGGAGGCGAAGACGACGACTGAACGCAAGGTGGGGTAAAAACACGTATCTTCTATATCAAGCCTCGGAGAGGCGACACACGTCCACTAACATTCGCAAGCCATGATGTACCACTGAGTCTATCGGCGTGTGTCGCCTCTCCGAGGCTTGACTATACTTGCTCTCTTATACCCCACCTTACCACTCAGTTACTTCGTTCCATCGTTTTCAGGTGGGGTTTCTAACAGTCACGCCCCTCTGGGGCTGTGGATAATGAGCAGGTTCACGGCTATCTGCTTGATGTTTGTTCTATCAGTCGCGCCTCTCCTGTGGATAATGAGCAGGCTCACGGCTATCTGCTTGGGTCGGGTCAGCATTTCTGCCGGTGAGGGAGGTGGCGGCTTACGTGGAGCCGTATCGTCCCTTACGCCCCATGACTTACAGATTGAAACACAGACGGGGGTATGCGCTTACTGTTTTCTTGTCCTATCGTCAAGAAACAAATATATACCTGATGGCCCCGTCAATGATGCTGAGTGGGCCGCCCATCAAGTGCCTCTGACGCTCTCATCCATATTGCTTACATTCTGCAACATCCATCGCCCACGGTCGCCATCGTCCACCTCATCCTCATCAACCCCTCTTCCTGTGTCTGTATCCCATTCTTTCTGACCCTCTCTCTGAATCTTCCTGACCCTCTTTCTGAGCCCCATGGAGACCTCTGCTTGTATAACCTGTGTCTATATCCGATAATTTCTGACCCTCTTTCTGAGCCCCGCGGAGACTTCTGCTTGTATAACCTGTGTCTATATCCGATAATTCCTGACCCTCTTTCCCTCTCCTTCTGCTTGCTCTCTTTGACATGGTGGTGTGGGATGATGTGGCGATAAAAATATCCCACCGTTATTGGACGATGGGAGCATTATGCATCGACAGTGTGAAATAAGACAAGGCGGGCAGTTAATAAAAATAAGGTGGACGCAGAACAAAAACAAGGCGGGCGCAGAAAAAAGTCATGCCCTTCTCCCGGCGGTGTGCAGGCTAAGGATGGTCATTCCCCTTTGTGCTCCGCCTCGTAGCGTGCGTTGCGGGGGTGGCAGCGCAGGATATCCTCGCGTATGTGCGACATGTCGAGGTGGGTGTATATCTCTGTCGTACCAATCTTCTCGTGTCCGAGCATCGCCTGGATAGCCCTGAGGTCTGCCCCACCCTCAAGGAGCGCTGTGGCGAATGAGTGGCGCAGGGTGTGTGGGGAGACAGGTTTCTGTATTCCTGCCGCCACGGCCGTGTCGCGAATCATGATATAGACCATGGTGCGTGTCAGATGAGCCCCACGGCGGTTCAGGAAGACATAGTCCTGCTCTCCGGGCTTTATCTTCAGCGCGTTACGGTCTATGAACCAGTATCTCAGCTCGTCGATGGCACGCTGTGAGACAGGCACGAGCCTCTCTTTCGCCCCCTTGCCCATGACGCGTATGTAGCGCTCGTCCATGTAGAGGTCAGAGAGCTTCAGCGTGACAAGCTCTGAGACACGCAGCCCCGTTGAGAACATCATCTCGATGATGGCCTTGTTGCGCTGTCCCTCGGGCAGGGTGAGGTCTATCGTGTTCTCCATCATGTCCACCTCCTCGGGTGTCAGCACCTCGGGTATATGCTCTCCGAGTTTCGGCGAGGGGATAAGCTCTGTGGGGTCCTGCTCTATATATCCGTCGGTCATCATGAATCTGAAGAGCGAGCGTATGCCGCTGAGGATGCGTGCCTGCGAGCGTGGCTGTATGCCGATATCAAACAGTCCGGCGAGGAAAGCCTGGATGTCGTCGGTGGTGACAGCCGTCAGTGGGCGGCCCGCCAGGAATGTGACGAGCTTCTGTATGTCGCGCATGTATGCGTCGATGGTGTTCTCTGAGAATGAGCGTCCCAGCCTGAGGTATCTCCTGTAACGCTTCTCTATATCCGTGTTCGTAGCCATATCGGGAGACAAAATTAATAAAATATTCTCGCATCGTGACACAGTGACGATGATTTTTCTCACATTTTGGCATTATAGACAGGTGAATATCAGAAAAAAGATGTATCTTTGCATACGATAGGCGGCGGCTCGGCAGAGACAAGCAAGCTTGACTCTGCTCTCATCTTGCACTATCCTTGCATACGATAGGCTTCAGCATAGCCTGACCACTGACAGCTTGAACCCCAAAGACAAGTCTCATACTATAAAACCAACTATAATGAATTTCCTAGAAGAGAAGATTATTGAGGACGGTGTTATCAAAGAGGGTAACATCCTCAAGGTGGACAATTTCCTGAACCACCAGATTGATGTCGATATCATCCGGCAGATAGCCTACGAGCTGAAACGCCGCTTCCGTGGCAGCGAGGTGACAAAGATACTGACCATAGAGGCCAGCGGCATAGCCATCGCCACGCTCCTCGGCGACCTTTACGATGTCCCCGTCGTCTTCGCCAAGAAGGGCGAGACAGCTAACAGCACTGACGACAAGTATGTCTCGCAGGCATACTCCTTCACACACAAGCGCATGAACAATGTCTTCGTCTCGCGCCCATATCTCTCTGCTGGGGACAAGGTCTTGATAGTCGATGACTTCCTTGCCGACGGACAGGCCGCCAAGGCGCTCATCAATATCGTCCACCAGGCTGGGGGCGAGGTTGTCGGCATAGGCATAGCGATAGAGAAGGGACAGCAGCAGGGAGGCAGGATTCTGAGAGAAGAGGGATACCGCCTGGAGTCTGTCGCCATACTCGAGTCGATGGATTATGAGCGCCAGGAGATAACCTTCAGACACTGACCCCATCACTCCTGACGCCCCTCACCCCGAGCCTTGTGGACAGCTGACGACGCCCTTGCCACAGAATGGCTATCATAACATCATCCATATCATCCACTTAATAATTCCAGACTATCATAATGGGAAGCATCTATGAGCTTGACGGCCGTGTGCCATTGACCCGCGCCGTGCCTTTCGGACTACAGCATGTCCTTGCGATGTTTGTCGCCAATATCACTCCGATAATTATCCTTGCAGGGGTTGTCGGACTTGACAAGGGTGTCAGTGCCGCCCTGATACAGAACTGTATGATTATCGCCGGCATAGGCACGCTCATACAGCTCTATCCAGTATGGCGTGTCGGCTCGCGCCTGCCTATCGTCATGGGCATCTCGTTCACGTTCCTGTCCCTCGCCATGGGCATAGCGAGCACACAGGGCATGGGGACGCTCATGGGAGCTGTAATCATCGGAGGCATTGTCGAGGGATGCCTCGGCCTCTTCCCTGACCGCTGGACAAAGCTCATACCGCATGTCGTGGCGGCCACTGTCGTCACAGCAATCGGATTCTCGCTGCTCCCCATCGGTGCCAACAGCTTCGCCGGAGGGCAGGGCGCAGCAGACTTCGGCAGTGCTGACAACTGGATTGTAGGCACAGTGACACTCCTCGTGTGCCTCGTGACACAAGTGGCAGGACGTGGCATTCTGCGCTCCCTCTCTGTCCTCGTGGGCCTTGTAGCAGGCTATTGCCTCGCCCTCGCCATGGGCATGGTCGACTTCTCCGGACTGTCTGACGTGAAGGCTGTAGCCCTTCCGACACTCCTCCCCTTCACCCCTGAGTTCCGTATTGACGCCATCCTCGCCATCATCTGTGTCTATCTCGTCTCGGCTACAGAGACCATCGGCGACACCTCTGCCATATGCTCGGGAGCCCTCGGGCGGCAGGTCCACAAGAAAGAGATGGGCAGCTCGGTAGCCTGTGACGGATTCGTGAGCACCCTGGCGGGAGTCTTCGGCTGCACGCCTATAACATCCTTCTCGCAGAATGTCGGCCTCGCAGCCATGACAAAGGTTGTCAACCGCTTCACCATAGCCACCGGCGCCGTCATCCTTATCCTCGGCGGACTGTTCCCGTTCGTGGGAGCTGTGCTGGCTACAATACCCCAGGCAGTGCTCGGAGGATGCACGATAATGATGTTCGGCAGCATCCTCTTCGCCGGATTCGGCATGATGGCTAAGTGTGGATTCTCACAGCGCAACATGGTCATCGTGAGCCTCTCGCTCTCTGTAGGCCTTGGCTTCACGTCGGCATCACAGATGTTCGCCATATTCCCACAGATAATACAGACGGTGTTCGCACAGAACTGTGTCGCCGTTGTCTTCCTCCTCGCCGTCATCCTAAACCTCGTCCTGCCGGGACGTGACGAGGCGAAGAGCGCCTGATACCGACACGTATCGCCCCCTGCCAACAGCCCCCGGGCCGACGGCGGCAGCGGCATAAGCACCCCAAGACCATCCCCCCGACAACATAAACCAAACCCACAAGCCACCCCATCCTTTGACCAACAATGAAGAAGATACTCATCCTCAACGGCCCCAACCTCAATCTCCTCGGTGTGCGCGAGCCAGGAATATATGGCTCATCGTCGTTCGACAGCTACCTGCCTGTGCTCCGCGAGCGTTTCCCTGATATGGAGATAGAATATTTCCAGAGCAATATCGAGGGCGTCATGATAGACAAGATGCAGGAGGTCGGCTTCTCATACGACGGCATAGTGCTCAATGCCGGAGCCTACACACATACCTCTGTCGCCCTCCATGACTGCATCCGCTCTCTGCGCTGCCCTGTCATCGAGGTGCATATCAGCAATGTCCACACACGTGAGGAGTTCCGCCACAAGAGCCTCATATCCTCCGCCTGCCGCGGTGTCATCTGCGGTTTCGGACTCGACAGCTACCGCCTCGCCCTCTCAGCCCTCGCCGAGGAGTAGCCACACCCGTCTCCCCCACCCCGCCATGACATGCCGGCAGGCAGCCTGTTATCCCCATGACAGGCTTCTCCCCAAGGCTGGCGGCCACCCCAGGCATGCTGAACACATCATATACTGACTCACGTATCCATGTCACGTTCCCACACACAAGACCCCAACCACACCACACTCTCCGGAGAACACGCCATAGACCATTATGTCATGGCCCACTCCGACGCCGAGCCCGAATATCTCTACCGCCTGTGGAGGGCCACAAACATACACATGCTCCACGGGCGCATGGCGAGCGGATGCCTCCAGGGACGCCTCCTGCGCATGCTCGTCATCATGGCACGCCCACAGAATATCGTCGAGGTGGGGACATTCTCCGGCTACTCCGCCCTCTGCCTCGCCGAGGGTCTGGAAGCTGTCTGGGGACATGACACACAGCATGGCCATCTCTACACCTTCGAGATAAACGACGAGCAGGAACCATTCACACGCCCATGGATAGAACAGTCGCCATGGGCCCACCGCATCACATTCAGCATAGCAGACGCCATAACAGCCGCACCAGCGACAGCCCATGAGCATGGCATAACATTCGACATGGCATTCATCGACGGAGACAAGCGGACATACATAGACACCATCGAGGCCCTCCTGCCTGTCATGACGCCCGGAGCGTTCATCCTCGCTGACAACACACTGTGGGACGGACATGTGGTGGAGGCAGAGTATGACCGCGACCGGCAGACTGTCGCCATACGTGAGTTCAACGACCATGTGGCATGCGACACACGCCTTGAGCGTGTCATGCTGCCACTGCGTGACGGACTGACAATAATACGCAAGCGGCCATGAACCCAACCTGCAGCCATAGTCTGGGCAAGACAGAACACGCCGAACATCATACGCAAGCGGCCATGAACGCTTACAGACCTTACCCCAAATCATTCACCTCAGCCTCTTCACAGGCAATTAAACCACTACCAATCATGAGAACAAGAGCCACCCTGCTTACAGCATTATTCTTTCTTCTTGCCATCACAGCCACCGCCCAGGAAGGCGCATGGGCAGGCAAGCTGAACATCCAAGGCATGGAACTGCCATTAGTATTCCATTTCGATGCCGACGGCTGCACCATGGACTCCCCCTCACAGGGAGCCAAGGGTATAAAGGCGGAGAAGACAACATCTCCCGACGGGAAGATTCATATCTCTGTCCCAAAAGCTGGAATATCATACGAGGGGACGCTCGACGGCGATACCATACGTGGCACATTCAAGCAAATGGGACTCTCACTGCCGCTTAACCTCACTCCTGGCCAGCCAAAGCAGAACCGCCCACAGACACCACAGGGACCCTTCCCCTACAAGACAGAGGAGGTCACATTCGCCAATGACGGCTTCACATTCCATGGCACACTGACCACGCCGGAGGCTTGCACGGAGCGAACACCCGTCGTGCTCATGGTGACAGGAAGCGGACAGCAGAACCGTGATGAGGAGATATTCGGCCATAAGCCATTCGCCGTCATTGCCGATGCGCTCGCCAGGAACGGCATAGCGTCGCTGAGATACGATGACCGCGGACTGAACGACGCGTCTGTGCGCTTCACCGACTATACCACGACCGACTTCAAGCAGGACGCTGCGGCAGGCCTCAGCTATCTGCGGGGCAGATTCAGCAAGGTCGGCGTTCTGGGCCACAGCGAGGGAGGGACAATAGCCCTGATGCTCGCCAGTGAGCGCAAGGCCGACTTCATCATATCTCTTGCAGGCATGGTCATATCAGGCAAAGAGACAATGCTCAGCCAGAACCGTTTCCAGATGCGCTCGGCAGGCATACCTGACGAGATAGCAGAGAAGTCGGTGGACATACTTTCAAAGGTCTTCGACAAGGTTGCAGCAGGCGAGGATATAGCCACTATGCTTACACAGAAAGACATCGACCCGGCGTATATCCCTGTCGTGGAGCGTGCGGTGAAGCAGATGTCGACACCGTTCATACGCAACTTCATCAAGCTCGATGTGCAGCCTCTGCTGTCAGAAATCGTGTGTCCAACGCTCGCCCTCAACGGCTCGCTCGACAAGCAGGTAGACAGCAAGCGCAATCTTGAGGCCGTCAAGAAGGGGCTACTCAACAGCAAGCATGAGACAGTGGAGTATGAGGGGCTGAACCATCTCTTCCAGCATTGCAAGACAGGCGCCATGACAGAGTACAGCCAGATAGAGGAGACAATATCGCCCGAGGTGCTCGGGAAGATTGTCTCATGGATAAAATCGCTTTAGCCGTTATGGCCGCATAGACAGACAGCGGCGGGCAGGAGAAGGCTTCTATACCTCTCCTGTCCGCCGTTCTTTATAATCATCAATACCTGCGATATCATCCATACAGATGACAGCTACTATCCTTTCAGATGGCAATTTATACCCAAACGGATGACAACCAACAAGCATACGGATAACAATCTATACCCAAACGGATAACAACCTATCGCTATACGGATAACAATCAACAAGCATACAGATAACAGTATGTGACAGATGACGTTTCCTTTTGTCATCAGGATAAATGCGGGCATGGACCTCATGCATGGATGGCAGCCTCTGATACGACAAGTTTCCCGGCAAATTCAAGTCATGAATCACCCTCTATGTCATTCTTTTATGGTATTGTTTGCATATTAGAAATATTTTTACGAAATTTGCATGTGGAAACTTTACTCCCATTATCATACGTCCTCGGGGGGAAAGAAGGCTCTGTATGCTCGTCTGCCATGTGGGCAACAGGATTCAGAAGCCCCACACCCGAGTCACGACAGCATAGCGAAGTTCAAACTGACTGGTGCCTGGCGGGCGAATGCTCCTGGCTCAATAACCTACCGACCTAAATATTCTCTCATTTATGACCAATCCTATCATTACACTTTCCTCACTCTATCATGCCACGGGACAGAGAGCGTCCCACTGTCTGCCACGCCTCCTCGCGCTGGCCGTGCTCCTGCTTTCTGTGGTGTCATTGTCAGCAACGGAGCGGTTCATATCGTTCGAGGGCGGAGATATCCACCTGAATGCCGGTGGCCGCACATGTGTGGCATACAGCAGTGGTGACTGCCGCGGCGTGTCGCGTGCGGTGCAGTCGCTCGCCTCAGATATAAAGAGCGTCTGTGGCGCCGATGTCACCCTGTCGCCCGACGATGCCTCGTCTGCCACGATTGTCATAGGCACCATAGGCCATTCTCCCCTCATCGACCGCATGGCGAGAGAAGGAGTCAAGCCGCTCCAGATGCTTTCAGGCAAGCGTGAGCAGTATGTCATAACCTCTGTGGCAGGAAAGATAGTCATAGCGGGCAGCGACCGCCGTGGCACAATATATGGCATCTACGAGCTTTCAAGGCAGATGGGTGTCTCGCCATGGTATTACTGGATGGATGTCCCGACAGAGCATCACGACAATGTATACATGAGAGCCGGCGTGTACACTGACGGCGAGCCAGTGGTCAGATACCGCGGAATATTCCTCAATGACGAGGCGCCATGCCTTACATCGTGGGTGAAAAACGCCTTCGGGACAGAGTATGGCGGACATGAGTTCTATAAGCGTGTCTTCGAACTTATACTCCGCCTGAAGGGCAATATGCTGTGGCCTGCCATGTGGGGCTGGGCGTTCTACGCCGATGACCCTGAGAACGGACGTCTCGCGGACGAGATGGGCGTCGTCATAGGGACATCACACCACGAGCCCATGGCCCGCAACCACCAGGAGTGGGCACGCCACCGCAAGGAATACGGCGCATGGAACTACAATACCAACCGTGAAACAATAAAGCGCTTCTTCCGTGAGGGAATAGAGCGCATGAAAGGCACTGACGACATTGTCACCATCGGTATGCGCGGCGATGGCGACGAGGCGATGAGCGCGGAGGCAGACACAAAGCTCCTCATGGAGATTGTCGCTGACCAGCGGAAGATAATAAAGGATGTCACACGCCGCCCGGCAAAGGAGACACCACAGGTATGGGCGCTGTACAAGGAGGTGCTCGACTATTATGACAAGGGCATGCGTGTGCCTGACGATGTCATCATGCTGCTGTGCGACGACAACTGGGGCAATGTCCGCCGTGTACCGACAGCCAAGGAGCGCAAGCACAAGGGAGGCTGGGGATTGTACTACCATGTAGACTATGTCGGCGCGCCCCGCAACACGAAATGGCTCAATGTGACCCCTATACAGAACATGTGGGAGCAGCTGACTCTCGCCGCTGACTATGGCATAGAGAGCCTCTGGATTCTCAATGTCGGAGACCTCAAGCCCATGGAATATCCCATCACGCTCTTCCTCGACATGGCATGGAACCCCAAGCGCTACACCATTGACAATATCCTCGGCCACACACACGACTTCTGCCGTGAGGCTTTCGGAGAATCACAGGCTGAGGAGGCGGCACGCATACTGAACCTCCTATGCAAGTACAACGGCCGTGTGACAGCCGAGATGATGGACAAGGACACATATAACGCCGAGACGGGAGAGTGGCAGAGAGTGGTCACCGAATACACCGAGCTGGAGCGTGACGCCCTGAACCAGTTCGTGACGCTTCCCGAGTCTATGCGCGACGCATACCGCCAGCTGATTCTCTTCCCCGTCCAGGCTATGGGCAATCTCTGCCGTATGTACCAGGCACAGGCCATGAACCATCTCCTCGCCGCCGCCGGAAACCCCGACGCCAACTGCTGGGCAGAGAAGGTAAGGGAGTGTTTCAAGCGCGACTCGCTCCTCTGCGACTATTATAACACGAAGATGGCAGGCGGGAAATGGAACGGGATGATGACCCAGAAACACATTGGCTACACAACGTGGAACGACAATTTCCCATGCGACCGCATGCCTGAGGTGAAGACTGTCGCCACCATCAGTGGCGGAAACAATGTCTTCACTGCCAAGGATGGAGTAGCTGTCATGGAAGCCCCGCATTATTATGCAGCGACACCATCGGCCACAGCAGCATGGACCGAGCTGCCGTATATGGGCCGCACACTGGGCGGAATGGCACTCATGCCATACACAGAGCCTGTAGGCGGAGCATGGATAGAATACCGCTTCGAGACGGCTGAGGGGGATGTCAAGGCCGACTCGGTGGACGTGCGCATCGTCGTGAAGTCAACACTCGACTTCCTGAACAAGGGCGGACACGTCTACGATGTATCATTGGACGGCTCTGCACCTGTCTCCGTGAACTTCAACTCCATGCTCAACGAGAAGCCGGAGAATATCTACAGCATATACTACCCCACTATAGCCCGCCGTGTCGTGGAGAGTGTCGTGCGCCTGCCGATAGAGAGAGGTGCCGCCAGACATAGCATAAAGATTCTCCCACGCGACCCCGGCATTGTCTTCGAGAAGGTCATAGCCGATATGGGAGGCTACAAGAAGAGCTACCTCCACATGGACGAGTCGCCACGCAAGCAGCAAAAATAATCTCCCCATCTAACCCTACCAACCTTTCCATTATGAGACATATCATAGTCCTGCTCCTCGCCATGATAGCGACGGGCATACACGCTGAGGACGGCTCGCGCCTCTGGATGCGCTACAAGGACGGAGGCACAGCCGCTGTCATGCTCACCACACCGGAGAGCGCAACATCAGGAATCGCTGTGCGCGAGCTTAAGAGCTACTGGCACGGTGGCCCTGTCACGCTCGCCACCTCCCCCTCTCTCCCTGGCAGCAATGACGCCTACACCATCTCCTACGCCACAGACACGACGCGTGTCAAAGCCCGCACCGACACCGGACTCCTGTACGCTGCCTACGACATGCTGCGCCGCCAGGCCCTCGGCATGCACAGCGAGGGGGTTGTCACTGGGCAGCCACGCTTCCAGATGCGTATGCTGAACCACTGGGACAACCTCGACGGGAGCATAGAGCGCGGATATGCTGGCAAGAGCATATTCACATGGTTCAGCCTCGACAAGGCGAAGATTGAGGCGTACGCCCGTGCCAACGCCTCGATAGGCATCAACGCCACAGTGCTCAACAACGTCAACGCATCGCCCAAGATGCTCACGGCAGAGTATCTCCGCGAGGTGAGGACAATAGCCGACATACTGCGCCCATACGGCTTGAGGGTATACCTCTCGGTCAATTTCGCCACTCCAATGTCGCTCGGCCACACACGTACTGCCGACCCACTGGACAAGTCTGTAAGCCGCTGGTGGACAAGGAAGGCACGCGAGATATACCGCCTGATACCTGATTTCGGAGGATTCCTCGTCAAGGCAAACTCTGAGGGGCAGCCCGGACCGGGCGATTATGGCCGCTCGCACGCCGAGGGTGCCAACATGCTCGCCAGAGCCCTGAAGCCCCATGGAGGGCAGGTGATATGGCGGAGCTTCGTCTACGGAGCCAACCACAAGGGCGAGGACAGGGTGAAGCAGGCAGTAAGCGAGTTTGAGCCATGCGACGGACTGTTCCTCGACAATGTCATCCTACAGTCAAAGAACGGCCCGCTCGACTTCCAGCCACGCGAGCCCTATGCGCCCATCTTCGACCGTATCAGCAAGACAACCCAGATGGCTGAGCTGCAGATAACACAGGAGTATCTCGGCCAGTCGCTCCATCTCGTCTATCTCGCACCGATGTGGAAGGAGTTCTTCTCGTTCGTATCGCCCGACAAGCTCCGCGGAGTGGCAGGCGTGGCGAATATCGGTGACGACAAGAACTGGTGTGGCCACCATTTCTCACAGGCCAACTGGTACGCCTACGGACGGCTCGCATGGGACCCCGACCTCTCAGCGGAGGATATCGCGAGGGAGTGGATAGGGCAGACATTCGACGCCGACAGCACCTTCACTACCGCCGTCACAGACATCATGATGACAAGCCGCGAGGCATGTGTCGACTATATGATGCCACTCGGCCTGCACCATATCTTCATGTTCGACCACCACTATGGGCCTGAGCCACAGGGTTTCAAGGCCGAGTATCCGCTTGAGTGGTGCCCCGTCTATTACCACAACGCCAGCAAGGACGGCATAGGATTCGACCGCACACAGAAGAGCGGCTCAGGCGCGACAGCACAGTACCGCCAGCCATACGCACAGCTCTACGAGAACATAAGCACCTGTCCGGAGCAGTATCTGCTATGGTTCCACCATCTGCCATGGGATTACAGGATGAACAACGGCATGACACTCTGGGAGAATATCTGCAAGAGATATGACGAGGGAGTGCGCATGACACATCTCTACCGCACAGCATGGAGCGGACTGAGATATGCCGTGGACAGCCAGAGATGGAAGGAAGTGGACGAGCGACTCGCCGAGCAGACACGCAGCGCAGAGGAATGGCGGGCAACATGTATAGAGTATTTCAACGCGAAACGAACAGAATAACACCATCCCCCACATCACGTCGGGCTGCCAGAAGGCAGACTGCCGCAGTGTGGGGGATAATAATGTCAGACTTATTGTTAACCCTAAACCAGACACAAGCTATGAGACGAACCTTTCTGCTGGCAGCCCTTCTCGCTGTCCTTCCATTTGCCATGAACGCCCAGGTGAGCCTTGTCAGCCGTGGCACGAGAGCGCATATAGAGATAGACGGCAAGCCCATGCTCATCCTCGCAGGCGAGCTGAGAAACTCTGCCGCAACATGCCGTGAGGACATCGCCGCCGTAATGCCACGCATGAAAGCCATCGGCATGAACACTGTCCTTGTCCCGGCACAGTGGGACCTCCTCGAACCCATTGAGCGGCAGTATGACTTCTCGCTCATCGACGAGACAATAATGCGCGCCCGGGAGAACAGACTGAAAGTCATATTCCTATGGTTCGGGGCATGGAAGAACTCCATGTCGTGCTACGCCCCGCTGTGGTTCAAGAGCGACACGAAGCGTTTCCCGCGCGCTATGACACGCAGCGGCAAGCCACTCGAGATAGCCAGCGCCTTCTCAGAGAATGTCTTCCAGGCCGACCGCCGCGCCTTCATGGCCCTCGTAGGACATATAGCCAGCATAGACAACGAAGACCATACAGTCATCATGATACAGGTGGAGAACGAGATAGGAATGCTGGAGGACGCGCGTGACCACTCGCCACAGGCGGAGAAAGCCTACTCAGGCGTCGTCCCCAACGCCATTCTGAAGGCCGTCAAGGCTAAGAGCGGCTCAACATGGGGCGAGGTCCTCACACATGACGCCTACGGCGATGAGCAGTTCATGGCCTACTGGTATGCGGCCTATGTGGAGCGTCTCGCTGCCGAGGCGAAGACGGTGCTCGACATCCCGATGTTCGTCAACGCCGCCATGAACAGCCGCGGACGCCGCCCGGGAGAATATCCATCGGCCGGCCCACTCGCCCATCTGAAGGATATATGGCACGCCGCGGCACCACATATCGACCTCCTCGCACCAGACATCTACGACACAGGCTTCAAGCAGTGGGCAGAGCGATATGCCCTGCCAGACAACCCGCTCTTCATACCCGAGTCACGCTGCTGCCCGAACAGCGGTGTGAGAGCGCTCTACACCATGGGCGAGCACGAGGCTGTGGGATTCTCACCGTTCGCCATCGACCAGTCGTCGGCCGGCGAGCAAAGGGAGGTGAGACAGGCTTACAGCATCATTGACGAGCTGGGACCACTCCTCATGACACACCGCGCGACAGGGAGAGTGCACGGAGTGCTCCTCGATGCCGAGGACCGCGAGACAGTCATCGACGACGGGCAGACAATACTGACCTGCCGGCACTACCTCACCCTGCCATGGGACCCCCGCTCCAAAGACGGCTCTCCATGGCGCGAGGGCGGCGCGATAATCATACGCACGGCGAAGAATGAATATGTCATTGCCGGAAGCGGAGTCGTCGTCGACTTCAAGACAAAGACTGAGAAAGAGCAGGACAAGCGCGCTGTGCTCGGCGAGGACGGATTCGCAGACAAGGGCAACGGCGCCGACACAGCCGCCACGAGACGATTCACAGGAAAGCGGAAGGGCATCGGCGCTGTCGACGAGGTAAGCGTAAATGACGATGGCTCGCTAAGATATATACGCCGCCATAATGGCGACCAGAGCCATCAGGGACGCCACGCGCGCATCTCAGTCGACGACTATAAGATTCTCCGCGTCACACTTTACGAGTATTAGCCACCATCCCTGAGCATACTCCCCCAAGACCATCCATCGGGCCACAAATGCCACAAGCATTCATGGTCCGATTTCATTATGCGCAGTGGCTTCGAGATTATTATCCGTAACCAGAGCCAATGAGCCTGTCATGAGCACTGTATGGCAGACTCAAGAAGCACCTCTCACAGCCCCATCCAGCACAAACTGGATAATTGAGGATAGAACAATAAAACTGTAAGCACAGGCCGCCTTAGGAGTTGCAATATGAAAGCTGGGGACTAAAGAAAAGAATTGAGTCCAAATCGGTTATTGGATTTGGGAAAAATGCTGTCCGGCAAACTGTCTTTAACCCCCTCTTGAAACGTAGAAAACCCATCAAGGTGTGTTAAGACTGCTTACCGGACAGTAATACTATTTTGAATATCTAATAATAAAGTAAAATAAATATACCAAGAGTATGCACGTAAAGGCATGCGGGAATTTACTTCATAAACCATTCATCCAATGACCATTGCAGAGACTTCACAGCCGCTCAATCTCCTCAACAGGAAGCATGGTTATCGAAGAAATAAGAGTGACTGGCATCCCCTGCTCCTTCATCGCACGTGCTGAGGCATATAGGGCCGCATCCTTCTGGAGTATTTCCTGGGACTTCTGCTGAAGCTGTGAATTCTTCTCCTCAAGCTGCTCATCCTTCTGCTGAAGCTGCGAGTTCTTCTCCTCAAGCTGCTCATCTTTCTGCTGAAGCTGGTTGTCCTTCTGGAGTATCTCCTGATACTTCTGCTCCAACTGGCTGTCCTTCTGGAGTATCTCCTGAGACTTTTGCTGAAGCTGGCTGTCCTTCTGGAGTATCTCCTGGGACTTCTGCTGAAGTTGCTTGTCTCTCTCCTTGATAGCAAGCTCACGCTCCTGAAGAGCCCGCTCACGCTCCATAAGGGCTGTGTCACGGTCCTCAATGGCTGAGTAATACTCATCCTCGACATCCATATCAAGACGCATGCGGGCACTGGCAGCGGCAGCCGTGAGACGGCGGAGGATATACATCATGTCGGCGTCATCCTCGTATTCTGACTCTTCTATATCCAGCACCTGGCTGTCATACTCGTCACGGCGCGTCTGGTCGAACACGCTGAGCACCTTCTCCAGCCTGTTGTTCACCTGCCCACGCAATAAAGGTATCTGGACGATGATGCTGTCATGGACAAGACTCTCAACGAAGGGGTCAGGCATGCCCACTGTGACAACATTCCCGTCATAGTCATACGAGTGATGCGAGACATACAGCACGGGCTCTTCTATCTCACCTACACGGTGGCCGAGAAGATAGACCGTTATCATCGGTATTGCATAGCCTTTGGGATTGTCTGTCCTGACGATATTGTCCTTGTTGGCATACTGTGCCCCGAGATATTGGCGGAAACGCAGAGTCTCTGTGTTAAGCCATGTCTTCTGCAGCTCTATGAGGACAAGCTTCTCCTTGCCACTCTCGTCGACGACGGTCGCGGCGAAGTCTATGCGGAACATCGAGATATTGTCACGGTTGGTGTTGGCATACTCATGCGGACGAACCTTCACACGCACCACCTCACGCTTCAAGAGCGCGGAGATAAGGGTGCGCGCTATCCGCTCGTCCTCAACAAGATATTTGAAGACGGAATCATATATGGGGTTCGCGATGTTTATTCTCATGGCTGATGATTCTTTATTATAATGGGGATGCACATTTGATGTTGTATGCAAAAATACGACAAAATTATCAAAGTCCCAAACAATTACGTGATTTTTAACATCATTAGCGACTATCAATGACACGAAACATGAAAGCCGGCAACTGGCAGTGTATCACTACTGTCAGCTGTCGGCTTTTACCTGTCATGTTTGCGGAGACATATACTGCCCCGCATATCTGTCTGCCAGATTATCTCTGGATGAACTTCTTGTTGCCCTTAACGACGATGCCCTTGTAGCCAGCACCTACTGCCTGGCCTGCAAGGTTGTATGTCTGTGCGTTTGAGCTCTGTGCCTTGTCTGTGGCGATGCTGTCAATTCCTGTAGGGTCAGCATAGTGGCCGGCGGCCTTTGCGCTCTCTGACCATGCTGCGTTGAAGTCGTCGGCAGCGTTCATGAAGATTGAAGGAGCGCCCTCTGTTCCAGAAACTAATGCCACACCAACGAGGTACATACGCTTCTTAATCTCTAAGTTGACAATTGTCTCTGGGCTCCAGTTGACTTTCTTGCCCCATTTCTGGTCCACACAGTCATATCCTGTTGCACATGACGACCAGTTATCTGGATTGTCAGCAAACGGACGTGTCGTTGTAGGGTCTGCGAAATAGTAAGACATCTCTCCCTCTGTTGTCTCATCTCCACAGATGAAGTTAGCAAACTCACTGCGCTTCGTGTCTGATTCCCATGTTCCATCATATGCAGAGCCGTCAAGTTTGTTCTGGAGGTTCACCTCAACCTTGTATGGTTGGTCAATGGTGATATCGAAGTAGTCATTCTCTGCACGTGTGAAGTTAAGGAGCTTGGTGCCGCGGACATTGTGTGTATTTGTATTAGGACCTACAGTCTCGTTGACATAGTTAGGGTCGTCGGTCATATTGATATGTATCTCTCTGTATCCCTGGATAGAAACAGCGTTACCCTTGTCATCAACATATCTTGCCTGAACACGGCCTGTCGGATAATCTTGAACCCACAATGCTGGTTTGCCAGGAGTGATATTATCGAATGTTGTAGGTATAGGGACAAAATACATCACGACAGACTTGATATTGGAATAGCCTACGATGTCATTTGTACCAACGGCTCCCTGAAAGCCGATAGTGCCATCAACAAAGACACCACGGTATGAGCCGGCTGGCATCTCGAAACCTGTCTTCTCGTCCTTGTAGTTCTTACGGGTCGTGATTTTGGTCTGAAGCTCAGTGGTCGATGTGCCTGTCAGAGGCATGCCACACATATTGAATGCGTTGACCATATCGCCTCCACGCCAGTACTTCGGAGCCTCAATCTCAATTTCCTCGCCTGTATCAGGATCCTCGCCGAGGGTCTTCTGTACGGTAACTGTATCGTTTGTCATATACATGACGCGTGTCTTGTCGAGGTTAATGGCTTTCTTGGTCACATCCTGTGCTGATGCTGAAAGCGCACAAAGGGCTGCACATGCAAGAGTAAAGATTTTTTTCATAGATGATGCTTTTTATTGTTAATAATAATTTTTAATGCTATGGTTATGTGGATTGTCTGCTAAGATAGTACGTTTGCAAAGATAATGCATTTTTTGATTACGTGCAAACAAAACACTAAAAAAATGTTACAGTTTAGCGTAATTACCCAATGTTCTACCTATTATGAAGTATTTTACACCTTAGGGATATGTCCGACCTATAGCGTAGTCACTTCTTGCGGAATATCAAGATAGCTCCATTGGCGCCCTGTGAGCCATAGATGCTGGCATCTTTCATCACCTCGATATAGTCGATATCGAAGACATTGACGTTGTCTATGGATGGCATGGTGACACCGTCGACGATGTACAACGGCTCTGACGGGCCTGTGAGGGACTTCGTCCCGCGCATGGTGGCGTGTGGCTGTCCGTCAACATACTCAATGACAAGTCCGGGGACACGTCCCATAAGCCCCTCAAGCACGCTGTTAGCACCAATGTCCTGCAGTTCCTTTCCTGAGACATATGCCTCTGCGGCATTGGTGCGCTCACGGCGGCGGATATGTCCATAGCCTATGTCTATGAGCTGCTGGTCCTGCTCAGCCAGTATATTCTTCTCGTCACCAAGACGTATGACAAGGCTGTGGCGGCCGTCGACAGGCACATTGTAGAGACGTTTCTTCAGCAGTATGCGCAGTGTGTCAGATGGCTGCACATCGGTAAGCCCGAACTTACCGTCCTTGTCCGTGGGGCAGTAGGCGCGTGAAGAGCTGACATACACACGGGCGTTCTTTATCGGAGAGCCGGAGATATCGAGCAGCTGTCCGTTGAATGGTGTATGGCGCTGCTGGGCGTGGAACTGGGGCGCTACAAGCATGAGTAGCGCGAAGACTTTGAGAATCTTGTTCATGATGCCATAAGGTTTATTGGCAGCTTGGGCCACACAGGTACAGTCCCTATGCGGCCCAAGAAACAGTTATATATCAACAATCAGAATTTTAATATCCATTTGTGCCGTACTCATCAGGGTTGGCAATCTGATCAAGCACCTGCTGTGGTATAGGACGCACACGCCATTTTGTCTGGTATGGCTGTCCGTAGATGTTCTTGCGCTCACCGTTGAGATACTCTGCTGTGAGGAGTCCCATGCGCTTGAGGTCATACCAGCGCCAGTTCTCACCGCAAAGCTCGCGCGCACGCTCCTTTGCGAGATAGTCTATCGTCATGGCTTCCTGGCCTACGACCATCTTGCTGGCATTCTTTGCGAGAGCGGCATGCTTGCGTACAGCGTTCAGATACTCAAGTCCCTTTGACTGGTTCTTGCCTGAGATGACTGTCGCCTCGGCAGCGAGGAGGTAGATGTCAGTAAGGCGGATGATAGGGAAGTCGTTCATTGACTGCTGGTTGCTCTGGCAGTATTTCAGCGGAGAGAGCTTCTTGAGCGAAGGGGCGAGAGAACGGTAGTATGAGTTGCCGACTACGGAGCCATTCTCTGTCATGTATGTGAATATGCCTGTGTTGACAGAACCGTCGAGCGATGGTAGTCCTGCCACAAGATACTTCTTCTGTGCACACCATGTTGAATCGACAGGGAAGTTAGGAGTGTAGCATCCGAGTGCTGCAGGCTTGTTCTCAAGCTCGAAGACCTGTGCGCTCACATTTGAGCCGTTGTCAGCATAATAGTTCATGCCCGGATAGTTGGCCTTCAGCTGCTCGCCTGTGGCGATATTGCCTGTGATGGTGTATCTGGACGGTGCCTGCTTGAGGTAGTTTACATCTTTTCCACAACGCTCGAGGAGATCCATCGGCACCACATAGTTTGACGCTGCGATGTAATATTTGTAATAGAACGAGTCACCGAAACGTGTGTCAGGTGTTGTCTCACGTGTCTTGTTGTCTGTATAGATAGTGTTTACTACATCGCCCTCAGCCGGCTTAGGGTCAAAACAGTCGTTAAGGAGCCACAGTGTCGGGCGGACACGTGTCGTGTTAGAGCGGCCGTAGCGGATGCCTGTGGCACTGATACCGAATTCCTGTGCCTGTGAGCTGAGGTTCATCATGTAGTACTGGCGTGTACGTCCGCGGTTCCATCCCTCAGGGTTGTAGCCGTTGGCGTGGTCGATGGCCTCCATGAAGATGAACTCCTGATTAGACTTGTTGTTCTCTCCATCCCACTCCTTTGTCGAGCCTGACGATATGTCGTCAGAGACATAGAGCTTATAAGGGCTATTGTTGATGACAAGCTCTGCATACTTGAATGCTGAGTCGGCACACTCTTTGGCAGAATACTTGACAGAAGGCTGGTCGGTCACCTTGCTGAACCACTTTGACTTTCCGTCAGGGTTCTCGGCGAGGTCTCGCTCGAGACGTGTGCGCTGCATCCACGCCTTTGTCAGCATAGCTGCTGCGGCATACTTTGTCGCTCTGCCACGCTCCTCTCCCTGCGAAACGGGGAGATTGTTATAGGCGAACATGAGGTCAGAGATTATCTGGTCATAGAACTCCTCCTCTGTGTTGCGATAGGCATACTCGCGTGCGCCCTCCTCGGCCATAGAGGTAGTGGTCAGGGTCACGCCACCCCATTGTTCCACGACATGGAAGTAAGCGAAAGCACGGAGGAAATACGCCTCTGCTACCTTTGAGTCGATGCCGAGCGAGTCATAGTTCTGGCATTTGTCCTTATAGTATATCGCTGTGTTACAGTATGCTATGGTAGAGTAGAGGGCATTCCACACTACCTTGTTGACACCTGTCTCTGTGTTCCACTCGTAGTTGTTGACACACTCTTTCCATGCACCACTTGTCGAGCTTCCGTTTGTCCAGAGGTCGCCCATCTCCATCATTGGTATGCCGTCCTCCTTACCATAAAGGTAATAGATATTCTCGTAACAAGCGTTGATGAGGCCCTTGTATCCCTCGGAGGTGTTATACACCACCTCCTGGTCAAGCTGTGTCTTGTAAACCTCGTCAATGCTACAAGCTGTCATTGTGCCTATAGCCAATGCCACACCTATATATCTTAGAAATTTCATATTGCTATTGGTTTTGATGATTTGTTAGAAAGAACAGTTAACACCGAAGACGATGGTCTTGAACAGAGGGAAGTCAGATGATGTGTTCTCTGGGTCAAGTCCCTTGAGCATGCCATCTTTCACGAAGATGAACGGGTTGTTGATTGTTGCGTAGACGCGCAGCTTGCTCATGTTAAGCTTCTTGAGAACGTTTTTGGGCAGATTGTAGCCTAATGTGATGTTCTTGATCTTGACAAACGAGCCATCGACATAGAGCATAGCCTCCTTTGCCTCGTTAGACACGCCGAGCTTTGCGAGAGGGAATGCGTTTGTGGCGTTTGTTGGTGTCCAATAGTCGAAGCTTGTCGGCTGGTTCTTCCCGTTAGCGTAACCGAGGAGGTCGCCATTGACCATCTGTCCCCATCTCATGACAGTCTGGATGGCGAGGTCGAAATTATGGAATGTGAAGTTGTTGTTGAAGCCGATGGTGAACTTAGGCTGCTTGTGACCAAGTATCTGCTTGTCCTTCGCGCCGACAGAGTAGAGGTTCTCACCTTCTATAGTGGTGCTGCCGTCATCACCTACGACGATTGTTCCCTGACGGTAGTATGTCTTGTTTCCGTCAGCATCAACCGTGTAATATGCGCCATGGCGTGTCACAGCGGTCTTCTCGTTTGTCACGCGGTCGCTTGTATAACCCTCGTATGTATAGCCTGGATCCCATATGAGGCCTGGAGCGTCTATATGCACCTGTCCTGGCTGAAGGCCGAAGCAGGCTGCCTGATCTTCCTGGCCATTCTGCCATATACCGATTTTCTTGTATCCGTAGTATGTCTTCACTGGATTGTCGATGAAGAGTCCGAGCGATACGAGCTCATCAACGCTTGTTCCATTGCCGAGGTCTATGTTCTTCAGCTTCTCGGAGTTAGTTGAGAAAGAGACTGTCGATGACCATGTGAAGTTTTTCTTTATGATGTTACGTGTGTTGAGGGTAAGCTCGACACCGGTGTTCTTGATACGTGCCACGTTTGACATGAGCTTGTATGGAGTCTTCGCGTTGTAAAGGCCGAAGACAGTAGGGAGCTGTCTCTTGTAGAGCACGCCCTTTGTGTCAGTGGTGTACCACTCCAAGCTACCGTCGATGCGTCCGTTGAAGAAACCGAAGTCAATACCGACGTTCCAGTTGTATGACTTCTCCCAGCTGAGGGCATAGTTTGCAACATTCTCCTTGAGGATATACTCTGTCAGCGAGCCTCCGCCAAGGTTGAGGCTCTCGCCCTTTGCCTCGATAAGGGTCTTTGATGAGTAGGCTGGCACGTTTGAGTTGCCTGTCACACCATAGCCGACACGGAGCTTGAGGTTGTCGAGCCAGTCGCGTGTTGACTCCATGAAAGCCTCGTCAGATATACGCCATCCGGCTGACACTGAGGGGAAGGAGTCCCATTTATTGTAAAGCACAGAAGAACCATCCCAACGCATTGTAGCAGAGAAGAGGTATCTGCCGAGGATGTTATAGTTGATACGTCCGGCGTATGAGAGGCGGCGTGTCTGTGTGTATGTTGAGCTTACACCAGCCTGTTGTCCTGCATCAAGGGCGTTCCATGTGTAAGAGTCGAAGTCGAAGCCGCGGTTAGAGAGGTATGAGCTCTCTGATGTGCCCTGGTTGTACTCTACGAGACCCATGACAGAGATGTCATGTATGTCCTTGATCTTGAATGCATAGTTGACGATGTTCTGCCACTGTATGCTCCATGAGTCGCTGTGTGTCTTGCTGGCTGTGCGCACACCGATGTCCTGGCTTGAGCCTGTCAGTTTGTAGTATGTGTCAAGACCTTCCCACTGTCCATTGCGTGAGGTTGATATGCCTGCGTTGAAGAGTGACTTGAACGAGAGCCCCTTCAGCGGCTTTATCTCGATGTATGGGGAGATGTTTATCCTTGTCGACTTGGTGTTGTTGAGGTATGCATACTCGATGTCATCGGCCATGATGTTCACATAGTCTGTGCTGAGACCGGTAGGGTGTTTCTTCAGTGTGCCGTCCTCATTGTACACCTCGCCGAGAGGCACCTCGTTGAGAGTCTTCGAGAGACGGGAGTTGCGTCTGTCACGGTCTCTGTAAGAGAGGTCCATCTGCACTCCCATGGAGATCATCTTGTTGACCTCGTAAGTCGAGCCGGTGCGGAAGGTTATCTGCTTGTAGTTATCGTTGCGGTACATACCCTTCTCGTTCTGGAAACCGGCGCTCATGTATGATGTCAGCTTGTCCGTACCACCGCGTACAGAGATGTTGTAGTTCTGCTGCACACCAGTCTGGAGAATCTCGTCCTTCCAGTTTATGAACTTGCCGTCCTTATAGCACTGTATGGCGGCCGATGATAGGCCGTACTCGTTGAAGAGACGGTCAAGGAGTCCGTCAGCGTCTGTTATGGTAGGGTTCATCTCGGCCACTGTCTTACCGTAGTATGCCTCATATCCGGTGTTGAGGTAATCCACCCACTCTGAGCCCTGGTATGTCTCAGGATAAGCAGGCATACAGTTCAGGCCGAGGTAAGCGTTGAAGTCAACCTGGACCTTACCCTTAGAGCCTTTCTTTGTTGTCACTATGATGACACCATTTGCACCGGCAGAACCATAGATGGCTGTAGAAGAAGCATCCTTCAAGACCTCGATTGACTCGATGTCGTTAGGGTTGATATTATCAATATCGCCACCAGAGATACCGTCAATAACGAAAAGAGGGGAATTGTTACCGTCGATAGAGCGGTTACCACGGAGCAAGATTGTAGGTGATGTGCCGGCAGCACCTGACTCACGTGTGATATCGAGACCAGCGATCTTGCCTTGCAGACCCTCCATCGCACTCATTGTCGGTGCCTGCTTGATATCGTCTGATTTAACTTGAGATATTGCGCCGAGGACATCACGTCTCTTCACTGTACCATAGCCGACTACGACGACCTCGTCCATCATCTTCGAGTCAGGCTTCATGTTAATCTTCAATCCATTCTCTGCCTTGACAGTCTGTGTGAGATAGCCGACGTAAGACAATTCTATCTGCTGCCCTGGCTTGGCGTTGATGGTGAAATTGCCGTCAAGGTCAGTGATAGTGGCTGCCTGTGTTCCCTTCACGCGGACAGTGACACCAATCATTGGTTCGCCGAACTCATCGACGACATTACCCTTGACCTGTGCCTGTTGCTGAACTGCATAGACATATTCAGGCGCTGTGACGTTGTCCGCAAACAGAGCCTGCGGCATCAACACTGCTGCCGAACATGCCGCCAGCATAACCTTAGCGGTAAAGCTGGCATTAGTCTTGTTTCTTCGCATAAGTCTGTGTTTTAGTTATAATATTATTTTCGATTTACGGTTAGAAATAAATGCACGTATTTATATAAGATACTTACTCTATGCAAATATATGAAAAAAAATCAGAAAGGTACTATATAACCAACCCCACATTAACCTTTATTAACCTTACAGGGACAGATATCGGTGAATAAATGGATTACATGTCGGTTTTATTAATTGTCAGGCAGACAACAGAAAGATAAGAACAAGGGCATGGATATGAGGGAAAGAAAGGAAAAAATGATGGGGGAAGCAAGAACAGAGGACATCCAATCGGCTATGCTGATGGTGGGCGTAAAACCCAAAGAAGGGACAGAGCCGTTTTTTAAGCTCTGCCCCTTCTTTGGGATAAATATTCTATTGATGTTTGACATTTATATATGATGTCTCTGCATCATACATTATGTCTATGTGTCTGTCGGGATTACCAGGTGCGGAAAGATGAGCGGCTGCGCTTTGCTCCTGTTGTCTTGGTGAAGACCTTGTCGCCTGACTTCACTGTCACGTTGAATCCGCCGTCCCATGATGCGCCTGTGCGCCAGCGTGGGTCACCAATCTGCTTGGTGTAGATTGGGTGGTTCTTCACACGGTCAGAATTGTTATAGTAGAAGCCGCTGATGTCAGCGTGGCGGTAGCCGTCCTTCTCGAAGTCTTCCTTGGCGTTGACTGCTCCGATTGGTGCAGGGTTGCGGAAGAGCTCCTCTGCTGTCAGCTGGTAGCCTACTGCGTCAGGCTCGTTCTCGTTGAAGTTGTCACCGAACTTTATCTGTGTCTCACCGTAACCACCGACATTCAGCAGACCCTTCTGGTATCCAGCACCATCTGATGTGTTGGAGAATGCTGTCTGTGCGAACATACCATCGATGAGTGTGGTCTTCGGGTTGTTAGATGCGAGGAATTTGGCGTAAGCTGGAACGACGGTAGAGTAGTTGTCAGCAAAGTCGTATGTGAGGTCCTTCGTTGATATTTTCATACCCTTCTGGTAGTAGTCACGTCCCTTGTCGTTAGGATTGCCTGCGAAGACGAAGAGGTTCTTCTTGCAGGTAATCTTTGAGCCGGCAGGGATGTATGCCACCTCGAAGATGAGACCGTGTGACTTGTTGTTTGAACGTGGAGCGAAGTTCACGAATGTGTTGTTCGATACGTTGATGTTCCATCTTGTTCCCTCTGGCCATCCGAGGTTCTTGTTCTCTGTCACGAGAGCGTGGCGTGAGGAGTTGATGATGGTGTTGTTCTGGAATGTGAAGTTCTTGTAGAAGTTTGACTTCGCATTGTTTCCAGGACCTGCGAACCAAGAGTATCCACGGCCGTTGGTGTCATATCCGCCCTCGTCGTAGAATACGCAGTCCTCAACTGTCAGCTTCTCGATAATCTGGCGGTTAGGACCCTGGAAGCGGATGAAGCCACGGACATGTCCTGACATTGTACAGCGTGAGACGCGGAGCTCAGTAAGGATGAACGACAGACCCTGCGAGTACATGTTCATGAAGTAGTTGGCAGAGATTTTGAGGTTAGGATTGCCGTTCTTGCCTTTCTGGTCGAAGTATGTGTTCCATGCCATCGGGTGGAAGTTGATGTCCTCGAAGATGATTGGCTGTATGGCGAGTGTCACACCGTTCTCTGTGCCTGAGCGTGCGTTACGGCATAGACCCCAGTTGACAGCGTTGGCGGATGTCTGTGCCTCATTGCTGTAGCCGACACCCTGGAGCACTGTGGCGCGTCCCTTACCGGCAGCGAGGTCAGCAGGGTTGGTGGCGAGTGTGAGGCCCTTTGTTAGCTCTACGGTTGATGAGCAGTAGTATGTCTGTCCGCCCTCAAGATAGAACACCTGTCCCTCTGCTATTGTGTTGTCAGACATGTAGTTCGTGAGGATGGTGTCGAGACGTGTAGCCACGAGGTCGGCACATCCGTATGTACTGCCCACACGCTGGCCTCTGTTCTGGAGGATAGTATCCTGCTTTGCCTCCTCAGGAGTATTGGCCTTGATGATGATAGGGTCGCCTGGGTCGCCCTGCATACGTACCATGGTAGAGTTGTACTGGCGGTCGTAGTAGCGTCCGATGTTGTTGTTCTGTCCGCTCACGATGTATGCTGCGTTTGACTCGAGACCCTCGACATGTATGCGGCCTGCTGCCTTCTCCTCTGGTGTGAGCTTATGGATATGCTCGGCAAGCTGGATATTGTCGGCTGATGGGATGACGCGAATCTCGTCGAAGACCCACTCGTTGTCCTTCACCTCGGCTCCTGCCTCGATGAAGTCCTTGTACTTTGTCTCCCATCCTGACTCCACCTGTGGGAGGAAGCATACGTCCATGGATGTCTTTGTGACGTTCTCTGTCCAGAAGACAGAAGGCACGTCGTAGCGCATACCTGTTGTGAGGGCTCCCACCTGGTTACGGCTGTCGTCGCGTGACTGGTCGCTCTGGTGTGAGCCGTCGCCGTAGCCGTACCACTTTGACGAGCGTGGGTCGTCAGGGTTGTCGAGGTCGGCAAGAGCGCGTATGGCATAGAGGTATCCTGTGCCGTACTGTAGGTCCTCATGGAGGAAAGTGTTTATATCCTGGCCCACGAGGATGGTGTCGAGAAGCTGTGGGTTCTCTTCCTTCTCCCATGATGTGCCCTGTATCTTCGCCTTCAGCTCATAGCCTACAGCTCCGTCAACAGTGTACCAGAAGAGGCGCATATCGTTGACGTGTGTGCTGGACTTCAGTCCCTTCTGTGCGAGATAGGTCTCTATGTTCGGGTCAACACGCGATGCGATGTCACAATAGTAGAGTGTTGTTGATGACGCAGTGTTCACGGTATGGCGGAACATAGGCATGAACAGGCGGTCAGCATCGCTTCCGAAGACGCTGTCATCATCCTTACATGATGTGAGGACAGACAGTGTCGTCGCAAATATTGTTGCAAATACTAATATCTTTTTCATTGTCGTCATGTTTATTAATAGCCGTAATAGTTCTTATACTGTCCTAAGCTTCGGCTTATGACATCTCGTGGTATAGGCAGTATGTATCGTACTGGTGGAAGGTTCTCAAGGACGGCGTCGCTTGAGTACTCTGGCATTGACGATGGATATATTGTACCGCCCTCGTCGATGTAGATGTATCCACGGAGAGAGCAGCGGCAGTTTGCCTTTGCTATACCTGTGTTATCGTCGAGCCACTGGTACATATTTGCTGTGTTCCAGGCGTCAGAACCTGTGATAGGCACTTTTGCCATCTCCTTGGTGTGGTTGCCCCAGTCTTCCCACAGGTTGTTGAGCTTCAGTGTGTCTGAGTCGTAGTGGTAGAACTCGATGACACCGAGCTTGGCGTCTGTGTTAGGGAATCTGAATACCTCGGGGAATTCTGCCTCAGTGTACTTGCCTGCCTCGTCTGTTGCTACCAGCTCGTTCCACTCTGAGCGCTTGCGCACCTTGTAGAAGACTGTCTTCGGAAGCTTGTAGAAGAGGCCCTCATGGTCGTAGCTGTCATCGTCTGAGCCTACGCCATAGTATCTCCAGAACTGCTTGTAAATGACCTTGTTGTAGATGTTCCAGCGCACGAGGTCTTTCCAGCGTATGTTCTCTCCGCCGAACTCCCATGCTCTCTCGTCAACAATGGCCTGGAAGAAAGCGTCCTTCGAGCCAAGGGCATCGACATAACCGTCTACCTTCTCTGCCTTGTTTGCGGCATTGCGGAATGCGCGCTCACGGACTTGCTTCAGGGCTGCCTTTGCTGCGTCTGTAGGGCCGTTTATCTCGTTCTCTGCCTCAGCGAACATGAGGAGGACGTCAGCATAGCGCATGTATGGGAAGTTGATGCCTGTGCTGCCCTGTGATGTATTGCCCATAGAGGCGCTCTGGTCCCAGAACTTTGACCATTTCAAGCAGTAGTTGGTATAGCTGTTCTGTATGACTGGTGTGCCGTCGAAGTTGTATGACCAGTAGCCTACCATGTCACGGCGTGCGTCCTGTGGGTCGAATGTATAGCGGTAGAAGGAGTTGAGGCCTACAGAGCCTGTTGTGCGTCCCCATGCGTGGTCGGTGTCGCCTGCGCTTGAGAGGTCGCACTTAGGACCATGGATATAGCCGATGTTGCCGTTGACATTCATCGTGAATGGTATCTCGAAGATAACGTCGTCGGCTGAGTTGACCTTGTAGTTACACTCGTCGATGAATACCTGGAAGTAGTCGTTTGTGAGTGAGTGGCCTGACTCGTTGATGACAGAGTCGGCGTATGTGCGTGCTATGTGGTAGTAGTCCATATAGTCGCTTGGGCGCTGCATTGTGCCCACCTCAGTCTCTGATGTGCCTGGGCGGAGCGAGTATCCTCCGCGGAAGAGGGCTATACGTGAGATGAGAGCCCATGCGTACTCCTTTGAGCAGCGCTCCACACCTTCTGTTATCTCCTTGGCGAGACGCATCTTCGGCGCTGCAGCCTTGAGGTCGTTGATGAGGGCTGTGAGTATCTCGTCGCGCTGTCCCATAGGCATGACGAGGTTTTCCTGCTCGTATGTTCGTGTGAATGTGAACGGCACGTCGCCGAAGAGGATAACGAGGTCGAGGAAGTTCATGGCGCGGATGCACTTTGCCTCTCCTACCATCTGCAGTAGGTCGGCATTGCCCTGCTTGTAGAGCTCTGACTGCTCAGCGGCGCAGACGAAGTTGTTGGCGCGCTCTATTGTCTCGTAGGCGGCGTCCCAGAGGCTCTTGACGTTGCTGCCGTCGGCCTCTCCGTCGAAGAGTTTCCACTCATTGTGTTTCGCGTCCTGTGTCTCAGCAGATGATGTGGCGAACTCCACATCGCTGTTGAAGTTGAATGTGGTCAGATAGGCATAGCCGTAGGTGCTGCCTGAGCATGTTGACTCATAGACGGCATTGAGCAGGCGGTCAGCCTCGGCGGTGTTGCTGAAGACGTACTCGTCAGTGACCTTCGAGGGTGCCTCGACATCGAGATAGTCGTTGCAGGCTGTGAGTGCCGTCATAGAGAGACCACAAAGTATGATATGCTTTATTTTCATTGTTTGTTTCTCCTAAATTATATATATGACTATTGATTAGAAAGAGAGGTTAAGACCAAGGAGGTAGCTGTGGCTACGTGGATAACGGTTGTAATCGACGTTAGGAGTGAGTCCGTTCTGGATATCAACCTCCGGGTCATAGCCTGAATAGCCTGTGATGCAGAATATGTTTGAGCCTGTCACGTAAACGCGCAGACGTGAGATGCCCCACTTCTTTGTCAGCGATGTAGGCAGTGTGTAGCCTATGGTGAGGTCATTCAGACGGAGGAATGAGCCGTCCTCAACGAAGTTGGAGAGTGTGTAGCGTGCTGTGACGTCCTGTGGGTTCCAGAGTGTCTTGCCGGCGTTGACGCTCTCGTATACGTCGAGGTAGTCAATGTGCTGTGAGTTGCTCAAGAGTGGCTCGTTGAGGTTATATATGCTCTGTGTGCCGTCAGCGTTGGTGTTGTAGATGTCTCCGTAGTATACCCAGCGGTTGTCATAGCCGAACTTGGCGAGGACGTTGCGTGGGTTTGTCTGGCTTGCGCCGCATGCTGAGGAGAGGTCGTATGCTGTAGCGTTGATAACGTCGAAGTCGAGCATGTATGTGAAGTTTGCCACGAAGTCGAAGTTCTTCCAGCGTCCGTTGAGTCCGAAACCGCCCTGGAGCTTAGGGTTGGTGTTGCCGACAACGGTACGGTCGTTGATGTCTATCTTGCCGTCGCCATTGAGGTCCTTGAGCTTGATGCGGCCTGGGGCTGTACCGAAGAGTCCCACAACAGTAGGCTTCTCCTGCACGCCAGGGTTGGCAGCGAGATACTCCTCGTCGTTGGCTGCATAGTTGAATCCGTCGCGGTGGAACTCGTCGAATCCGTAGATGCCGTCATATACATAGCCGTAGATGAGACCTACCTCCTGTCCCTCGACGAGGCGGAAGTTGTCCTCTGAGTCCCATTTCTTGCCTGGGATATAGGCGTCTGTACCGTTGATTTTCTCTACCTTTGTCTTGTTCCATCCCATGGTGAGGTTAGCAGAGAGGACATAGTCCTTGCCACGGAGGATGTCACCGTTCATTGTGAGCTCTATACCCTTGTTAGAGACCTTACCGACGTTCTGCCACTGGTAAGAGTAGCCTGTCGTGGTAGGTATCTGGCAGCGGTAGAGGAGGTCACGTGTGGTGTTCCAGTAGAACTCAGGTGTCACTGTGAGGCGTCCCTTGAACATTGAGATATCGAGCGCGAGGTTGCGTGTGATGGTTGTCTCCCACTTGATGTCTGTGTTAGGGAAGAGGTTATCTGATGCGTAAAACTTGTCACCATCCTTTGTTGTGGTGCTCTCGCCCCATGATGGGCCGCCGCTGCTGTTGATGGAGTACTGGTAGCGCCAGCGGTCGTCGCCGATGTTGTTGTTACCTGAGAGACCGAATGCAGCGCGTATCTTGAGGTTGTCAACGACATCCTTGTTCCACCAAGGCTCCTCAGACACTACCCATGCGCCTGATATGGCAGGGAAGTAACCCCACTGGTTGCCCGGTGCGAAGCGTGTCGAGCCGTCGGCACGGAATGTAGCCGAGAGGAGGTAGCGGTGCTTGAAGTTATAGTTGGCCTGACCGAAGAACGATGCCATGCGGTTAGGCGTTGTCAGCGATGATGTTGAGGCATAGGCAGAGCCGAGACCCATGTTGTTCAGAGCTGAGCGTGGCTCTATGAACTGTGGGAAATAGCGTGATGCCTGGTAGTTTGTCTTTGTCTGGTTGTGCTGGATTTCCTGTCCGAGGAGGAACGAGAGGTTGTGAGCGTCCTTCAGTGTGAGGGCATAGTTCACAGTGTTTGTCCAGGTGTACTTGAAGTTATGTGAGTTTGTTATCTGTGCCACAGGCATGTTCTCGTTTCCTGCAGCTGTGTCTGTCAGATAGCCGTAGAAGCGGTTGTTGTCTGAGAATGACCAGAACTGTGCCAGGTCTGTCTTGAACGTGAGGCCCGGGATAATCTCCCATGTGAGGCTGGCCTGGTTGGTGAAGCTGTAAGAGTGCTTGAGGTTGTAGTTCTGGTTGATGTCGTCAACCGGAGAAGCGAGCTTCCAGTAGCGCTCGACGTTGAAGTCTTCCCACTCCTCGTCGCGTGATGTGAACTCACGGATACCGTTTGTAGGTCTGTAGTTCAGCACGCCGATGAGTCCCTTTGTGCCTATGCCGCTTGCGCCAGCGCCGAGGTCACGGCGGTATGTGAAGCGTGGGTTGATGAGGAGGCGGAGGTTAGGTGCGAGCTGCGCGTTAATCTTGGTGTTCATGTTTGTGCGGCGCACTCCTGAACCCTCGATGATACCGTTCTGGTTGTGCTGTGTGAGCGATGTCGAGAAGCGGAGCTTGTCGTTGCCGCCCTGCACTGTGGCGTTGTACATCTGTGTCAGCGCTGCCGAGCCCATCAGCTCGTCCTGCCAGTCGTGGGTGGTCTTTGTCTTGTAGATGTCAAGGTCGTTAGGGTTACCGAAGTCACGACGGAAGTTATATGTCTTGTTATTGTTGGCAATACATCCGTCGAGCTGATATTTCACGAACTCGTATGTGTCGAGCATCTCCTGCTTTCCGGCGAGCCATGAGAGCTGTCCGTAGGCGTTGAAGTCAACCTTTATCTTGCCAGCCTGTGCCGACTTGGTGGTCACGACAACAACACCGTTACCACCACGCGCACCGTAAACGGCTGTCAGCGAGGCGTCCTTGAGGACATCGATGCTCTGGATGTCAGTAGGAGGGATATCATTGATGTTGTCTGTCTGGAATCCGTCGACGATGAAGAGAGGCTTCGCGTCCTGTGAGTCAGAGATGGCCGAGCCACCACGGATACGGATATTGATGTCAGCACCTGGCTGACCGTCGACTGTTGTCACCTGCACACCGGCAATCTTACCTGCGAGAGCCTCGGCAGCCGAAGCGACAGGCACAGCGGCGAGCTTGGCGCCTGATACTGAGCCGACAGAGCCGGTGAGGTCCTTACGTGCCTTTGAGGTATAGCCGATGACTACAACCTCCTCGACAGCAGCAGCGTCGTCCATGAGCTTAACCTGCAGTCCCTGGCCTGCTGCCACTTCCTGAGTGACCATGCCGACGTAAGATACAACGAGTTTTTTCCCAGCGGCAACCTTCATCTTGAAGTTACCGTCGATGTCAGAAATAGCAGCGTTCTTGGTATTGCCCTTCTCGACGATCGTGGCGCCTATGATAGGCTCGTTGTTCTGGTCGACAACGGTACCACTGCATTCCGACTGTGCCCAGAGGGCTGACGGGAACGCCGCGAGTAGCATTACCAACATGCATGCCTTGCAAAAGAGTTGCTTTGCTTCCTTCATGTTGTGATGTGATTTTAGTTAGATTTATTTAATATATTTGTTGATATGCTAGTTTTTCATAGGGGCTGGATGAAATACATTCTCTCAGATAGGGGTGACTGTCGTGGGGTGTCAGTGATGAGGGGTGACTGTGATGAGGGGTGACTGTGATAGAGTGACTGTGGTGGGGGTGACAGTGGATGGCTTCCGGGACATACCGGCGGGGATATACCTGTAGGGGGAGCCGTCAGGAGCGCACGGAGACACAGGCTGGTGTAGCCAGAATCAAGGATATTGTTATCACCGTGCTCTCTTGTAGAGAGTAACTGTTAATAATTTACGATAAGGTTAACTTAAATTTTTTATTATGTGTATGAATTGACTGCAAAGTTAACTTTTTTCAACATAATAAACAAATACTTGACCCATATTAAGAGTTAAAAAACTTTAAGAACACTGTTTACATACAAGAATAACACTTGACCTATGTAATCTCGCATGGTTAACAAACGATAATTTATGTTTTATCGGACTAATTCTCCCCTGTCCCGGAATGTGGTATTTCTGTGCGCGGAAGGTAAGATAAGGAGGTGGGGGATGAGGGGAGGACAGAGCGTAGAAAAGAGGAATTACACGGGGCTTACAGTCGCGCCACTCAGGGGCTGTGGACAATAACAAGCTCTGGGCTATCTGCTTGGCGGCGGGGCTAATACGGCATCCTCCCCCGCCGTCGGCAAAGGAGCCCCCTGAAGCCCTCGCTCCGGGACACGTGTTAAGAGCGTGATTAAAAGGCAGTTATCAGCCGTATGGGCATGCCGCTCAACAAGGCCTACAGAATGAGCCTCCCATTGGTATCGGATGGCCGCGTCACTCAGAGCCTCTGGCAGCATCATACAGAGCCTCTCACAGAAAGGAATAAACAGCGGTATCAGAATCGGGGGGAAAACCGTCATCCTTTTTGAAAATTTTTCCTCGCGGAGGAATGGCTGTCTCATCTCTATATACTGAGGAATGACTGTCCCATCCCTATATGCTGAGGAATGATTGTCTCATCTCTATATGCTGAGGAATGACTGTCCCATCTCCATATATTACTGTCCGGTAACGACAGGTTCATGAGACAGCCTTTGTGGCGATGGGATAATCAATGGACAAGAGCATGTCCATGAGCTAAGTCTCGAAGAAGGGAGAAAGACAAAATCAGGACAAACCTGCTATATGAAGCCTTCCAGGCTGGGCACACACGACGAACTTGGGGTGGGGTTTCTCTTTCTGGTTATTGAGGTGTGTTACATTCCTATCTGTTTCACTCTCACTTCAAAATCATCCCTATGAGTGACAGCGGTATTCTTGACACGAGCCCTATAGTTGTAAATCGTGTTTACCGAATAGTGCAGGAACTTCGCAATCTTCGAACTGTCCTCGATACCAAGACGGATGAGTGCAAAGATGCGCAAAGTGGTGTTCAACTTATATTCTCCCGTCACCTCCAGACGTTCTTCTGGAATAAGAAGCTCATTGAAATCGGCAACAAAATTGGGGAACAGATGGAGGAAGGCGTAATCGAAATTGGCACAGAGGTCATCTATCTCCTGCGATTTCATTTCGGTGGATTTTGTCAACCGGTATAGCTCCTCGTATTCATGCCCCTTAACCATTCGGTTGACACGCTTCCGGAAATCATCAATCTTATCTATATAATCTGAACAAAGACTCATGAAGCGTCCCACATAAACCTCCTTAACCCTTGTCTGCTCGTTAAGCTGACTGATGAGGGCTTTCAGTTGGCGGTTGGTGTCGTCGAGTGCGAGATTGGCCTGTAGGAGTTCGTCATTAAGATTCTTCATCTGAGCATTCTTCTCGCTCAATTCATTATGTGCCTCCTTCAACTGGCGACGACGGCGATACTCATACAGAAGCAATGCCGCAAGGATGAGCAAGAGTACGCTTACCGCAATTGTCATGCTTGTCAGCATAGAGTTAGTATGCTCTATCTCATTCTGATATTTCCGGTCAATGCTCGACAGTATAGGTGAAATCTGCCAACTGCGCATGTGTGTGCTATAAGAATTGGCACATTCCCATGCAAAATTGATATATACGCGGGCACGCTCAAGCTGGCCTTCCTGAGAAAGCAGATTGGCAAGCTCCCACAACGAGCCTTGGTCCATCACTGCATTGTGGACGTCACAGATGGCAGACTTGGCAAGCCATGCCATCGCCTCCTGTGTCCTTCCCGCCTTGCGTAGGTCCATGGAGCGATAGAATGCGACAATGGCAAACTCATGGCTGTCGGGACGGACATTCTCCAGACGTTTGTCGTTGTAGTGAAGGGCTCCTTCAATATCTCCTCTCTTATAGCAATCCTGCTCCTTCCGCTGTAGGTAGTAATCGTGGGTGGGAGGGAGTATCTCATATATCTTCTCAGTATATTCCTCCTGTTTTTCGAAGAATTCATTCTTCAGCTTGGGGATGTTGCTGTAATATGCCATCTCGCCATATACATGCGCAAGCGACTTATAGTATTGTCCTAATGCCTCTCTGTCAACGCCAGAGATGTCAGTAGAGTCAAGGATGCGCTTTGACTCGACATACTGGCCTGTTGACGAGCACAGGAAAGCCAACAGGGAACGCGTATGACACAAATCAGACTTATTGCCTCTTTTCTCTGCAAGTAGGATGGCTTCATGAATATAATTGGCAGCCGAATCGCTCCTGTATGGCATATATTCATTAAAGAGACTGCACGTCAGCTGATAACGTTTCTCGTCATCAGCAACCTTCAGAAGACGCTGCTTGATAACATCAATCCGCTGCTCGCGTTTCCTCACAAAGTCCGGAGCCTGGGCGATCGCTTCGTCCAGGCTTCGGTAAAGCTCTTCATTGTCGGCAAACACATACAATGACACTACCGACATCAAAAGGGTTAACAAACATCGCATAGTGAATTATTGCAATGTGAATTTCAAACTCTGTACATCTCGGCTATTCCCGCCTACCATCACCTCGAAGTCGCCGGGCTCTGCCACAAGCTGCAAGTCGCTGTTATAGAACTTCAGCATGTCTGTGTCGATATCAAAAGTGACATCACGGCTTTCGCCTGCCTTCAGGGAGATGCGCTCAAAGCCCTTCAACTCCTTGACAGGCCGACTGATGGATGCTGCCAAATCACGGATGTAAAGCTGAACCACCTCGTCGGCGTCATACTTGCCGGTGTTCTTCACATTGACAGTGAGGCTGAGTTTGCCGCCAACATTCATCGTCGTGCCGCTCAGTCGCGGTATGCCATATTCAAACGTGGTGTAGCTAAGTCCGAATCCGAAGGGATAGAGAGGGTCGTTGCGCACATCGATATAGTTGCTCTGATATTTGCGATACTCTTTCGCTCCCTCCGGCACAGGGCGACCAGTGTTCAGATGATTATAATAAATAGGTATCTGTCCGAGAGCCTTTGGCATAGTCATGGTGAGATGACCCGAAGGCGACTTCTCGCCGAATATCACATCGCAGATGGCATCACCTGTCTCCGAACCACCAAACCACACATTGAGTATGGCAGGCACATTCTCAGCCTCCCATGACATGATGGTGGGACGCCCGGAGAAGTTGAGCAGCACCAATGGTTTGCCTGTCGCCACAAGAGCCTTGAGGAGCTCCTTCTGCACGCATGGCAAGGAAATGTCTGCACGCGACGAGCTCTCACCGCTCATCTCCGCCATCTCGCCCATAGCACAAACTATAACATCAGCCTCGCCGGCTATGCTCAATGCCTCAGCCTTTGCCTTGGCATCATCAACGCGGGCGATTGGCCTGCCAAATGTCGCGCCCTCCTGCGTCTTCTCGTCGGCATAGATGTTACAGCCTTGGGCAAACAGCACCTGGGCCTTGTCGCCCACTGCTCGCTCCATAGCCTCCTTAAGAGTGGAATAACGCTCGGGAATATCACCCGTTGACCAGCATCCCACCATATTCGAGCGGTTGTCGGCAAGAGGGCCTATAAGGGCTATCTTCCCTTGTTTCCTGAGAGGGAGGACAGGCGCAGCCAATTGGTTTTCCCTGCGGCCGCCGAACGATGTCTCTCCATTCTTTAGCAGCACGAATGTCTTGGCAGCCATTTCTCTTGCGGCCTTTCTGTGCTCATCGGTATAGATGTCGGTCTTCAGACGTTTCGGTTCGCAGAAGCGATAAGGATCGTCGAAAAGTCCGAGCTTATATTTGGCTTCGAGCACGCGTCGGCATGCATTGTCAATATCCGCCTGTGATATCCTACCAGCCTTCAGCAGTCCCTCCAGCTGTGAGATAAAGGCATTGGAACACATGTCCATATCCGTCCCGGCTTTCAACGCACGTTCGGAAGTGACAGACTGGTCTCCTATGCCATGAACGACAGCCTCATTGATGGAACCATAGTCGGTGACCACGAAGCCATCATATTTCCATTCGTTGCGCAGAAGGTCGGTGAGCAACCACTTGTTGCAAGTGGCGGGAATGCCATCAACGACATTGAACGACGACATGAAAGAACCGGCGCCAGCCTCGGCGGCTGCCTTGTAAGGAGCGAGATACTGGTTGTACATCCTCACGCGGCTCATGTCAACCGTGTTGTAGTCCCTGCCAGCCTCTGCAGCTCCATAGAGGGCGAAATGCTTTACGCATGCCATCACATTCTCCTTGCCATAGTTGCCTTGGAATCCCCGCACCATGGCCTCGCCGATGCGACAGCCAAGGAACGGGTCTTCGCCTGCTCCCTCTGCCACACGCCCCCAACGAGGGTCGATGGCTATGTCAACCATCGGGCTATACACCCAGTTGATACCCTGTGCTGTGGCTTCCTTGGCGGCAATGCGGGCTCCGTTCTCGATAGCCTTGATGTCCCACGAACAAGCCTGTGCAAGAGGAATGGGGAATACCGTCTGGTAGCCATGGATAACATCCTGCCCCACGAGCAGTGGAATACCCAAGCGGCTCTTCTTCACGGCAATGCGCTGAAGTTCCTTTATCTTGTCTTGTCCCTTGACATTGAGTATGGCTCCAAGCTTACCCTCTTCAGTGAGTTTGGCTAACGGACTGTTCATGACAGCTCCTGTGGTAATATCGTTACCAGGCAGTAGGTTGAGCTGACCGATTTTCTCCTCAAGAGTCATCTTCGACATCAAATCGTCGACAAACTCTCTCATCGGTTTCTTCTGGCCAAATGCTGAGGCGCCAGCCAATATTGCCACTATCAATAATAATGATTTCTTCATACTTATACGTTTGTTGAGTGCAAAAGTAAGGAAAAATATCGTGAAAACCAAACCTTGTGTCATTTCTGTTACGAAATTTATCTCACTTCGAATGCCACCTTCGACTTTATATCGCCGGCAGACGCACCCACGAGAGCCTCAAAACGTCCTGGTTCCACCACCCATTCGCCTTTGCTGTCATCATAGTAACTGAGCATTGACTTGTCAATAGTGAACGTGATATCACGCTGTTCACCAGGAGCAAGGGTCACTTTCTGGAATCCTTTCAGTTCCTTAACCGGACGGGGCAATGATGACTTTACGTCACGGATATACAGCTGCACTGTCTCCGCACCCTTGCGGGCTCCCGTGTTCTTTATCGAAGTGTGAAGAGTGAAGAGAGACGAACCGTCCGCCGTCTTCTCCATCCTTGGTTTCCCTACATATTCAAACGTCGTGTAGCTCAAGCCGTGTCCGAAGGGGAAAAGAGGCTTTTGTTTGTGCTGGTCAGCCCAGCGATAGCCCACGAAGATGTCTTCCTTATACTCCTCGTCAATAATCTTCTCGTCGCTGCGCCATGTTCCGGGATAGGCACCAAGGGCATGCGCTCCATAATGGCCGAGGCTCTGCATCCATGAGAACGGCAGCCTGCCTGAGGGGTTGGCATCTCCCACAAGAATGGATGCGAGAGCATTGCCAGCCTCCGAACCAATAAACCATCCCTGAATGACAGCCGGCACCTTCTTTATCCAAGGCATGGCAACGGCATTGCCGGAGATATTGACAAACACTAAACGACTGTTCACTTGAGCCAATGCCTCAACCAGCTTATCCTGTGCGTATGGTAAGGCATAGTCCTTGCGGTCGTGCCCCTCACAATCCTGATAGTCGCTCTTGTTGAGACCGCCAAAGACAATCACATAGTCGGCCTTCTTTGCCTTCTCCACAGCCTCGGCTATCAGTTCATCCTCACTTCTGGATTCTGACAGGTCCTGGCCTGTTGTCACTCCATTATACGCTCCGGTGACATCACCCACATAACCGCGGGCATAATCCACCTCGGCAATACCCCTCAGTCGTGCTCTCAGTCCGTCGAGCGGCGACACCTCACGCTGCACCTTCAGAGAAGAAGAACCGCCACCCACTGTCATCATCTTCACGGCATTCTCACCAACAACGAGGATGTTCTTCACCTTATTGATATCTATGGGCAAGACTGAACCGCCCTCATTCTTTAGCAGGACGATACCTTCCTCAGCAATTTTCCTCGCCGCTGCGTAATGGCTTTCCGAACAAAGGAATCCGTGTGGACGCTGACGATTCATTGTAGTGCGATAGAACAGTCGCAACACACGGCGCACCTTGTCGTCAAGTTCCTTCGTGGTGTATTTTCCTTCCTTGATGAGTCGCTTGTATGCATTGGCAAGATAATAGTTGTCATAGGCATTCGTTGCTCCCATGGTCAGGCCGTCAGTCCATGTCCCGAACTCAAGGTCAAGTCCATTCTTCACAGCCTCGTCGGTGTCGTGAGTTCCACCCCAATCGCTCACCACGACTCCGTCAAACTGCCAGTCGTGCTTCAATATCTTGTTGAGCAGTATGGCGTTGTGGCAGTTGTGCTGGTTCTTGTAGAGGTTGTATGCGCCCATGATTCCCCACGCCTTTCCTTCTGTTATGGCAGCCTTGAAAGCGGGGAGATAGATCTCATAGAGAGCACGGTCGCTGACGATGACATTCACCTGATGGCGATATTCCTCGTCGTTATTCAAGGCATAATGCTTCACACAGGCGGCAACACCCTTTGATTGCATACCCTGGATATACGGCACCACCATCCGTGAGGCGAGATAAGGGTCTTCGCCCATATATTCAAAGTTGCGCCCATTGAGCGGAGTCCTGTAGATATTCACCCCAGGACCGAGAATCATGTTCTTGCCACGATAGAGGGCTTCCTCACCCAGACTCTCTCCGTATATCCGGGAGAGTTGGGGATTCCATGTGGCTGCAAGACATGTCAGGGCAGGGAAAGCCACACACGAGTCGTTTGTCTGACCGGCTTGTTCCCACTCATCCCATAGCACATCGGGGCGCACGCCATGAGGTCCGTCGTCTGTCCAGAAATCAGGAAATCCCAAACGAGGGACACCGGCTGAGGAAAACTTGCTCTGTGCATGAATAACCCTTATTTTCTCGTCAAGTGTCATTCGCCTGAGTGCATCCTCAACCCTCACCTCGATATCCTTCGCTTCATCGAGATAAACAGGCAGGCTTTGCGCTTTTACTGCCTGAGCGCAAAAAAGAGTGAATACAAGAGATATATAAATCTTGTTCATTATCATATTTACTACTTATTCTTAGTTATTTCTTCTGAAACACTCTCACATATTCCACTTCCATGGTACACGGCAGGGCACCCTCGTCAACACCGTTCATTCCGCCCCATGAGCCACCCCATGCAAGATTGAGTATGACATAGAATGGTTCGTTGTAAGGCCAGTTGCGCTTGCCGCTTCCGTCATTCTCGTAGTAGAGCAGTTTCTCGCCATCCACGTATGTCTGGATATACTGTGATGTCCACTCAAGGGCATATACATGGAAATCATCCTCCGCTCCGGCAAGATAGCGTTCCTTGGTCACCTGGGTATTGTTGGCATGGTAATGTCCAAGAGCATGAAGACTCGAAGAGACATAGTTGGGATTTGTACCCACCTCTTCCATGATGTCTATCTCACCGTCATCGGGCCATGCTGTAAACTTCACAGGCATCATCCAGAAGGCAGGCCATGTGCCCTTGCCCTTCGGCAACTTTATCTTTGCCTCAATATATCCGTATGTCCACCCCGTGCGCACATTACCATAGAGACGAGCTGAATAGACCTTTCCATCCTCCTTGAAGCATTTTATGCGCAATCTTCCATCCTTCAGGTCAGCCACACGTGTTCCGGCGGGTGTCTTTTCCCTGACATAAGTCTGCAACTCGTTGTTCACCCATCCCGGATTTGCCTCCTGATATGTCCATAGGTCGCCATCGGGATAAGAACCAGAGTCAAACTCGTCGTTCCACACCAGCTTATATCCATCAAGAGGACAGGTGATAGCCGACGGATCGGGGATTCCATCACCACCAGCCTGCGTCACCTTTATATATTCACGCGCAGTGCCAGCCATAATTGTCACCATGCCCTCACGACTGTCATAATTGCCGTTCTTCTGCACCTTGACAGTCAATGTGGCATTCTGCAGGGTTGAATTCTCGGGACTTATCGTTATCCAGGAGTCACTTGTCACTGCAGCCCATTCATGATTGGCAGTAAGAGTGACACTCTGCTCACCTGCCTCACCTGTGAACTCCAGAGACGACTTGCTTAGGCTAATGACAGCCTGGCTCACGCCAGGGCTGTCATTCCCATTGTCATCTCCCCCACACGCCGTGAGGCAAGAAAAAGTAAGCAGTATTAGAAGTATATAATACTTTCTTGTCATAAACGTTATTCCTTTATAAGAATGATATCGCTTATCTTAACATGCGTGCCACCAGGAGTACCGCCAAAGTCGAAGAAGAGTGAGAGCTTTGCAGCATCACCCACTGGCAACTTCACGCCAGTCACCTTGTATGTGAAAGGCTTGTCGGCTATTATTTGATGTCGGTCGGCTACAAAGAAGTTATTGTCGTCGGCACCATCGGTCAGCTTTATTGTCACTCCAGGCATGTCATTATCACCTTCAACTGTGCAGCTGAAGGTATAGCTGTCAGCCATTGAGGCACTAAGGCTGGTCTTTATCGGGAACTGCCCCTGCCACTGCTGTGTACCGATCTCTGCCGGTATGTCAAGCTCCCATACATTGCCTTCGTGACTCCATTTCGGATTGTCAATCTGACCCCAGCCGTCGTTTGAAAACCATGGGGCCACTTCAATAAATGACTCACCACTGTCAACCGACTTCCACAGGTTGCGTTCATCGTCGTAAGATAGAGCCTCCTCGAAGTAAATCTTGCTCACCTTAACAACCGTTCCAGCTGGAGTACCACCAAAGTCGAGGAAGAGCGATAGTGCAGCGGCATCCTTCAACGGCAGCGACACATTCTCAGCCTTATATACGAATGCCTTGTCAGCAGTAACCTCATGACGGTCGGCGAAGAAGAAGTTATTGTCATCGCCCGTCTCTGTCAGCTTGATGGTAAGGCCCGGCATGTCGTTGTCTGATTCAACTACACAATAGAAGTTATAGCGCTTGTTCATTGAGGCGGAGAGTGTGGTGTGTATCGGGAACTGACCCTGCCACTGTGATGAGCCGATGCCTTCTGGCATGGTAATCTGCCATGTATCGCCTTCATGCTTCCACTCCGGATCAGCAATCTGTGCCCAGTCATTATTTGCAAACCATGGGGATACCTTGTCAAAGTTGTCACCGGTGTCAACACCCTTCCACAGGTTGGAAGCTGCATCATAGTTCCAGTCCATTGTTGCTCCCGCTTCGTCGCCCGGCTCTGGCAAGCCTGTGTCATCACGGCTCGTGAAGACGAGACGCCATGCTATTGAGCCTTCATCACATACGAGAACCATACGGGTATTGGTGAGAGCCTCAATGCGATAATACGGATTGTTGTATGTAGCATCATTGGCGATATATGGCAGAAGTGTCTGCGGAGCAAACTGGATATAGAGGCATGCTTCGTCATTGAATGTTCCGGGAACGAGTGTGTATGATGATGTCTGAGGAGCCACCGTCGCCATGAAGTCGTTACCGTCATTGGTATTGAATTCTGCAAACACAGAGCTGCCGGTATTAACGTACACTGTGCCGCCCTCACCAGGATTATAGCTATACGTGCCGCTTGTTGCGGGGTCACTGTCTGAATGAGCAAAAGATATGCGGTCGTCATACACGCCCCAGTCAGCCTTGTCATTCACTGCAGCCTTCCACCATTCTGAACCGTCGGTGCCCGAAGGACCGCAACCCATGTGTCCAACCTCAGTATAGTCGATACGCCATTCCTTGTTGCACAACTTGCTGAAATAAGGAGTGAAATCAACCTTTGTCTCGTTGAATGTAAACGAGCCCTTGGCAGATGCCTGAGATATACCATTGCGGTTCATCACCTTCACCTCCAACTCATGTGTACCCTGTTCCATACTGCTATAGCTACCCGTGGCAAGGAAAGAATAGATCTTGCCGTCGAGATACCATACAGGGTAACAACCCTTGAAATCGCCACTTACCGTAAATACTGCGGTATTGGTCTCTTGGTCGGTGGTCACGCTCACTTGTCTTCCATCCATAGTGGGCAGTCCGTTCTGGTCGGCACCTGTAAACTCCTCCGGCGAACAAGCTGTGACAGCAAGTACGCAAGCAAGTACACTACCTATATATTTAAAAATCTTGTTCATAATAAATGTATTTAAATAAGGATTAATAGTTGTTCTGCTTCAATGTCGGGTCGGCATCAAGCTCCGACTGTGCCAATGGAATATGCTTTTTGCTCTCTGTCCAGGAGTTGGTGCGATAACCATACTTGTCGGGCACGAGGGTTGTGGCGGCATAGCCAGTGCGCACGAGGTCGAAATAGCGCTTGCCCTCGCCGCAGAATTCCAGATGGCGCTCATTGAGAATATTGTCGATGTTGCACTCTGTATATCCCTTCAGTCCGGCACGTGTGCGCACCTGGTTGAGATAGTTCAGTCCGTCGGCAGAGTTGCCACCGGTGAGCACAATCAGTTCGGCAGCATTGAGAAGGGTCTCGGCATAACGGTATATGCGCTTGTTATTGTTATAGTTGAGGTTCTTAGATGTAGGGCAGTCCTTGTTGTTGTCAGAATATGGACGATATTTCTTCAACCACAGGTGGGTGTCCTGATAACGCTCGGTATAACTATATTCACGAACATCCCATACCGTTGCGTCGCGACGTACGTCACCCTCGGGGAACATCTCCATCGTCTCCACTCGCATTGGCAGGAAGCCCCATCCGTCCTCACCGGCATTCCATCCGTCACCGCCGGGCCAAGTGTTAGGAGAAATCAAGGTGGGCAACACGCTACCGCCTGCAAACATGGCTGTACCCCAGTTGCGCTGTGCGGCATTGTCGTCATAGTTAACCTCGAAAATTGACTCCTGGCACCATTCGCCTGACTCCTCCCACAAAGCTGCATAGTCGGGGTTGAGTTCGTAATCCGGTGATTTGATAATCTCCTTCATGAAACTAAGTGCCTGGGCATAGCGCTGTGTATCCTTCTGATACATAACCATCTCGGCATAGAGCATATATGCCATAGCCTGAGAAACACGACCCGACTCTGTTGCAGGCCATCTCATTGGCAGCACGTTGGAAGCGATGATATCCTCAAGCTCAGGCAACAGCTGGTTGTATATTTCGTCGGCTGTCATCTGAGGTGCTGTGTATGGCAACTCCAGGTTTTCGAGATAGAAAGGCACATTGCCATAATAATGCCACAATATATTATAATAGTACACGCGAAGGAGTCGGGCCTGAGCCTCACATTTTTTACGGTATTCTTCTGTTGCGCCACCCCAAGAGCAATACTTGATGACGTCGTTGCAACGCTTAATACCTGAATAGAAGTCTGTCCAAAGTGTGGCAAGGGTGTTGTTGCCGTCGCCCTCGAAGTTGAAGAGCTTGTGCCAGTGCTGGTTGTCGGTGATACTTGAACCGCCCACCCAGAAGTCATCGCCAAGGATTTCGGCATCCACTGTGAGGTCGTTGTATGCCGTACCGTCCCAGTCAGGCCAATGGAGAGGAGAATAAGCCGACATAAGTGCCTCTTCGAGAGTCTCCTCCGTGGTATAGTATTCCTCAAGCGGCTCTCCCGTGGGGTTATTCACCTCAAGGAAACTGTCACTGCACGATGTTGTGAGCATCATGGCTGATGTAGCCATTGCCAAGAATATATTCTTTTTCATATCGTTGTCCTTTTTTATGTGATTTTGTTCCTCTGTCCTGATTAGAAATTCAGGTTAATTCCAATGGTATATGTGCGTGCCTGTGGATATACTCCATAGTCAACACCGAGCGATGTTCCGCTTGTACCGATTTCAGGGTCAAATCCCCAGTACTTCGTCCATGTGAACAGGTTCTCTGCCATGGCATACACACGCAGACGGCTGATGCCAATCTTCTGTGTCAGATTACGGGGCAGTGTATATCCGAGAGTAAGATTCTTAAGACGGAGATATGAGCCATCCTGGATATAGAGGTCGCTCACTACCCAGTTCTTGCTGTCGCCCTGCTTGAGGATTGGCACACGGTTGGATGTTCCTTCTCCTGTCCAGCGTGAAAGCACCCATGTCGGGAAGTTACCCGAAGCGATGTCCTGACGATATGTTGCGTCGAATACATCCACACCGCTTACACCCTGCATGAATACGCTGAGGTCGAAACCTTTCCACTCGGCGTTGAATGTGGCACCAAACGACCAGTCGGGAGTGCCCTTACCAATCTTTGTACGGTCGTCGGATGTGATTGTTCCGTTGTTGTCTGTATCCTGGAAGATAAGGTCACCAGGCTGTGCATCGGGCTGTATGAGCTGTATGGCTCCTGTCTCAGGGTCTGTCCATGTATAGGAGTTGACTTGTTCCATGTTCTGGAATACTCCTAAAGTCTTGTAACCATAGAAGAAAGGGAATGGCTGGCCGTTCTCTGCACGTGTTCCGCCGTCGCTGAACTGGCTGATACCCCAGTTGAGGAAACCGGTGTCATTACCAAGGTTCTTCAGTTCGTTGTGCAGATATGAGGCATTGCCCTTGATGGAGAAGTTGGCATCGGCAACATGCCACTTATATCCCAGCTCAAACTCAAAACCTGAGTTCTCCATATCTCCCACGTTGGCAAGAGGCTTAGCCTCACCTACATAACTCGGGATAGGCATCTCGATAATCATTCCGTTGGTCTTCTTGATGAAGTAGTCAACGGTGAATGTAAGCGCATTGTTGAAGAAGCCGAAGTCAAGACCGATGTCCGTCTGCTCACTCTCCTCCCACTTGAGGTTGGGATTGGCAAGGCGGTTGGCCTTCGAACCATATACCATAGAGGCTGTCTGGCCGAGATAGTAGTTGCTTGTGCCGCCCACTGTCGAGAGTGTGGTGTAAGCGAAATCTCCGATGTTGTCATTACCGTTCTTACCCCAAGAGAAGCGCACCTTGAAATTTGCAAGCCATGAACTGGTCTTCTCCATAAACTGCTCGTTCATCACGTTCCATCCAAGAGAAACAGATGGGAACGTACCATATTTATTATTCGAACCGAAACGGCTTGAACCGTCGCGACGGATTGTGAACTGAGCCATGTAGCGCTCATCGTAGTTATAGCTGAATCGTCCGAAGAGTGAAGACAGGCGATGCTCTACATACGGACCGCCACCTACACCTACGTAACTCTTCACACCAATGATATTTCCATCGGCATCAACCTCCGTTCCGAAGTCGCCGCCAGTGGTGTAGTTGAGGTAGGGCTTGTTGGGGTTCACCAGATTCCAGTGAGATCCTGAGAGGTCGTCGCCTTTGAATTTCAGTGCCGACTGACCAAGCACCACTCCGATAGAGTGCTTGCCGAAGGTCTTGTCGTATGTAAGGGTGTTCTCCACCTGCCATGTAGTATTATTGCCCTTATATACAGAGGCTGATGTATGGTCTGCATTATTGTTTCCAGAGAAATAGTATTTCTCGGTGATTGCCGACTCATTGCCCCAGAACGACTGCTCTGCACTCCAGGTGAAGTGATATTTCAGATTGTCCCATATTTGGAGGTCGATAGCTATCTTCGGCATGAACTTATGTGCCCAGTTGCGTGTAGGATTGCGCTGCATAAGTGCAATCGGGTTGTTCTGCTCGTTATATGAACCGAGATAACCGGGGATTGTATAAGGATTGCCATTGGCATCACGATATAGGTCGAATGATGAATAGTGGTCAATCATGTCCTGTCCCACCTTTCCTGTCAATGTGATAGGCAGTGTAGGTGCTAGATAAAGAGCCGAACCAAGTGGCGAGCCCCATGTAGAGTTGGCATCGATTCCTGTGTTGTGTACACGCATATAAGAGAGATTGGTATGCAGTTCCAGTTTGTTGAGGAACGTGCGCTCCTTACTTGCGTCGAGCAATGTGAATGAGTTGTTTGCACGAAGAGTGAGACGGTCGTAGTTTGACTGCCCGAAGTTACCTCCTACTATACCCTCCTGAGAGAAATAGCCTGCTGAGAAATAGTAGTTCACCTTCTCCGAGGCACCACTCACCGACACGTCATGCTGCATGATAGGCGCGTTGTCGTTGAAGAGAGCCTCCTGCCAGTCAGTACCGAAACCTGTAACCTTATTGCCGTTGACATCGATGATGTTGTATGGGTCGGCAAGATTTGCCATATCAGCAGGCAAGGTCTGCTTGCCGTTGATGTATTTCTCGTTCATCAGCACAGCATAGTCGGTAGCACCGGTAACATCACGCTTCTTCCATGCGCTCTGCCATCCGTAAGAGAAGTTGTAGTTGATAGAAGCCTTGCCAACCTTTCCTTTCTTGGTAGTAACGAGGATAACACCATTGGCAGCTCTCGCACCATAGATGGCACCAGAGGCGGCATCCTTCAACACCTCAATCGACTCGATGTCGGCAGGGTTAACAGATTCCATACCATCCTGGTCGGTAGGCATTCCGTCGATGATGTAAAGCGGTTCGGAATTGTTGATAGTACCGATACCACGCACGCGGATCATTGACTTAGAACCAGGCTGACCGGAAGCGGATGTAACGTTCACACCGGCAGCCATACCCTTCAGCGCATCGTCGGCACGAAGGCGGGTCTTTCCTTCGAGGTCCTCGGAACTAACCTTGGCGATAGAGGCTGTAACTACAGACTTCTTCTGCACACCATAACCGATGACAACCACATTGTCTAGCATTTGTCCATCCTCCTGAAGAGTGACATCCATGTTCTCCTTGGCCTTCACCTCTTGTGACTTATATCCTACATAGGACACCACAAGAGTTGTACCGGGAATAGTTGAAACACTAAACTTACCGTCAAGATCGGTTACCGAACCATTCGACGATCCTTTTTCCACTACAGACGCACCAATGACTGGTTCGCCCAGGACATCCTTAACGACACCCGTGAAAAGCTGTTTTTGAGCCATTGCGTGAATTGAAATAAACAATGCCAGCAAAAACATTAGATACCTTGTTCTTTTCATACTTTTGGTTTTAGTTATTATTATTGTTAGAGTTGTACTAATTCATGCGGAAAGCTAAAGCCATCCGGATTGTCCTCCTTGATTAATTTAGTAGTTTCGCTAAACTGCTGTTTATTTGCACTCGAGAACTCGTTTTCGTGTATGTTAGAGTCTCAATTGAGTGATATACGAGAATGGGGCTAATCCCCGTAATATATATATGACTGGGTGCGCCGCCCCTTTCAACACTAAGAAATTTAATTATATTAAGAGATATTATTATTGTTGCCCAACCGACAGCCCCATCGACTTGATATATCCCTCCTGAGCATAGATTATTTGTACCAATTTTTTATATCCATAGATTTTCATTGCAAATTTAAGGTGAATTTGTATCAATTCCGTTGGCAGTTACCAAATAAGTGGACACAAACAACCCTCAATATCAATATAGTCACTTGATAATCAAAAGGATAAGTTAATATCAAACAAAAGAAAAAAGTGGATTATATATAGAGGTGTGGCATTTACATTTTATCTATATTTGTCGTCAATATATGAATTCGACAAGATACCGTGATGCAATCTTGAACAGCTCTGCAATATGGAAATACGTAATTCTGTTATAATTAGAGCAGGGCGTTCTTATATCATTAGAATATGATTCATTGATTTACCTCCCACACAAGTATCCGTTTCGTGCGCCTCAACATTGTCAATCTAAAATAAGTCTAATTTGGGATGCTTACAATCTATAGGGCATATAAATAAAAAAGTGAAACGGAAGCATCGTCACCTTATGTACAGATGACTGTGCTTCCGTTTCTCTATTGTACCCCTAAACGGGATATTCTCGAACCCGTTTCTTGAAGATTTAGCAAAGTTATGGGAGTTGAGGCATTACATTCCTGACCCCGAAACATACGGTAGGAAATAGTACCCAATCCCGCAGTCTTTCATTAACACGCTTATATAGCCTCAGTATCTTAGTAAGGTGCTGAGGTTCAACATTCATAAGCGCTTATTCCTATTACTCAATTATCCAATCTGCTCTAAGCATCAACGGCTTTGTCTGTATCACAGAAAAATTTTCCATGAAATTTTTGCGAAACCTACCTACTCGCTATTTATGTATAAGCAATACTATGAATATGGACGATATAACGAAACACAAAATAGCCAATACACTCAGAGGACGCAAGCATTCAGCGACAACTAACAAACGCATAAGTCAAGCACTCAGCGGGCGTAAACTCAGCGATAAACATAAGAAGCATATTAGCGAAGCGATGCAACGCAGAAAACTAAAACGTGCATTACGAGACTACTAACAAGCAGCCCCACAATGCACATTTCAAACCTTCTAACGACCTATTGCAAAAGGCATTCTAAGAGATTGTAACCTTTACGACCTTTACCTACTCTAATCAACCTATCCAAGGTAGTAAGGAACAAGGAAAACAGAAACTCTTCATTCTGCAACTTGGAATAGACCTCATCGGCATCAAATACCCCTAACTGACTAAGCGACTTTGCTACGTTTTTATGATTAGCAAGTGAGACCTCCAAACGATACATCGGCAATTTGCCTGACACATTTGGAATATACTCTTTCTCGCTATCGGTTAACTCTTCTGACTTGTTATAGCAACGTAGAGCAAGCGATTTGTCCTTGTTCTCGATGTAGAAGGAGCGGTTCTTGAACGGACGTTTGCGAGTGCCTGTAGAGATATGCAACACCTCCTTCACGTACTCGTCTAAATCCTTATAACGCTTGTTGAGGATAACAAGCGAATAAGCCTCATCACGATATAAACGATAAAAACGAGTGACAACGTTTCGGTTAAGGTCAAGGGCAATATCAATCTTACTCACTCGATAAAATTCGAGACCAAGAGCAGCCTCAACGTAGAAACGTGCAGCAAGCAGATAAGTGTCATACAGAGCCGCATTGTTATAACTGATGTAGATGTGCTGTCTGTTTTCGTTCAGAGAGCCAAAGAACAGAACTCCTATTGCTCGGATATACTCGCCACGTTCCACGCTGTAATCTTTGCCGAATAGCAGAAATTCGTGCTGATAGTGTTGAGGCTTCTCTACTCGGACAATAGTAATCTCGTTTATTACCTTACTCTCTTTGATAGCAGCAAGAGCATCCCGCACTTGCTGACTTGCTTGATAGGTTAACTCTAACTTATCAAGGCTTATATTATACTTGAAATACTTCATATACTACAGTTATACTACGAGGAAACGAAAAATCCAAATAGCATAACTGTATTCTTTTTCAAGGTGTATTCAAATAAATCTATATCAAGAATACAAACTATTTTGTTTTTGTATTCATTTTTCTCTTTGATTTATTTGGTCTGTTAAGAAATTATTTGTACCTTTGCGGGTGAAATACAGGAAGTTACACCAACAAACAAAGTTATCAATATGAACGCAGTTATCTATGCAAGAGTAAGCAGCACAAACGACCGCCAATCTACAGACCGTCAAGTTATAGACCTTACCAACTATGCCAACAACAACGGTATCGAACTCGTTAAGGTTTTCGAGGAACATATCAGCGGAGCGAAGAAGAACGAGGAACGTCCCGTATTGTGCGAGTGTCTTGATTTCTGCATTGACAACCACATTGACACTTTGCTTATCTCAGAACTCTCTCGTCTCGGTCGTAACGTTGACGAAGTGCTTGCTAATGTGAAGCGTTGCAAGGATAACAACCTCAACATCTACTTTCAGAAGGAAAACCTCTCTATCTTTCAGCCTGACGGAACAAAGAACCCATTCCTTAACATCTTTATCTCGGTACTCGGCACTTGTGCGGAAATGGAACGTGAGAACATCAAGTTCCGTCTCAACAGCGGACGTGAGCGTTACATTGCCAACGGTGGCAAACTCGGTCGCAAGGTAGGTAGCACCAAGAGCGAAGAGGCTAAGAAAGAGGAATATAAGAAGGTACTCAAAGAATTACGAAGCGGTACCAGTGTACGAAAAACCGCTAAACTCTGTGACGTATCTGTCAGCACGGTTCAGCGGCTTAAAAAGGAGTTTGGATTATAGTTTATTGATAATCCCATTTAAATCCTTCGCAATGAAAAACAAAGGTCTTTTTTCCAACATGTTCAAGATTAACTTGTATCTTACATGTACGCGATTGCTTTAGTTTAGACAGGAAACTGTCCACTTCATCAGATAAGTGGAAAAATAGGGCTCGCCTATCATCTGCCATAGTAACTAATTTCCACGTGTCATCAATAGGTCCATCGTCAAAAGTTGCAAGAAAGCCCGAACCTTGAAAATCTGATAATTGACAATCTTCATATTCATCGCCTACAAAAGTAATAGTTACCATATTACGTAATATACCTGTCATAGAACTATAATTAACATCTATAGCCAATAAAACGGTTTTTCCTGTCTCGTATTCTATTTCGTTTTCAGAAACGAGATATGCGCTTATACCTGTCACTTCACCCGACAAATCATCAACATGTTCGGAATAATTCCATGTGTTTGGGGATTGTTCTGTTTCTGATTCCTTTGTGGTTTCTTCTACGGTTTCTTCTGTATTCTCGCTTAAGGTATCATTATCTGTTTCTTGTGTGGAACGAGTGTTATTACCATTACAAGAGAAAAAGAAAAGGCATAGAAATATGGAACTAATTGGAATGTACTTTTTCATATTGATTTAAACTTGTTTGACTTTACTTGTTAAGTATTAGTCCTTAATGAATTATAGACAAACAAAAAGCGCGGACTAAAACTTAATCTACGCTTTGAAGGTATCGCCAAACACCCTGCCTCCATAAACAAGTAATAGCCCACGCTAAGCGTGAGCATCAACTGTTTATTCTTCGAGGCTTTTTAAATTTGGCGATTTTTCAAAGTCGAATATAAGTTAACGCTTTATGTCATTATGTCTTTTTTATCTGTTTTATACCATAGGCAATAAGTGCTATTAGTTAGACTAATTTGTTGTATATATTGAAATTTTGCTTGTAAAATTAGTTAATTTTCGCGAAATATACAAGAGGTTCCTTGTTTTTTTGCTTCAAACGTTGTATAATAGCATGGAAAACGAGATATAAAGTATGAGTCCATAGAGAAATTCAAGAGCAAAAGGTCGAAATGCACACCTTCCGTACAACAGACTTTTCAAGGGTAAGCCGACGAGAAGAGGAGAATGCAGTATAACCGCCACAGAGCGGATATAACGTATATTGTTTAATGCTAAACTTAGAGAAATGCAAAGAAATATTGAATAAAGGGATTAGGAATTTCACAAACGACGAGATTAAAGAGATTAGAGATTACCTATATCTTATTGCTGATATAGAGTTATCATTATTAAACGCAAAAAAGATATAATTGATATGAGAGAAAACGTTATTGTTTATTGTAGAGTTTCGAGTGACGAGCAGACATTAGGCTCGTCTCTCCAAGTCCAAGAAGAGCGAATTTGCAGATATTGCGAGGCTAATGGCTATAATATAATCAAGGTGTATAAGGAAGATGAGAGTGCAAAGACCTTTGAGAAGCGTCCCGAAATGATGCGCATCGTTGACTATATCAATAAGAATAAGGGGAAAGTACAGAAGTTACTTTTTCTTCGATGGGATAGGTTTTCGAGAGACCTTACAAGTGCTACTCAATACATTCAATGGTTTCGTCAGCGCAACGTAGAACCTAATGCTGTAGAGTGCATTATCGACTATGATAATGAAACGTGGTCGCTTATGATTGGACTGCACATAGGACTTGCTCAGTCTGACAACATCAAGCGTTCCAAGGCTACACGTGACGGTATCCACGGAACGCTCAAACAAGGCAAATGCTCCAACAAAGCACCAAGGGGGTACAAGAACGTTCGCACCTCAAAGCACGATACTCACGTCGAGATTGATGAGGCTAAAGCCGCACCCATTCGTAAGGCATTTCAAGAAATTGCAAAGGGTGTAGTGTGTCCTTGCGAGGTAAGAAGACGGTATTGTCCTAACATACCTGTCTCTTCATTTCTCAGAATGCTTAGAAATGTGTTCTATTGCGGTAAGATACTTGTTCCTCAGTATAAAGACGAACCTAAACAGATTGTAGAAGGAGTACACGAACCTATAATTGACGAGGCTACCTTTAACCAAGTACAAGACATTCTTGATGGCAAAGTCAAGTACACACGAAAGATAGACAAGACACTCAATCCCGACCTATATCTTAGAAAGTTTCTTGTTTGTCCCGTATGTGGTCATGCTCTTACAGGTAGTAAAAGCAAGGGTAGATATGCATATTACTCTTATTATCATTGCAATAAAGACGGTAAGCACGTTAGGGTAAATGCGGACAAAGTCAATAAGGGCTTTGCAGAATACGTGTCAGGTTTGATACCTAACGAGACGGTTCTGAATCTATATAACGAGATTCTTGAAGAGTTAAGGGAGAAGTCAAACAAGAGTCAGAAGGACGAATTGCGTAGGTTGCAAGATGAGGCTACACAACTCGAAAAGCGTCTGTGCGATATAGAGGATAAGTTTATTGATGGCGATATAGACAAGGACACTTTCAACAGAATGAAAACCCGTACAGAGAAAGAAATTGCTACAATTCAGAGGAAGATAGACACAGTTCAAAGTAGTAAGAAGAACCTTGCACCTCAGTTAAATTACTCATTCTCACTGCTTAGCAACATTGACAGAGTGTTACTTGAAGCACCTGTAGAGACCAAAGTCAAGATGCTCGGTTCGATGTTTCCCGAAAAAATAGAATTTGACGGAACAGAATATCGAACCACATCGTACAACAAAGTTCTCGACCTTATATATCAAGATACCAATACCTTACAAGGAAAAAGAAATAAAAAAAGCGAAGAAGTTTCGGCTTCTTCGCATTCAGTACTCCGACCGGGAATCGAACCCGGATCTACTCTTTAGGAGAGAGTTGTTCTATCCATTGAACTATCAGAGCCCGTATGTATCTCTCCGCTCATGGTGCGGAGGATGATGTCTTGTTGTGTCTGCTGTCATGCCTTCGCGGCATCTTGGGCGGGATGTCTCGGGGGGTGTGGGGCTGACTGGCTGTGAGGGGTCTAACCTACTTGTGAGCCTGGCTTCACGTCGGCCGATGTCGTTGTGACAGAGAGTGTGCCGTCGTAGTTGACAGCAGAGAGTATCATTCCCTGGCTCTCCTCGCCCATCATCTTGCGTGGGGCGAAGTTTGCTACGAAGAGTATCTGCTTGCCTACGAGCACCTGCGGGTCGTCATAATACTGTGCTATACCGGAGAGGATGGTGCGTCCCTCGGGTGTTCCGTCGTCGATATGGAACTTGAGAAGCTTCTTTGACTTCTTCACCTTCTCGCAGGCTGTGACGAGTCCGACACGTATATCAAGCTTCTCAAAGTCCTCGAACGGTATATTCTCCTTGACAGGCTCTGGCTTGTATTCTGCCGCCTCGTTCTCTCTCTTTGTCTCCTCAAGCTTGTTGAGCTGTGCCTCGATGACGCTGTCCTCGATTTTCTCGAACAGGAGGGCGGGCTCTCCGAGCTGGTGTCCGGCTTTGAGGATATCCATTGTGCCGAGCTGCTCCCATCTGAAGGTGTCGAGACTGAGCATCTCCCTTAGTCTCGCTGACGAGAACGGGAGGAACGGCTCGAATGCTATTGAGAGGTTGGCTGTCAGCTGCAGGCAGACGTGGAGTATTGTCTTGACGCGCTCTGGGTCGGTCTTCCATACCTTCCATGGCTCTGTCTCGGTGATGTAGCGGTTGCCTATGCGGGCGAGGTTCATGGCCTCGCGCTGCGCCTCACGGAACTTGTACTGGTCGAGAAGGCTCTCCACCTTGTCCTTGATGTCCTTGAACTCTGCTATGGCATCATTGTCGACACTGAGCATCTCTCCGGCTGCTGGGACGACTGACTGGAAGTATTTCTTCGTCAGCTGGAGTGCGCGGTTGACGAAGTTGCCATATATGGCGACGAGCTCAGAGTTGTTGCGCTCCTGATAGTCGCGCCATGTGAAGTTGTTGTCCTTTGTCTCTGGCGCGTTGGCTGTGAGGACATAGCGGAGCACGTCCTGCTTGCCGGGCATATCGACGAGATACTCGTGGAGCCATACTGCCCAGTTGCGTGATGTTGATATCTTGTCGTTCTCAAGGTTGAGGAACTCGTTTGCCGGCACGTTGTCTGGCATGATGTAGCCGCCGTGTGCCTTCATCATGACTGGGAAGATGATGCAGTGGAAGACGATGTTGTCCTTACCGATGAAGTGGACGAGCTTTGTCTCAGGGTCTTTCCACCATTTCTCCCAGCTGCCGAAGCGCTCGGGCTGTGCGTCGCAGAGCTCCTTGGTGTTGGAGATATAGCCGATTGGGGCGTCGAACCATACGTAGAGGACTTTTCCCTCTGCTCCCTCGACAGGGACGGGGATGCCCCACTCAAGGTCGCGTGTCATGGCACGTGGCTGGAGGTCCATGTCGAGCCATGACTTGCACTGTCCGTAGACATTTGAGCGCCACTCCTTGTGGTCCTCAAGAATCCACTGCTTCAGCCACTCCTGATACTCTCCGAGAGGGAGATACCAGTTCTTTGTAGGCCGTTTCACGAGGCCGTGGCCGGGGTTGTTCTTGTTGGTGGGGTTGATGAGCTCGTCGGGCGAGAGTGTCGCTCCGCATTTCTCACACTGGTCGCCGTATGCCCCCTCTGCTCCGCATCGTGGACATGTGCCGACGATATTGCGGTCAGTGAGGAACTCTCCTGTCACCTCGTCACAGTACTGCTCTTCTGTTATCTCCTCCAGCTTGCCGTCGTCATAGAGCTTGCGGAAGAAGTCAGAGGCGAACTTATGGTGTATATCGGATGTCGTGCGGCTGTATATGTCGAACGATATGCCGAAGTCCTCGAACGATTTCTTTATCAGGTTGTGGTATCTGTCCACCACCTCCTGTGTCGTGATTCCCTCTTTCTTGGCACGTATAGTGACAGGCACTCCATGCTCGTCAGAGCCTCCTATGAAGACAACCTCCTCTCCTTTCAGACGCAGATATCTGACGTAAATGTCGGCCGGGATGTATACTCCGGCAAGGTGTCCTATATGCACTCCTCCATTAGCGTATGGGAGTGCGGCGGTTACGGTAGTGCGTTTATATTGTGCCATTATATATACTGTGAGACTATTTCTATTCTTTCAAGGGTGCAAAATTAGTGATTTTTTTCCATATACTGAAATAATTCGGTATCTTTTTTGATTTTCTCAGTCTCTTGATGCCTGTATTTCAGTCCGTAAGGCTTTGTATCCCCTGATTCTGCCTGTTATTAGCGACACTTTAGCCTGACACTCCGCCAGATGTCTGCTGACAGATGCCTGGCTGACAGCAGACATGCTGGGGGCAGACACGCTGATGGCAGACACGCTGGGGGAATACACGCTGGGGTGTGGTTGCCGGCGGTGGCTGTGCGGGAAGAGTCTCCTCTTCACACCCAACGTTCACCTCTACTTGGCTTTCTTCTTATAGTAAGTCATGGCCTCGGCCATCCATCCCTGTATGTTCTTTATGCGGCTGCCGTCGCTCGGGTGGTCGCTGAGTATTGTGTATGAGCTGTTTGATGTCTGTGCCATACGCTGCCAGAAAGTCACGGCGGTGTTAGGGTCATAGCCTGCCATGGCTGCGAAGATGAGGCCGAGGTGGTCTGCCTCGTTCTCCTGCTTGCGTGAGTAGGCGGCGCCTCCGAGCTGTGAGCCGATGCCGAAGACTGTGGAGCTTATCTGCTGCAGACTGGCGCTTGCACCGCTGCCTTGCAGGATAGAGCCTAACAGCTGTGTGCCATACTGCTTGCGTATCTCGTTGCTCATGCGCTCTGCCGAGTGTTTCGCCACGGCGTGTGCCACCTCATGGCCTACAACGATGGCGAGCGATGCCTCATCCCTCGTGACAGGCAGCAGGCCCTCATAGACCACAATCTTGCCCCCGGGCATGCAGAAGGCGTTGACGCTCTTGTCCTGCACAAGGTTGAACTCCCATTTGTACTGCGACACCTCTGAGGCGAGCCCCTGCTGTTTCAGGTAAGCCACGACGGCGTTAGCGATATTCTGCCCAACGCGCTTCACCATGGCGGTGTTGGCGGCATTGGTCGATGGCTTGGCCTTCTTCATATACTCCTGGTACTGCTGGTTGCTGAGGCTCAGTATCTGCTCGTCACTGACGAGGATATTCTGCTTGCGGCCAGTGATGGGTACAGTTGATGATGTGCCACAGCTGCTCACGAGAAGCACGACAAGCATCAAATGGAATAGGATTGATTTCTTTGTCATAAGAATTAGTCAATTATTATTATTAATTGGTCAATTATTATATTATTAATAGGTATGCGGATGTTTGTTTTACGATGTTAGTGATGTGAGAAGAATTGATTATCCACTCACGCATTCTGTAATGTTACGGACAGCATATAGCGGCACATTTGTCATCCAGTCCTGGTCACGATAGTCAGACATGGACAGGCGGAGAGCATGGAGCGAGGGATACTTTTACGTCCTTAAAAATGTAACAGCCAACACTTTTACGTCCTTAAAAATGTAATAATTCACACTTTTACGTCCTTAAAAATGTAACAGACAACACTTTTACGTCATTGAAAATGTAAGAGAGAGGGAGAGAGAGACACTGAGAGACAGAGACTTAACTTAATAAGCATTAGGGGGGGGAGGAGGACATCGTTATGCACCATGCCTACGTGAACACTCGGCCTTGTCGGTCTCCACGCTCCGATGCAGGACAGATGCCGGCAGAGAATATTCATGTCAATACTCTGTCTTGTCGGTCTTCTCGCTCCACATATTGAAGGCGCGGAGGGCTTCCTCGCGCAGGAGAATCTCTGAGGGCTTCTTCCTCTCCTCAGGCTTGAGGGCTATCTCCTGGTATATGAAGTCGTCGTCGAATCCTATCCTGGCGGCGTCCTTGCGGTCGTTGGCATAGTATATCTTGTCCAGGCGTGCCCAGTATATCGCGCCGAAGCACATGGGGCATGGCTCGCACGATGTGTATATCTCGCATCCCGCGAGGTCGAAACGGCGGAGGGCCTTTGCGGCTTTCCTTATGCACGACACCTCGGCGTGGGCTGTCGGGTCACAGTCTATTGTCACCCTGTTGGCCGCCTCGGCTATTATCTCTCCGTCGCGTGCTATGACGGCCCCGAATGGTCCGCCTCCATTTCTCACGCTGTCCTCAGCGAGACGTATGGCGTGTCTCATCAGTTCGTCCTTTGTCATATGTGGCTCTTTTGTTTATGCAGGTTCTTGTTGTGTCTCTGTCTTGTGTTGTGTGGTCATCTTATGGTGATGTTCTGTGTGTCGTCTGTCCTTGTGACGGGGTCTGTCTTCTCGGCTGTTATCTTGACGTTGTCGAGAGTCAGGCGGTTGACACAGTTGAGGTATATGCCTTCCTTCCCGCTCATGTTTGAGTTCTTTATCACGATGTCCTGCACAGGCATCTCCGGGAGCCCGTTAATGAAGGCGCATCGCTTGGCGTTGAGGATGGTGACGTTCTGTATGCTTATCTTTCGGAACGATGGTGTTGTCTCGTCCACTTTGTACCGCTCGGCCTTGTTGTTGCCTGGGTTGGCTCCGGCGTAGTAGAGGTCGAATGTCATGGCGTCGCCAGGCATGTTGGCCATGTATACTCCGTCGATGAATATATTCTCGACGACTCCGCCGCGTCCTCTTGTCGACTTGAATCTCAGTCCGATGTCTGTCCCTATGAACTGGCAGTTCTTGACCCATATGTTCCTGACACCGCCCGACATCTCGCTTCCGACGACGAATCCCCCGTGTCCGTGGTATACTCGGCAGTCCTTTATTATGACGTTCTCTGTCGGCATGTTCCTGTCGCGTCCTTCCTTGTCTCGTCCTGACTTCATGCATATGGCGTCGTCGCCAACATCGAAGACTGCACGGCAGACTGTCACATTGCGGCAAGACTCGAGGTCGAGTCCGTCACCGTTCTGTGCGTACCATGGGTTCCTGACGTTTATGTCCTCTATTGTTATGTCGCTCGACATGAGGGGGTGTAAGTTCCATCCCGGGGAGTTCTCGAATGTGGCGTCCTTGAGCATGACTCTCTTGCATCCGACGATGGAGAGCAGTGCCGGCCTGAGTGAGTCATGGACTTTCGCCCACGCCTCTTTGGTGTCGGTCTTTATGGCGTTCTCCATCAGTGTCTTGTCTGTGTTGGCGTCGTGTATGTCCTGTGTTGGGAACCACACGTCGCCTTTCTTGTTCGTGACGCCGTCCTTCAGCAGCGCGCTCCATTGTCCTGCTGTCATCTTGCCTTTCTTCACTGGGCGCCATGCCTGTCCGTTGGCGTTTATTGTCCCGCGTCCTGTTATGGCTATGTCTGTCACGTTGTGTGCTGTGAGTGGCGACATGCAGCGCCTTGACCTCACTCCCTCGAAGTATGTGTCGATGAGTGGATACTGTGAGCGGTCGGCTGTGAAGACTATCAGGGCTCCGTCCTCAAGGTGCAGCTCTGTGTGGCTTTTCATCTCTATGGGGCCTGTATGCCACAGTCCGGCGGGGACTATTAGCTTGCCGCCGCCATTCTCAGCGAGATGTGCCATGGCCTTGCGGAATGCCTCGGTGTTGAGGGTTGTGCCGTCGCTCTTCCCGCCGAAGTCGGTTATGCATACTGTGTATGACGGTATCTGTGGCTTCTCCACCTGTGCCATGCTGAACGGCACGCCGTCGTAGATATTGTCTGCGGCAGCCGTGGCGAAGGGCAGCAGGCTGAGCAGGGAGATGATTAGATTTCTCATAGTAGTGGTTTGTTTTGATGATGTGTGTATTGTCATGTTGCGTTAATGCCGGTGGAGGGTCTATGGTGCCGCGCTGTTTTCCAGGCCGTTTATGTAGTCATAGAGTTTCTGCAGATAAGCCTTCGCCTTCCTCTCGAGCATGGTTGTGTCGCCTTCTGACGTGATGTTCTGCCCTGCGTGGTTGTCATGAATGAGGGCACCGTCAGGAGTCACGAGTCCCATTCCGTCGGGCATGGTGAAGAATGCGAAGTGCGGTCCTCTCGCTGAGAGCATGTCTTTTGAGAAGAGGAAGTCGTCGTGTCTTATGCCAAGAGAGGCGAGGAGTGTCGCCGCGAGGTCTGCCTGGCATCCTATTGTCCCGATGGTGCGTGGCTGTGCCACTGCCCCGCCTGTCATGATGAGCGGCAGATGGTAGCGCCAGAGCCTGAAGTTGTCTAAGTCGGGCGGATAGGCCCCGAGGTGGTCGGGCAGGATTATGAGGAGTGTGTTGTCCCATGCTCCCTTCTCCTTCAATCTCCTGACATACTCGCCGAGGGCCATGTCGGCATAGTTGAAGGCGTTGAGCTCGGGCTCTTTGAAGCGGCTCTTGTGTGGCACATCGAAGGGCTCGTGGCTGCTTCCTGTCAGGACGACGTGCAGCTCTGGTGCGCCGCGGTGTCCTTCCCCGTTCATGCTTCTGCCCCATGCCTTGGCCTCGTCCTCGGCCACGCGCATGAGCAGCGGGAGGTCAGGCACTCCCCATTTCCCTGTCCGCTCCCCACGTGGGAAGTCAGTCTCTGAGACAATGTTCTGGAAACCTGTGCCCATGAGGTATGAGCGCATATTGCTGTAGTCGGCGTCTCCACCGTAGTAGAATGTCGTGCGGTATCCCGCCGCGCCCAATGAGCGGGCTATCGAGGGCAGACGTGTGCTCTTCCCCGGCATGTCCATGAGCGACATGGTAGGCTGTGCTGGGAGGGAGCTGAGTATGGAGAGCAGGGCGCGGTCTGTGCGGAAGCTGCTGGCGTAGAAGTTCTTGAAGCTCACTCCACTCCCGGCGAGGGCATTGAGATTGGGCGTGACGCCCTTCAGGCCTCCCTCTCCGCCGTCCATGATGTATGTAGAGAAGCTCTCGAGGATGATGATGGCTATGTCGGGGCGTGTCACACCGGGGCGCATTATCTGTGTCCGCTGTCCGCCGCTGCCCTTCTGTACGAGGGTTTCCATGAGCCTTGTGGCCTCCTTGTCGTCCATGAAGCGGTACATCGAGGCGATGTCCTGCTGGTGGTTGACACTCTCAAGGAAGCTGAATATGGGGTTGACAGCTGCATGGTTGAGGCGTATGTTTGTCGAGAAGTATACGCTCCCCGTGTGGTTTGTGCCTGTCGAGAGTCCCCCGCGTATAGGTATGATGAGCAGCCCTGCCATTAGGATGGCTGCCACGGTCAGCGCCACGGTGCGTCCTGACGGGCGCGACGACATATCCCTCAGCTGGCTGAGAGGCAGGGGGGATAGCCTTCTCCGCCTTGTGCGGCGCGATATTACAGCCCTCATGGCTCCCTTATATATGACCACAGCCATGGCCACAACCATCAGCGCGGCACCGGCTATCTGCCATGCCGTGGCGCTCGCCATGGCGTCGGCGGGCGATGTCTTGAGGTATAGCAGCGGTGTGTTGTCGAGTGGGAACCCCCAATATTTGTAAAGCACGATATTCGCCGTGTATGCCACGCTTGTCACCACGGCCACTATGGCAGTGTATGCCTGCCATGTCCTCACGACGGCCTTCTGTGCATGCCTGTTCCTTGTCCACAGCCACACGATATACATCAGCACGGCGGGGAGGGTTATATAGCCTGCTATGGCGACATCGAGCCTCATGCCGTGACATAGGACACGCCACCAGTCAGCCATGGTGATGCCATCTATCAGCCGACTGTAGAATATGAGGAAGAGTATCTTGCCGGCAGCGCCGACAACACACCAGTATATTAGATATCGTATCAGTGAAACCATTGGCCGTTGTCGTTGTTTGTTCCTTGTCCTTTCCCATTGCTCGTCTGTGTGCCCTGCTGCTTGTCCTTCGCCACGGCATTGTAGAAGTCCTCCGGCTTCCTCTTCCACCTGTTGTGGCTCCAGAGCCAGTAAGGTGGCTGGCGGCGTATGGAGGCCTCGAGCAGCTCGGCGTATTGTTGTGTCAGCTGCCAGTCAGGAATCTTCTTTGTCTCCTCGGCCATCAAGACCACATTGAGGTTATAGTGGCCTCTCTTCATGCGTGTTATGTCGAGGTATACGGCTGTCATGTCCAGCTTCTTTGTGAGCCTCTCCGTTCCGTTGATGAATGGTGTCGGCTGGTTCATGAATGTTGTCCAGTAGGGTACGTTGTAGACGATGGGCGACTGGTCAGATATGAACCCGATGATGACGAGCTGCCCGTTGCTGCGCTCCTTCACGAGCCTTCTCATTATCTCTGCCATGGGTATATTCTCTGAGCCCATCCTCGAGCGCACCTTCAGGAGCAGCCTGTCCATCACTTTCGACTCCAGCACATGGTATACCTGCCCCAGGAAAGCCTCCTCGGGGAGAAAGAGCCCGAAGCCTGTCACCCACTCCCAGTTGCAGTAGTGGCCGAGGAATATCGACACGCTGCGTCCGTTCCGTATGGCACGCTCTATATGCTCCATGCCGCTGACAGAGAGCCTTCGCCTCATCTCCTCCTTGGATATCGTCGCCAGCTTGATGGTCTCGAAGATATAGTCGCAGAAGAAATGGTAGAACTCGCGCTCTATCACACGCCGCTCCGCCTCACTCTTCTCAGGGAAAGAGAGGCTCAGATTCTTCCTCACGACACGGCGGCGGTAGCCCACAACCTTATAGACGAGGAGGTACAGTCCGTCTGAAAAGATGTATAACACCCTCAGCGGAAGGATGGAGACGGACCATATGAGCGTGTATAGTATGCCGAAAAATATCTTCTCGTACCACAGCAGCGGAGCCGTGGCACTCATGTTCTTTGCCATTGTTCTTGCGGTTGTTCTTTGTTGTTCGGTGTGCGGCGGCCGACACAATGCCATTGGTGTCGCCGGCGGCCGTGACTGCAAATATACACAAAATATTCATCATACAAGCAAATTAAGGGGCAAAACATGAATTTTTTGGTTAAAATGGAACCATGTATTGACTTTTTTGATTAACTTTGTCGCTATGATTCTGCTACATTAACATTAATGAAGAGTCTTTGTTAGCCGACATAACGTGACAAAAATGCACACTTAACTTATAAACCCAAACTATGAGACACACTCTACGCAAAATCTTTCTTGTGGCATCAATCCTCGCCACAACACTATCCCATGCCGCCATACGCGAGGCTCAGGGATGGTTCGAGTCATGCTACGCCACATGGGACGGCGTGGCCGACGCCAGGACCTACAATGTCTATATAGAGGGCGGCGGTATGGCCAGGACTCTCCTCGACAAGGAGCTTGTCCGCCAGTATCCCGGCTACTACCGTGCCGACGCCGTCGGACTGAAGGCCGGACAGTACATCATGACCGTCATTCCTGTCGACGCCTCGGGCAGCGAGATGGCAGCGCAGGCTATGACAACCGCGCAGCTGACAGTATCGCCTCATGACCGCTCCGGATTCGCCCACGTGGGCATGACCGGTGGCATAGGCGCGTACAAGAACGACGGAACGCTCAAGGACGGGGCGAAAGTCATATACGTATGGGCAGACAACGCCAAGACTGTGACAACAGACGTCGTCACAAGCAGCAAGGGGACAAAGACAACAGGCACCGGCCTGCAGAATATCATATACCTCTACCAGAAGGGATATGACACCACACCGCTCGACATACGCATCATCGGGACGGTAAAGAAAGAGGACTGTGACGCTCTCCTCTCAACGGCCGAGGGACTGCAGATAAAGGGCTCGTCAGACTATATGGACCTCCCGCTGACCATTGAGGGCATCGGCAACGACGCCACGATATCAGGATTCGGCATGCTGCTCAGGAACGTCAAGGATGTCGAGCTGCGCAATTTCGCCATCATCCTCTGCTTGGACGACTGCCTGTCGCTCGACACGAAGAACTCGAACATCTGGATTCACAACATCGACTTCTTCTATGGCAATACCGGAGGCGACGCCGACCAGGCCAAGGGAGACGGCACAGTGGACATAAAGGCGGCATCGAAGAATGTCACACTCTCCTACTGCCACTTCTACGACTGCGGCAAGTCGTCGCTCGGAGGAATGAGCAACGAGGTCACATCAGCATGGCATACATACCACCACAACTGGTTCGACCATTCTGACTCACGCCATCCACGTGTCAGAGTCCAGTTCTTCCATGTCTACAACAACTACTTCGACGGTGTCTCGAAATATGGCATCGGCATGACATCGGGCGGCTCGGCGTTCGTGGAGAACAACTATTTCCGTAACTGCAAGTACCCCATGCTCATCTCCAAGCAGGGCACTGACGCCGAGGGCGACGGCACATTCTCAGGAGAGCCGGGAGGTGTCATCAAGGCATACAACAACACCATACGCGGGGCACGCAAGCTGCAATACTATGACGGCTCGCAGACTGACGGCCGATGGGATGCCGTCCTCGTCACATCACGCGACGAGGCGGTGACAGCAAAATGCCTCTCAGGCGGGACAGGGTATAACGATGCAGCCGACGAGGCCCTCAGGACAACATACATAGAGAACCATATGGACAACCCTGACGATGTGCCCGCCATCGTGAAGGGATGGCTCGGAGCCGGACGCATGGGACACGGCGACATAAAATGGACATTCAACAACTCTGTGCAGGACGAGAACTACGGCGTCATAACAGAGCTGAAGGCCGCGCTGACAGCATACAAGTCGACACTCATCGGCCTTGCCGACGGCACCGCGGTGTCAAATGGCGGAGCGACAGAGACCGTAGACGGTGGAGACGGAAAGGGCATTGACCCTGAGCTGAACGACTCCTATGTGCCGACATACGGAGGCGGCGGCGGAACGATAACGAGCGGAGAATATGTCATAGGAACATCAGCCGAGTACTTCTGGACGACAGGCGACAACGCCACAGAGACAGAGGCCCTCATCGCCAACGGGACGATAACAATGGACGAGGCGTCACATTTCCGCGCCGACAAGACCATCGTCAAGGGCGACGGGACAGTCATATCGGACAAAGTCGGGGCCCTCGACATAGTCAAGAATACAGGATACGCCACATTCTACCTCGCCGACGGTATACAGACCATATCGTTCTATCTCGCCAGGACCGGCTCCATGGCAGGCAAGGTCATGGGAAGCGACGACGGCACAACATTCAGCGAGATACAGAGCTACAGCGCAAAGAGCGGCATCTACGAGCTCACCGTGACACCATCAGCGCCGCAGAAGTATATACGCCTTACAAACACCGCCAGCGGAAGCCTCAACATACAGGGCATAAAGATAGCCAAGCCGGGAGAGGGCGGCAGTGGCCCGGGCGAAGGTGGCGACCCTGTGGGGGACGAGAAGAGCAACGACGCGACAGCAACATTCACCATCAACGGCACTGAGATTCTCACGACAGGAACGTACACCATGAGCGTGCCATACGACGCCACAGAGACTCTCTACACCATAACCGTCGCCCCTGCCGACCTTGCAAGCGTCAAGGCAGTCAGCGGAGCGACAGCGAACGGCGCGAACACATACACCATCCCTGCACCACAGCCGGGGGAGACAGTGACAGCAACATTCACCATCGTGGCAGAGAACGGCACTACGACAAAGACTTACACCATAAAGATAACAAAGGGCGTAGACCCTGCCACTCTCCCGGATAAGGACATCTGCCACTTCATCCTCGAGACGAAGTCGCCATCAAAGAGCTACGTGTCTGTCACCGGAAACTACTCCAACTCGAAGGGAAGCGTCACATACGACGGCGAGACATACACCGACTGTGTCAAGATGGAGTCAGCGACACAGATAACAATCACCCCACCGTATGACTGCACAGTGACCCTCGTATTCGGCGAGGCAGGCAAGAAGATAAAGCTCAACGGCGAGGCACAGGTGACCGGTGCCGACGGCAGACACTCTTTCACAGCCAATGCCTCACAACAGTATCTCCTGACCAAGGGCGATGTCGCCAACCTCTTCCTCGTCATACTTGAGAAGCAGACATCGACAGGGATATCCCTCCTCCAGCCTTCTGCCACAAAGGGGCAGGCGCAGTACACCATTGACGGCCGTCGCATCACATCGCCACGTGCCGGCACAGTATACATCTCCGGCGGGAAGAAGCGTATCGCCCGCCGCTGACGCCCCCTCTGTTTTCATCTCATATCCCCGCCATTATCCAGCCGCTCAAGGCAGGGTATCATAAGTTGAATACAAGAATAATTCTCCATGTCCCCGCCATCATCCAGCCGCTCCTGGCAGGGTATCATATGTTGAATACAAGAATAATTCTCCATGTCCCCGCCATTATCTTGCCTCAGGCAGGAGAGTGGCGGGGACATGTTTTCTCATTAAGTCAATGGGCGAGAGGGTCATGCCCGAGAATAGCACTCTCAGCCGATTCCTACATCATGACTCATCAGCCTTTTCTGGGAATCAAGCTTGCGCTGACGCCCACGGCTGAATAATCTCCGGGATATTCCCATCATGAGCCATGGGCGGCGTTTCCTCACTCCGAAATGTTAAATCCATGTTAAATCCATGTCCATCTCTTGACTCGTACCTAAGGTCATGGCTTAACTTTGCAGTCGAATTCAAATCACTATCGTACGATGACAAGAAAGAACAGATTAATGATTAAAGAGTTCTCAAGGCTCTGCCAGGTGACAGTGAAGACACTGAGACACTACGAGAAGATGGGGCTCATAAAGCCTGCCGAGGTAGACGAGTGGACTGGATACAGACACTACGATGTCGGGCAGATGCAGCGCGTCAGCATGATACGCTCGCTGAAGTCGCTCGGATTCTCGCTCGACGAGATTCTCGAGATGATGGAAGACGGATGCCTCATACCATCGCCACGTGTCCTCAGGGAGAAGATTGACACCTGCTGCCAGCAGCTCGCACTGCTCGAGAAGCGCAAGAGATGGCTGCAGGACATGATGGACTCGCAAAACAGGATTACAGACATGGAGAAATTTCAGATTCAAACATTGCCGGAGATTATCGTCGCCTCACACCGTGAGGTCATCAAGAACTACGCCGCCCTCGGCTCACTGTGCGTCGAGAAGATAGGCCCCGAGATGTCACGCCTTGGATGTGTCTGCCCACAGCCCGGCTACTGCTTCACAGTGGAGCACCACGAGTACCGCCCCGAGAATATCGACATAGAGTATTGTGAGCAGGTCGAGGAGATGGGGAAGGACTCAGACATCATCCAGTTCAAGCGCCTTGAGGCTGTGCCGAAAGCTCTCTGCGTGAAGCACATAGGCCCTTACGAGCGTTTCTACGAGACATTCACCGAGGCTTTCAGATTCATGGACGAGAACGGCATGGAGATAGCCGGACAGCCACGCACAAGCTACATTGACGGCATATGGAACCAGGAAGACCCCGAGAAGTGGGTCTCGCTGATTCAGATTCCGATAAGATAAACCGCTCATGAGAGAGGCCTTCAGCCTCAGGCTCATGCAGGCAGACGGGATGAATGACAACCTATCAGGCAAGCCAGCTATGCCTCCCCCCACAGGCACGACAGTTCAGGACAGGGAGGGAATCACAAGCAGCCACACCTCTGCCATCCTGCATCAGGAATGGAAATCACAAGCAGGCACCCCTCTGCCTGCTTCCAACAACAACCGATATCGCCAGACAGCTGTCAAGGCTGCCCTGGCGATATTTCTGTTAATATAAAGGTCTGAGCATGATGTCTCCTGACAGGACGCCCCATCAGTCAGCATGGCGGCATGAACGGGGATGATGAATCGGCTACAAAATCGTTATAAAAGCATAAAAAGGAATCCTTAATCATGGCTATTCCGGAAAATGTTAATACCTTCGCAATAGGCATGAATAAATATTATCGTCCGAGAAATGGCGAGAGAACATAATGTTATTCAGCAACAGGATAGGCCGCAGAAACCTGCAACCTGCAAGATACCTGCCTTGCAGATACATACAGCCTGCCAGCAACCTGCCAACAGTAACCTGCGACCTGCCCAACAACAAACCAGCAACCTGCCCTACAATAAACCAGCCACCTGCCCAACAGAACTCTGCAACCTGCCAACTGAACCATTAACCTAAACCATAACCTATGAGACCACGAACCCTTATCACCTTTATCATCGCTGTGCTCAGCATCGGCTCAGCACACGCCCAGACAGCATGCTGCGGAGGCAGCACAACACCATGCCAGCAGACATCAATACGCATGCACAGGGAGGCTCTGCGCGACAGCATCCTCAACAATATCACTGGGGCGGCTGTCCCGGAATACACGATAGACATAACACGCTGCGGAGCAAGGGGCGACGGCAAGCGCGACTGCCGCAAAGCATTCGCCAAGGCGATAGCCAAGGCCACCGAGAAGCGGGGCGTCAGAATCATAGTGCCTGCCGGGACATACTTCATAAAAGGACCTGTCACACTGGCCAGCAATGTCACCATAGAGCTCATGAAAGGCGCCACGCTGAAGTTCTCGCCCGACCCTGCCCATTACCCCATAGTGAAGACAAGCTGGGAGGGGACTTTCATCTACAACTACTCGCCCATGATATACGGCTACAACCTGCACGATGTGGCCATAACAGGCGAGGGAACCATTGACGGCAACGCCATGGAGACATTCGCCACATGGAAGAGCCGCCAGAGCGAGGGGCAGGCTCTCAGCAGGAAGATGAACCACGAGGAGAGGGACATGGAGCAGAGACGATTCGGAGAGGGATTCTGGCTCAGGCCTCAGCTGATACAGATGTACCGCTGCGAGCGTGTCACTCTGCAGGGTGTGAAGATAACCAACTCGCCGTTCTGGTGTGTCCATCTCCTTGAGAGCGAGAACATCGTGTGCCGCGGACTGAGATACGACGCGAAGCTGGTGAACAACGACGGCATCGACCCTGAGTGCTCACGCAATATCCTCATCGAGGACATATCGTTCGACAACGGCGACGACAACATAGCCATAAAGAGCGGACGCGACAACGACGGATGGCGCATAGCAAAGCCCTCGGAGAATATCGTCATACGGCGGTGCCACTTCAAGGGTCTCCACGCCGTGGTAATAGGCAGCGAGATGTCGGCCGGAGTGAGGAATGTCATTGTGGAGGACTGTGACTATGCCGGCTACTGCAAGCGCGGACTGTACATAAAGACAAACCCCGACCGTGGCGGATTCGTCAGGGGGATATACGTCAGCCAATGCCATTTCGGAGAGGTGGAGGACCTTCTCCACATCACAAGCCGCTATGCCGGACAAGGGCTCGACAACAACCATTTCTCGACAATTGAGGATATATACATCGACGGACTGACATGCAAGAGCGCCTCTGCCGCCGCCCTCGTGCTGCAAGGGACAAAGGAGAAGCCTGTGAGGAACGTCCACCTCGACAACATAGAGGTGGGGCAGGCGAAGAACGCCATAAGCTTCGAGAATGTCAGGGATATACACACAGGCCAATGCTTCATAGGCGGGAAGGCTGGCACGCCGACACAGGTATCTGCGAAGGACAACATCTTCGGGAGGGACAGGAAATAGGATGGCATCTGCAGGGGCAGAGAGATGACTCCGCCAGAGAATCCCGCCCCGGGGATGTGGCTGCCAGCGTGGGCAATGGGGTGACTGCCGGAAAGTACTGCAGGATAGCAGGGAAGAGGGGCGCCAGCGGCTATGAACCAGCCGGCAAGAACACCCCCATCGCCACCGGCCTGAAGGCAGCGTGAGGAGGAGGATTTATCATCTGTACCGTATGGGCACGCCACAGACACTGGATGAGGAGCCAACAGACACTGTATGGCGAGGCCATCGGTGCTGAATCATAACGCCGTATGTATCAAGCCCTTACCAGCCCAGAAAACGAGGCGCCAGGCAAATGGGGCTTAAAGTGCCAGAGTGATGCACCTGACGGTGCATCATCGGGGGTGATGATTGGCGTGTGTCGCCTCTCCGAGGTTTTGGATTTTGCCTTGAAGATAATAAAAAAAGTTAAGAATATACCACCATAGGAGCACATATGAATAAAAAGGTGTAACTTTGCATCATACTATGTGCCGCGATGGTGGAATGGTAGACACTGGAGACTTAAAATCTCCTGGCCCGAAACGGCCGTGTGGGTTCGAGTCCCACTCGCGGTACAATGCTTGGGGTTGATGTGTATAAGTGACTGTCGCCCCTATGGCGGGGTATGACAAGACTATATGCCTCAGCCCCTTTTTTCATGCCATATAGCAGCCCGTAGCATGGTCCGGAAGAACCAGATGACCCGGATGACCTGGATGACCTGGAAGATCCGGAAGATCCGGAAGGTCCGGATGGTCCGGATGACCCGGATGGCCCACGGGGAGAACCGGAAGACGAAAGAAGAACAATACATGAAACATCAAGTAAACACCATTTATAAATATGCTTAAGAAAACCATCATCACCCTTACGGCAGCAACAGCGTTGCTCGCCATGACATCATGCTCGGGAAAACTCGGAGCATTGTCAGCTGACAATTTCAACGTCACCCCAAATCCAATGGAGACACAGGGAGGTTATGTCCCTGTAACTATCAATGGTAATTTCCCAGAGAAATACATGAAGAAGAAGGCTGTTGTCACTGTGACACCAGAGCTCCGCGCTGCCGACGGTTCTGTTCTTCGCAGCATGCCAGCGACATTCCAGGGCGAGAAGGTGATGGGCAACAACCAGACCATCAGCTACCTCCTCGGCGGACACTATGCCATGAAGGCTGAGTTCCCATACAGCGACACATACCACAAGAGCGACCTCTGGCTCACATTCAACGCAAAGGTGGGCAACAAGACTGTCGAGGTGCCAGCAGTGAAAGTGGCCAACGGCATCGTAGCGACATCAGAGCTCTACCGCCTCGCCATGGCACAGAATGGCGGATGCATTGCGCCTGACACATTCCAGCGTGTCAGAATACAGCGCCAGGAGGCCAACGTGAAGTTCCTCATCAACCAGGCACAGCTGCGCCAGGGCGAGCTGAAGAATGCCACTGTGAAGGACTTCCTCAACATGATACGCACGATAAACAACGAGAAAGCCGCCTACGCTCTCAACAACGTGGAGGTGAAGGCATACGCATCGCCTGACGGTGGAGAGACATTCAACGACAAGCTCGCACAGAAGCGCCAGAATGTCTCTGAGAAGTATGTCAAGGACCAGCTGAAGAAGATGAAGGTCAACACAACTGTCGGAGGACAGTACACAGCACAGGACTGGGAGGGATTCCAGCAGCTTGTGGCAGCCTCTAACATCCAGGACAAGGATGTCATCCTGCGTGTCCTCTCCATGTACCAGGACCCAGAGGAGAGAGAGCAGCAGATACGCAACATGAGCGCCGGATTCCGTGAGCTTGCCGACGGTATCCTGCCTGAGCTGCGCCGCTCACGCCTCATCATCAACTACGAGACAATAGGACGCAGCGACGAGGAGATACAGCAGCAGTACAAGGACGAGCCAGAGCGTCTCAGTGTCGACGAGCTGCTCTATGCCGCCACTCTCGAAGGTGTTGACGACAACAAGGCTACAGAGATATACAAGAAGACAGCCAAGATATACCCTAACGACTACCGCGCATTCAACAACCTCGCTGTGCAGGCTCTCAAGAAGGGCGACACAAACACAGCACAGGAGTATATCAACAAAGCCCTCGCCGTCAACCCTAAGGCAGGAGAGACAAAGGCCAACCAGGCTCTCATGGCCCTCAAGGCCGGCAGCCTGACAAAGGCACAGGAGTTCATCTCACAGGCTATCGGATGCAACGACTACGGATACGCTCTCGGCACATTCAACATAGCCAAGGGCGACTACAAGGCAGCTGCCGAGAACCTCAAGGGACAGACAAACAACATGGCAGCCCTCGCACAGATTCTCAACAAAGACTATGAGAGCGCACGCGTCATATTCAAGAACATGAAGAACGGCGACGGCATAACAGACTATCTCCGCGCCATCATGTCAGCACGCCAGGGCAACAGCTACGCCGCAAACACATACCTCAAGGACGCCATAGCAAAGAACAGCAAGCTCGCTTACTACGCTGAGGACGACCTCGAGTTCAGCAAGGTGAAGTAAGACTCACAGCACACCGCTGTCAGGGAGACTGCCATAGCGCGCATGGGAACCATGGCCCAGATGGCGTCTCCCCGACAACACAGCCTGCATAAGGCAAGGAACATAATCATTCCGAAGAAAAGAAACTTTGATGAGATACACACTCATACTCCTCACCCTGGTACTCGTTGCCTGCGGTCCCGACGGTAAACATATCGCCATTGACGGACGCTTGCTCAACCTGAACCAGGGTGAGTTTCTCGTTTATAGCCCCGACGGCGCGACAACTGGTGTCGACACGATAGATGTCGCGGGCGGAAGGTTCAACTTCTCCACTGAGTGCGAGAGAGAAGGGACTGTCGTCATCCTCATGGCGGGAGGGCAGGAGATTCCCGTCTTCGTGAAGCCGGGCAATGGCTACACCATAAAGGGAGACGCACAGAACCTGAAGGAGCTCGAAGTGAAGGGCGGCGACAACAACAAGCTCATGAACACCTTCAGGAAGGCAATAGCACAGAAGACGAAAGGCGAGATACCCGTAGCCGAGATAAAGAGACTCGTCGAGGAGAATCCCGCCTCGCCTGTCGCCATGTACCTCGTAGGGCGGTACCTCGTCAACGACAAGACACGGGCAGCCGATGTGATGCCCCTCATAAGCCGCATAAAGGCCGCGAGGAAGGACGACGCTGCGGCAGAGGTATTCACAAGCCGTGCAGCAGAGCTCGCCAAAGTAGCCAACGGAGAGACACTGCCCAATATCGACATGACAGATATGAACGGCAACAAGGTTGACGGGAAGACACTGCGGAAAGGGACCGTCATACTGACATCATTCGCCACATGGGACTATGAGAGCCTCAACCAGATGAGGAGGATAAACGGAGTGAAGAAGGAGAAGAACGCCGCGTGGACTATCATAGGCATATCGTTCGACCCTGCCGTGAGCCAGCTGAAGAACATCATGAGCCATGAGACGAAAGAGTATACGATAATATGCGACGGGAAGATGGTCGAGACTCCTGCAGCACAGGCACTCGCGATGACAAGAACCGGCATCGTCATCATCGTGCGCGACGGGAAGATTATCGAGCGCTCGCTCTGCGGAGAACAACTATACCAGAAGCTCAAGACAATCTGACACTGACACATCAGCCACAACTCTCACCCCACAATCACCCCTATCCCATTAACCCCTTCCACCCCTTCCACAATCACCCCTTTCCCATTAACCCCTATCCACCATACTATACATCCCTTACGCTCACACCCTGCCCCTCTTCTCTCTCCCCGCCCCTGTGCCGTTCACAGAGCGGCGGATGAATCGCCCACACGTCACCCCATCC
>JADYUK010000009.1 GCA_021531755.1 Hoylesella loescheii
CCCCCCCATCATGCGGGGCGCACACACACCTGCCCCCGTTCCATCAGAAAAAAAACCACCACCCTGATACCAAAGCCTTATGATACCCATCATCCTTATCGCCACCATGCGCAACACCGCCCTCCAGCCGGCTCCCGGCGCTCTCTCCTCCCTCTCCACCATCTCCGCGAGGCCCTCCATGAGCCTCTCCCTGAGAGTCCTGCTCCTTCTGCTGCTCCTGCCCCTGTCCCTCAACAGCCTCTCCGGCAGCCTCCCCGCCTCCTCTCTGCCAGCGCCCACACAGGCCAATGTGGAGAAGTACAAGGCCGTATGCCGCAAGCATATCAACAAGGAGATTCATGGCATGTACCGTGAGGCAGGCGGCTCTCTCCCCTACCCCTTCCTCGCCCCTGGCAGCAGCCAGTATCTCGATATGCTGTGGGACTGGGACTCATGGCTCAGCGATATCGCACTGCGACAGATAATCCTCGACTGCGGCACGCCTAAAGACAGCGTCCAGGCTCTCCTGTACGAGCGCGGCTGTGTCCTCAACGCTCTCCACTATGGCGGCATGGACGGCTGGATACCGATATGGATAGAGCGCAATGCCCCGTCGCGCAGCGAGATGCTCGCCCACCGCAACCCGTGGCGCTCCAATATGCACAAGCCGACTCTCGCGCAGCACGCCGCCTTCATCGTGCGCACCATGAATGGCGATGCAGAGTGGCTCCGTGAGCCTTTCTACTATCTGCAGGCCTTCGTCTCCAAATACATGAACCACCACCGTCACCCCGCCACAGGCCTCCTCTACTGGGAGACTGACGAGGCGATAGGTGTCGACAACGACCCCTCGACATTCTACCGCCCCGACGCGAGTTCCGGCTCCATATTCCTCAATGCGCTCATGTACAAGGAGCTCCTCGCCATGGCCTACCTCTCACGCTGCCTCTCGCTCTCCGAGACCGCCATGCAGTATGACAGGGAGGCGGAATCCCTCGCCCATGCCATACGGACACACTGCTGGGACCCCCGCGACAGATTCTACTATAGTGTCGACCTCAACCTCCGCCCTGTTGAGAAGCCCCGTGTCGATGGCGTGTCGCCCGCCGACCTCTTCCTCCATGTCGGGCAGCCCCGTCAGTATGACTGTCTCATACAGCGTTTCAGCGTATGGAGCGGGTTCATGGCCCTGTGGGCAGGCATAGCCACACCACAGCAGGCACAGGAGATTGTCGCGCGGCAGTATAGCGACACCACCCTCTTCTGCTGTCCAGCCGGTGTGCGCTCCCTCTCCCCTCTCGAGAAGATGTACAACACGAAGGCGAGCGGCAACCCCTCGTCGTGGCAGGGGCCGGTATGGATATGTGTCAACTATCTCGTCTTCCGTGGGCTCCTCAGGTACGGATACACCGCCGAGGCACGTCTCCTGGCATGGAAGACAATCATACTCCTCGGCAGGGATTTTGAGCGCTTCGGAGCCCTCCACGAGTATTATCTGCCTGAGAATGGCGAGCCTGTGCTGAACAGGGGGTTCCAGAATTGGAACTTCCTCGTCCTGAACATGATAGCATGGCTCGACGGACGGCCTCTCGCTGAGGAGTTTTAGCCCCCCTGCCACATCAGGCAGAGGGCGAGAGCGGGGCGGGAGAGATTAAAGGAGATAGCATCGTGTCGGGGAGATTGATGCGGTGAAAAAAATAAAATCGTGGTGTTTTCGTCAAAAGGAGAAAAAAGATAAAAAGGCGAGACCACGGAATACAGCCCAGTGGTTGTTCTCTCCCACATCAGCATTAATGATATTGGTGGTGGAGGGATATGCGTGTTAATGGGGGGGGAGGGGAGCTCAGGCTTCCTCCCCCTCTGTATGTTGTCCGCCCTCGGCAGCGAGCTTGCGGTATTCGCTCGGTGTCATGCCCGTCATGGTCTTGAACATGCGTGAGAAATATCCGGGCGAGTCAAATCCGCATATTGTCTCTATCTCCCCTATCGAGCGCGATGTGTCGCGCAGGAGCCTCTTGGCGACAATCATCCTGCGCTGGCGTATGAAGAGAGTTGTCGACATGCCTGTGATGTTCCTTATGCGGCGGTTAAGCTGTGAGCGGCTTGTCGGGACCATATCGGCGAGCTGCTGGCTGCTGATGGTGGCGCAGTTGATGTTCGTGTCGATGAGGTGGATGATGCGCTCGAGATACTCCCTGTCGGCCGCGGGGAGCGATGCCATATCGCCGGGGTTCCCGCCGCCGGATGCCTGGGCGGTGAGGTTGCGCCGCATCCTCTCCCTGCGGTCTATGAGCTTCTCCACCCTCAGCAGCAGCTCCCGGGAGATGAAGGGCTTGGCGAGATAGACCTCTGCGCCGGCCTCTATGCCCTCAAGGCGGTCGCTGTCGCCGACACGTGCCGAGACGACGATGACTGGCATCAAATCCAAGGTATCGTCGGCTCTGATGGTGCGTATCAGCTCTATGCCGTCCATGCGGGGCATGGCGATGTCTGTCACGAGGATATCGGGCATGGTCTCGCGTATCCTGGCGAGCGCCTCCACACCGTCGGCGGCACGCTCGACATCGTAGCCGTTCTGGCTGAGGACTGAGCATATCATCATGGCGACATCGTCATTGTCCTCTGCCAGAAGCACCTTGTAGCGCGGGCGTGGGCCGCCCCCGGCTGACGAGGGAGGGGCGGCAATGGCGTGTACCGCATCTGCCGCCGGCGCTGTGGCAGCCGTCACGGCCGTTGGCTGGAGGGTGTCAGTCTCTGAGAGGTTGATGTCGTCGAGGCGTCCCTCACGTGATGCGGCGATGAGTGTCTTTATCAGCTCAAGGAGGTTATAGCTCTGGCGGCGCGCGGCGGCGAGGCTCTGATGGCCTATGCTGTCTGTGCCGGGTATATGGCTCCCTAACTGCTCTACCATGCCGAGGACGACGGTCATAGGTGTGCGCAGGCGGTGGGTCATGTTGCGGTAGAATATCTCACGCTCTGCCGCGGCGCGGCGGCGCAGGGTATTGAGGCGGTATATGGTTATGGCGGCGAGGATGGCGAGGATGACTATGAGGGTCGCTGAGGCGACTGTGATATGGCTTATGCGCCGCTCCCGCTCAACGCTCTTCTTGGCTGTGGCTATCTCGGCCTGTGTGCGCTGTGAGATGTAATCGATTCTTATGTCCTGGATGTCAGAGAGTGTCTGCATCTGCTGCAGGGTGTCTCTGTATCTGACGGAGGCTCTCGTCCACTCCAGGGCGGCGGCGATGTCTCCACGCGCCTCCATGAGCGACGACATGAGGGAGGACAGCCTCATGATATGCTCCTTGGAGTTGATGGCACGGGCTGCCTCCATGCCTATGCCGATATACATGGCGGCAGAGTCAGGACGGTTCTGCTGCAGGTGGAGACCGGCGAGGGCGGCACAGGCGTCTATCCAGTGCCATGCGTCATTTGTCCTGCGCCCTATGGCGTACGCCTTGTGATACTCGGCGAGGGCTGCTGTGATATTCCCGTTGCTCTTGTCGAGATTGGCGAGATAGCTGTAGCAGAGGCTTATGCCGAGGTCGTTGTGTGCCTCGCGGTTCTTCTGCATGGAGAGGCGGTAGAGGATGCGGGCTGAGTCGGCATCGCCTGTCATCTCCTTCACGGAGCCTATATTGGCGTAGTTTATCGCCTCGCCGAGGAGGTTGCGCCTCTTCTGCTCTATCCTGAGCGCATAACGCAGCGTGCGCTCGGCAGCCTTGAAATTGTGTGTGGAGAGATAGACGTTGCCTATACCGTTGAGGGCATAGGACATGTTCCTGATGTTGTCGGGCCTGTCACGGTCAGCATATGTCTCGCTCAAGGCGAGGGAGGCATAATGGAGCGATGCGGCTGTGGTGAGGTCTCCAATGCGCCGCATGTTTGTCCCCTGGTTGTTGTATGCCATGGCCATGAGCAACGTGTCGTGCATGGCCTCTGTGAGCTTTATGCATGAGTCGTGGGTCTCTATGGCAAGGCGGAAGTCGCCACTGTTGCGTGCATCCTCTCCACGCTTGGACAGGGCCATGACCCGCTCCACATCGGCAGCTGAGGGAGGCGCGGAGACACCCTGCTCCCCGTCGCACGACAGTAGCGAGAGGAGGGTGAGGATGAATGGCAGGAGGCGTTGCAGCCGGAGGGTGGTGTCCATGACTTCAGTTGGCGTGAGTATGTGTTAAGGGGGATTTGCTATACGCTCAGAATATGCCCTCATGCAAACAGGGAGAGGAGGAGGGGGCTGAGCCAGGCTGGGGCTTATGTTTACCTACCGCCTGATGCCCCTCATGCGACAGGGACAGGAGGAGGAGAGGGATTGTTTTTGGGGTGTGTTGGGGTATGCCAGAGGAGGGGCTTATGTTTACCTGCCGCCTGATGCCCCTCATGCGACAGGAACAAGAGGAGAGGGATTGCTGTTTTGGTGTGTGTCGGGGTATGCCAGAGGAGGGGCTTATGTTCAACCTACCGCCTGATGCCCCTCATGCAACAGGGACAGGAGGGGAGGATTTTTTGTTTTGGGTGTGTATCGGGGTATGCCAGAGGAGGGAGAGCCGTGACGGTTAAAGCCCGTCGCCGACAAGGCTTGCCATGATATCGCTGACGGGGCGTATGGCGTCGACAGCCGCCACGGCCTGCCCTATCTCTATCTCGCCATTGTCTATGTCTCCCTCGAATATGCCCCTCTTCGTAGACTTCGCGCCGAGTATCTGCCGCAGCTCGTCGGCTGTGGCTCCGCGTTCCTCAGCCTCATGGACACGGGTGTAGAGGCTGTTCTTAGCCAACCGTGACGGGGAGATTTTCTTCAGCGAGAGCATCGTGTCATCCTCTCCCATGCGCACACAGTATTCCTTGAAAGCCTGCGACGCTGAGCTCTCCTCGCTGGCGGCGAACAGTGTGCCTACCTGCACGCCTTCGGCTCCAAGCACCATGGCAGCCCTGACAGCACGGTTGGAGGCTATGCCGCCTGCCGCGATGAGGGGGAGGGTAGTCGCGTCTCTCACCTGTGGGACAAGGACCATCGTCGTCAGCTCCTCACGGCCGTTATGTCCGCCTGCCTCAAACCCCTCAGCCACTATGGCGTCGACTCCTGCCTCCTCACACTTACGCGCGAACTTACAGCTCGAGACGACATGGGCAACCAGTATGCCGGCCTCATGAAGGCGGGGGGTAAGTTTCTTGGGGCTGCCTGCTGATGTGAAGACTATCCTCACTCCTTTCCTTATTATGAGGTCGGTTATCGTCTCCATATCGGGATACATAAGAGGGAGGTTGACACCCCACGGCTTGTCTGTAGACTCTCTCATACGGTCGATATGATACTCAAGGGTCTCGGGATGCATGCTCCCTGCTCCTAACAGGCCGAGGCCTCCGGCATTGCTGACAGCCGACGCAAGACGCCAGCCGCTACACCATACCATGCCTCCGGAGATAATCGGGTATTCTATGCCGAACAAGCTGCATATACGGTTATTGTTTGTCATTTTTTCTCTGTGTTTTTGGGGGTAAATGGAGGAAAAAAGTTCTTCTTTTATATAATATTACTTGGGGGCTGCTGTCTGGAGGACAGTGATGAGATTATCACTGTCCGGCATGACATTACATAAGGGGAAGGGCACAGCGGGGAGAGCACCCCTCGCCTTTGTGAGGGCATGCCCCGCCATGCTGCCAGCCTATTTCATCTCAGACATAAGTCGCTTGGCAAGCGCCACAGCCTCATTGGCATTGGAGCTGTATCCGTCGGCTCCAATATCCTCGGCAAACTCGTGGGAGACGGGCGCACCGCCTACCATGACCTTCACCTTATCCCGTATGCCAGCCTTCTCGAGCGCCTGCAGGACATCAGTCATGTATGTCATCGTAGTGGTAAGCAGGGCAGAGAGGCAGAGGATATCGGCCTTGTTGTCGACGACGGCATTGACGAATGTCTCAGCATCGACATCAATACCTATATTGACGACCTCGAATCCGGCTCCCTCAAGCATCGAGGCGACGAGGTTCTTGCCTATGTCATGGAGGTCGCCCTTCACTGTGCCTATGACGATGCGTCCCATGCTCTCGACTGTATCGCCACGTGCTTCCATGACAGGTTTCAGGATTCCGAGCGCTGCCTTCATCGCCCTTCCTGCCATGAGCAGCTGGGGGACGAAAGCCTTACCTTCCTCAAAACGCTGGCCGACGACAGCCATCGCCTGTATCATCTGGGTATTGACGAGGTCGGCAGGGACAGCGCCGTTGTCCAGCTCGCGGCGTGTGGCAGCCAATGCGGCGTCCTGGTCTCCGGCGATGATGGCATCACGCAGGGAGACAACAGCCTCCTCTTCTCCTTGGTTCTCATGCGCCGCCTCGCCTATGGCATTGCCACTGACGGCTCTGGCAGTGTCCTCGCCATTCTCCTGCTCCGCCGTCGGCTGTTGGCTACGGTAGGCTGTATCGTCGGCAGAGCCAGGGACATGTGGTGTCGTCGTCGTCTGCTGGCTACGGTAGGAAGTATCATCGGCAGAGCCAGGGACATGTGGTGTCGCATAACAGCCGCTGACAGGCTCTACGAGACGCTGTAGCAGACGTATATGCTCGTCGGTAGTCCCGCAGCATCCTCCCACAATGTTAACGGCATGGCTGTCAATGAGGGTCCAGCTCTGGCGGGCGAAGTCATGGGCTGTCTGTGCATAATGCCCACGGCTATCAGGCATTCCGGCATTACCATATATGGATATCGGATAAGGCAGACGGTGTGACATCTCTCTCACAAGAGGCACAAGCTTGGCAGGCTCTGACGTGCAGTTGACTCCGACAGAGATAATCTCCAGCCCCTCGGCTGGGGATGATGTGAAATCACGCTCCACACGCCCGATGAACTCATACATGTCCTGCCCGTTCATATTCTTGCCGTCGGCATTGACCTGTGAGAAGGAGAGCATGACAGGCAGCGAGACTTTCTTCTGGCGCATCACATCGGCAGCGGCCGAGAGGCACACGTAGGCATTCTCCATATCGAAGATTGTCTCTATGAGCAGGACATCGACATGGCCGTCAATAAGTGCGTCAATCTGCTCGGCATAGGCATCACGGAGAGCCTCAGGAGCCAGTGGCGCACCATTGGTGGAGAAGGAGACGCACTTGTTGGTAGGACCGATGGAGCCGGCTACGTAACGGGGCTTGTCGGGATCAGTGAGTGTGAAGGCATCAGCCATACGGCGTGCCAGGCGGCAGGCGGCGAGATTGAGCTCACGGACACGATGCTGCCAGCCGTAATCGGCCAGTGATATCCGCTGTGAGGAGAATGTGTCTGTCTCGATGATATCGGCACCGGCAGAGAGATAACGGCGGTGTATGTCGCTGATTATATCCGGGCGTGTGACAGCGAACTCGTCACTGCATCCTCTGAGGCCGTACTGCTGCACCATTGTCCCCATGGCTCCATCGAGTATGAGCACACGCTGCCTCATCGTCTCAGCCAACGGCTTACGCCCTGCAGCCTCTGCCGCCTCAGCATGGGCATCGCCATCTGTAGCAGACATGCCACCGGCATCCGCTGCCGCCGCTATCTGGCGCACGCTGCCAGAGACTGGCTCGGCAAATGTCTTCGGCCTATAGCGCCCTGCATTCTGTGGCTCCTGTGGCTCCTGTCCTGCTGCCGCTTTCTCTCCTATGCTGATACACTCGTCAACTTTCCGCTCTGTCTCTGCTGTCTGGTATTCCTCCACGATGCGCATGGCTTGCTCAACCTCCTGCTCGTTATGGAAGTCCATCTCAAGATGTACGCCCTCAGCCCCGATATTGTCGAGCAGCGGACGCAGCTGCTCAAGTGTGACCCAGCAGCACATGACACTCTTCCCCGCATCAAGTATCTGCCTGTAGAGCGGGTACCATTTCTTGTCTCCTCCCTGTGGCTCTCCTACTCCTGGTGTCCACTGTATTGCCTTCAGCTCGTCTATCTCGAGTATGGCGGGGAGATGATGGAGGGCGCCGACACCGTCAAGGTGGTAGAGCGTGTAGGGTATTCTCTGGCACTGCTCGCGGAGATAAGGCTGGACAAAGCGGCGGTAATCGGCTGTGGATATCATGGTCGAGATGTCTGACTGGAGCTTGGTCATTTTCCCTGGAGCCCAAAGTGAGAAGTAGCAGAATGCCATCTCGTCTCCTACGCGTATGATATCGTAGAGCTCATCGAAGACCTCGAAATAGACATCATTTATGAACTGCAGCTGCTTCTCGAGTGTCTCAGGCTGCATCACGGTATCGAGCAGCACCTTGTCAGTGCCTTTCATAGCTGCCAGGACATCAAGCCCCTCCATGAGGTCGGGCATACCGACATAGTAGTTGCCCTGAGCACGGCGTTTGCATGCCTCAAGGAGCTTCTTGTGTATGACGTAGCTCTCGTTGCCCCTGTCGAATGACAGCTTGTCAGAGAACTGTGGGTCAGGATGAATCCATATCGTGTCTTCTCCCCCCTCAAGGCGTGCTCCAAGTATAGCGGCGAGAGAGCCGGGGCCGAGCTGTGTGTTGGCAACAGGGAGCATATCGGCCTTCAGGCATGAGTGGCCGACATACCAGTCAAGATACTCTGCACGCCATTCTGGGTCAAACCATTGCTGGTGGGGTGTAGCGGCGCGTGGGGCACCGGGGAGATTGAACGCTCCTGTGCCATAATCATTGCGGAGGGCTTCAGAGAGACGCACAGGCTCCTCTGACGAGTAGGGACCATGCGGCTGGACACCTTCCTGGAAGTGTTCCCACATGTTCAGTACCAGTCCCTTATGATTCCACCATTTTATATAATGTCTTTTTGTTTCTTCAAGATTCTCTTTCCACATATGTATTTTGGGGGGTAAGGCAGTTGCACGCCTGAATGATGATATTGCTGCCTGCCACAGACTCCATCGGCATGATGGCCTCTATATCTATGGCAGGCAGCGGCATGAATGCGGTGTGAGCCGGGGATTATCGATACATAGGACCGAAGTTCTGGCACGCACGATAGTCGGCACCTTCCTTGTCCATGCCGAATGCGTTCCAACATGACGGACGGAAGATATCCTTGTCCTCTATGTTGTGCATGCAGACAGGTATGCGGAGCATTGCGGCCATGGTGATGAGGTCGGCACCGATGTGTCCGTAGGTTATGGCACCGTGATTAGCGCCCCAGTTGTTCATGACGCTGTAAACATCCTTGAAAGCATCCTTCGTCGGGTCGAGCCGTGGCGCGAACCATGTTGTAGGCCATGTGGGGTCGGTGCGCTTGTCGAGTGTGTCATGCATATCCTCTGGAAGCTCCACGCTCCATCCCTCTGCAATCTGCAGGACAGGGCCAAGGCCCTTCACGATGTTCAGACGGAGCATTGTCATCGGCATCCCTCCCCGTGTGACGAAGTGTGAGGAATAGCCTCCTCCACGGAAGTAGTCACGGTCGGCTGGCATCCAGCTTGTGGCTTTGAGGCATGCCTCGGCGTCAGCGTCTGTCATATCCCAGTGGGGCTTCATTGTCGGGTTGCCATCACTGTCGCTCATCGCTCCTGTGGCGTCGAGAGTCGTGGCGCCTGAGTTTATGAGGTGTATGAATCCGTTGGCGGCTCCGCCCTCCGGTCTCTTTCCTGTCACACGCTCTACAGCCTCCGGACTCCAGTATGTGCGGACATCGGAGAACATGACGCCACGATTTGTCAGCAGATGGCCGAAGAGCATTGATATGCCGTTGAGGAAGTCATTCTCTGTCGCGAGGACCTTTGCCTCACGCACACCATTCCAGTCGAATGATGTGCACATGAGCGACTCTGGGAAGTCGAAGTTAGGCTTATAGTCTGTCCACTGTCTCTGTCCCTGCACACCTCCTACGATGGCGTTATGTCCGAGAGCCTCCTCGTAGTAACCCATCTCCTTGAGCTTCGCAGAGCCTTCCATGAGGTCGCGTATAATCATCATACACTTCACTGTGAACTCCCAGTCCTCATCCTTCTCCTCGCGTGTCTTGCCTTTTCCCTTGCCGTTGAATGTTGTCATCGGTGTGCCGGGGAATTGCTGGCGGTCCTCGTTATAGTCATGGCCCTCGTTAGGCTTGCAGTATTTCTCAACCCATGCCATAGCCTTCTCGAACTCCTCCTTGTCATAGATTCCGAAATCGACACGGCGCAAAATCTCGACGAGCGACGCATATTCAGTCCTCATGCCGAGATAGTCTTGCAGGAAGTCTGCGTCGACGATAGAGCCCGCTATGCCCATACACGTGTTGCCAAGAGAGAGATAAGACTTGCCGCGCATTGTGGCGACAGCCTGTGCTGCACGGGCGAATCTCAGTATCTTCTCCGCTGCGTCCTGAGGTATGCTGTTGTCTGTGATATCCTGGACATCATGTCCGTAGATACCATATGCTGGGAGACCTTTCTGGGCATGTGCGGCGAGAACCGCTGCGAGATACACCGCTCCAGGACGCTCTGTGCCGTTGAATCCCCATACTGCCTTGGGGTGGGTGGGGTCCATATCCATCGTCTCTGAACCATAACACCAGCATGAGGTCACGGTGATTGTAGCCCCGACATTCTCACGCTCAAACTTCTCCTGGCAGGCAGCAGCCTCAGCGACACGGCCTATTGTGGTGTCAGCGATGACACATTCTACTGGCGAGCCGTCGCCATTGCGCAGATTTGTTGTTATCAACTCAGCAACAGCCTTTGCGAGAGCCATTGTCTTGTCTTCGAGATTCTCACGTATACCACCCTGACGTGCGTCAATGGTAGGTCGTATTCCAATTTTCGGATACATAGTATTTAAGGTTTTTATTGGTTTAGATTTTTTATTAATTAATGGAATTGAGCTTCGCCCTCTCCTTCTGCCGCCTCATGCTTTCTTGCCAGGGAGAAGGATGGAGAGCGCCATCCCGACTACAAAGATTGTCACCGTGCCAAGGACAATGGCCAGATAGCCGTGAAGGCCGGAAGGGGGCAGACCTACCCAGTCAGCTGCCGATATCCATGCTATGATAATGAATCCGGCAAGGACTCCCAAGGCGGCATGCACATTCTTGACTTTCTGGGAGATATACCCGAGCAGGAAGAGCCCGAGCATGCCTCCGGAGAATACACTTGACAGTATCCACCATGCGTCAAGAATACTCTCAACATTTGTCAGAGCGAGAGCCACTACTATGCCTATCGCTCCTATTATGACCGACGAGGCCTTCAGTGTCAGCAGCGACTCCTTGTCCGTAGCATTGGGGCGTATCTTCTTGTAATAGTCGGTGTAAACTATCGTCGCACACGATGTTATGGATGTTGCGACAGTCGACATGCCAGCAGCGAAAATGGAGGCTATGAGCAGTCCCGTCATTCCCTCTGGCAGGGAGTTGACTATGAAGTATGGGAAGACATAGTCAGGCTTCCCCTCCGCAACATACTGCGCCACCATATTGTCAGGCATCACCTGATAGTAGGCGTAGAGAGCTGTGCCTATGAGGAAGAACACGGCGCTGACGGGTATGAAGAGCCATCCACCGAAGAGGGCTGCATTGCGTGCCTCCTTCTCTGTCTTTGCCGTGTGGTACCTCTGCACATAGTTCTGGTCTATGCCATAGTTCTGCAGGTTTATGAATATACCATAGATGAGAGTCACCCAGAATGTCGCCTCGACAAATTCTGTCAGCGAGAATGACCCCAGGGAGAATTTCGAGCGCCCCGTATCTGCCACTATGCTCTCCATGCCTATCCTTATGGTCTGCATAGGACCCTCGGGCATAGAGAACAGGAGGACACCGAGGCACAGCAGCGCACCTCCGATGAGTATGAATCCCTGTACGGCCTCTGTCCATATAACGGCTTTCATGCCTCCGAGCATGGAATAGACAATTATCGCTGCCGATGTGACAATAATCACAGTGCGTATGTCCCATCCCATAAGAACATACATGGGCATGGCGAGAAGGTATAGTATAGACCCCATGCGGGCTATCTGTGTCAGAAGATAACACGCGCTGGCATAATAGCGTGCCCATGGCCCGAAGCGGTCCTCAAGGAAGGCATAAGCCGACACTGAGCAGTTGTTACGGTAGAATGGGACGAAATATCTCGCGGCGAAATATGATGCCACAGGTATGCCAAGGCCGAAGACAAACGGGTTCCAGTCTGAGGCGAATGATTTGCCCGGATTGCCAAGATAGGATATTGACGATACGTATGTAGAGAAGATACTCATGCCTATCACCCATCCCGGAATGCTCTTGCCGGCATTGGTGAACTCTGTGGCACTCGACTTCTTGCTGTAGAACGAGCAGCCGAAGAATACTATGCCACCTGTGAAGAGCAAGAATACTATTATGTCTATTATGTTCATAAACAGGTTTTTGTCAGGTTTCCCACATAAAAGTGTGTTACATGTCAAGCCTCTTGAGCGCCTCTGCAACCTTTATGCGCTCTGGCTCGTCGAATTTGTAGAATGGTGATGCGACAAAATCGCTGTTTATGATTCCCAGCTGCTGGCAGGCGCATTTAAGTCCCTTCAGATAGCTTGAGCCATGGCGGCCGATATTGTATATCGACATTGATATCTGCATTATCTTCTGCTGCAGGGCTATAAGGGTATCGATGTCACGGTCTCTGGCGGCATTGTACATACCGACATACAGCTCGGGGAACATGTTCGCACCACCGTTGACTCCACCGTCAGCACCCATGATGACAAGCTCGCCCGTCATCTCCTCTGGTCCGCAGAGCATGGCGAAATCAGGATTGACTTTCCTTGCTGCATACATGACGCTCTGGAAGTATGTCGCATTGGCGCTCGAGTCCTTAAGGCCTACCACCTGTCTCATCCTCGCCAGCCGTGCCACTGTCTCTGGCGCGAAGCTGACCTTCACATGGCTCGGCATGTTATAAAGGAAAACTGGCAGTGGCAGCTGTGGCACCAGTTCCTCATAGAACTGTGCCAGCTCTGGCTGTCCTGTAGCGAAATAGTATGGTGGGGCGGAGACAAGTCCGTCCGCTCCACACTCCTTTGCCACGTTTGCCAGATGTATTGATTCTACTATGCTGGTATCTGTTATACATGCGAGGAGTGGCAGGCGTCCTCTGTTTATGCGGCATGACTCGCGTATCATCTGCTCTCTCACAGCATAGGAGAGAGACTGTTCCTCGCCTGTTGTGCCGAGCACGAAGAGTCCATGCACTCCGCCGCGAATAAGATGTTCTATGAGACGTTCGAGACTTTCCACATCGAGAGTCTCATTGTCTGTGAGCGGTGTCACAAGTGGGGGTACAATGCCCCTTAATGGTGTTTTTGTAAGGTCAAACATGATAGTATTTTGATTTTGGTTATGTTTCTCATCCGTATGCCCCTCCCTATATCGCCTCCCGTATTCTCGGATAAGAGGATAACGGCGCATAGGTGGATGCTGTCTGGCTTCCATGCCATGCTGTCTGGCTCTGCCCGAAGCCAGCATCAGCCTGTGGTCTGCTGGCTGTTTATTCTTCACAGATATCAAAGTTTCCCCGTTTTCCTGCGGCACAACGATGACCTGAGGGGAGGGTACGGAACAGTGTATGCTTGTTGCTTTGCAAAGATACAATAATTCTCAGCCTACTCCAAAATTTCGGATGTTTTTTTAACTCATATTGTATAATTCACCCTCAATAGCATCTTTTTCCATGACACACATTGTTACAGCCATGGAAAAAGATGCCACACCAGGAAAGTGCATCAGTAATGAATCAGGTGGCAGCATTGTTACAGCCATGGAAAAAGTTGCCACATCAGAATTACCAGAGTATCTTCTTACCCCCTGACACATAGACTCCGTGTCCCAGTCTGCTCGTGTCGTCGCCTACATAACGTCCGTCAGCAGTGAATATGCGATGCTGCCTGCTGTCTGCTCCGAGGGGGCGGTTTATGGAGGTCGGCTGACCGGGGACGACAACTGTCAAGGGCAGGCTCCAGTCGGATGTCAGGTCGTTATATGTGGCGCTGACGCTGACGGAGTATGTACCGGCAGGCAAATCGGTGAAGGTGTATGATGTCGCGGTTATTCCGCTGACGATGACAGGGGCGGTGTCAGAGCTGGAGGGTGACGACGGCTGGCCGTCGGCAAGGGCCTTTATATCATCGAGGGTCATGTCCCCGTCGTATATCCTCACCTCGCTCAGATAGATGCGTTTGTGTGGCAGGAATGCCACGGTGCACTCTGTGTTGCACTCAAAGCTGATGGCGCTCTCCGAGTAGCTGTCGACACTATATGTGGCGACATCGAGCCTGTCGAGCGGTGCCGAGCCTTGCTTGTCGTATAGCGAGATGGTCATATAGTCCTCTCCTGCCTTATACGCCTTGGCTTGTGTGTAGACTGTCAGATGGCCTGTCTGCGGGGAGACAGGTGGTGTCATGAGGTATCCGTCGGTAGAAGAGGAGCTTATCTTCACCTGGTCAACGTATGGGTAGACCTTATATCCACGCCATCCGGGTGTCTCTGTGTAGTTGTCGAATTTCTCGGCTGTTATCTCACGGTCGCTCTTCGGCGAGCATTTTGAGAATGTCTCCTCCAGAAGCATCTTGCCGACAGATTGTGTGACAGGTGTCACTCTCACGATGTAGCTGTCCGCATTGTCTGCCGGCTGCCACTTGACAGTGAATCCTCCTGACGTGATTCCTGTTATCTCTGTTATCTCCGGTGTCTGCACGCCACCCCTGAAAATGAACGACACGTATCCGTTTTCATCCTCTTCTATTGATGTTATTGACTTTTGCATGAAGCGTGTACCGTCGGCATTGGCGGTATTCAGCGTTGCCGCTGGCTCGGTGTTGTCTGTCAGGGCGTTGTTGCCAGACATCCCCGGGTATGTGTCGCCAGCTATCTCCTGTGCTGATACGACATACGTCCCTCCCATCTTCATGCCATAAGAGTTGTCGGCTGGTATATACGTCATGCGCTGCCTGGTCTTGATATCATTGACGGTGTTCATCTCCCATGCCGTCTCGTCATAGTCTACATGAACGACGAGCAGACCGTGGCCGAGCTGTTCCACTCCGCTATGCGTTGTCCATCGTCCGCTCTGCCTGTTCTCAAGGATATAATACTCGTCAGCATTCTTGTCGTTGTAGACCACGTATGCTTCCCCTCCATCGCTCAGCGGAGCCATCTTGCTTATGATACAGGGGTCTGTGAGCTCGACGGGTGTCAGCCATCCTGCCATCCATCTCTCGTATGCCGTATAGTCTGGCGGACACTCTCCATTATGCCCATAGCCGTTATATGTACCCTGGCACATGACATCCCAGTCTGTCATGCCCTGCCCTCCAGAGTATGTAGTGTCATAGAAGTCGGGATATCCGAGACAGTGTGAGAACTCGTGGCATATAGTGCCTATGCCGCAGAGGATGCTCCCTGAGGTGCCTGACATCTCGGCCGACATGGCATAGGTGTCAATCCTTTTGCCGTCGAGCGTCAGCGGCCCGCTGCCATCGTTCCATTCAAATCCGTCGCTGAGACTCCACTCGTGGGGCCACACGGTATTCTCTGGAGCGCCCTCATTCTCCCCATATCCGGCGTAGACTATCATGACCTGGTCTACCTCTCCGTCTCCGTCCCAGTCATAGTCGGCGTAGTTGACGCTCTCGTCAGCCAGTCTGGCTGCCTCCGCTGCCAGCTCCGCCACATGCATGTCATTGCCGTCGGTGTCGTTGGCTCCGTAATAGCTCAGCTTTTTGGAGACTGTGACAGGCCCTGCTACATCGAATGTGAGATCGAATGTGCCGTATGACTGGTCATAGAAATAGTCGTGGAGCGAGCCTGCATGATGGTTGTTGCTGTATCCTGTCTCGTTGAGCATGCGCTCCACTTCCTGCTGTGTCCCTGTTGCTACGGCCTTGTCGGCGAAGTTGACGAGAATCACGAGCCCCTTGTGTTTCCCTGTGAAGCGGCTCTGCTGTGCTGTGGCTGCCATGCCTTTTGCCATGGTCATTTGTGGGCATAGCCTCTTGGATCTCCGTGTGTTAGCGCTCTTGGCACGCAGTTCCCTGTTTGCCTTTATCTTCGCTATAGTCCACTCTGAGGCCATGGCCAGCCTGCCGTCGTCTCCTGCTGTCATCAGGCTGCCGTCTCTTGTGACGTACCAGTGGCCGTATTCATCTCCGACGAGCATTGCCTCTGTCTGTCTCCCATCCTTGAGGGTAACGCTGCGCCACACTGGGCGTGACGGCACACCATATACAGTTATCGCCATCATGATATTGATGACGGCGATAACTGTGGTTATAAGTATTGAGCGTTTCATTGTTTATGTTGGATTTCATCCGACGTTTTTGAGTCCGTCTGCCCCACGTTCACCGCCCTACGGTCAGTGTATAGCCGGAGGACAAGTCTCCCGATGCATGCTGCCTGCCTGTCAGTTGTGTACGAGTGTGCCTATCTCCTCTCCGTTTATGACGCGTCGGAGATTGCCGGGTATGTCCATATTGAAGACATATATAGGAAGGTCGTTCTGCATGCACATGGCTGTCGCTGTGATGTCCATGACCTTCAGTCCTCTTGATATTACCTCCTGGTATGTTATATCGTCGAATTTTGTCGCCTCTGGGTCTTTCTCAGGGTCGGCGGTGTATATGCCGTCGACACGTGTCCCCTTGAGCATGACATCGGCCTCTATCTCTATTCCGCGGAGCGACGAGCCGGTGTCAGTGGTGAAGTATGGCGAGCCTGTTCCGCCTGACATGATGACCACTTCTCCTCTCTCCATAGCCTCTATGGCCTTCCATTTGGAGTAGAACTCTCCTATCGGTTCCATTCTTATCGCTGTGAGGACACGGTTCTTCTGTCCGATGGCTCCGAGTGCGGACGAGAGCGCGAGCGAGTTTATGACTGTGGCGCACATGCCCATCTGGTCGCCCTTGACGCGGTCAAACCCTTTGCCGGCTCCTGACAGGCCACGGAAGATATTGCCACCGCCTATCACGATGCCTATCTCTATTCCCATCTCCGCGATTTCCTTTATCTGTGCTGCGTACTGGTTGAGTCGCTCTACGTTGATGCCCTGCTTCTGTTCTCCTGCAAGGCTTTCTCCTGAAAGTTTGAGAAGTATTCTCTTGAAACGTGCCATTCTTGTGTGTTTCTGTTTTATCTTGTTCTTTGTTATGGGGTGTGGTTATTCATTATCGGCTGATTTCATTGCCTTATATTTGGCTACATGGTCTCTCTATGTTTGCCAGCCTTGGAGACAATCTGTCAGACATCGACATTCTTGCCCTTTATCATGAACTTCACCTCCTTGAAGGCGTATGAGCGTAACATGCCGTCCTCGTCCATGAGCACGAGCCGTCCGCTTGGCTCTATCGTTATCAGTCGGGCCATGAAGTCGCCGTCGGCGTCACGGTAGTGGTGATAGCCCTGTCGGCGGTACAGCACAGAGAGGTAATCGGACATGATGCCGTCATAGTGTCCGGAGTCTATGATGTGCAGATAGTCGTCAAAGTCTGCTATGATGCTGTTGAGGAGGTTTGAGCGGCTTATGGTGCGGTGTGTTATCTGGCGGACAGAGATTGGGTTCTTCGTAAGGTTCTCGAACGACTCCTGGTTGATATTGATGCCGACACCGAGGATGCAGTCCTTCACCTTCGAACCTGCCAGCGAGCACTCTATGAGTATGCCGCCGAGCTTGTGGTCGTGCCAGTAGATGTCGTTAGGCCATTTTATCTCTATGTCTCCGATGAACATACGCAGAGCGTCGCGTATGGCGAGGGCTATGGCTTGTGAGAGCACGAACTGTCTGTTGGCGGGCACATTTTTCGGATGGCACAGTATGCTGAACAGGAGGTTCTCGCCGCTGTTGCTCTCCCATGTGTTCTTTCCTTGTCCGCGTCCGGCAGTCTGGTAGTCGGCCGTCACTACTGTCATCTCCTCGCCTGCTTGTGGCTTATAGTTGCGGAGGTACTCGTTGGTCGAGCTTGTCTCCTCTATTCTGATAATCTTGGCGTTTTCTGTGTTCATGGCGGTTATGTTTATTTGATTTCTTTCGGTTGTTGTCCTCAGCCAGTCTCCCCGCTGTGGTTGTCTCCTCTCAGCGTGACACACTCACTCCATCACTCTGCCGGTCATGCTGTCGTGACTGTGCGTGTCCCATCAGCATTCTCGGTTATCGTGACCCTGAGGGTATCATCTGGCAGGATATCCTCTATCAGCTCGGGCCATTCCATGAGACAGAGCGCTCCGCTGAAGAAATAGTCCTCGTATCCCATGTCATAGACTTCCTCAAGTTTCTTTATGCGGTAGAAGTCAAAATGGTATATTGGCCCGTTGGCGGCAGTGTATTCGTTCACAATGGCGAATGTTGGCGATGTTATGACATCCTCAACGCCAAGCTCCTCGCAGATTGCCTTTATGAAGGTGGTCTTCCCTGCTCCCATCTTCCCATAGAATGCTATGACATGGCTGTCGCCTATGTTATTGACGAATTCTCTTGCTGTCTGGCGGATATTGTCGATATTGTCTATTGTGAGTCTCATGATTCAGCTTTTTCATCCTTTCTGTTCACGAATGCAAAGATAATGATTTTTCTTTAAAAACATTAATAAACCATGACCTTTTTTTAATTTATGAATAAAAATGTGCATATATCAGTCGTTCACATAGCTTTTTTTAGGGGCATAACGGAAGAGGGGTGGCAGATAAGAATTGTAAGCAGTGCGAATGGGCTCTTTATTTATATTGAAACGAGCGCTCATTCAGAGCCTTTTAGGCGCTCATTCAGTACCTCATGCAAGATTGCTCTTTACACAAGAAAACTGTAAGCAAACCACCATCATCAGCTAACAGTTTAAAACCTCACGCCGGCTTGCAGGTTAAAGATGCGATATCTCCCTCCGGCTGTCCGCTCTCGCCCATGGCCCGGGATTGTCATGCCCAGGGTACAGACGCAGCGCTCCCCCTCGCCGCCAGCGTCTTACGTGGCAGGGCGAGGGGGAGCGGAATCGTGTCATGGGGATGTGCCTATGGCTGTCACTCAATGATGATTATGCCTCCGTCGGGCTGTATTGTCACCTTGGCATATCCATCCTTGTCAACCTTCAACGTCTTCTTCTGTGCCTGGGGCATTATGTCAAGGGTCTTCCGCGGAGCATCGGTATAGTATGTGACGGTCTTCCCTGCGAGCATAGGCAGATGCAGGCGGAGGGTCTTCGCCTTCTCCTCGGCATTCAGTCCGCCGACATACCATTTCCCACCGGCACGGCGGGCTATGACGACATAGCGTGTCGGGAATCCGTCGACGAACTGTGTCTCCTCCCATTCTGTCGGAACAGCCTTGAGGAAGTCGAGCTCCATCTGTGGAACGTCGGTGAGATTGTTAGGGCAGAGTGCCATACAGTTGACACTCGTCTGCAGCACTATTGCCGATGCCATCTCGAAGACATCTGTAGTATACCTCTTGTGGCGGCTCTTGTTGTCACGGCTGAGATAGCGGTTCATGATGACTCCGCCCCAGTCGGCAGCGCCGAGAGCGTTACGCGAGAATGGATACATGCAGAGCTCGAAGGCCTCTTTCTTGGCGTGGTATTCGGTGAAGTAGACATTCTCTGAGGCGAGGAGTGCCTCTGATGCGACATAGTTGGGATACATGCGCTCCCAGCCGCGCGGCATGGTACATCCGTGGAAGATGACCTGGAGGCCGTAGTTGTTGGCTTCGACAAGGATATCCTCATAGAGGCGCATCATCTCCTGCTTGTCGCTGCCGAAGAAGTCGACCTTTATGCCGGCTATGTTGTTTGCCTTCATCCACTCCATCTCCTTCTGGCGGGCATATGAGGTGTTCATGCAGTTGCGTGGTGTCTGTGGCGCGTCGTTCCATGAGCCATTTGAGTTATACCACAGCATGAGGCGCACACCACGGCTCTGGGCATAGCGTGACAGCTCCTCAATGCGCTTCCGCCCGATATTGGTGTCCCAGCTGCAATCGACGAGACAATACTCGTAGCCCATCTCTGCCGCGGTGTCTATGAACTTCACCTGGTCGTCATAGTTTATTGAATTGTCCTGCCATATTATCCAGCTCCATGTGTAACGGCCTGGCTTATAGTCATATTTCGCCTCATAAAGGGGCTCTACGACATCGTATGCCACTGTCGTCTCCACGATAGGCTTCAGAGTCTTCCCGACGGTTATTGTGCGCCAGGGTGTCGTGCCGGGTACTGATACAGATGCCCATGGCGACCCCATTCCGCCCATCTCTTCCTTGTTGGGGAAGGCTATGGTGTACCCTTTCTCTGGGTCATAGTCGCTGATGTGCGACGCGCAGTAGTTGCTGCCGACACCCGTCTCGCCCAGCAGCACCCAGCCATCGTCACCGACACGGAATAGGCAAGGGAATGTGTAGCCCTCCCCGTAGCGTGACTTGACTGCCATGGGGGCGTCGGGGGTGTACTCCTCCTCATACGACGGCTTGGTGCGCTCCCAGCCTGTCATGGGGTTTATCTGTGGACAGTTGAACGTCGTTGCCTTTGAGGGAAGGCGGAAAGCTGATGCCTCGCTCTTTATGACGGCACTGCGTGGGGTATCTTTCTCACCACGGTAGAGGGTGTATCTGTATGCAACATCATTGTCCGAGACTGAGAATGTCACTGTCATCCTGTAGCCTTTCTCTCCCACGAAAGTGATGTCTGAGACATTGGCGTTGTATCTCGCCTCGTGTCTCTTGGTGCGGGTCATGGTGTATGTCTTGTCCTCATGGCGCGTCTTCTCCTCCTTTATCGTGAGGTTGCGGGTGAAGTCGGCATAGTCTGTGACAAGGCCGAGGGCCGAAGGCTCCATCATTGTGACGCCGCCATAGGCTATACTGTAACGTGGGGCTCCTCCGTTGTCTGTTACTGTTACTACAAGGTTGCCATCGGGCGATGCTACCTTGACATCCCCAGCAAGGAGGGATGATGGCAGCAGGATGGACATAATCAGGAAATGGAATCGTTTCATTTAGGTTTATGTTTTTTAGGTTTGTTTTGCCTAATGGCCCCCGGCGTGTGGCCTTATTCCTTTGCTTCTCCTTCCATACACTGGATGGAGAATAGTGCCACCACCTATTATCATGCCGACAACAAGGACGCTGACGCGCTATTTCCTTGGGCCGGCGTATTGTCTTACTATGTCAGGAACGTGACATGCCGGAGCTGCCTCATACTTATATGGGATATACACTGTGCCTTTGTCCGCAGGCTGTTTGAAGCGCTCGCTGTAAATATTGCCTCGCAGCTGGAAGGATCTTGACCCATTCTCTGAGAAGATTTTCCTTACTCCCTTGTCGAAGTAGTTGTTCTCGACAAGGACCTCTGAGTTGCGGCGGGGATTCACAGCGCCGTGGTTCCCTTGACAGTCATAAAGGTTGTTCATAACATGAATTGTGCCGAAACGTACCATAGGCATGCGCTGGTCACACCCCTCACCCCATCTGTTGAAGGCGTATGTGACATTGAGATTATCCTCTCCATTGCTCTTCTCATTGTCGCTCGAACCCACAAGATTAGTGTTGGCATGGACATAGGAGAGCGGAGTGTATCTGAATACGCACCACGAGATGGTGATAAAGTCTGAATGGCCGTTGATGTCAAAGTTGCCGTCAATGCCATCGACGAACTCACAGTGGTCCACCCATATATGGCGCGAGCCATCAGAGAGGGTCAGGAGGTCATCACCGCTGACATCGACTGAGCCAGGACCCTGGAACGTGATGTTACGCAGGATGATATTCTCACACGCATAGAAGTGCATGAGTCCGGAATGCCTGTATGTCTCTTTAGGGTCATTGAGACTCGTGCTGAGGATTTTCCTTATTGCATACTCACACTCTTCCTTGACCTTCTGGCCATTGGGAAGGATGAAAGGCTGCTTTGCAGCTGCCGTGGACAATGAGAGCACATTGCTGTCATTCAGCAGTTTGTGTATATCTGGTGTCAGCCTGAAGCGTGTCCTTATTGACGCATTATTGCGGCCTATGATGGTCTTCGAGGACAATCCCTTGAGCTCCAAGGTGCCGCTGACAGTCAGCTCGCCATCTGAGCCGTCAAGGATGATGATGTCATTCGCCTTGATGGCCGATATCAAAGCATCGCGCATATCGCCGCCGGTATTCCTCACGACAATGGTCTTGCGGCCTGGAATACTGTCAGGAAGATCAGTAGTGAAGGCGCCACCGCCCGTGAGATTATAGTCGTCGCCCGATGTGAGCGATGTCGATGTAGCCCATCCGAATGGCCGCTGGAGGTCATACTTTGACTGGGCTGCGGAGTGCATCATCGGGAATAACGCAAAGAGGATTACTGTCAGATATTTCTTCATCTGCTCTTGTGGTGTTGTTAGGATTCTTTTGTTTGGGGATAATTGTCATCGACACCCAGCCCGAAAAGCGCGAAATCTCCCTTCAGAGGGTCGTCAGGGAAATATTGCGCGAGACGCTCTGAGAGCCTTATGGCATTCGTCATTGATGTGGAGCGGGATGTGAGGAGACCGAGACGCATGGCTTCCTGCACGACATGAGTGTCCATGGGCATGATGAGCGTGCGGCGGTCGATGATGTCGCTCCACAGGCCAAGGTCGACAGGCGACGCTGTGCGCACCATCCAGCGCAGGAACATGCACACACGCTTGCAGCTCGACGTCGTGTCCTTGGGGATGACTCCTGTCGAGCCATGCTCAACAAACCACCTGGTTATATACCTTATAGCGTCGATGGCCGGCATCCTTGTAAGCCCGTCGGGCATGCAGCTGACGAGATAACCTCTGATGGAGCCATGGGCAGAGACCATCTCTGCAAGGGCGCTGAGGAAATGGTGGAAGACACGGCAGGTGTACAGACGATAGAAACACTCGTCGCTCAACGGGACGACAGAGGCATAACGCCCTGTTAGAAGCCAGCGGCTGACGGCGTCGGAGTCTGTGCCACAGGCTCGGATGCTGTCAAGCAGCACCTGTATTTTGGGAAGGAACTGGCGGCGCGAGCCGTAGCTCAATGCCGACGAGACAAAAGCAAGGAGCTCCCTGTTGACATCGCCTTCTACCTGGTGCATAAACCAGCTGGGATCGCCAACAAGGAACTCCTCACATTCATATTTCTGAGCCAAGCGTGTCAGTATGTCTCCAAGCTCAGATGCCATAATATTGTCTTTGTTTTCTTAAGCATAGATAAAAGGAGGGGCGGCGGGAGGCCGCTCCTCCTGTTTTGATGGTCTGTAAGGATGATAGCCCTACGATTAGAGTATTGACTTCACGGTCTCTATCATGCCCTTCGTCTGGATATCGTTGAGGAATCCCTCTACCATATCTGTCAGGCCAGGTATCGTGTTGAGGTCTCCGTGCTCACCCCATATCCAGTCAGCGGCAAGCACACCCTCTGCCACCTTGCGTGTGTCGCCGGTAGCCCAGAGCTGTGTGAGGAGATCCATTATCTTCTGGTCATCGTTAGGCTGTATTGGAGCGCCGTCAGCACGTGTGCCACCCTTGTAGTATGTGATGATGGCTGCAAGACCAAGGACAAGACCCTTCGGGAGCTCTCCCTTGCGCTCGAGGTATACCTTCACGCCGGGGAGGTCGCGTGCCTGGAACTTAGGGAATGAGTTGAGCATGATGGATGTCACCTGATGGTCAACATATGGGTTGTCGAAACGCTCAAGCACATCTGCCGCAAACTGCTGCAGCTCCTCCATAGGGAGGTTGAGTGTCTGCATGAGCTCGTCGTACTGTACCTTCTTGATGTATGGACCTACAACAGAATCGTGGAGGGCGTCGCGCACGATGTTGATACCAGAGAGGTATGCGACAGGTGAGAGGACTGTGTGTGGGCCATTGAGGAGAGTAACCTTACGCTCGTGGTATGGTGCCTCTGACTCTGCTATGAGGACATGGAGACCAGCCTGGTCAGCAGGGAATTCCTTGCGGAGCTCCTCGCATGTCATATTCTCCGGACGCTCGATAACCCAGAGATGGAATATCTCGGCCTGGACAACGAGGTTGTCCTTGTAGCCTATCTTGTTCTGTATATCAACGATATCCTTGCGTGGGAAGCCTGGCACGATACGGTCTACAAGAGTTGCGCAGACATAGTTGTACTTCTCAAACCACTCTGAGAAAGCCTGGGCCTTCTCGCCGAAGTCAGGTGTCCAGAGCTCTATATACTTGCGGATGCAGTCCTTGAGGTGATGGCCATTGAGGAAGATAAGCTCACAAGGCATGATGATGAGACCCTTTGTAGGGTCGCCGTCGAATGCGTTGAAGCGGTTCCAGAGAAGCTGGGTCAGTTTTCCAGGGTATGATGATGCAGGAGCGTCAGAAAGCTTGCATGAAGGGTCGAAGGCGATGCCAGCCTCTGTTGTGTTAGAGATGACGAAACGGATTTCTGGCTGCTCAGCGAGTGCCTGATATGCCCAGTGCTGTGCGTATGGGTCAATGCCGCGGGAGATGACGTCGATACGGTCAAGCTGGTTGACAGGCTCACCATTCTGACGACCCTGGAGATTGACATGGTAGAGGCAGTCCTGACCGTTAAGCCACTGTACCATACCTCTGTCAATAGGCTGAACGACAACAACAGAGCCGTTGAAGTTTGTCTTGGCATTCATGTTCCATACAATCCAGTCAACAAAAGCACGGAGGAAATTACCCTCACCAAACTGGATGATTCTCTCAGGTGCCACACTCTTTGGGGCAGTGAGTTTGTTAAGTGATTTTAGTCGTGTCATAATATTTATTTAAGTGTTACATAGTTTCAGGCATGTCTCGGCATCTTTCATAGTGGAAGATAACACCTCCCTTTCATCTTCATTCTTACAAATGAAACTACCTGCAAAATTAATAAATTTTATTATGAAGAGATGTCATAAAGTTTCTTTTTGCTGTTTGTTTATGATAATTTAACTGATATCTTCCTCCTCGTAACTATTCAGCGAATGCATTTGTATCGCTGCTAAATCACATATTATGTACGTTGCTTCCCCCCTTGGCCAGTGAACAACAGTAAGACCTAAGGGTATTGTATAATAATGCAAGTAATCTTGAGGAACGACAATGATATCTGTCATTAATGGTAAGCATCCAAAAATACGTCAAATTTGGGATGCTTACTCATCCTCAATCACATACAGCCCAGCAAGCGACAAATGTGGCTTCTGGCATATATTACAAACATAAGAAGCGGGAGATAAACGCCTATGAACAGCATTTACCTCCCGCTCGGTATTATCATGCGTGGCATACACAGTGTCTGTGATGCCTCAGCTTTATGCGGGCATGATTATGAATGGTCTCTGTGGTTTACTCACCCTTCTCCATCTGAGCCTTGAGCTGTGCGAGAGCGTCAAGGTCGCCAAGAGTAGTAGATGCAGCGACATTCTGGATTACAGGAGCCTCCTCACGCTTCTGGCGTGGTGCACGTGGAGCGCGCTTCTTTGGCTCCTCAGCAGCCTCCTCGAATGTACGAGAGTGGCTGAGGATGATGCGCTTAGCCTCCTTGACGAACTCGATTACCTTGAACTCGAGCTCCTCGCCAGCCTTGGCTGTTGTGCCGTCCTGCTTCTGGAGATGCTTTGGAGTAGCGAAGCCCTCACCTCCCTCGTTGAGAGTGATGACAGCGCCCTTATCCATCATCTCTGTTATCTTGCCTGTATGTACAGAGCCTGGAGTGTATATCTTCTCGTAAGCATCCCATGGGTTCTCCTCAAGCTGCTTGTGTCCGAGTGAGAGGCGACGGTTCTTCTTGTCTATCTCGAGGACTACGACCTCTATCTCTGCACCTACCTGTGTGAACTCTGATGGGTGCTTAACCTTCTTTGTCCAAGAGAGGTCAGAGATATGGATGAGTCCGTCAACGCCCTCCTCAAGCTCTACGAACACGCCGAAGTTGGTGAAGTTGCGTACACGTGCTGTGTGCTTTGAGCCCTCTGGATACTTAGTGCTGATAGCCTCCCATGGGTCTTCCTTGAGCTGCTTGATGCCGAGAGACATCTTACGCTCCTCACGGTCGAGAGTGAGGATGACAGCCTCTACCTCGTCGCCAACATGCATGAAGTCCTGAGCAGAGCGGAGGTGCTGGCTCCAAGACATCTCTGAAACGTGGATAAGGCCTTCTACGCCAGGAGCTACCTCAACGAATGCTCCGTAGTCAGCGATAACGACAACCTTGCCCTTGATGTGGTCACCAACCTTGAGGTCTGGGTCGAGAGCGTCCCATGGGTGTGGTGTGAGCTGCTTCAGGCCGAGGGCGATGCGCTTCTTCTCGTTGTCGAAGTCGAGGATAACGACATTTATCTTCTGGTCGAGCTCTACAACCTCGTGTGGGTTGCTTACGCGGCCCCAAGAGAGGTCTGTGATATGGATGAGTCCGTCAACACCACCAAGGTCAACGAATACGCCGTAAGAGGTAATGTTCTTGACAGTACCCTCAAGCACCTGACCCTTCTCGAGCTTAGAGATGATCTCCTTCTTCTGAGCCTCAAGCTCTGCCTCGATGAGAGCCTTGTGTGATACGACAACATTCTTGAACTCCTGGTTGATCTTGATAACCTTGAATTCCATTGTCTTACCAACGAATACATCGTAGTCGCGGATAGGATGAACGTCAATCTGTGAGCCTGGGAGGAATGCCTCGATGCCGAATACATCAACAATCATACCGCCCTTAGTGCGACACTTGACATAGCCCTGAACAACCTCCTCGTTGTCGAGAGCTGCATTGACACGGTCCCAAGACTTGGAGAGGCGTGCCTTCTTGTGTGAGAGAATCAGCTGGCCCTTCTTGTCCTCCTGGTTCTCAACGTAAACCTCAACAGTATCACCTACCTTAAGGTCTGGGTTGTAACGGAATTCTGATGCTGGGATGATACCGTCGCTCTTGTAGCCGATATTCACCACAACCTCTTTCTTGTCGGCAGAGATTACAGTTCCATCAACAACCTGATGCTCTGATACTTTGTTAAGAGTCTCGTCGTATGCCTTTGCGAGTTCCTCTTTGCTGACGCTTACATTGCTGCCATTCTCGAACTCTTCCCAATTGAAGTCGTCGAGTGGCTGCACATTCTTAAAGTTAGACATGTTAATTAATTGAATGTATAATAAAAAATGATTAATACTTGGACTTGTGCTCCCAACCCCGCGGCAAATCATCGCTGACGAGTGGACACAGTATCCCTAACGAGCTGCAAAATTACTAAAAATTACTTAGTTAGACATTATCAGCTATATAATGTTTATATTTTTTTAACAGCAATATCATCTATATGCCTCATGCCTCGTCAGTATCCATGTCAAAGCAGGTGACGAGAACAACTACCATGACCAATATTATTGTATTCATAAGCCGATATTGTTTTATCTGACCATTTGACGCATGGGCAGTCTATAATACTACATCATCACCCGATATATTTTCGAACTGTAAGGCATGAAATCACGACGACAATAGTGTTCTATTCCCCTTTTTCCTGCAGCTGTCTTCCATGCCCTGTCCTTGCCAATAAGGGCTATAACCGAGAGAGTGATATTATCGATATTTCTCATCCAGTACCAATGGGCTGCTCATCCAGTACTGATGACTCGCTCATCCAGCACAAATGAGCCGTTCATTCAGTACCTTTTGGAAAAGCATGGATAAACCACTGACATAAAGCACTTTACACAACAAGCACATAGCAGGCATATTTGTCTGAACCTGTAGCCACATATTCCCAGGCTCAACCGTACAGGTCGGCAGAGATTCTCAATCATCGGGCATGCAAGCATTGGTTCTGGAGCCAGAAGACAGGACAACACATGCTTTGTTCTCCCTAAACCACAAGACACGGGCAATGTTTCTCAGCATGATGTCTGCGGATTATTTTATATTGCCAAACATTTGTATATATCCGAAAAAAAGAATACCTTTGTGCCCAATAAGACAATGTGCCAGATGCTTCTGATGTGTTTCTGGCATCCCACATTAATGATACAGATGGCAGATTACCGCCCCCTCTATCCTCGTCAGTCAACCCCTCTATCCTCGTCAGTCAAATAATATTCGACTAAGGGAGCCTGCCCCGCACATTGTCATCGTATAATATCATTTGGCGCCTAAGGGCTATTCAGCCATGAGCAAGACAAGCAGGGAGGGCCACAGCCGAATAGCCTCATAATAACTGAAATCTATCAAAAACAAGAAAAGAAACATAACCCAACTACGGAAACAATGGACAAAACAAAACTCGCGGCACTCCCCGTGCTGTTTGGATTCTTCGTTATGGGATTCTGCGATATCGTAGGTATCTCAAGTGATTATGCAGCCTCTGCGTTCAACTGGTCTCCCACCATGACAGGCCTCATTCCGAGTGCAGTCTTCATATGGTTCTTCTTCCTCGGTGTCCCCGTCGGTCTTCTCATGAACCGCATAGGGCGTAAGAACACTGTGTTGCTCTCTTGCGTTGTTACAGTTATCGGCATGTCCATCCCCCTCATATCCTACAGCAGCGTCACTACTCTTGTGGCTTATGGTCTCCTCGGCATAGGCAATGCCATCCTGCAGGTATCACTCATGCCTCTTCTTAACGATGTCATAACAAACGAGAGATTACGCACTCCTGCGCTGACTGGCGCCCAGGTTGTCAAGGCTGTGTGCTCATTTGTCGGGCCATACATTGTCCTTCTCGCTGTGACATACTTCGGTGGTGGCGACGAGCAGAAGTGGTATCTGTGTTTCCCTATCATGGGAGCCATTACCCTCATCTCCGGTCTGTGGCTTTGGGCGACACCTATCACAGAGCAGAACACAGCTATTGTTTCAGAAAGCAGTATCTCGAAGACCCTTGCCCTGCTCAAGGACAAGAAGATTCTACTGTTCTTCTTCGGTATCTTCTTCATTGTCGGTGTCGATGTCTGCACAAATACAATATCCTCGAAAGTCATGATATCCCGCTTCGGGTATACGAAAGAGATGGCGGGTCTCGCACCACAGGTTTATTTTGTCCTGCGCACGATAGGAGCGTTCTTCGGTGTGTTCATGCTGACGAAGGTGGCAGAGCGCATGTATTTCCAGCTGAACATTGTCGCCTCGATATTTGTTCTTCTTGTGCTGGCATTTGTTGAGAACGAGATTGTCAACTTCATCTGCATCGGAGCTCTCGGATTCCTCGGCTCAACAATATTCCCTATCATATACAACATGGCCATACGTCATCGGCCGGACAAGACGAACGAGATTGCCGGACTTATGATTATGGCTGTTGCCGGTGGCACAACGACATTCATCATGGGTGCCGCAATTGATTTCACCGGTATAGCAGGCGGTGCCATTATCATTCTTCTTGAGGTGATATACCTGACATTCTGCGCTTTCAAGAAAATCTGACACAAAAGCACAGGACTCAAGCAGAACCGAAACTGGGGCATGTGGAGAATGATTTTCTCCTCATGCCCCAGGCATTTTATATGATGTTTTACAATTAGAATTCATTACCATACCAACTGTACTGGTGTGGCAAGCCCCGTCCGAATCATCCTATGACAATTCATGACAAGCATCTGTGCATAACGGTCTACTACGCGGACAGCAACAAGAAGCTATACTAATCAGAATGGGTAGCCTATGGCGAAGTTAAGACACTGGCCTTTAGAGAAGCTTGGAATATTGAAATATCCAGAGCGGCCGGTATCGTATGGTGCGTGGACTATGAATCCCCAATCAAGACGTATGACAAAGAAGTCAAGGTCATAACGTATGCCGACACCTGCCGACACCGCTATGTCATTGGCAAAACGCTTCAGGCGGAAGACTCCATTCTCCGCATACATACCCGTCTCCTGCATGTTCGACGCGTCGAACGATACATCCTCAGATATGCCGCTTCGCTCCGTCCTGCTCTTCACATCCCAGACATTACCCGCATCGACGAACAACGCTCCGTAGAGCGAGCCGAAGAGCCTGGGCCTGTACTCCAAGCTCGCGAGGAGCTTCAGGTTACCATTGGCGAGCAGATACATCGCGTCCTTGTTGTCATAATACGACGAGCCTGGACCGACGGCACGTGTGGAGAATCCTCTAAGGTCATTTGCGCCACCCATATAGTATCGCTCAGAGAATGGGGTGTACGTCGAGTTGCCATAAGGATGCACATATCCTGCGAATGCATGTGCTACGACCTTGTTGTACGGTGATGTCATCCATGCTTTCCGCCACTCGGCCTCAACCTTCAGGTATTGCGAGAACGATGTCTTGAAGAGTTTCTTCTCCTTCTCGTTCCATCCTCCACCGCCTATTGTCTTGCAGAGATTCGTAAACGCTCCAGCCTCTGTCACTGTCAGCGTGAGCGACATAGGATTGCGCTCGCCGTCCTTTGACATATACGTGTACGAGTATCTCATCTTCGGTATGAGGAGGTTCTTGTTTGCCACCTGCATATAGACCGATTTGGCTATCAGCTCCTTATACGCCTCCTGCATCTTCCCCACATAGCTGTAGTCGATGGTCAGGGGCGAGAACGTATGTCTGTTCTTCTCTGTCGGCTGGAAGTTATAGAGCAGTTCTGCCGACAGTATGTTACGCATGAAGAATCCCGTCCTGTTTATCGTCTGGAATGAGACCCTTGTCAGTGTTGTCGGGGGGATATACCATCTTCTCCTCTTTTTCAGGAACGCCGGCAAGAGCAGCCGTGGCATCTCGAGCGACACATCGGCTGTGATGTCATAGTTTGTGGCACTGCCGCCAGGGGTGTTGCCCACCGCGAAGTCTGCATTGGCATTTATATTGAAGCTGAGGAGCTCAGCCCCTCTGAATGCGTTGCGCTTGGCAAAGCTCATACCGACGCCGGGGCCTCCTCGCCCAGATGTCTTATACGTGTAGTTTGCCATCACCGTGAAGTCATATGGCTTGTCGAGAACACAGTCAATGAGCATATCGAGCGAGTCACTGCGTTGGGTCATGTTAATGTCCACGGACGAGAATATCCCCTTTGTTGTAAGCCTCGACAGCGACTCCCTCAGCTTAGCCTGTGAGAACAGGCTGCCAGGGAATATCTGCATATCCTGCAGCAGGACTCTTGGACGCAGTGGTGGCCTGAACGTTTTCTTCCAGTTCTCGCGTGTTACGGTTGTCTCCCCGTCGTCCGTCTTCTTAGGTCTGTTGGCATACTCCACAGTGAATCGCCGCCAGCTGAGCGTGTCATTCGGCTTTTCCATCATCTCCCTCCTGAGCCTTATGATTGTCTTCCCTATCACCCATGGTTTCCCAGCCTCCTCCGGCAGAGAGTCAACCTTGCAGAGCTGCAGGCATACACGTCCGGGCGTGCGCACAGTATCAGCGAGATACGTCAGATATGACTGCTGGAAATAGTAATACCCGTTATCCTTGAAGGCGTTATATACCCTCATGCGCTCAGCGTCGAGGTCTGCCACAGAGAATGGGGCGCCTTTGCGTATCAATGATGGCGACGAGTAGATTATGCTGTCTTCCTGCTCCGTGAATCCTGTATACGATATGCTGTCGACAGTGAACAACGGCCCGGTATTGACAGTGTACTTCAGCTTTGCCGTGTGCGGCCGTGATATGGAGTCGTGGCGTGTTGTAGTGTTCTTGCCGTTGATGACCTCATAATCTACATTGCCTCTGAAATATCCTCTGTTCTGCAAGACATTCTCTGCCACAGAGACTCTCAGCTCGGGGTTCACCTCTGACATCAAGACAGGTGCCTTGCCGAATGTCTTCTGGACCCATTTCCCCACACCTCTGTCACTTTCCTTGCTGTCGAAAGCGTTGTATATCCATAGTGCGTAGGGTATGGTCCGATGGTATGACGACCCGAAGAACGCCCCGTTTGGTTCACAGGCTATTGCAGCCTCTATCTCTTCCTGTGTCTCGAGATAGTGGTCAGCCTCCTTGCTTCCATTTGTCTTTGGAGTGTTGTATTGTGTAGCCTTCATGCCCGTGTACAACACATCGCCCGGCTCCAGAGATGATGTCTGTGAGCAGGATGTTATTATCATGAGCACTATGATGTATATGAGAATTCGTGGCATAAGTAGGTGAGCAGAATTATTTTTAAGATGATTATATTGATTAGTGATGCAGAATCAGTATGTGACATTAAGAAGTGTAGTGGCTCATACTCGACTGCTGTCACTTGCTGATAATGCGCAGTAGGCGGTGCAACGTTTTCGTTAAGCCAGATGAGCAGAGCCAAACTTGTTTGAGCTCTGCCATGGCGAGAAAACGAAGGTATTTATACCAAGGATTATATGGATAATTCTTCACACCTACTTGATATTATTTTCCTCCATGTGTTTTGTTATTCCCTGGCTGTCTGCTGTGGTTGCCATCGCGGTCAGCCTCATAGCCTGTGGCCTCCGTAATGCATATTCCACTGCGTCACGCCCGTCTTGCTGTCATTGCCTTAATGAGTCGGCAGGGACAGTGTCCCTGACTTCTTTCCTCGCAGTCCCGCTGCCGAAGCTGAATATATCCTTGAAGTTCTGCAGCTTCCTCTTCCACATATATCCTGCTCCATACTGGTCGAGATAACCCTCCAGATAGTCATAGACATCATGCTTATAGAAGAGTCTCAGATACTGGTTTGATGTGTCAGACAGCCTGTACTGCATCTCAATATTGTCGAAGAACGACGGAGTCTTCCCATCATTCTGTGTTCCAGTCGATATCTTTCCTCCGACAGCTACAGAGACGCGGTTGTTCCAGAAACGCTTCGCGAACTTGAACGAGTAGTCCATCGACATTGTGCCGTCGGCTCTTGTGTTGTTCTCAAGGCCAATCGAGAGGTCGAGAGTCTTCAACGCCGCTCCCGCAATATTGTTTATCTCCTGCTGGAGGAACGAGCTGAGCGCGGAGTTCATGGTCACTCCTGCCGTGTTGGTGTCGGCGAGATACATGCCTGTTGTCAGCATGGTCACAGCGAGTTTTCCCCTTTCCTCCATCGACATTCTCGACAGGGCGTCGTTCGTCTGCTGGTCCTCAGGGGCTGAGATGATGAACTCGAGTCCCATGTCCTGTAGTGTCTTTGATATCGCCACGCCACATGTGAACTCCACTGTCCTGCTCTGGCCGTCCTCAGTCACTGTCGCACGGTTCTTCTCTGTCGCGGTGATATTGAGCCTTGGGTTCATGATATCACCGGTAAACTCTATATAGCTGTCTTCTGATATGGTGAAGGTTTTGAGCGGGATGACAGGCAGTGAATATTTCATCTCACCCTGGGCTATGGTGTATCGTCCTGTCATAGAGAGCTTGTCTGCGGCATACCTCATTCTCAGGTCTCCACTTCCCGTTATGTCGAGATAGTTGGTGTGGTTGGTGTTCATCCAGCATGTTATGTGCGAGCCCGACATGACGCTGATGTTCAGGTTTACATCTATACCATCCACCGTGGGCAGCACTGTGGGCTGTGCCTGTGGTTGGGTGAAGTCGGTAAACTTGACCAGCTCCTTAAGCCTGTTGTCTGTCGTGATAGGCGAGTCACGCAGTATGTAGTAGAGGTTTGTCGACGGGAGCACATCGAGCTTCGCCCTCACTGCGAGATGGTCCACCGGTCCCTGTATCGAAGAGAAGAAATTGACGTAGGCCTTTCCATAAGCCTCTGAGCGTCTGTTCTCCTTGGCGTTTATGATGAGGATATTCTCACCCCTCACCTTGAGGTCGACAGTCATGTTTGAGAGTTCCTGCATGTCACAGAATCCGTTCACTGTCAGCGGTTTCTTGTTCGAGTCATAGAAGGCGAAGTCCCTGAACAATATCTTTGAGTCCTCTATCTGGACAGGGGCTTTGTCTATCGCGAGCTCCACTCCGTATGGCACAGAGATTAGCTTGGCATTGCCGAGGTACATCTCTCCATTCACCACAGGTGCGTCTGTACGTCCTTTCACCGAGAGGGTTCCGCGTCCTGTCCCCGCGAATCCTATTATCTGGTCGGGTATGAATCCGTTGATTATATCCATCGGGGTGTCATTCAGAGTCACCTCCGCGTCTATATGGTCTATCGTCCCGAATCTGTATGTACCGACTATAGACGCCACCTCGTTTCCGTCCTTCAGCAGTATTCCGTCGACATGGTGCGTTCCGTCCTGCTGTGGCATGTAGACAATCTCTGCCGAGATATTGCCCATGGCACATCCCTCATACACGAGGTCTCTCGTGTTTATATCGCCCGAGATAGACATGGCGTCAGGCTCCACGACAAAATGGAAGTCACCGTCGAGCACACCTGTCACACTCGGCGTGTAAGGCAGGATGGAGAGTATGCCGGCGATATCCAGCTGGTGGACAGAGAATGTGATATCCTGCAGGGCTGTGGCATTCTCGTCGTCGGTATATATCTGTATACCGGTGCCATCGTCTGCCACAAGCTTCACATCGGCAGAGACTCTCATGTCACGTGTCAGAGTGACATGGTTGTCCTTGTTTGGAGCGAAGGCTCTATATCCCAATATCTGTTTCCTGTCTGCTATGGCCATGCGTATGCCGTCGGGCTGCATCAGCGCCTCAAGCCCTACATCTATACCACGCCTTCCGTTGCCGTCGTCAATGGTGAGATCCATTGTCGTTCCGTTAGGTTTCATCTCTCCTGCCAGAATGGCCTTGAAGGTATACTGCGGGTTGTCCTTACCGTTCTCGACACCAAGCGTGTAGTTCGTGTTGTCGTCGTCCGACTCCACATCGAGGCTTATAGCGTCGAGCTGCAAGCCCTCCATCTTCAGTGTGTCGATTTTCATCTCGCCGTTTATTCCCGCTACAGGCGATGTCTTTACGTTGGCGTAAACCGAGGAGAATTGATATCCCATTCTCTGTACAAGCCTTGCCATTGTGTTTTCTGTTCCTGACGTGAGATAAATGTCTGCCTCGGGCAGTTTCCTTCTGAGTGCCATCTCGTCGATGATACGCTCATTTATCTGTCGGTTTATCTCCTTCGTCATAGTCTCTGACAGAGATGCCAGACGCGCCACACCGCCTCTTGCGTCCATACGCAGGTGGAAGTCGCCACAGTCCACGACGGCATGTGTCGTGTCCGGGTGTGTCATTATGTCCAGCTCTATGTCGTTAGGATGGAAGACGCTTGCAGAGTCCGTTATCCTTATGTCAGAGACATGTCCCATGACGACATAGTTCTCCTTCATGTCCATATCGACATCAAGGTGTCCGCACGCTCCTATCGAGAGTGGCACCTTTGTCAGGCGTAGCGCATAGAGGTCTATGTTCTTTATGTCTGCTCCGACGGTTGCCTTTATCTTCTTCTTGCTCAGCAGGGCGTCGAGGGCTATATCTCCATCGAGTATCTCGTTCTGGGACGTTATATTCGCGCGTGCCCTGCCGTTGGCGAGAGTGACATCGGCCATTGCTCCCGAGAGGTCATAGCCTGAATACATGAACGCCCCTACCCTCGCCTTCGCTGTCATCATCGTATTTGGCGAGAGGAGAGCATATCCACGTCCCTTCACATCGATGTTTCCCGTGAAGCGTCCCATGCCATATCCCGGCATGAAACGGTTTATGTTAAGGCGATTGACATTTAGTCTCGCGTCGTATGCCATGGTGGCGGCATTGAAGTGTGCCGTACCTGTCACGCTGCCATTCCTTCCTGCCGCATTGAGCCTTATCTTGGCATCGGCCATCAGGCTGCCAGGGTTGTCAAGCGATAACATGGTGCCGTCGACATCTGCCGATGCGAGACCAGGGATATCCATGTTGACGTCTTTCAATACCATGCGTCTCATATTCCCGCTCAGCTCCCCACGCAGTGTGGCAGGCTGCTTCGGCCATTGCCTCATAATCTCTTTCGGAATCATATCTCCAGCGAAGAACATCACATCCGGTTTCCCTATGCTCATATCCACAGCAGCCTGCATCCGGCCAGGGTTCTTCTCGTCGAATGTGCTCATATCGAGGTCTGCCCATCCCGTCACTGCCGACCATGGTGTCTTTACATCGAGCCCTCTGACATGTATGCTCAGCGAGTCTATCCTCACGTCTGCTACGGCCGATGATATCCTGAATCCGCCATCGCCTGTCTCTCCGAGAGCCGCCACGCCTTTGCCTGGCTTAGGCAGACGGAAGTCTGGCCACAATGTCGTATTGCAGCTTCTTATCTTCATGGCTATATCTGGGGCTGCCAGATACAGGGAGTCTATGCCTATGTTAAGTCGTGATGCTGTTATATGGTTCGGGTCGAATCCCTTCTGCTTTACTGCGAAGCGGTTATCGTATGCTATATCGGTATTCCTGACATCAATGGTTGCTATCTTGTAGACGGCGTTATACAGGTCGAAGAATCCATCTCTTGCCTCCACCTTCTCCATGCATATCTCAGCGTTCAGCGTGTCTCCTGGCATATGGACCATAACCCTCGACCTCTGCACGTCAAGTTTCCTAAGCCGTATTTTCCATGGTGTCTTTGTTGTCGTCGTGTCTTTCTGCGCCGTGTCGGCGAGGCATATGTCGAGGTCAGCATCTGCCATGACAACATTGTTGAGCAATAACGTGTCACGGTTCAAGTCTATGCCATGGCTCGTCACGAGAGCGTGTCCGACGAATCCCTTCACCCTGACATCGGGTATCATTGTCGCGGTATTCATCGCAACGCTGTCTATCTGCATGATATCAATATTCACCTGCCCATCAAACAGCGGCCTCATCTGCACCTCACAGATAATGCTCCCTGCATTCACAATCGTGTCGCGTCTCTGTGGTATGCTGTCGTTCGGCTTTACCGCCCTCAGCCCATTTACCTTTAGGTCGAGTGGAAAGCACAGTCTGACATCACGTATAGACACATCCATGCCCATATGTTCTGAGGCATAATCGGCTGCTATGCCTACTGCCCATCGTTGGACTGGCGGACAGTAAAGCAGAATGGCGAGCAGCACGAACAGCACGAAAGGCGATGCTACTACAGCTAATATGGCATATATGATTTTTCTTCGCATAAGCAGGTGTGCATAATCATGAACAAAAGTATATGTCGGCAAAGTGTCTCGCTCTCTTTCCCACGGACATCTTCCCCGTAGTATTCAGCAAAACATATTGCCAGCAAATCGACACCATGGCATAGGGGAAAACATAGTCTCATCTCCCGTCAGCCACAATTCTTGTATATGCAAAGATAGTGTTTTTAATCAATTCATGCAAGTGTTTTTCATATTAAATAACAATAGGCGGTCTAAAAAAAGCTATAATAACACTCCCCAGTAATTATCAACAAAAGTACCGCCCAGTCCATCCACCCAAGCTGTTCATCCCACCAGTCTCGCCGCTACCCATCTCGCTCATGCCTCTATCATGCCTCTATAGTTCCACCCTCATAACCTCCACAACCATCCGTGACATTCCGCGTGAAAAAAACTAATTCGCAAATTCGTGACCAAGAACATGTCTTGTGACAAAGAAAACCTCCGTGACTCTCCGTGTGAAAAGAAATTCGACAATTCGATAATTCGTGACATAAATCCCGAGACTCTCCGTGACTCTCCGTGTGAAGAAAAAAATTCGACAATTCGCAAATTACTTCCCGTTGGTCAGTGGGTCCAAAGGACAAGTCTCGGGACAATAAGACCGTGACTCTCCGCGATTCTCCGTGTGAAAATAAACCAATTCGCAAATTCGGGACAATAAAACCGTGACTCTCCGTGATGCTCCGTGTGAAAATAAACCAATTCGCAAATTCGATAATTCGGGACAAGAACCATCCGTGTGAAGAGTAAACCTGATATCCCGCGTGAAGAGCATCCGTGTGACAGCAGCGCTTTCGCCCGGGACTTCTACGGTTCAATAGCCCTCCACAGTCTGTCATCAGGGACGCCGGCAGAGACATCAACCACAGTCTTCGAGACAGGATGCACAAACTCCACCCTGCGGCTCATCAGAGATATCGACCCATCGGGATTACTGCGGGGTGCACCATACTTCAAGTCACCCTTTATGGGGCATCCCATTGCCGCCAGCTGACACCGTATCTGGTGGTGGCGCCCAGTATGCAGCCTCACCTCCAGCAGCCAATATCTGTCGCTATGGCCTATCGTCCGATATTCCAGCACGGCATGTTTCGCCCCGTTCACCTCATGGTCATGACAGTAACTCTTGTTCTGGCGCTCGTTACGAGTTATCCACCCCTCCAGCCTGCCCTCAGGCTTCTGTGGCGGGCGGCATACAATAGCCCAGTACGTCTTCTTCACATCATGGCTCTGGAACATCTTGTTCAGCCTCGCCAGGGCCTTTGAAGTCCTTGCGAACACCACGAGTCCCGACACCGGTCTGTCAAGACGGTGCACCACGCCGAGGAATACAGCCCCCGGTTTCTGGTATTTCTCTTTTATATACATCTTGACAATCTCCGACAGCGGCACATCGCCAGTCTTATCGCCCTGCACGATTTCTCCGCTCGCCTTATTGACTATTATCACGTGATTGTCCTCGTAAACGACCTCCATATACCTTCAGTTTCATAAAAATGGTTTCCTACGTGTCACCACCATAATGACATTCATCTTCTTTATCGTTCAGCCTTCACTCCAGCCCTCGGCTTAGTCCCAGGCATCATTATAACAGCCTCCGCGGCTACAGTCCTGTCGAAAGCAATGCATCTCAACAGTATCGCTGCGATGCATAAACCCCTCCCCCTCAGTCGAACAAGGCAGGTTCCACGTTATGTATAGAACCTGCCTTTATCATTCACTCCGTCACACATACAGGGTGACAGAGGCGTCATTCCGCTTGTTATGCGAATTATTACATATTCATGCCACCATCAACCTGTATCACCTGACCGCTGACATAGCTTGAGAGGTCAGAAGCGAGATACACCGCTGTGTTGGCGATATCCTCCACCTGTCCTGCACGGCGGAGAGGAATCTTCTTAGCCCACTCATTACGCACCTCCTCAGAGAGAGCTGCTGTCATTGCTGTCTCTATGAATCCAGGAGCGATAGCGTTGGCACGTATTCCCTTCGGACCCATCTCCTGTGCTATAGACTTAGCCAGAGCTATGAGTCCAGCCTTCGATGCAGCGTAGTTACACTGTCCTGCATTGCCATGAACGCCGACAACAGAAGCCATGTTTATGATAGAACCACCCTTCTGGCGCATCATGATAGGAGTGCAGGCGTGGATGAAGTTGAAAGCCGACTTGAGGTTAACGTTTATGACAGCGTCCCACTGCTGCTCTGTCATACGCAGCATGAGTCCGTCCTTTGTTATGCCAGCGTTGTTCACGAGGATATCGATAGAGCCGAAGTCCTCCTTTATCTGCTTCACCACCTTCTCTGTCTCTGCAAAGTCAGCAGCGTTTCCTGCATAGGCGCGGCATGTCACACCGACTGCCTCAATCTCCTTGCGTGTAGCCTCAAGGCCTGCTGCCATATCGTCGTTGAGGACGAGGTCTGTGAATGCGATATTTGCTCCTTCCTGAGCGAACTTCAGTGCTATAGCCTTACCTATACCACGTGCAGCACCAGTGATGAGTGCTGTCTTTCCTGTTAAAAGTCCCATGTTTTTTCTTTTATATTTGTTTCTAAATATGTTTCTTCTTGTCTCGCATAGCGATGTATGCCATACCGTCTGTGTCCGCCTCGGTCATGCTCACCTCTGTTTCCCCAGCGCGCCATAGACGAACTTCGCCACCATTGGCCTTGTGTTCACATTCGTGACATCACGCCCCAGTCTGCCATAGATATACGGCACCTCAAGCCCCTTTATGCAGTAGTGGGTTATGGCAGCCACCAGCTCAACATTGTCTATGTCGAACTCCCCTGCCGCCTTGCCTGAAGCATAGACCCTCCTGAACAGCTCTATCTCGTCCTCGTCGAAGTTCTTCCTCACTTTCTCCACCATCCAGATATTCCTGAAGAACTCCGCCCTCAGGTTGCCGTTCCTCACCACAGTCTCCTTTATCATGCTCAGGTGAGTGTATATCAGCTCTATAATCTTGTCCTGGGGTCTCATCCTCATCTCCGCCACCTCGTCAAGCTTGTCAGAGAGTCTCTCAAGCTCATACTCAATCACGGCAGAATATATCTCCTCCTTGCTCTCGAAGTAGGTATACAAGGTACGGCGTCCCTTTCCTGACGCCTTCGCGATATCGTTCATCGTTGTGTTCTCCAAGCCGTTCTTGGCAAAGAGCTGCCTGGCCACATCGACAAAATTCTGTCGTGTCTTTGATACTGACATAATCTGGAAGAATAAAAGATGTTATGAGTTGATGTGCATATGTTTTTTTACAATGATATTGTATTGTAATGCAGAATCAGCTTTTGACATGAAGTAATGCAGAGGCTGCAGCCCGACACATATCACTTGCTGAAAGTGCTTAGCAGGCAATGCAATGATTAATCAAATAATTCATGCACGCCCACATATATGCACACAGTACATATCGTGTGCAAAAGTACTTATTTTCTTACAACCCGCCAAACTTTTCGTCTGAAAATTACGAGAATTAGCAAAATTTACCCTCCCAAGCAAAAAAATCCCAAGAAAAATTTGCACATATCAGAAATTCTCCGTACCTTTGCATCCGCTTTTGAAACATAAGGCTTCAGCCAATAATCAGAAGATACATCGCGGAGTGGAGCAGTTGGTAGCTCGCCAGGCTCATAACCTGGAGGTCACACGTTCGAGTCGTGTCTCCGCAACTACATTCAAGCCTAACCGTCGAGGTTAGGCTTTTTTTTCTTTTTCGCGCCCCTTCCCCACCACCCTCCCCCACCGAGCTGCACGTGTCATGCTGATGCAAAAAAGACACGTACATGCAATCAATGTAGGCTGTATGGAGCATCAGTACCCCCGTGTCAGCTGCCAAAAGTTAAAGGCATTTCCTGGTGAACTGAAAGTTTTTACAACAATCGTTTGCATTTCTCAAAAAATCTTTATACCTTTGTACTGAAATAATGAAATCACCATCATTATATGATGAAGCGCAGGAGAGACGAATGAACATTCCCACAACATGATTTTTTTGGCACCGTGCGTCTTTTTTGTTGCGCTCAAACATACCCCAGCCCGTCCATCCCCATTTTGGAATACGGGCTGCCGGCAAGACCTTAACCTCTTGTCCCTCAACGCCTTACAGACGTCTGAGAAACCCAAGATATACACATTATCTTACGTGTGAAGAAACAATTCGATAATTACCTCCCGTTGGTCAGTGGGTCCAAAGGACAAGTCTCGTGATAAAAATCCGTGACCTTCCGCGACACTCCGTGCGAAGAAAATTCGACAATCCGAGAAAAGAAGCCCCCCCGTGACCTTCCGCGACTCTCCGTGTGAAGAAACAATTCGACAATTCGATAATCCGTGACCTTCCGCGACACTCCGTGTGAAGAAAATTCGATAATTCGATAATTCGTGACCTTCCGCGATTCTCCGTGTGATTGAAAGTGTTAATTCGAAAATTCGATAATTCGTGATAAAAAAGAAAATTCATGACAGACATCCGTGACCATCCGTGATTCTCCGCGTGACAAGAAGTTCTTCGCGTGAGAAAGATTCTATAATTCGTGACAAGAAACATGACCTTCCGCGACACTCCGCGTGAAGCCCCCACCAATACTATAAGACAATAAAAACAAACAAAAGCGACACACAATCATGAGAAGCTTAACACCTTTTCAGCCCCCATTCCACCAGGCAGCGCCCCTGCCAACATTCAGGATAATCACCCTACTCATCACAATCCTCTGCATCCTATTCGCCATACCATCATCCGCCCAGCCCACCCCATACTACAAACTCGTCACCTCCAGCGACGAACTCGTTGCAGGAAACAAATACATAATCTGCTATAACGACAAGCAGAGCGCATATATCAGCATCATGAAGACCTACATTTCTGGTGAAAACTATTGCAGAAAGGTCGACACTCACAGAGCCAAGACAACATTCGACGACAAGATACCAGCTCCAGAGGGAAGCTCAATCATCACCCTCGAAGCAGACGGCAACAAATGGAGACTCAAAACAGAAGACGGGCAATATTACTCTTTCATGGAGTCTTATGACCGCCTTGTAACAACTTCCTCGAAAAGCGACTACTCTATATACAATATTGTAATAGACCCAACCGACAGTCATGTCGTAATAACATGCCCCAACAAACCCAGATACACCTTACAATACTCCAACGAGAAATTTGCAAGTTACAACACAACAAAATCCCCCGTCTATCTCTATCGCTATTATTCAGACTACTATACCAGAGCGAAAAGCTCCTACAACTACGCCACCATCTGCCTGCCCACCGTTGCCACAGACCTCTCCCATACCTTCGGGACATTCTACACCATCGCAGGCAAGACGATGGAAAACAATGAAGTGACAGCAATCGTCATCGAGGAGACCTCAAGCCTTGAGGCCGGCAAAGGGTATATATTCAAATACAACGAAGGCACCCAAATAGTGGCCGTAGAGCATAAAGGAGAGACGACCGATATAGTAACAGAGAACAAAGGAATGATAGGCAATCTGTCAAAAGAAGCGATGAACGTTCCCATAGAATGCTATATCCTCAAGAACGATAAGTTACTAAAGAATGCAGCTTCACACAATGTAACCATCGGCCAGTACAGGGCATACATCGACCTCACCGATGTACCCGTATTTACCGGAACGCTGAGCAGCAAGATGGTACGCTTCGACATCAACGACGAGACAACACACATATCAGCCATAAACCCCGGAAACAGCAGCAAGCCCCAAAAGACATTCAACACCCAAGGAACCTTAGTAGACGAGAGCTACAAAGGCATAGTAATCTATGGTGGAAGAAAAATTCTGAGGAAATGAGCACAAAGAAAAGGCTTGTATATCACGAACCGACAATAAGCATTATAGAAATCGAGGAGTATAAGCTGCTATATGCCTCAGGCGCCCCTTCCATTAGCGGCACAATAATAAGAGGCGATGACATAACAGGCGAGACATCAATCTCCGGCGACGCCAAGCAGCAGTTCCATCCCGACCTATGGTCATCAGACACAGACTCCCCGTATTGGCCTATAGACAACGACGAATAGTCCCCCATTCACATGAAGAGCAAGCCCCACAACCATCCGCGACACTTCGTGTGAAGAAACAATTCGCAAATTACCTCCCTGCGGTCAGTGGGTCCAAGGACAAGTCTCGGGACAAAAAAAATCCGTGACCTCCGCGACAATCCGTGTGAAAGATATTCGATAATTCGAAAATTACCTCCCGTTGGTCAGTGGGGCCAAGGACAAGTCTCGGGACAAAAAAATCCGGGATCTCCGCGACATTCCGTGTGAAAGATATTCGATAATTCGATAATTCGTGATAAAAAAGATTATTCCGCGACACTCCGTGTGAAGATAATTCGAAAATTCGGGACAAGGAAAAAAATCGGGACAAAAAAACCCCGTGACCTCCGCGATTCTCCGTGTGAAAGATATTCGATAATTCGATAATTCGTGATAAAAAGGAAATCCGTGATCTCCGAGACACTCCGTGTGAAGAACAAATAGAAGCCCCCTTCGAGTGACAGAAAGGAAAAAAACAGCATCCAATGGAAACCAATCCGAGTGATATCCCCTGGCACGTCATGTATGGCCGTTACGCCACCCCCCGTGTCATTCATGAGCTACAGCGCCTCCACACCGACACCACCCTCCCCTGGCGTCTCCATGACTTCTTCGTCCCGATGCAGACAGTCAGTGGCCGTGAGCGCCTTGCTCCCGGCAGCTACATCTTCCTCCGCGCCACGCTCCATGACATCCAAGCCATGCGCAAGGGCAGCCTCCTCTCCACCGACATACGCCATGTCCGTTCCTCGGCAGGCAAACCGATGACCATCGAGGCCCATGACGTAGACAATTTCCGCCATGTCCTCCATCTCCTCCGTTCAGAAGCCCGTATAGAGCCAATCCCAGCCACTCCCCATGTCGGCGACCACATACGCGTCCTCCGCGGCCCCTTCGCCGGAGTGGAAGGAACGCTTCGCTCATGCCGAGGCCACAAGACATGCACCGTCAATGTCACCCTTGGCAGACTCCTCTCCGTCCCCATCCTCACCCTCAGTCTCGACGATATACAGTATCTCGACCTCCCCTCCGTCTCGCGCAATTACAAGCGCATCCACGATTTCCTATCCATTGCAGAAGACTCACTGCTCCGTCGCCGCCAACTCACCCCTGAGGATATTATCCATCTCCAGCACCTTGTCGACCAATACTCCGCAGTCACCCTCAGCGGCAAGCTCCGCCACACCCACGCCCAGGCCATGTGCTACGCCCTCCAGGCCCTTGGCCAGGGAGACACCACAGTTTATCTGAAATACCACGATATACTCAAGGGATAGTCTCCCCCTCACCCCAATAACCATCCGCCCCCTGTTTTCCACGGAGAGATATATTTATTGGAGCATTATATATATAAAAGGTGTAAACCTTCCCGCCTACTAGGGTCATAGGGACAGGTACATTGATTCAATAGCATAAAAGCATTATGCCACGGCAAGCTCGAACGATATCACCCACCAGCATTTATCACGCCACGGAGTATGGCGTGAACAAACAGCAGGTGTTTGAGGATGAAACCTACATAGGCAGTGCAGAATATGAGAAATCTACAGAATATTAACTTTTGTTGCGGGTCAGCGGAACCTGTCCCCCTGACCCCTGAGAAGATTATCAGCAACATGCAGGAAGTAAAATCCCGCAACGGACGCATCCTGGCTATTGTTACCGAAGGCGACAAACAAGTCAAGGCGATAGCCGATTCTGTGATAGAAGTACCGCAGACCCTCAATGCTTTAGCACCTCTTCTCAGCGTCGTTCCCCTGCAGATACTTGCGTATTATGTGGCAGTAGATAAGGGATTGAATGTAGATATGCCAAGGAATCTGGCAAAGAGTGTAACGGTAGAATAAGATAAAAAACAATAAATGGAGCAAGATAATTTAAAACAAAAAGTAAGTAAAGGACTCCTTTGGAATACAATACATAACCTGTCGATGAAAGGCATTCAGTTTTTACTGATGCTTTTCATGGCTCGCCTTCTGTCACCAGATGACTATGGAACTGTAGGCTTGTTAGCGATATTCATCCAGTTGTCCAACACCTTTGCCGAATCCGGTTTTTCGTTGGCATTAGTAAGAAAGCAAGATAGAACACAAGTTGATTTGTCCACAGCTTTTTATTTTAATATAGTTGTGGGTATTATTTGTTATTTTATAGTTTTCTGTATTGCTCCTTGGGTTGCAGACTTTTATAACAAGCCCATATTAACGTCTCTGCTAAGGGTATTGGCACTTACAATCCCTATCAGTTCATTGAGCACAGTACTTGTTGCTATGATGAATTACAATATGCAGTTTAAAAAACAAGCCATGATTTCCATTACTCATACTCTTGTTTCTGGTGTATTGGGATTGGCAATGGCTTTTATGGGCTATGGTGTCTGGGCTTTGGTGGGTCAGAGCTTGATAGCAACATGTTTAGGAACTGTGCTCTGCTGGCTTCTCAATCGTTGGCATCCTTCTTGGATATATTCTTGGAAATCGTTTCGGGAAATGTTTGGATTCAGCAGTAAGTTATTGCTCACACGTATTATTGATACGATTTATGGCAATGTTTATAGTATTGTCATTGGTAAGGTCTATTCTCCTGCAACGTTGGGCCATTATTCTCGTGCTCAAAATTGGGCAACTATGCCATCAACAAATGTTGTGAGCATATTGAATAATGTCTCATTCGCTTCGTTGTCAAAGATACAGGACGATATAGAACAACTTTCTCGTGTTTATCGAAAAATGGTTAAGACTTCCGCTTTTATTATCTTTCCTCTTATGTTAGGACTTTCGGTTGTGTCTCGCCCACTTATATATTTTACGATAGGTGAAAAGTGGCAATTATGTGCACAGATATTACAGATTATATGTTTTATGTTTGTATTTACACCGATTCAGTGTCTGAGTATAAATTTAATACAAGCTAAGGGACGAAGTGATTTGTCATTAAAAATTAGTGTTATCGGAAAAGTCCTATCTGTCATAGTCCTTGTAGGTTCTTTACCATTAGGTATAATTCCAATGTGTTGGTTTAGTGTTTTGTCATCAATTATTATATTATCGATAGATTTCTTTTATGTAGGAAAATTGTTACATATTAGTGTCTTTGAGCAGTTAAAGGATTTGTTTCCTTCGGCCTGTTTGTCTGCAATAATGTATATTGCTGTATTTTTTACAATTAGTCTATTTACAACAGACTGGATACAACTTCTTGCTGGCATTTTTGTAGGCATGGCTCTTTACACAGGGCTTGCTTATGTGTTTAAAATGAAAAGTTTGTATGATACCATTGGTGTCATTAAAAATATGGTTCATAAATAAGTAGAATTTATAATAACTATATTATGTTCAATCTCAGTAAATTCATCGGTCAGTATGTGACCCGGCGTGAAAAGAGTATGTTTGCTCAGGATATTGAGGCAAACAAGGAAAAACTTTCAGTTGAAATAAAAGGCAAGAAAGTTTGTGTTATTGGAGGTGCTGGTTCTATCGGTTCTTCATTCATCAAGGCAGTTCTTCGCTTTGAACCACAGAGCGTAGTTGTTGTTGACTTGAATGAGAACGGATTGGCAGAATTAGTTCGTGATGTGCGAAGCACAGAAGGACTTTATGTACCTGATGAGTTCCGTTGCTACACCCTCAATTTTGCAGATCCAATCTTCGAACGTATTTTCCGTGAGGAGAAGGGCTTTGACATTGTCGCCAATTTCTCTGCCCACAAGCATGTACGTTCAGAGAAAGATAAGTATAGTGTTCAAGCACTCATCGAAAACAACGACATCAAGGCAAAGAAACTGATGGATTTGCTTTGCGTGTACCCACCAAAGCATTTCTTCTGCGTATCTACAGATAAGGCTGCTAACCCAGTCAACATCATGGGAGCCAGTAAGCGTATTATGGAAGACTTGGTAATGGCTTATAATGAGCATTTCAAAGTAACTACCGCTCGTTTTGCTAATGTTGCTTTCTCCAATGGTTCTTTGCCAGATGGATGGATTCATCGTTTGCAGAAGAAGCAGCCATTGGCTGCACCTTCTGATGTGAAGCGTTATTTCGTATCTCCTGAGGAGTCTGGTCAGATTTGTATGTTGGCTTGTATCCTTGGTAACGGAGGAGAAGTCTTCTTCCCTAAGTTGGGCGAAGACCAGATGCTTACCTTCTCCTCTATCTGCGATGATTTCGTAAAAGTAGAAGGTTTCAAGAAAGTAGAATGTGACAACGATGCAGCTGCAAAGCATTATGCTGCAGAGATGGATTACGAAAGTGACACCTATCCAGTTGTCTATTTCAAATCCGACACCACAGGAGAAAAGGCATACGAAGAATTCTATGTTCCTGGAGAAAAGGTAAACATGGATCGCTTCTCTGCTCTTGGAGTTGTTGAGCATACTACTCGTAGAAATCTGACCGAAGTGAATGATTTCTTCTCCGAGCTTGAAGCAATCTTCCAGAGAGAAGATTTCACGAAAGCTCAGGTAGTAGAATCAATAAAGAAGTTCATCCCTAACTTCGAACACGAAGAAAAGGGAAAGAATCTTGATCAAAAAATGTAGTTTTACGGAGTCAACAAGGTTCTGAGTCTATAAGTCAACAAGTATGGACAGATCAATAGAAAATCTTTTTATATGGAATGAAAGTCGAATTTTTGTAAATGCTATTTATAAAATGATGGCTAATTGCAAGGATTGGGGATTTCGTGACCAAATACAACGAGCATCTGTATCAATAATGAATAATATAGCAGAGGGTTCAGAATCTGGCTCTGATGCAAAGTTTGTTAATTTCCTAAATATAGCAAAAGGCTCTTGTGGTGAGGTCCGTTCAATGCTTTACCTATGCGAAGATTTCTGTTATTGTTCATCTGACGAAAGAATCACTCTTCAAAATCAACTTAAGAAAATATCTACTGGTATCGTGAATTTAATAAACTCATTAAACATAAAACAACCCCGTAGACCCGTTGACTCGTTGACTTGTTGACTTGTTGACTCGTTGACTTGTTGACTCGTTGACTTGTTGACTCGTTGACTTGTTGACTCGTTGACTTGTTGACCCAAAATATAAAAGTTATGGCTGATTATAAAAATACTATCGACTTTATCAAGTCGGTTTATGGCAACAAGGAGTTTACTCCTCTTGCCGTTCCTGTTTTTGCAGGAAATGAAAAAGCATACCTTAACGAGTGTATCGACACGACCTTCGTTTCATCGGTAGGTAAGTTTGTTGATCGCTTCGAAGAGGATATGACTCGATATACAGGAGCAAAACGTGCAGTTGTGTGCGTGAGCGGTACGAACGCCCTCCACATGTCACTTCTTCTCTCAGGAGTAAAGAAAGACGATGAGGTGATTACACAGGCACTCACCTTTATCGCAACCTGTAATGCGCTCTCATACATAGGAGCACATCCTGTTTTCCTCGATGTGGATAAAAGCACTATGGGACTCTCTCCAGATGCAATGAAGGAATGGCTCAACAAGAATGCAGAGATTCGCAAGAACACTCGCATTGGCGAACTACCCGAAAGTCAAGACTTTGCTTTTCGTGAAGACGATTTGGCTTGCTACAACAAGAACACTGGCAGAAGAATAAAGGCATGTGTACCTATGCACACCTTCGGTCATCCTGTACGTATCGAAGAGATAGCTGCTCTTTGTAAGGAATGGCATATCGAATTGGTTGAGGATGCTGCCGAATCTATCGGTTCTACATACAAAGGAAAGCACACTGGCACCTTCGGCAAGATAGGAGCCATTTCCTTCAATGGCAATAAGACCATCACAACAGGTGGTGGCGGTATGATGCTTTTTAATGATGAAGAGCTCGGTGCTTACGCCAAACATATCACTACTCAGGCAAAGATTCCACATCGTTGGGAATTCCGTCATGACCATATCGGTTTCAACTACCGTATGCCGAATATCAATGCAGCTCTTGGCTGTGCTCAGTTGGAGAATCTCGACAAATACATAGCCAGCAAACGTGCGGTAGCAGCAGAATACATTGAGCATTTCAAGAATGTAGATGGCATCGACTTCTTTGTTGAGCCAGAAAACACCTTCTCAAACTATTGGCTCTCTGCCGTAGTACTCAAAGACAAGGAGTCACAACTTGATTTCCTCCAGCAAACTAATGACAATGGCGTCATGACTCGTCCTATTTGGGAATTAATGAATCGCTTGCCAATGTTCGAGAACTGCGAGAACGATGGCCTTGCAAACACCATTTGGTTTGCGGATAGAGTGGTAAACATTCCAAGTTCAGTAAGAGTAGAAAATTTGTAATTATGGAAGATTATACTAAAATATGTGAGCATTGTGGAAAGGAGTTTCGTATTCACGTTACAACTATGAATGTTCCAGGAGGTAAAGACAAAGAAGAAGTAGATTGCCCGTATTGTCATAAAAACAACGGATATCGCATGACAAGCGGTTTTGTTTATACTTTTAAAATGGAGGATTAACCATGGCAAAATTAGAAGTGACCAAAGATTTCCAAACATTTGTAGATGGGGTCTATATTGAAAATTATCAGGAAACTTACGACTTGTATCAAGCTGCATCGGGTAACCAAGAGGGACAATGTACATTTTCTGTAGATCCTTGCCCGGGGAGTGAGGACGTGCTTATTATTCATGAACCTTCTAACAATGCCCTTCGTTTATCTCCTAAGGCGTATGCATATTTCCCTGAATGGATAGAACAGAATCTTATGGAAGGTCTTGACGCAGAAACATTCTGGGGAATGGAACATGCTAAAGAGAAGGACGAATGGGAGGAACGAAAAAACGGCAATCTATAAAATGGAGCAAAAGAATCTCATCCTCGTTGGTGGTGGAGGTCATTGCAAATCCGTCATCGATGTAGCAGAATCTGCTGGCTACAACATCCTTGGCATACTCGATATGCCTGAAGATGTAGGCAAGAAGGTTCTCGACTATAAGGTGATTGGAACTGATGATGACATACCTCTCTATGTCGATAAGGCTGAATTTGTCATTACCGTAGGGTTCATCAAGAATCCTACTACCCGTATTAAACTATATAATAAGGTGAAGGAGGCTGGAGGCAAATTGGCAACTGTTATTGCATCTACTGCTCACGTATCAAAGTATTCTACCATAGGTGAAGGAACAGTAGTCATGCATCAGGCATTCGTTAATGCTGGAGCTCATATTGGAGCCAACTGCATCATCAACACCTTCTGCAATATCGAACATGATGCACAAATAGGTGACCAATGCCATATCTCTACAGGAACTATGGTCAATGGCGACTGCAAGGTCGGCGACAGATGTTTCATAGGTAGTCAGTCTACCCTAGCTAATGGCATCACCATTGGAGAAGACATCATTGTGGGTGCAGCCAGCTTTGTTCGCAAAAGCATTTCTGAGAAAGGAATCTATTCTGGTAATCCTGCCATCCTAAAAATAAAGAGCAAATGAAACATGTACTAATCATAGCAGAAGCTGGGGTCAACCACAACGGCTCGCTTGAACTTGCTAAACAACTCATTGACAAGGCTGTTGAGGCAGGGGTGGATATAATCAAGTTCCAGACATTCAAGTCCGAAAAGTTGGTATCAAAGGCTGCAAAGCAGGCAGAATATCAGCAACGCAACATAGGCAAGAAAGACGACGGTCAGTTGACGATGCTCAAAAAGCTGGAACTCTCTCAGCAGGATCATGAAGAATTGATTGCTTACTGCAACGAGAAGGGCATCCGTTTCTTCTCTACCGCCTTCGATATGGATAGCATTGACTATCTTCATTCGCTCAATATGGGATTGTGGAAAATCCCTTCGGGAGAGATTACCAACTATCCATACCTTCGCAAGATTGCACAATATCACGAGCCAGTCATTCTCTCTACAGGCATGTGCGAGCTATCAGACATAGAGGCTGCCTTAAAGGTTCTATTGGAGTTTGGCGTACAGAAAGAACAGATAACTGTTCTTCACTGCAATACCGAATATCCAACACCATTCCAGGATGTAAATCTCAAGGCTATGCTTGAAATTGAAGAACGGTTTGGAGTGAAGATTGGCTATTCCGACCACACTAAAGGAATTGAAGTGCCTATCGCTGCAGTCGCTTTGGGAGCAACTGTCATCGAAAAGCACTTTACACTCGACCGCAATTTGGAAGGTCCTGACCATAAGGCAAGCCTTGAACCTAATGAACTGACAGATATGGTTTGTGCCATCCGCAATATCGAACAGGCTTTGGGTTCAGGACACAAAACCATTTCTGAATCAGAACGCAAGAACATTGAGATTGCTCGAAAGAGTATAGTTGCTGCTTGTCCTATCAAGGCTGGTGAACTGCTTTCCGAAGACAATCTTACCGTTAAGCGACCTGGCAATGGCATCTCACCAATGTGCTGGAATAAGGTAATCGGAACAATTGCTACAAAGGATTTTGAAGAAGAGGAGGTAATTGTATTATGAGAAAGATTTGTGTAGTTACCGGTTCTCGAGCTGAATATGGTATTCTTCGTAATCTGATGGCTGCCATCAAGGCTGATTCCGAGCTCCAGCTTCAAGTTATTACTACCAATCAGCATCTATCAAAGCTTCAAGGCGAAACCTATAAGGAAATTGAAAATGATGGATTCAGTATCGATTTCAAAGTTTATATGGCCGATGATGATGCAATAGACAATGCAAACTCTACTGCAAAGTCGATAAGTAGAGGTGTCGCAGGATTTGCAGATGCATTTGATTCTCTTAAACCTGAATTGCTTCTTATCTTAGGTGATCGCTATGAAATGTTGGCAGTTGCCTCCACGGCACTAATTTATAAGATACCCATTGCTCACCTCCATGGTGGAGAGATAACCGAAGGGGCTTTTGATGATGCCATCCGTCATGCCATTACCAAGATGAGCCATCTTCATTTCACAAGTACAGAAGCTTATCGAAAGCGTGTGATACAGTTAGGTGAGCAACCAGACCGAGTGTTTAACGTAGGAGCGCTTGGTGTGGAGAACATAATGAAGACCAACTTCATGACCAAGGAAGAAATTGAGCAAAGTCTGAGTTTTAAGCTTACCGATAAATGCCTTTTATGCACTTTTCATCCAGTAACCCTATCGAATATGTCTTCAGAGGTTCAGGTGCTTAACTTACTTGAAGCTCTTGATTTATATAAGGATTATCATATTATCTTTACTTATTCCAATTCCGATACCAACTCGCAGATAATTATCAAGCGAATTCAAAAGTATGTGGATAAGAATATAGAAAGATGTATGTTTATCCCTTCGTTAGGACAAAGAAGGTACTTTTCTGTATTGAAATATGTCAAAGCAGTGATAGGCAATTCATCCAGTGGAATTATAGAAGTTCCAAGTTTTAGCATCCCCACACTAAATATCGGAGATAGGCAAAAAGGTCGTATTGCAGCAGAAAGTGTAATCAATTGTGGGTATTTAACTGAACAAATAAAGGACGGTCTTGAAAAAGTAATAGCTTATGGTCACAGAACAATTGATAATCCTTATTATAAGGAAGGAACATGTCAAGCTATCTTGGATACGATCAAGACCTATCCATTAGAAAATATTATTCAAAAACATTTTTACGATTTGTAATATGGAAGATATATTGGTAGTTATACCTGCTCGTGGAGGAAGCAAAGGACTTCCTGGCAAGAACATCAAAATGCTGTGTGGCAAACCTTTGATTGCATACTCCATTGATGTGGCTCGTGCTATTACATCTGATGATAATATTTGTGTATCAACAGATGATCAGCATATAATAGAAGTAGTTGAAAGCTACGGTTTGAAAGTGCCATTTGTACGCCCGGCAGAACTAGCTTCCGATACAGCGTCAACAAATGACGTTCTTTTGCATGCTATCAAGTTTTATGAAGAAAAAGGCAAGAAGTTTACTAAGGTACTTCTTTTGCAGCCAACTTCACCTTTGCGTACTGTAGAACAAGTTAAGGAGGCTATTACTTTATACAGAAATGATATTGATATGGTAGTCTCTGTAACGAAATCACATGCTCCTGCTGTGTTATGTAACGATAATGATGAGGGCTTCGTTGATCTTGTATATAATAAGCATGCAGGTGGTCGTCAGTCTCTACCTACATTTTATGAGTTCAATGGTGCCATCTATGTAATTAACATTGAAGCTCTTAAGCAAAAAGGCTTAGGCGGTTTTGATAAACGTGTTAAATATGTAATGTCTAAAGAAACGTCAATCGATATTGATGATATTTATGACTTTATGTTAATTGAGGCGATAAAGAGGAATAAGATAGGTTGATATTAACAAAATAATAATCATAGAGTATGAACAAGGAATTTATAATAACTGAATCTTCGACTATTAAGGATGCGCTGATTGCAATTAATGATATTACGCATGATGGTGAATCCCTTGTTGTGGTAAATTCAGAACAGGAGATTATAGGTACACTTACGGATGGAGATATTCGTCGAGGTCTTATTGCTGGAGCAGAATTGACGGATTCTGTGTGTAAGATAATGCACACCGATTTTAAATTTATCAACCAAACTAATTTTGATGTAGCACATTTGAAATCATTCCGTGATCAACGTATCATGTTTATTCCTATCTTGGATGAGCAAAAGCATGTAGTGGATGTCGTAAACTTGAATAAGTTTAAATCCAAACTTCCTATTGATGCTGTTCTCATGGCTGGAGGAAAGGGAGTTCGTCTTCGTCCTTTAACAGAAACAACTCCAAAACCTTTGCTGCCTGTAGGGGGCAAACCTATTATTGATTATAATATAGACAGTTTAATAGAGAATGGTATTAAAAACATTTCTGTGACAGTCAACTATCTTCATGAACAATTGGAAGAGCATTTTGCCAACCCTATAAATGGAGTACAAGTAGATTGTATAAAAGAACCACAGTTCTTAGGAACAATGGGTGCAACACAATTCGTTACAAAGTTCTATAATGATGTGGTACTTGTGATGAATTCAGACCTTTTTACTAATATAGATTACGAGGATTTTTATCTTCATTTTATGGAGCACAATGCAGACATGTCTGTTGCTGCTGTTCCATATTCTATTTCTGTTCCTTATGGAATTTTTGAATTAGAAGGTAGAAACATAAAGGGGGTAAAAGAAAAACCTGTCTATAATTATTTTGCCAATGCTGGCATTTATCTCATCAAACGTGAGCTATTAGAGAATATGCCAAAGAATACGTTCTATAATGCTACCGACCTGATGAATGATGCAGTAGCAGAAGGTAAGACTGTTATTCGATATCCAATTACTGGTTATTGGCTTGATATTGGCAGCCATGAAGAATACAAGAAAGCCAATGAATTAGTAAAACATATTAAAAAATAATCTCCATGTTAAAAAAGAACGTTCGAGACTCTAACATTGAGCTATTGCGCTTGCTGGCAATGTTGATGGTTTTAATCTATCATGCAGACTTCTTGTCTTTGGGAGTTCCATGTATGAAAGGAGAATTATCAATAAGTCAGTGGGCAGATAGTTCTTTACGCTTCTTTGTACAATCTGTATGCGTGGTTTGTGTAAATGTGTTCGTAATGTTGTCTGGATGGTTTGGTATTAAACCAAAAATAGACAGACTTATAGCATTCCTGTTTCAAGTTACTTTTTTTACACTGTTAAGTATCGTTGCCAATGTGATCTTTTGGAATCATCAATTATGTTTTGATGATGTGAAGAATATTTTCATGCTAAATGACAACTTGTGGTTTCCGAAATCTTATTTATTGCTTTATGTACTTAGTCCTGTATTAAATGCTTTTGTTGAGAAGGCTACTGCTCGACAATTCCGTATGGTTTTAATTCCTATGGTTGTATTTCAAATGGTTTATGGATGGATGACAGGCGGTGTGGGATGGTATATGGGTGGATATAGCTGTATATTTTTTATAGAGCTATACTTGCTTGCTCGTTATATGCGTTTGCATGTAGCTTATAAGCGTTATGGGGTAAAGATGCTTTCTGGATTATTTCTTATAGGAGCGTCGCTTGTTTCCATCATATGGATAATTTCTTCAATAAAAGGAATTGATGCAACACGTTTTTTGAACGCCTATACACAACCATTTGCTATTATGGGTGCAGCTGTGTTACTTTTGTTGTTTTCAAAGATAAGTTTAAAGAATCAAAAAATCAACAAAATTGCAGCATCTTGTTTTGCTGTATATCTGTTTCATTGCGCTCCAGGTATGCTAACACATTTTACGAGTACTGTCAGTATGTTGCATGAATCAAATAATATTCTTATATTTGGCTTTTACACATTTATATTAATTATGGCAGTATATGTTGTAGCTATTCTTTTTGATCAACTAAGAATTTGGCTCTGGCATAAAACTTCTCAATCATCTATATACATTAAATTTATAAGAATATGTCACACTTATTTGTAGTATTCACACCTTTTCAGCTTTTTATCGCCCAGCAACTTGTACATCAGGAGCAGTTGAAGGATTGCATCTTGATAGAGGCATACGTTGCTGGTAATCCTCATTTCATAGAAATATATGATATGATGGAGATGGAGGGTATGTGGAAAAAGAAGTATATTATTCCAGATTTCGCCCAATGGGATGGTTTACGTACCACATCTATTATGGATGAGGTAAAAACTTATAAAATGTATCGCAAGATATGGAATCTGATTAAATCTAATAATGTTGGAACTCTTTATTTAGGTGAAATGCAAAACAATGCAATTCGCTTCACAGATATTGTTTTTCATCATAAGGGAATTAAAATCGTATTCTTCGAGGAAGGTACTGCGCATTATATCCAGAGACCATATCAGAAAGAGACTCGTTGGATGAAGATTAAGGAGTTTATTCGTGACTTGGTAGAATATTTGCCTTTATATCATGTGAGATTTGCAAAATGGAGATATGTCCTTTGTCGTCCGTTTGAAGGAGAATTACCTATGGATGTGCGTTATAGTGTTATCCCTGGACATTATAATAAACCATTTGATAAACAGTTGTACCCGTCTTTGGTTATATCTAAAAAATTGGAGGCGTATATGGCTGAATCTATATGCGATACCGATAAAAAACGAGTTATGTTTATGACCGATCCTTTGGCTGAGGTTATCGGTTCTGAGTTTATGGAATGCTATTTTGACACTATAAAAGAATGTTTTGATAGTATATCCAAGGATACAGAAGTATATATCAAGTATCATCCTCGTGATCCAAAAGAGTCTCGAGACAGAGTTATAGAGATTGGTAAAGCATGCGGGCTTGACTGCAAGGTGATGAGTGAGAGAGTAAATATACCAGCCGAATATTATCTTCAGAAGTTCAAATTTGATTCAATTTTTGTATTTAATGCCAGCACCTATTTCTATGATGGGTACTTATTCCCTAAATGTAATTTTGTGAAGCTTCTTCCAAAGTTGTATGCACGAGTTAAGGCTGCTGGGTTAAGTGAAGATAAGTTGAAGTGGTTTGATGCATTTCTAAAAAATTAGTTTAAATGAATCCAATTAGTATAAAGCAGACAATTCGTCTTAAGTTAGACAGGCTTTTTCATATAGATAGAAAGGGTGAGTATGGTTTGATGGCATCTACTGCCTATTTGTCACCTGACACCGTTCTTTTTAGTAAAAAGAATCTATTTATGGAAGAGAATACTAGTATTCCTGGTGGGGCAATGATCTTAAATCCCCGTTCTAAGTTTATCATGAAGAAAGGTAGCTTTTCTTCTTATAATTTATGTGTATGTCCTGGTAATCATGCTGTAGTAAAAGGAGTCTGGAAGCATGATGTTACAGATGCCATGAAGGATGAGTTATATCCAGATCATCGATATGATAAGGATATAATCGTAGAGGAGGATGTGTGGATGGGAATCAATGTTACTTTACTGAATGGGGCTCATATCGGGCGTGGTTGTATTGTGGGTGCAGGTTGTGTGGTGTCAGGTAATACCCCCCATATTCAGTTGTTGTAGGTAATCCATGGAGAATTGTAAAATTTGTCTTTACACCAGAAGAAATCGTGGAACATGAGGCTAAACTTTATTCTGAGGATGAACGTATTCCTTTGGAAACTTTGCAAAAGAACTATGATGATTGGTTGAAGACGAAAATATAGATGTATGAAAAAGAAAATACTATTTGTAATTCCCGACTTCTATATTGGAGGTACTAATAAGTCGTTGGAGAACCTGCTGCTATTGATAGATAGTAATATATATGAAATAAGAATATTCTCTTTATACGAGGATGGTGATTTTTACTATAAAGAAAAGGTATTTAAGCCGTATCTAATAAAAAAGAGTCTTTTCTATCGCTTATTTCATGATCATTTCTGGTTTCGTAAATTTTCTACTTTAGTTTCTTTGTTGTTTAGATGCAATGCAAGTAGATTGTTGCATAAATTTGAAATCAACAGAATTCAGAAAAAGGAAAAATTTGATACAGTTATTGCATATCAAGAATCATCTGCAACAATATGTGTATCTATGCTTCGTAATTGCTCTAATCGAATAGCTTGGGTGCACTGTGAATTAAGATATTGGTTGCAAGATTTAGTTAAAGGAAGGAAACTTGAAGAAGCTGGTGATTATAGAAAATATGATAAAATAATATGTGTATCTGAATCTGCAAGGCAGTCTTTTCTGAGTCTCTATCCACAATTATCCGATAAAGTAATGTTTATATATAATTCCGTTGATGATAATCATATTAAAGAACTGGCTGATGATGTAAAAGTAAATGTTCCTTTTTCGGATAACACATTTAATATATTATCTGTAGGCCGTTTTTCCCCAACAAAGCAGTTTGATTTAATTCCTAAAATTGTATCTGAACTAAAAAAAATGACTTCAAAGCCCTTCTGCTGGTATATTATAGCTTCTACAGAAGAATGTCTTCAAGACATGTTAGACAAAATAAAAAAATATGATGTAAGTCGTGAAGTGATTTTGTTAGGAGCAAAGGATAACCCTTATCCTTATTTTAAAAAGTCAGATTTGTTTGTTTGTACTTCGGTTTCAGAAAGCTTTTCTTATGTTATTGCAGAGTCAAAAGTTTTACATGTTCCTGTACTTTGCAATAATATACCAGTAGCTATGGAAGTTGTTTCTGATGAAGAAGGGTGGATTTGTAGCATAGCTGATATGCCTGAAACTTTGTCAAGAATTATAGAAAACAATAATAGCATTTATACAAAGGTTAAGGGAAAAATATTAAATTATCAGTATAATAATCATGAAATCCTAAAAAAATTCGAAGATATAGTATGATAAGTGAAATTTTCTCTTTGTTTTTAAATGCTCCAAAAGTAGTTCGTATTAAGGTATATCCTTATTTTAATCGGCTTCTCATTAAGAAAGTGGGGGGGGCATTTGGGTAATAATATTCAGATTCCAGGAAAATTGAATTTAAAAAATCAAGGAAGTCTCTATATCGGGGATAACTTCTATTTTTCTTCTGGAGATTCTATAAATCCAATAGCGAGTAATTTGCAAGGGAATATTTATATAGAGCCAAAAGCTCATTTAAAGATTGGGAATAACGTGGGTATGAGCAGTACTCGTATATGGTGCAGTAATAGTATTACTATTGGGAATCATGTGAAAATAGGAGCTTGTGTTTTAATAACTGATACCGATGCTCATCCTATGGATTATCTAATACGGCGATCTTCAGGAGAAGGAACACTGTTTGCTCCGATTATTATAGAGGATGATGTATGGATAGGTGCACATTCTGTTATACTCAAAGGTGTTACTATAGGCGCACGAACTATTATCGGAGCTGGGAGTGTTGTCACAAAGAGTATCCCTGCAGATTGTGTTGCTGCAGGAAACCCATGTAAGGTTATTAGAAAGTTAAATAATACAATTAATGAATAAACGAGTTTATTATTTAGATAACTTATCTGGTTTGTTAATTTGTTACATGATGCTGAATCATGTTTTGTTAATGGGGCAGGTTGATTGTAATGTTGATAATATTCTGTTAGAGCCTTTACAGTTTTTTATGTTTTGGTTCTTTTTCAAGAGTGGAATGTTTTACACCCCGAAAAATTATAAACAATTATTCATTCGGGGGGGCAAAAATTACTGGTTCCATTAGCTATATATAGCTTCTTAGGACATATAGTACAGTGCTTGAAATTATTTGCCAGTGATGATTATAATTGGAAACATTATTTACTAACCCCAATCAAGGAGTTTGTATGTACAGGTAGTGTTACTGGTAATCATCCTTTATGGTTTTTGTTTTCTTTATTTTTTGTTCAACTTTTGTTTAATGAATTATATGTAAGAAAGATTAAGCCACAATTTATTTTCATCATTAGTATAATAATACCGATAGTTCTGTATTATAATAGCATTTCTAATTTGCCTATATATCTTACTAATGTCCCTTTGGGATTGTCCGTTTATACCTTAGGTTATATTTTAAAAAATAGACAGTTTGATAAGAAACTTATATCAATAGCGGGGATTATATATCTGGGAGTAATCTTGTTTTACCCATCGCATTTGATATTTCGTTCAAATACATTGAATAGTGGTGGAAATTATCTTCTTGCCATTATATTTTCATTGGCAGGCTGTGTCGTATTCAATAATATTTTCAAGTTTTTGCCTAATTGTAGGGTCTTACAATTCATAGGTCAACATTCAATGACTTATTATGTAACTCATTGGGTTATATTGAATGTATGTACTTTGATAATGGTAACTGGTTTCCATCGTCAAGGAGTAACAGTTTTTGTTATGATGATACTTGCTTGCTTGTTAATTCCGACATTGATAATTAAAATTAAGAAATAAATAGTATGAATCCAAAAATTTTAGCATTATATTTACCTCAGTTTCATCCGTTCCGAGAGAACGACGAGTGGTGGGGAAAAGGTTTTACAGAGTGGACTAATGTAGGTAAGGCTAAGCCTTTGTTCCGGGGACATGATGAGCCTCGTGTACCTACAGAATTAGGTTATTATGATCTTCGTTTACCTCTTATTCGTGAGCAACAGGCTCAAATGGCACGTGAAGCAGGTGTGACAGCTTTTTGTTACTGGCATTACTGGTTTGGTAATGGCAGAAGACTCTTGGCAGATGTGTTCCATGAGGTGTTAGAGTCAGGTAAGCCTGATTTCCCTTTCTGCTTGGCATGGGCCAATCATACATGGAGAGCTGTAGGTTGTACGGCTGGTAATGATTCTAAAGCTATATTAATGGAGCAAACCTATCCTGGTATAGACGATGCAAAGGCGCATTTTGAATTACTGCTTAAGGCTTTTAGGGATGAGCGTTATGTCAAAGTAGATGGTAAACCTTATCTTTTCATTTTTGATCCAGTTGCTCTTCCGCAGGAATATGTAGAATGTTTTAAGAAAATGAGTGTTGAGGCAGGTTTTCCAGGAATCTATCTTGTCGCAAACGTGAGTGACAATAGTATCAAAAAGGAGGTGATGCTTCAGAAAGGATATGATGCAGTATGTTATTGTGATATATTGGGTCATGCTCAGCAAAAGAGAAATACATTTTGGCATAAGGTTTATAAGCACTTGCAGGGTATCTTATTGAATCGTCCAACTCACGTTTATGATTATAGTAAGCACTATAAGGAACTAATCGGAGAGATAGATAAAGATGAGAATGTGATACCGCAGATTGTTCCTCAATGGGATCATTCTCCTCGTGGAGGCCGAAAAACGAATATTTATATCAACTCTACTCCTGAAAACTTTGCCAAGCATGTTCGTATGGCAATGGAAGCTATCAAGGGAAAGAAAGAGGAGCATCAGATTTTGATGTTGAAATCCTGGAATGAGTGGGCTGAGGGCAACTATATGGAGCCTGACTTGACACATGGAAGAGGATATATTGAGGCTTTACGTAGAGTAGTAGATGAATATAGGGATAAATAAAATTTATTAAGGATTTAATTTATCGCATATTAGCCAAGCTTTATCCTATGGATTTAATAGAAAAGCTTGTTAATTATAAATACGTTATTCAGTCTTATAAGATATTTTTTCGTTAGGGAGTGTTGACACGATGAGTATTCCTGCTGATTGTGTGGATGTAGAAAAACTATGTAAGGCTATAAAAGTATAGAAATAATACTTAATCAATATTATACTTTTCTGTATTTATAAAATAGAATACAATCGTAAATAGAGAAGTAATTATAGCATGCTAAAGAAAAAAAAGAACATAAATTTAAATGAGCAAAGGAGGATAGACGAATTATTTCTAAGGCACGATTGGACTTTAAAGGGGAATCGGTATGAAAATTTTTGTTCTCTTGGAGGAAAGATGAATGCTGATGAATTTGAACTTTTATTTGAATTAGTTGATAGGTTCCATTTACTTGATATCTGTAATTTTATGGATGAATTCTTGATGGGATATTATAGTTGTGATGATGCGATTTTTCAAAATGCCCATTCTGTTATAGTTACTCCTATGAAAGAAGTTGATATACATGGACATCATAAACTTAAAGATAAGAGTGGCGATGTGGTTTTTTCTATGTTTCAGGAAAAGAGAACTCTTTGTGAGTATGAAGAAAAAATCGTGTTTTGCAACGATGCTGCTGATGCTAAAAATGTCTTTCAAGATAATGATGTTATTTGTTTTGTTGATGATTTTGTTGGAACCGGTAAAACATATGATGATACATATAAATCTTTTGTTTCCTATTTTAAAAGTCAGAATATAGTAATAGATAATAGGAAAGTTTTCGCAGTAACAGCATGGGCAATGCATCATGGATATGATTATTGTAAAGAGAAAGATTTAAGGCTTTTTTGTTCAAGTTTTTTTGATAAGGCTATATCTGAAAGTCCTAATTATACGGCTTTAGAGATAAATTACAAAAAAGGGCTTATGGTTCAAATGGAGAAATTTTATGGAAATAGAATCACCTCAATATATTCCTTAGGTTACATGCAGAGCGAGGCTTTAATATCGATAATGGATAAATCTCCCAATAATACATTTCCTATTTTTTGGAAAGCAAAAGATGATTTAAATATATTCCCAAGATTCTAAAATAATGAAAACAGAAATAAAACTTCAGCTGTTAGTAACAGTTAAATACAACTTGAATGTCAGCGGCTTAATTGAAATGGGGCTTAGCTATGCAGAAATTGGTCAACAATTAGCTTTGTTGACTCGTGCAGGTTACATTGATAAAGATAAAGATAAAATTGGATTGTCCCCGAAAGGGGAAGCTTATTTTAAAGGATTGAGTGAAAAAATGAATAGAAATGTTAAATTTCTATGGATAAATCCACTTTATGATGAAATGATACCGAAAAAAGATAAAAATGATGTATATTTGCCAAAGAATTGGAGAATATAGATTATATACAAAATAAAATAGGTAACTATTTCGGTGGAGCGAGTCGCTCTTTCTGTACTGAGTATGTAATTTCAAGCTTTTGAGCCAATTTGCTTCTCATGCGCCCAGAGGTCGCATTCCCAGCAAATTGTCTCAAATATCGAAAAATATGGAGGATAGTGTGCTATCCTCCCTCAAGATTTTTTATAATGGAATTTGATAAATATTCTTTTCAATTCGCCCAATTGGCTATCTTAAATGGCTATACGACAGAGTATGTGGATAGTTGTTTGAAATATGCTAAAAAATTAGCAGATAACAATCTGCCAATTATTTATGATTCTGAGCATTTCTCAGAATTAGTTGGTTTTAAATTGTCATATATTAAAACGGTGGTAGAATATCCAAAATCTTTTTATTGGATGTATAAGATAAAAAAACATAGTGGAGGTATACGTAAAATAAACGCTCCTTTGCCAAACTTAAAGCAAATTCAATATTGGATATTAGAGAATATTCTGAATACTCAAAAAGTGAGTCCTTATGCTAAAGCTTTTGTGCAAGGGAAAAAGTTGAAGGAAAATGTTCGTTTCCATAGAAATCGAAAGATAGTTATCAAGTTTGATGTTCATGATTTCTTCGGATCGATACGTGAGAATTCTATTAAAGCAATATTTCGGTCATTAGGATACATTAACCCTGTTGCTGATTTATTGGCAATGTTGTGTTGTTTAGATCATGTTTTGCCTCAAGGTGCGCCGACTAGCCCATATTTGTCCAACTTGTATATGTTGGATTTTGATACCCATATTGCCCAATATTGCAAGGAGCATACTATTTATTATACTCGGTATGCTGATGACTTGACTTTTTCTTCTGATTCTAATATAGATGAATATGAATTGACCAGTCTTGTTAAAAAAGAACTAAATATCATTGGGCTTTATTTGAATAACGATAAAACGAAAGTTATGCCAAGAAATACCAGGCAGGTTGTAACTGGAATAGTTGTCAACCAAAAACTTCAGGTAGATAAAGATAAAAGGCGTAAAATTCGTCAAGAGGTCTTTTATATAAAGAAATGGGGGCTGGAAAGTCATTTGCAAAAGATAGGTTGTTCCAAGAAAAACTATCTGAAACATTTGTTAGGTGAGATGACTTTTATGTTAAGTCTGACTCCGCAAAATTTGCAGTTGAAAGCTGATATTGAATATATACGCAAATTATGGGAAGAGAATTTAATGTAGCGGATAAGTTGATGTTGTCTAAAAATTATAAAGAGCATCACCTTTTTAAGGAACTTGATGAAATGATGGATTTTTATGAAGCAGTTTCTGATAGGGCTTTTTGCTTTCTTCCTTCAGGCACCAAAGGATTTCCTAATTACGAGAGCTATTATTTCATGTCTATTCAAGGTACGCTTGATTCAATTAAAACATTGTTGAAGATAGCCAGAATAAATGATGCATTTGTTCTTGTTCGCAAGATGTTTGATGATATTTTGACAGAAATATATTTGGATATCACTCTAAAAGATAAGTTTGACATCAATAAAAACTTATATGTAGAGGAGGTTCAAAAATGGATTGAGTCCTCTTTTAGGATTCCTTCTGTTAAAAATATCTTAAAGGCAATAAAGGAATCTCTACAAACGAAGGATTTGTATCCTTTTTTCGGATGGAATACATACTTGGAGCATAATCGGAAATTATTGGATGATAGCGTGCATGCAAATAAGTATAGTAGTGTATTGCTTAATTGTAATACAGTGTATCTTGATGGTAGAAGAGAGAAACAGTTGAATAATATATCTATAATGTTGAACCAATTGATGATGATTCAAGTATCTTTTATCTTCTATCTTAATCCTGCATATTTAATGGCATCAGATTACATGGATTATTTGGAGTTTGGTGAAATCCCTCCTGAAGGTTCAGACCAATGGCTTGCCCCATTTGCACAAGAAGCTTTCGGTAAATATATAAAGCGAGATAAAAAGTTAGCTGATTTTATAAAGAATTCATGCAGTTTGCAAATTGAATAAATCATAGTAGTATAAGATTTTTGAGAATAATAAAAATGATATGACGATTAATCATAATAAATCTATAAAAGCAGTCCCTCCATATATACATCCTGGCTTTCTGAACTTCAAACTTGCTCCTTTTGAGGCATGGAAGAGATTGGGGGGAGATATAGCGAAGAGTCATTATCCTCCGAAGTGCTTGCATGGAGCTGCATTTCGTTGGGAATTACCTACATTATGGAAAAGTAAGAAGGAGGTAAGGCTTAGATTTGTGGAACCTGTGTCTTTGCTATTTGATACGTTTCCTGATTATGCAAGATATGAGGTTATCCCTATGTTCTGGGACTGCTGGCCTTGCTATTTCGAGAAGACTTGTGAATGGTTGCGTAGGCATCAGGTAAAGACTGCCATCTTTTCTTCTCGGCAGACTGCAGAGCAAATGAAAGAACGTTTCTCTGGGAAGAACGATGGATGGCAAAAAATAAATGTTATTTGGTGTCCTGAAGCTGTGGATGATTCTGTATATCAAAAGGGCAAGCTTTTAAAAGACCGCGATATTGATTTGTTGGAGTTTGGACGTTCCAATGATAAGGTATTTAAGGCTGATCAATTGAAGGCTGTTTTTGATAGCAAGAATTGCAGTTTGAATAATGTCTGTACCAAGCAGAATGGTAAGTTCATCTATACCAATGAGCAGCTATATGAGGCGATGGGGAATGCAAAGGTGACTATTGCTTTGCCTCGAAGTATCACTCAGCCAGAGATTGCCGGTGATATAGAAACCCTTACGCAGCGCTATTGGGAATGTATGTTCTCAAGAATCGTCATGGTGGGGCATGCTCCGCAGGAACTCATCGACTTTATCGGTTATAATCCTGTAATAGAGTTGAGTGATAAAATCTCGGCAGAAGAACAGATTGCTAACGTAATAGAACATATTGAGGACTACCAGTCTCTTGTGGATAAAAATCGTGAAACGGCAGAGAAACTGGGAAGCTGGGATGTGAGAATGAAATGGTTAATGGGAGAATTGCAGGAATATTATCTAATTTAAATTTAGAATATTAGCAAGGAAATTGGGGCTAAAAATGCGATTTTTAGTTAATTACCATAAAAAATATGAGAATTTTTAGAAAAAAACATCACTTGCAAAATAAAAAATGTATCTTTGCATTGTAAATATAACAATAACAAAACTAACAACATGGTTGATAAATATACAAAGCAAGTATTAGATTTCTTAAGAAATACTTCAAAGGAAATCAAGGATGCAGAGTGGGATAGAATTTCTAATCTCGGTTTGCCTAATATTGGTGCTTTTACGTTTGTAGAAGATGCCATGTGTGACATAATTACAAGAAGTAGCAAAAACAGTTTCAATTTTATTGATGATGGTTATTGTGCTTCGTATGATAGTAATAATGAATTAGATTTAGCAGCATAGTATGAGGGAGGCAGCTTTTCGTTTTTTAGGCTATAAATTTACAAAAATAGCTTTTGATTTCAGCAATGTAAATCCAGAAGAAGAAATGTCCGTGGATATTTCTACCTTTGGAACATATATTCCGAAGCAAAGAAAGTATGAATTGAAGTTCGTTTTTACAGCAACAAGTACTCAAAGAGATGAAAAACTTATAGAAATAGAATGTTTGAGTCAATTCGTTTTTGTTGATGAATTGACTTTAGATGAAATTCCTTCTTATTTCTATCCGAATAGTATTGCTATTGTGTTCCCTTATGTAAGAGCGTTTATTAGTTCTGTTTCTATTCAAGCTGGCATTCCGCCTATAGTTTTGCCAACTTATAATCTTTCAGTTTTGCAAGAAGATTTGAAAAAGAACACTCATGTTGTAGAAAATGGATAAAAGAACACTTTTTCAAGCTATAAAGGATTTAGATAATCCTGATGAGATAGAGCAGAATGGACCATTTAAGTGTAGAAGAAAAGACGCTTGGCTTGGAGAAGGTTATTATTTTTGGGACTCTTTTGTGGAATTAGCTCAATGGTGGGGGCGAGAATCTCTTGGAAATGATTATGTGATTTGTCGTTCTTATTGTGCAGCTTCTCTTCCTGATACGTATGATTTATATGATAATCCTGAGCATATTGTTAGTTTCAGAGCATTGAGCGAAGCTCTTTCCAAGGAGTATCCCAATAAGTTTATTTCTGTAACATTTGTCTTGGAAATGTTGAAAGCTCATTCTGATTTTCTTAAAGATTATAAAGCCATAAGAGCTAAAGCTGAAAGATGCTGGAAGGATGTACCTCGTTTGAAGTTTAATAGAGGCAATGTGGCATACTTGGAAACAATTCCTCCGATACAGTTTTGTGTGCTTGATAAATCATTTTTGATAAATGGAGAATACCAAATAATCTATCCTCCTAAGTATTTGGTGGAAGGAGTGGTATAAATGTTTGTTTTGATACCTTGTGAAAACACATAATTAGTGTTCGCTGAATAATTTATAACTCTCTGATATTTAATTTTTATAACTTTATTTCTTCGTTTATTTAACGAAAAAGTCGTACCTTTGTATAGTTAATTCCATAGCAAGATGAAGTTTTACGCTCCTAAATACAAGCAACTTGACCTCGGTTTGCTCCGCTCATCCCTTGATGAGTTGGACAAGACTAACCGATGGGTGGCTCTCGGCGACATTCTTCCATGGACTGAGCTTGAGAAGGAATACAACTCAAGGCTGGACAATCAGAAGAAAGGTGCAGGGAACAAGCCGGCACGCATGATTCTCGGTGCAATGATCATCAAGCACAAGCTAAGCCTGAGTGATGCCGAGACCATCGAGATTATCAGAGAGAGTCCCTACATGCAGTACTTTTGCGGGTTGCATGAGTTCACCGACAAGCCTGTATTCGACCCGAGCCTGTTCGTCACGATACGCAAGCGGATCTCAGAGGAAGAGCTCAACAAGATGACTGTCAAGCTTCTCAACAAGCAGAAGCGTCTTCTTGAAGAGAAACGCAAGCGTGAGGAGGAAGAGGCGAAGAAGAACGGCGAGGAACCGCCGGCTCCGGAACCAGAGGATCCGAATGCCGCCTCCTTCACAGACTCAAAAGGTCGCAAGCACAAGGGGGTGCTGAAGATTGATGCCACCTGTGCCGATGCCGAGATGCGCTATCCTGTTGACGTTCGTATAAATACAGACGTTTTCTCGCCATGGCATAGCCCAAGTAACCTTGGTCTCTGCTCATTTGGCTTAACGAAAACGTTGATATAATACATGACGGCTGCCGCAGGGTTACCGACTATATTATGAAGGTGTGCGAGATGTTTGAGATTCACAAGCCACGCACGAACTACAAGCGTGCACGTCGGGCATATCTTCAGATTGTCAAGAAAGCAAAGAAGAAAGGCAGGATGGTGCGTGAGACTATCGGGGTGATGCTCAACTACTTGCACAAAGACATCCGCATCCTGATGGACTTGCTTGCAAAGGACAAGACGTACTACGAGAGTCTGTTCACATATGAGAAACGCACCTTGACAGCCATCCTCAAGATGTACCATCAGCAGGAGGAGATGTACAGATTGAAAACCCATACCTGTGCAGACCGCATACTGAGCATCTTTCAGCCACACGTCAGTGCCATCGTCCGTGGAAAGGCCAAGGCAAGGACTGAGTTCGGTGCGAAGATAGGTGCAAGCATAGTCGAGGTTTATACGTTTATAGACCACCACAGCTGGGATGCCTACAACGAGAGCCAGGACCTCTTGCTACAGATTCAACTTTTCAAAGAACGCTTCGGCTACCTTCCAGCCACCATCCTTGCAGATAAGATTTACCTGAACAGGACCAACCGGGATATACTTGAGGATTTTGAAGTCCATTCATACTGCAAACCCTTAGGGCGACCGCCGAAGGATCCTCCCTCTGATGAAATGAAATTCAGGATGGCCAAAGCCATCGGGGAGCGCAACGAAATCGAATGCTCATTCGGTACAGGCAAGAGAATCTATCGAGCCAATGACATAAGAGCCAAGCTTCCAGATACAGCACGATGCTGGACGGGAATGTGCTACTTCGTCAAGAATGTGATGAAGTTCCTAAGGGAACTTTGTCTTGCCCTGACCGAATTATGGAGTTTTTTTATCAACTTCGTCACTATGAGGGGGCACATCTGCTACTCTCTGTCTGTTGCAGGAAATTAATTCAGCAGACCCTAATTAGAGAATTAGCGATTTTTTGTCTTCCGTGACCTTCCGCGATTCTCCGTGTGATTAAAAGAAATTCGATAATTCGCAAATTCGGGATAAAGAAAAAGTATCGGGGCGAAAAGAAAAATATCCGTGATACTCCGTGACATTCCGTGTGATACGGACAGGATATTGAAGGGAACGACTCTGTGATTTTTTTCTGATTTAGGTGTTAAGGTGTCAAGCATGATGGTATTCGGCTGTTATTGTGGCTGTTAGCGTAACAGGAGGTGTCAAGGAGGTTGTCAGAAGGTGTCAAGGAGGTGTCAAGCCAAGAAGAGAGGAACTAACCGGTTGCAATCTACCAGAAGGTACTGAATGATAGGCTCAAAGGTACTGAATGACAGGCTCAAAGGTACTGAATAATAGACCATGATGTACTGAATGACAGACCATGACGTACTGAATGACAGACCATGACGTACTGAATGACAGACCATGATGTACTGAATGACAGACCATGATGTACTGAATGACAGACCATGATGTACTGAATGGGGTGGTAAGAGAAGAGCAATGGCAATAAACGGATGGACGTGTACTGCACACTACCAACATATGATGACAACCGAGGAGAGACAGACAATACAGTTTATAAGTAGGTGTACAGAATTATATTTATAATCCTTGCACTGCCTACTGCGCATTATCTGCAAGTGACAACAGTCGAGTAGGAGTCGCTACACTCCTTTATGTCACATACTGATTCTGCATCACTAATCAATATAATCATTACAAAAATAATTTTGCACACCTACTTAGATGCATCAGTATTGAACCCAGGTTGAGTTCAGAGCATTAATAATATGATTTCAGTAGAGATAAGGTACCTATACAGAGGGATAGAAAGGAAAAAGTTCATGACCATTGAGGATATCATGGTTATGATACGCAGCGGCAAATACGCCAAGAGTGTACAGAATCTTCGTGACACTCTCGATATATCACGCCAGGAGGGCATGACACCGGACAGCGACGACTGCCGGACTCTCCCATACATTATATGGGGCAATGGGAAGGATGGTTACTCGGGGCTCGTCATGCTCTCTCTGCCTTGCAGCGACCGGAGAGTGCTGGAGGCTACCCGCCAGAAAGTCAGGCTGTCACCAAATGTAGTATGCGCCTTCACGGGAGCGTCAGGGAAGACGCTGAAGGTCATCATGGCATACGAGTCGGCAAACGGGATAACTGACAGCGGGCTGTTCCACGCCAACGCCTACTGCCGCGCCGTACAGTATATGCTGGCAATGACAGGAATAGAGAGCACGGGCGAGGGAGGACGGACGGACAGCGGATGCCACATATCGGCCGACAGCGAATGCTACTATAATGCCGACGCTGTGGCCCTGAGAATGGAGATGCCGACAAGGATGCCTGACGACGACTTATGCAGGACGGGGAATATAACACCGCTGATGGCAAAGGTCTCGACGGTACCTGGATACACGAAGTTGGAGCACGATGTGACAACATTCAACCTCATAAGGCGCGAGCTACAGATAGACGACGAGGGCGACGACGCCACAGAGCTGATATCCGTCGCCGAGGCGTGCGCCAGGGCTGGCATAGAGGAAGAGGTCGCTGTGAAGTGTGCGCTGAGGATGAGCCGTTTTGAGGGGAAGACGCTGCTCGTGAGGACATCATTCGGGGAGGCTTACAAGAACAGGACGGGGAAGACCGTCAGCAAGATACCCAAGAGCGCGATTCTCATAACAATGATGAAACAGGCTGTTGCCTCACGCTACCGTTTCCGCCGTAACGAGCTGACTGACAGCATGGAGTTTATGGAGATAAACAGGTACATAGCCCGCTGGCAGCCTTACACGCCTGAGGTGCGCAACACGATATGCATGGAACTGCGTGAGACTGGCATCGACGTGTGGGACAAGGATATCGACCGCTATGTCCACTCTACCCTGACGCAGGATTATGACCCCATCGCCGTATGGCTCGACAGTCTGCCTGAATGGGACGGCCGTGACCGTGTGGCGGAGCTCGCGGCTACGGTGCCGACAGAATGGGAGATGTGGCAGGAGATGTTCGCGATATGGATGAGGGCTCTCGTCAGCCAGTGGCGTGGCATAAACGGTATGTACGGGGCGACAATGGTGATGATGCTCACGGGAGAGCAGGGAACAAGGAAATCAACATTCTGCCGGCGACTAATGCCTCCAGAGCTGATGCCGTACTATACTGACCGCCTCGACTTCACGAACAAGCGCGACGCTGAGAGGGCCCTGACACGCTTCTGCCTCATAAACCTCGACGAGTTTGACCAGATAAGCCAACGGCAGACGGCTTTCCTGAAACATATGTTGCAGAAATCGAGCGTGGCATACCGCAAGATGTACCAGAACGAGATAGAGCAGGCAAGGCGTTATGCCGCTTTCTGTGCCACGACGAACAGCAACACGCCACTGACTGACCCTACGGGTTCGAGGCGGTACATGGTGGTGGAGGTGACTGGGGCTATCGACACGACTTACGAGATAGACTATGCCCAGCTCTATGCCCAGGTGTTGGCGGAGGTGCATGCCGGCAGAGTGTCATTCTTCGACTCACAGAAAGAGCACTGCATCATGGAGCATAACATCAGCTACACCGAGGAGACTCCGCTGGAGACGATGTTCAACAACACGTTCGCCCCGGCACGTGAGGGTGAGGAGTATATCGAGCTGACAACGACAGAGATACTCCTGGAGTTGAAGAAGCGGTACGCATCGAGCATCATCATCAACCGCAGCACGATAACAAGGATGGGGCAATGGCTTAACAGTCAGGGTATCAAGCCTGTGCGTAAGGAGAAGAGGAGGGTCTACCGCCTCCGTCATGTCTGACGGGATGTGTTGCGGGTGTGGCCGCCGCCGTCCTCACGGCTTGACACCTCCTTGACACCTCCTTGACACCTCGACACCACCTCGTCAAGACATAACCGCCACGGTATCACATAGTTATCCACAGGCTTGACACCTTGACACCTCAAATCAAGAAATATAAGAGGCGTTCCCGTTCATATCACGATTTTTTTCTTTATCACGAATTAGAGAATTATCGAATTATTTCTTATAATCACACGGAGAATCGCGGAGTATCACGGACTAATCTTTGTCACGAATTTGCGAATTAGCGAATTATTTCTTATAATCACACGGAGAATCGCGGAAGGTCACGGATGATAAAAATTCGATAATTCTCTAATTCGGGACAAAAAAGAAAATCCGTGACCGTCCGTGATATTCCGTGTGAAGACAAAAATTCGATAATTCGAAAATTCGGGACAAAGAAAAGAAAAAAGAAAATCCGTGACTGTCCGCGATACTCCGTGTGAAGACAAAAATTCGAAAATTCGATAATTCGGGACAAAAAAGAAAATCCGTGTGAAGACAAAAATTCGAAAAATCGGGAACTGAAAGTTTGGTGGTTTGAAAGAAATACAGTATTTTTGTTACGCAATTTGCGCAACGCAATTTGTGTAATATTACTAACCTCTTGTATGACAGACAGTTTGAAGAATCCATTCCTTATATATGGATATGAGGACCCTGAGCATTTTTGCGACAGAGCGGAGGAGACAGCAGATATAATCTCCGCATTGCGTAATGGAAGAAACATCTCGCTGATAGCTCCTCGCAGAATGGGTAAGACGGGATTGATACATAATGTTTTTCATGGGATAAAGCAGACGGATCCATCGGCTGCATGCTTTTATGTTGATATCTTCGCGACAAAGACCCTTGATGACTTCGTGCGTTATTTAGGGAAGAACATCGTGGGTAAGATAGACACACCACAACAGAAAGCGGCAGGATTTGTCACGTCCTTTTTCAAAAGTGCAAAGGTGGTGTTCTCGGTAGATATGCTTACGGGAATGCCTGAGGCGACGTTAGGGTTTGAACCTCACTTGGCGAAGAATACTCTTGAGGAGATATTTGCATATCTGAGACAATCGGAGAGGGAATGTTATGTTGCAATAGACGAGTTTCAGCAGATTCTTGAATATGAAGATACTGGGGTGGAGGCAATGCTACGCAGCATGATTCAGTTTTGTCATAATGTACACTTCATCTTCTCGGGGAGCAAACGGCACATGATGGTGGACATATTTACAAATGCCAAACGGCCTTTCTTCCAATCTACGGAATGTATGAGTCTTCATCCTATTCCAGAGGATAGATACTATCTCTTTGCCGAAAGGTTCATGCGCCAAGGTGGGATAGTCTTGAACGACGATGTCTTTCATGATATATATTCCCGTTTTGAAGGACACACATGGTACGTGCAGTATATCCTGAATGTGATATATGAATATGCACCTGAGGTTGTCACGTTTGAAGATGTAAACAATGCGATAGTGAGAATTCTGAGGCGCAATGAGGACACTTATCGGGAGACTTTGGACAGGTTGTCGAAGAACCAGGTCTATTTGTTGTCTGCCATTGCCAATGAGGGTGTAGTAGGTCAGGTTAACTCAGGGAATTTCATTCGCCGTTATAGGCTTAAAGGGACGAGCAGTGTGAACAGGGCATTGGAATACCTGATAGACAGGGAGTTGGTATATAAGCAGTCAGACGGCTACATCGTTTATAACCGCTTCCTCGGTATGTGGCTTAAATATACAATGAGTATATAATCAGGGTTGTCCCGTCAGGTGTCCTAATAATGCATCACGGGGGGCTTTTCACACGGAATAATCTTTGTCACGAATTTGCGAATTAGCGAATTATTTCTTTTAGTCACACAGAGAATCGCGGAGTATCACGGAATAATCTTTGTCACGAATTTGCGAATTAACGAATTAATTTTTAATCACACGGAGAATCACGGAAAGTCACGGAAGACAAAAATTCGAAAATTACCTCACGTTGGTCAGTGGGTCCAAGGACAAGTCTCGATAATTCGTGACAAGAAGAAAAAAAAGAAAATCAGTGATACTCCGTGACTATCCGTGTGATTGAAATTCGATAATTCGTGACAGAAAATCCGTGACCGTCCGCGATATTCCGTGTGAAGACAAAATTCGATAATTCGACAATTCGGGACAAAAAAAGAAAATCCGTGACTGTCCGCGATATTCCGTGTGAAGAAGAAACCCGTGACTGTCCGCGATATTCCGTGTGAAAAGAAAAACCTTGACTATCCGTGTGAAGAAGACAATCCGTGTTATTGACAGAAAAAAAATATTCGTGTCCTCATGCAATAAATCATCCATGTATGCCGTTATTATCAATAAAAGGCGCAGCGTGACAGCAGAGACGTTCATGAGGCGCCTGTCAACGGCCAATACATGCAAGAAGAATGACACCGACAATAATACTACTATTCACATTAGCCATATCCCTCATCATCGGCGCACTGACAACACCACGTCTTGTCAGCCTCGCCCGCGAGATGCATCTCTACGACCTTCCAGACAGCCGTAAGGTGCACACCATCCCTATCCCACGTCTCGGAGGAGTGGCATTCCTCCCCGCCGTCATCATCGCCATAGCTACCACAGTCGCCATAGCATCACGCTTCGGAATCACCTTCGACGATATAAACGGACAGGGCACACCGGAGCATTTCGTGGCATACGTGGCAGGAGCCATGATGCTATATATCCTCGGCATATACGACGATGTCCATGGTGTCAGCTACCGGATCAAGTTCGTGGTGCAGATATGCGCTGCCGTGCTGCTGTGCATCAGCGGGCTGTGGATAGCATCCTTCGAGCATGTATTCTATATCGACCGTGTCCCGTTCTGGATTGGCATGCCGCTGACGACATTCTTTGTCGTCTATGTCACGAACGCCATCAACCTCATCGACGGCATTGACGGTCTCGCCTCAGGTCTGTCGGGCATCTCGCTCCTTGTCGCCATCATCCTCTGTGTCATGTCGGGCGATATCGTGTGGGCTATGCTCGCCATAGCATATCTCGGTGTGCTCATAGCGTTCTTCTGCTATAATGTCTTCGGCGGTAGGAACAAGGTGTTCATGGGCGATGCCGGCTCGCTGACCCTCGGCTATACCCTCAGCTTTATCGTGCTGCATTTCTGGCAAGCCCATCCTGTCTGGAATCCTTATCTCCACAATGTCGGTATCGTCATCCTCTCGACCCTGACGATACCACTTCTTGATGTTATCCGGGTCTTCATGAGCCGCATACGTGACGGCCGCAACCCATTCCTCCCGGACAAGAACCACATCCACCACAAACTGATGCGCACAGGCATGTCTGGTCGGTGGACCATGGTCACCATCCTTTTTCTCTCCGCCATTGTTGTTATCCTCAACTACCTTGTGGCGCAGATGAGCCAGACGCTCATCCTCCTTCTCGACGCCCTGCTTTTCGTCGTGATGCATATCATCATCAACTATTTCATACACAAGAAAGAGGCGATGACAGGCAGCAGATGGGACCGTGTCTTCAGAAACAATCATGAATTGAGATGAAAGTTCTTTGTCACGAATTTGAGAATTATCGAATACAAAACTTGGTCTAGGTCACGAATTATCGAATTATCGAATTTTTAATCTTGTCACGATACTTGGCCTGGGTCACGAATTATCGAATTTGCGAATTATTATTTTTCACAAGAAATCTAGAAAGCAAGAATTTTCTTCCCGTTGTTCAGTAGGTCCAAAGACAAAATTCGACAATTCGATAATTCGTGATAAAGAAGACTAAGAAAAAAAAATTCGATAATTCGCTAATTCGTGATAAAAAAGACTCAGAAAAATAATTCGAAAATTCGAAAATTCGTGATAATGAAGACTCAGGAAAAATTCGCTAATTCGTGATAAAAAAGACTCAGAAAACAATTCGCTAATTCGATAATTCGGGACAATGAAGACTCGTGACAAAGAGCTTTCGTGGATGGGGACATCCATGTAGGCAATTCACAATCCATACAGTATCAGATAATTATCTATATCGAGAAAACATGTCATATATATACCCAGCAGAAAGTCAAAGCCTTATAGGAATCGCAATGCAGCTGCATCGCGAATTAGGATGCGGTTTCAAAGAAAAGGTATATCAGGATGCATTTGAGGTCCTGCTTAAAGAGAACGATATCCCATATGAACGCGAGAAGCACATTACACTTACGTTTCATGGGGTTGTTTTAGAACACGATTTCTACTATGACTTTTTCTGCTACGGCAAGATTGGTGTAGAGCTTAAAGCGATGGGTAATATAACAGGAGAGCATGAATCACAGATAATAAACTACATCCATGTAGGGAATCATCGTCTCGGAATTCTTTTTAATTTCGGCTCGACGAGCCTGCAATACAAATGTTACCCGAATCGTGAGAATTACAATCCGACTAATAAATGATTATGTAACGTTAATCACGAAAGGTTCCTATCACGAATTTGAGATAAAAGTTCTTTGTCACGAATTTGCGAATTATCGAATTAGATAATCTTGTCATGATACTTGGCCTTTTATCACGAATTTGAGATGAAAGTTCTTTGTCACGAATTTGAGAATTATCGAATTAGATAATCTTGTCACGATACTTGTCCTTTGTCCCGAATTATCGAATTTGCGAATTAGTATTTTTAACAAGAAATCTAGAAAGCAAGAATTTTCTTCCCGTTGTTCAGTAGGTCCAAAGACAAAATTCGAAAATTCGATAATTCGTGATAATGAAGACTCAGAAAAAACAATTCGATAATTCGATAATTCGGGACAATGAAGACTCAGAAAACAATTCTATAATTCGATTATTCGTGATAATGAAGACTCAGGAAAACAATTCGATAATTCGATAATTCTTGACAATAAAGACTCAGAAAAATAATTCTATAATTCGATAATTCGTGATAAGGAAGACTCAGAAAAAATAATTCGATAATTCGATAATTCGATAATTCGTGATAATGAAGCCTAAGAAAACAATTCGCAAATTCGGGACAATGAAGACTCATGACAAATAATCCATGACTTTCTGAGACTTTCCGTGTGAGGAGGAGGGAAATAACTCGTGAAAAAGATGATGAAAAAGAGATGGTTTATCTTCTGTGACGACCAGCTGGTGGTCAAGAAGACCGGTGAGACAGAATACAGCATTCCGGAATACGACGACACACCCTGTCCGCTTTCCGGCGACGACATCATGATAGATGTCGCTGACATATCTGGCGAGGGGACCGTCATGGCCGCCATGGTGAGAGACAAAGACAGGATGGCCGAGATTATGGGCGAGGACGACGAGACCGTAGGCCTCAGAGCATCATTCCATATACTGAAAGAGGAGGACTACCTCCAGGCAGGGAAATGCCGCGAACTGCTCTACTGGACTACAGAGACCCAATACTGCGGGAAATGTGGCGGTGTTATGGAGCGTGACACACAGATATCACGCCGCTGCACACGATGCGGACACACCATATGGCCACAGCTTGCCACAGCAGTGATAGTCCTGATACACCGTGGTGACGAGGTGCTCCTTGTCAAGGCCCGTAACTTCCGTGGCGACTACTACGGCCTCGTGGCGGGATTCGTCGAGACCGGCGAGACCCTTGAGGAGGCTGTCAGGAGAGAGGTGATGGAGGAGACCGGACTGACGATAGGCAACATAAGATACTTCGGGAGTCAGCCATGGCCCTACCCCTGCGGACTTATGGTAGGCTTCGAGGCAGACTACGTCTCTGGTACTATCCACCTGCAGCTCGAGGAACTGAAGCAGGCGGGATGGTTCACAAAGGACAACATGCCCGATATCCCCGGTAAGATGTCCATCGCCCGCCGCCTGATAGACAGCTGGACAGAGAGATAGTGTCTCTCATCACACAGAGCATGATTAAGACTCTCACACGGAGAATCACGGAATGTCACGGATTTTATTTTTCTGTCCCGAGACTTGTCCTTGGTCCCGAATTTGCGAATTTGCGAATTTTATCTTCCGTGGCATTCCGTGATTCTCCGTGTGAAGACAATAATTCGCTAATTCGATAATTCGGGACAGAAAAATAAAATCCGTGACCATCCGTGTGAAGAAACACAATTGACAATTATGAAAATGGCTCTAAAGGCGGTGTGTCCTTACATACACCCTAACAGCATCAATTTCAAATATGCTCCATTCGAGGCATGGGTAAGGCTGGGAGGAGAGACCGCAAGAAGTCTCTTCCCACCACGCTTGCTCCATGCACTGGCATACAAATATGAACTGCCGGATATAAATATTCGACGGAAAGAAGCGCGACTTATGTTTGTCGAGCCAGTCTCCATCTCATTCGATACATTCCCGTATTACGCCACACACGAAGTCATACCGTTCATATGGGACTGCTGGCCGCGCTATTATGACAAGATGGAGAGATGGATGAGGAGGCACAAGATTCGTCGGGCAATCTTCACCTCGAAACAAGAGATGGAGGCGATGAAGGCACGGCTGCCAGAAGTCAGTATGATGCACTGTCCTGAGGCTGTCGATATACAGCTTTACTCTCCAGGTAAGGATTTGAAGAAGAGGAGCATAGACCTGCTGGAGTTCGGACGCTCAAACATCAAATACCTCGGCACAGGCGGAATAGCAGGCATCAACCACGTCACAACGCTACAGAACGGACGGTTTGTTTACACAAATGATGAGCTCTTTGCTGCTATGGCCGACACTAAAGTCACGATATGTCTGCCTCGCTGTCTGACACACCCCGACCTTGCAGGAGGTGTAGAAACGCTGACACAGAGATATTGGGAGGCGATGCTATCGCGCATCGTCATTGTCGGCCATTGTCCGCAGGAGCTGGAGGATATCGCAGGGTATAACCCGTGCATAGAGATTGACGAGAGGAACCCTGTCGGGCAGATAAGGAGTATAATCAAGAATATCACCCATTATCAGGAATTAGTCGACCGTAACCGTGATGCGGCTCTGCGCCTCGCGCCGTGGGAGCTTAGGATGAGACAGGTGAAGGAATGGTTAGAGAAGATATAAACTCCTTGCACAGGGGACCACGCTGACAAAGCTCATACCACGCAATGACATTCAGATGGAAAGACAAAGCGAAACTGTTCTCGGGTGAGGGAATTTATTTCCTCACCTTTGTCGTTGTAAACAGGAAGAGGATGTTCGGGCGTCTCTTTTTCTTTTCACACGGAATGTCGCGGGAGGTCACGGACTTTTCTTTCACTAGACTTCCGCTGACATCCGTGACTTGTTGTGTGAAAAAGAAAGATTCGCAATCTCGTGACATAAACCTTACATGGACATCCGTGACCTTCCGTGTGAAAAAGAAAAACTCACAAATCTCGTGACATAAACCTTCCGTGGAAATCCGTGACTTTCCGTGTGAAAAAGAAAGAATCGCAAATCTCGTGACATAAACCTTACATGGACATCCGTGACTTTCCGTGTGAAGATATAATTCGCAAATTAGGGACAGAAAAGTAAATCCGTGATTTTCTGTGTGAAGGGAATCGGCTGTGACGAAGAGTTATAACGGCGCATGAAGGACGTTAGGGAACATCTCCCCTACCCTTCATGCGCCGTTATTGTTTTCTCGCTCATGGACGGCCATCACTCTGAAGCTTTCAGTGCCGCCTCGTGGCGTTCTATCTCCTCGGGCGTGAAACGCATCTTGATTAAGCGTGCGGGCACTCCGCCTATGATGCTGTATGGGGGGAAAGAGCGGGTGACGACGGCGCCTGCGGCGACGATGCTTCCACGGCCTATGTCGACACCTTTCAGAATAGTCACATTGGCACCAACCCACACGCCGTCACCAATGGTGACAGGCTGATCGTTCTCAGGAAGTTTCTCTGACGCTGTGATGTCTATGATATGGCGACCTATGATGTCTGTGCGATGGTCGCCAGTGATGATTGTCGGACGTGGGCCAAATACGACCTTGCGGCCTATTGTCAGAGGGGCCTCGGTGCAGTAGAACGTGCTGCCACGCGGTATGGATGTCCCGTCGCCAACAGAGAGATTATGTATTCCCTTGATATCTGACGACAAAGGACGGAGATACACACCACGCCCACATGAGCGCATGCTACGGCGCCAAGCGATGGAGAGGAGCTTGTCTGCCAGCCATGACGGAGCGAGAGAGAGCTTGATAATGATATCTGAGAGTGCCATAATAAGTAGGTGACATATAAAGTTTTACGAATTATCTACGGGTGATTTTATCAGACAACCGTCTCACTATCTGCTGGAGTGAACGGACTACGAAACGTTTGACGGTGGAGAAGCGATATGACAAGGTGATGCCCTGCAAACCGAAATGGCGGGACAGATAAGCGGAATCAGTCATGATACGGGTGTGCAAGGTCATCTTGACATCGTTGTCCACATTATGGCCGTGGACTATCTCTATCCACATTGGTGTGTCAAGGCTGTCGATATGCCTGACTATATCTCGGCCATAATTTTCAGCGAGAAGGAAGTGGCTGCCATAGCCATAGCATGTGCGGACTCTGCCCGACGCTTTCACCGGCTCCATGAGGGTCATGAAATGGTTATTTGGATAATATATCCTTGTGGCGAGCCCAATATCTGTGAAATATTGCAGACCATAGTCGAAGGAGATGAATGTGTATGGCAGGAAAGACTCTGTCGCTACACGGCGTATGACGCTTGAATAATCATGACGGAGGGAATCGTCATTGTCAAGATATGTAGTGAGACAGATATCGCCGACTGCCGCATGACGCTCAGCAAGACAATGCGAGACAACCTCTGAGAATATCTTGCAGAACGAGCCGCCATGACCCTCACGGATATATATAGGCAGAATGGCTGGCGAGAGTTGTTTATAGCTCTCCATCTTCTCTCTCAGCGATGTCATGACACGTTCGTCGCTTGTACGCTCGACAAGCAGAATCCATATGAACCGCTGGTCGTCCTGAGAGAGGACAGACGGCAGCGTATATCGCTCAAACAGGGCAAAACGCTCCGCTAACCACACACGGTAATCTATCGGACGACCATTCTTGTCTGTCTGCCAGAGACGTAAGGCGAAACGAGTGAGGAGGAAATGATGGAGCATGGGGAAGTTGGTTTTTTTTCAGTGGCGGGCATTTAGCTTATTGGCATCCGCTCGATTATTTCTTAATTGCGTCTGTCACGTATGACAGAAATTCTTTTATCTTATTATCCCATGACAGTTGCTCACAACGTTGTTTGCAATTGTGCGACATTGTTTCGAGGTATTCAGGATGCATATACAAATTCTCCAATACCTCAGCAAACATGCGGACACTTTCTGATGGATTCTTTACAGGTATCTTTACACCTATGTCCGGTGTTACACTATCACCATGTCCGCAGGTATCATGACATACAACCGGAAGGCCATTAGCGATGGCTTCAAGCACTACATGAGGCGTGCCTTCTGCAACAGATGTGAATAGCATCAATCGGCATTTCTGCATAAGTTTTTGCACTTCAGCATGTGGAATGGCACCATGCCAAACTACATTTCTTTCTATGCCTAAACCTGCTGCCAGCTTCTTGTAAGTTTCCGCATCACCACTACCCAACACATGAAGACGGATATCCTCATGATACGCAGTTGCGATGGTCATCAAAGCTAATCCCAACTGCTTACGGAAATCCATTTTGCCTACCCAAAGAATGTCAAAGGTATTTGATGATTTGAGCTCAATAGATTTGCTATCGGCATTGAAGGCGATAGACTCAACTTTATCGTTAATCACATTACATCCAGTCTCATTCATCAGTATGCTGTCCAGCCCCATGTATTTCTTGAATGACCTCACCGAATTGCTCGATGCACCTAACAAAACAGCCGCCTGCTTTGCAGCTGCCAACACACGTTCGTCATGACTCAACTGCCACTTTGTGATAGTATTCTTCAACCACAGAAATGCCTTTGTTTTAATTCCCGCACCCTCGCAATATGCTAATGGAAACTTATCCTTTGCATCTACTGGCCCCCATACAAAAGGTATATGTTTCTCTTTTGAGAGTACCCACAGATAACCTGGCTCACGGAAACCTATCATATTGAGCTGATGCAGTACATCTATACGATTCTCCTGACAAATATCCTTTGCGATGGAATATGTCTTCTTCTGCCATTTCTTGTAATAATAATAGAAGCGCCAATCGCCTTGATTCCAACACATCCGGCGTATCTTGTCGGATAGAGGATTATAATAAAAATGCATATTATCACGCTGTGGGAGCCGGACTAACGCCCGTTCTATCTTATCGCGGAACTCTCCCTCAGTAATAATGAACAGCTCACAATGTTTAGCAAGATTGACACACCAATTCCATGCCATTCCGGGCTCGCTGCCCATATCAGGCGAACAGGCATATGCATTAACAATTATCCTCATTATAACTATCGGTTTATCATTTCTTTATACAATTCCTCGACGCTGTCATTCACCTTGGCCATAGAAAATGTGTCAAGGCTTGTCGCTCTGGCATAAGTGGAGAGAGTTTGTCTCAGATTCTCATCATCAATGAGGCGCTTGATATGAGAGGCGAGCATACGCCAGTCACCAAAATCATAGGCAAGACAGTTTTTCCCGTCTTCCATGACATCAGGTAATCCGCCAACGGGGGTAGTGACCAAAGCGGCTCCATAGGCCCATGCCTCAAGGGCAACCATGGGGAAACCCTCCTCGTATGAGCACATGCAATATATTGATGCCTTACGCCATATTCTATCTCTTTCCTCACCAGTTACGTATCCTGTAAACCTGACACTATCCTCAAGTCCAAGAGATGATGCCATGGTCTCAAATCGTTTAACCTCTCCATTACCCATCATGATGACTTTCCAGTCAGGATAATCCTCGTGTAATGTCTGCCAGGCTTTCAACAGGAGATCTGGCGCCTTGTTATCATTGAAATAGGCAACCATGAGAATGATGCGTTCTTTCGCGCATGAAGGAGTAGCGGAGACGCTGTTATTGGAGTTATAGATGACAGTAGTATGGAGCCCAAGGTCAGCAAATGTTGTATCGAAAAGGTTTTTCCAACGATATGCAAGGAGCACAACTCTGTCAGTATGTCTTAGACACCATCTGAAAAGAGAGTTATGCACATGATGTATGAGCTGATTGCCCATGTGTATGTGGAAGATAATCTTTTTCCGGCATACTAATGACATCAGGAAAACTGGCATCTGAACAATGAGACATATCCTGTCAGGGACAGTATGGAAGTGAATGATGTCATATCTCCAGATGATGAAACAAGCCAGTATGTTCGACTTCAGGGCATACCATAGCTTCCACAGATAATTACGCTGTATCTGTGTTCCCAGCCAGAAGCAGTTGTATTTCTTCCAGAATGGCATCTGCTTCATGAGCTTCAAGACTGTGGAGACGCCACCACCGCTCTGCTCAGCAGAGCCCACCATCATGACACGTATATTTCTCATAGACCCATCGAATATAATACCAGATGTCTCATATCCCGATTATTGATTCTTTGCATTAGCTCGACGTTCCTTGACTGCATTGCTACGTTCTTTCTCCAGTCTATCCCTGATTTTCTCTTCCTTAAGATGGTTAATCTCCTTCTTGGTCATATATCGTGGGGCATTAAGACAAAGTGCGATGAGCATACAATATCCCATACCTTTGCCTGACAACCATGAGGAATCGGCCGTCTGCTCGATAGCAAGACAGAAGAATGTCAAGAAAGCGATACGATAGTAGCGCATGTCAGAGATGAGATTAAGGGCGACGATACGGCGTTTCCAGAAAACACAGAACAATAAAACGCCAACTATTCCAAACTGGGCCAATGTGGGATAGTAAGCATCACAGATGAAGCCTCCTCCTTGGCCAAGACCCCATATTCCATTAAGGTTATACTCGTAATAAAGGGGAGAATACTCCTTCCAAGCACCGAGACAGCCAAATGTCCCCATGCCGGAACCAAAAGGGAAATAGTCTGCCAGAATCTTCAGTGATGTGCGGTATGTCATCGGACGTGCCAAGTCTGTATCATACAGACCTGTAACATAATAAGCATCGAAACGTGTCCATGTGACAGTAAGGACGACTACGACAAGAACAATTAAAGCCAGCTGTGTCTTAAGAGAAGTGAAATTGAAACGTTTCTTGACAAAGAACATCATCGCGATGAAGCATACCACCTCGCCCATGAACTTGAATTTTGGGGCGAACAAGCCTGTACAAACTATCAACAAGGCGATAATCCTGTTCCGCTTCGTATCCTGGGTGAAAAGATAATACGTCATTCCGGTACAGATAGCGAGCTGTCCCAACACTGGGAACTCTGCCTCAAATATATTTTGGGTTGTCTCTGGATTGTAAATAATCCACGAGAGCAGTGTAAGAATCATCGTACCCAACATCAGACGCTTCTGCTTTGGAGAGAATTGGGGATTGAGAATCCATGTACAATAAATTACCGAATATGGACGTATCTCCTGCACGAAATCAAGCCACACCGCACGCGGAGTGTTACGGCCGAATATCAAAGAATAAACGACATAGAAGGCAAGGATGCAAAGGAAAAAGCCGAACTCCCTCCAAGGCTTATTATTAAGACAGTTGCGTCCCTTCATCGCAAAAGTATATATGATAAGGATGGCTGTCATCACCTCATCAATAGACGAGAATCCTGGCAGGTCGTTGTAGGCTATACAGGTAGGGAAGTATATTATCCAGAATAGTGTGAAAAAACGTGATATGCTGTTCATCTTTCAAAAGGGTAAAGTGATTCCGATTTTTTATCAAGCTTGAATATGTCTATATTATTAACGTTTGATAAATTTGGCCTTAAGATATGATAAATATATAAGCAGACTCTCTGGCAATAGATTCTTAAGTTTTGTCTTTATCGACCTTTTGCTATTTATCCATGTTCCTGCATAATGGTGAATGGTACGAGTATTTGACGTAATGTGCAATCGCATAGTCGTAATATTTATTGGGCAAAAATATTCCGATGGATATATCCATACGCCTTCAACCTCTTGTATTCCTTTAACATCCTTCAAACCATGCTCACGTAAAATTCGGGTGGTTATATGCACAACTGTTTCCTGCGTTTTTATATCAGGATGAAACTCGAATTGCGCCTGCTCGTAATAATCCATTATTTTTCTAATAAGGCCGAGGCCGGGGGCTACGCCAAGGCCGAGGCCGGGGGCTACGCCAAGGCCGAGGCCGGGGTTAGCTTCGGTTTTATGGGATGTGGGACCAGACTTCGGGTCTGTCTCACATCCCATAAAACCGCCACGAGCCACGATATCGTCCAGCGGACGTATTACCTCAACATCGGTATCAAAGTAAATTCCTCCAAATTGATAGAGCACCCAAAAACGCGTATAATCAGAAACGAAAGCATACTTCTTAAGTCGATAAGCCTCACGAGTATAGGGAATTACATTTACATCAAAATTACTTTCATTCCATTCTTTAATCTCGTAGTCTGGCAGAAATTTCTTCCACGACTCAATGCATTTTTTTGCATCTTCTGGCAAAGGATTGCCACCAAACCAGCAGTAATGAATTATTTTTGGTATCATCTCGTAATAGGGTTAGGTGTGGACAATGGATATTCCCTTGTGAGAAACATTCACACTGTTGTAGACACCCCAACATAATAATAATTTTGAGGAATTTGTTATTGAATGCAAATTTACGAAATATTCATATTATAAAGACAAGGAGGGTGTTAAATTATATTAAGACAAAGGCTGTATATCACTTATATATGGCATTTATTATATCATCTCTCTGAGCGTTTATTTAATAAACAGAGGGACATTGAGAAGAAAAAAACGATAATGACACAGAGGTAATACTATTTTCGGAATTCTGCAAAAGAGTTATCATGATTTTGTTTTTTAAACCCAATGACGGGATAGACAAGTATCTGCATGATGCTGTCTATCCCGTCATTGGGTTTAAATCATTGTCAGCTGAGATTCAGAATATCGGGATGCTCGAGGATACTACGCGACACCTGAATGTCAGGAGAATGGAATTATTCTGCGAGTGATGGAGTGAAGCGTAGAGTGTAGGTGTAGCTGCCGCTTGTGGGGCACTGGTACTGGGACAATGCCTGGTCGCCACCGCAACTGTTATTGCCGAGTCCACGCTGATAGTAGTCGAAATGGGCATATATCTGCGACTGCTTGGTCATATCGTACCAGTGGAGACCGTCGGACCACATGGTGTCGCCAGAGCCATACCATCTTGTCTCATCGAAGTGTCCGAGCGAGAATGCTACTTGCCCGCTTGTCTTGAGATTGAGCCTCACGTTGGCAGAACTGTTCGTCAGCGTCAGCTCACGGAGGTCCTGATGGTCGCCGAATGTCTGCGGATGCGGGAACTCCTCCATGAAAGCGTCAACCGTAGTGGTGTATCTTCCGAGCCATGAGCCTGTCTTGCGGTCTACGTAGTTAGACCATGGGCCACGGCCGTAGTACTCCACCTGCTCGAAACCGCTGGGGAACTGCATGCCCAATCCTATGCGGCGTGTCACACCCGTTGGGGAGAACGTAACGACCATATCAACCGTAGCGTCGGGATAGAAGGTATATGCTATTGTGTACGAGCAGTTGGTTGCCGTTCCCCTCATAGTCATTGTCGCCTTGTTGTCCTTAACTGAGAGAGCGGATGTGACGCTTGTATTGCTGCTGTTGACACATGTAGCAGAAAGGCTGCGGTCGTTGTCTATGTCACGATAGCTGTTGAAGTCGGGAGCGGCATACATGAGCGACTGTCCTCCGTATGTCCATGATGACATCTTGCCGTTGCTGAAACTGATGCTCCATGCCTTACCCGATGGTGTCGTTCCGCTTATCGTTGTTCCGCTAACAGAGATAGAGCCTGACGAGGTGCTTACTGTTGGCAGCGATGGCCATGATGCCAGCGTAATCTCACCCTCTGCTACAGGATATCCCTTGTATGCCCACATCTCGTCCTCGGTGAGGCAGAGCTGTAGATGCAGAATGTACTCGGCGTCAGTTGTCGTAGAGGTAGTGTAAGGTATGCTTACCGTGCCTGTGCTTCCGGCTGCTATCGATGGCATGGTCACGACACCGCTCTCCACGCTCCGTCCGTCCTTCAGCACGAACCATTGCAGGGCATACTTGTTCAGATTGACGAAATTATTCTTGTTCTTTATTGTCAGCGTCTTGCCGCTGAGCGATGAGAATGTCACGTTCTTATATACGTTCTTCACCTCGGAAAGCTCTGCGCTCCACTGGCGGTCGGCAGTGATAAGACCGTTGTTGAGGAAGTTGCCCTGGAAGCCGTAGTTCACGCCACCTGGAGAATTGTAGTCATAGCCAGAAACATAGTAGTTGAAGCCGTTGGCGTCCTTCAGCGTTCCTGCTGCTATCTTCGTTGGGTTATAGATGCTCTGGTCTACGAAATCCCAGATACATGCGCCGATGATGCCTGTGCTGCTCTCTATGATATCCCAATACTCCTGCAATCCGCCTAATGAGTTGCCCATCGCATGTTCGTACTCACAGATGAAGTACGGCTTGCTGTTATATCCGCTCTTGTTGCTGTTTAGACTCGATATCTTAGGATACATGTTCGAGCCGAGGTCGCTGTAACTCTGGTTCTGCTCGTTGTGTATCAGTCGGCTGTCGAGGCTCTTCACCTTATTGTACATTCCTCTGAAGTTGCTTCCTGCTCCACACTCATTGCCCAACGACCAGAAGATGACAGACGGATGGTTACGGTCGCGCTTCACCATGCGCTCTGCACGGTCGTTCATTGCATTCTGCCAATAGCTGTTGCTGGAGATAGCAGTTCCTACGTAGTGGCACTCCACGTCTGCCTCGTCCATACAGTAGAGTCCGTAGGCATCGAACATGGCATACATCTTCGGCTGGCGTGGATAGTGGCTGGTGCGCACGGTATTGATATTCGCCTGCTTCATCAGCTCCACATCGCGCAGCATGGTCTCCAGGCGGATGGCACGGCCCGTCAATGGGTCGGTGTCCTGAGTATTCACTCCCTTGAAGTAGACCCTTTGTCCGTTGATGAGCACGGTATTGCCGCTTTTTGTGATATTGCGGAAGCCATAGCGTGTAGAGAATGCCATTTCCTCGTTGCCGCTGGCATCCTTCTGGCTTATGAGCACGGTATACAGGTTTGGCTCCTCGCAGCTCCATGCCTTCAGGCCTGAGAGTCCGGAGAGGGTAACGGTCTGGGTTGTAGTTGTTGCCGATGACATGGAGAATGTGGTAGAGCCAGAGGCTATCACGTTGTCATCATTGTCGAGCAGGGTGACATCTACAGTCTTTGTTGCCGAACCGCCGTCACGGTTGTCCATGGTCAGGGCTACGCTCATGCTTCCTGCTGTAGCGGCGGTATTCGATGCGGAGAATGTTATCACATGGTCACTGACGAATGTCTTCGGGGTGGCAACGAGATATACATCACGGTGTATTCCAGACAAGTGCCACATGTCCTGCCCCTCTAAGAATGAGCCGTCACACCAGCGGTATACGCATACTGACAGTTGGTTGTCGCCTGTGGTCACAAATCCTGTGAGGTCAAACTCCGCATCGGTGTTAGAGCTTTGCGAGTAGCCCACGAACTTGCCGTTCACCCATACCACTATAGCACTGTACGCTCCGTCGAAGTGCAGGAATATCCTCTTGTCGCCCCAGTCCTCGGGTATGTTCATTGTCCTGCGGTAGAAGCCCGTTGCGTTATGGTCTTGAACACCATAGGCTGTATATCCTGTATTTGCATTTGGGGCGCTGCTTGAGAATGGATAACCGACATTAGTATATACGGGCTTGCCGTAACCGGCCATCTCCCATGACAGTGGAACCTTTATGTCGTCCCATCCGCTATCATCAAGGGTCTCTGAATAATAATTGTGTGAGCCTGGTGTACCCGATGTTCCTGAATTGAATTTGAATTTCCATGTTCCGTTGAGGCTCTGGTATTCTGTGTTATTCTCCGGTGTCAGCCAGGGCTTGTGGTAGTTGACGTCTGCCTTCAGGGCTGCCGTCGATGCGTAAGGCATGAATGTAGCATGTGCCTCTTCCTTGTACTTGGCGTATACCGTCTGGTCAGCGACCCAGCTGACATTGAAGCTACCATGCTCTGAATCCCCTGACGAGCCACCACCTGACTCACCACCACCTTCTGATGACCCATCGACAAGAATGAATCCGAACACAGCAGCTTCGCTCTCGTCTGTGGTGCGCGTCATGGTCTCGCCCGTTGTGGTTGTAAGGTAATAGATTGTTGTAGAACCTCTACTCGTGAATTTTGTGCGGAGCTTATAGGTATTGTTACCCTGACCGACGAGATAGAACTCCTGATTCTCATTCTGGCTGTTATTATACGACACCTCATCTGTCCACTGCAGCGGACTTAACGCTGTGTTATTGTTTGCCATATCAATGGCAAGACCTGAGAGGACGCTCTTGAAGAGATATGGATAGCCTGAATCAAAGGTGCTGTTGACAATAGTCCACTGCTGTCCAGAGGCATTGGTCAGTGACTGAATCTTCAAGCTCTCGTCTACGCTTGTCGTTGTCACGGTGATGGCCTTTGTAGGGTCATCCACCGGAACAATATAATATGACTTGCCGTACTCTGGAACTACGTATGTGGAGGTCTCTGTGCCATCAGTTATTGTCACAGCTTTATATGTGGCGTAGCTTCGTGTCTCTCCCTGTGTGCTGCCTATCTGCACACTTGTCTGGGCGAGCAAGCTTGACAGTACTGTTCCCGTATAGCTGGAATGTACTTCGCCGTTAATGCTCAGTCCGGCTGATGACAGCTCTACGGTAAGGTCAGTGCTTGAGAGTGTTATGTCTGTCTGTACACTGGCGTTGCTCATATTTACCCAATTCAGCTGTAGCGTTTTGCTGCTTGCGGTATAATACAGATGGACATTGTAATAGCCGTTCCAAGCGTTGATGCCGGTTCCTATCGACAGGATATTCTCCCATGTCGTGGATGAGGAGCATGTGCTGAGGTCTATCTCTGCCTTAATGCTCTGCGATGTGAAGTCTATGCTTGCTGTCTGTGAGAATTTCTCCCCATTAGGGGCATAGTTGGACCACAGAGTTGTATCGGCCTTTACCTGCCCTATGCCCATGGCAAGGATTATGGAGATGCCGAGAATATATGATAGTGTATGTTTCATATCTGGTATGTTTCTATTTCCGTTTCACTACTTTCTTTCCGTTGACTATATATATGCCAGCGGGGAGGGATGCCGATGACATGCGCTGTCCGCTGATGTTATAGACATTATGGCTATCGGCAGACATATTTGTGATTTCTGTTATGCCTGTCGTGATATCGTCGAGCGACCATGAGGAGGCGAGCTTGGCTGCCGTACCTGTCACATCATTGAAATAAGCACGGAAGCCCTTGACCGGATTGTCTCTTGAGAGCAGGACGAGAGTGTTCTTGCTCATGAGATATGCCCCGGCAGGCGCTGTTGTCTTATAGAATGTCGGGATGTATGCGTAATCGTTGGTCGGATTGAGTGTGCGAGGGGAATCGGCGAACGTCTGGATATCATTGAAGATATAATACCCCTCAGCGTCTGACGCTGCCTTTGTCGGGTAGACGAGGTAAGGCGTGGCAGCCTCAATATCGCCTGTAAAGGACGTAAACTGGAGATACTGGCCGGCAAGGCCTTTATACTCTGCCACGGCGGCATCCTCGCCGAACTGATCAAGGAACTGCTGGCGTGGGATAGTGAATGGCACACAGAACGTGTTCCATGAGTTGAGGGTCATAGTGCGCTTCAGCTTCACAGTGGCCGTCTTACCGTTGGTGACAGGGGCAGAATATGTCTCGGATGCCTCATCGAGGACAACAGTCATCGTCTCTACGATATCGGCTGGCAGGAGGAATCGCCACTGTGCTTTGGTGTTTTGGGCATCGGGCGAGAAAACATTGCGTATCAGCAATGAGAAATAATCATTCCACTCAAGCCATGTGTGTGCATTGACACCGCTATAGAGGAGTCCTAAATTGTAGATGCCCGTTGACACTCTGGAGAGAGACCATGTGTCATACATGCCGGAACCATCGCAGACTGTCTGCTCAAGGACAGTGGCTGACATATAGCCCGATGGGGTAAGAAGACGATAAACATCAGGTAGAGACGTGGAGGAACCGGATGTGGAGGGCGACTCGACTGTGATGAGCATTGTGGGGGTGTCTGACAGGACGAGATATCCATCAGCATCGACAGACATATATTTTCCCGTGTAGATATTCTGTATATAATAGCTTGCTCCTGCTGTTGGCGTCTGGCCTGTCTGGGCTGAGAGACGCGGAGAACAGAGGAGGAAGAGCGAAACAAGAATCAGGTGAAGAGGGACAATTGAGAGAGTAGAATAAACCCAACGGGCGGTAAACCGCTTGTCCAGACCCTCGTCTCCCGTTGTGAGGTGTAGGAATGTTATCATAGCAATAAGAGTTATTTTTTTGTTTCACAAGTTGATAATTTGCGAAGAGTTGACGAGTTGACGGGCTAAAGAATAAATGAGCTAACAAGTTAAAGAGTTGACGGGCTAAAGAGTAAATGAGCTAACAGGCTAAAGAGTTGACAGGCTAACACGCTATTACTCATGCTGTCGTCTTTTTTGCTTGGACTATCAACTTGTCTGCTTATCAACTTGTTTACTGTCAGCATATCACAGACATGTGATACATGAGAAGAGTAATATTTATGTGGGGAGAGGTGATTCCCATCATAAAAGGAAATCCGGGGAAAGCGAGAAGTGCTATTCTCCCCAGTGGTTGTATTGTCCAGAGTTGGCATCATCATCCCAAAGTGAGTTGGTATGCCAAGGATTTTCTTTGGAGTCTGCCTCGACCTCCTCATCTTCACCTTGGTCTCTGACGCCGCCGGTATGATTCTTGTCTACCTTAAAACCCGATACCATCAGTGGCAATGGGGAGTCAGGGATGGGGATGGGTGAGAAAGTTGGTGGTGTGTATGGTTTTTTATCCATAGTAGAGAGATGTATTTGACATGATTAAGGCTTGTAGTGAATTGACCGCAGCTGGGCGGACAGCAGGAATGTATCGTCGTATGGGGCGGACAGCAATGCGGTAAAAGAGGAAAGACAATATCTGGGGGAGTGGACAAAGTTGCTTATGAAGAAGGATTGTGGAACCATCAGCCGGACTGAGTGGAGCAGTAGGATATGTACGAAGCGAAAAAGGATACTTCGCCAAGCAGAGACGCCCGCGAAGTATCCAATCACTTGTCCATTTATATTTTTGCTATTGTTCTCACATTATCCATAAGCTTGTCTTATGGGAGTATCAGTCAGACCAAAGGTTGACGTCCCAGAGGTTGTTCTTCTTGGAGTCGACCACGATGTTGTCCGCATCCGTATTCTCTTCTGGCACATCAATATCTATGGTTTCACCATTCGTATCTTTCACTATGATGCGGCTTGCCTTGAGGAAAGGCACCTCGTCGTACATTGGTATGACGTCAAGGACTGGGGCGATATATTTCTTTTTCATAATGTATCTCCTTTCTTCTGAATTATTTTACAATCATCTTTCGTCCATTGACGATGTATATACCCTTAGGGAGGTTTGTTTTGTCAGATATCTTCTGTCCGCTGAGAGAGTAGACACCAGTCTTCGAGATAGAGGTGTTGGTCTCTGCACCGTCGACAAACAGTCCGTCGATGCCTGTTGAAACCTCTTCCTCATCAACACCGTCGATGTTGAAGATAAGGCTCTTTGAGGTGTTGCCAATGCCTGTCTCTATCCATCCACGGAGACCTTTGACTTTGCTTACACCATTAGTTGCGTATATCCATTTGCCTCCACTTAGTACATAAGAATTGGCAGGGATAGGATTCCCGTTATCTGTCTTAGATAATGCGACATAAGTGCCAACCATTTGCATCTTGCCTCCATCAGTTGTTGCGCCCTCCCAGAGCTTATCCTCTTTCCTTGATTCGGTCAATCCCTCATTGAATGTAACCTGGTTGATGGTATAGTAATCATCTATCGTAAGTACTTCATCAGCATCGCTGTGATGTTTTGATCCCTGTTTCGTTGGCATTGCATTCTGTGGGTTGATAATGTACAACTTGCCTGCCTCAATAGCTGTAGCCGCATCGTCGTCGAGGTTGACGAGCTCAAAGTATATGCGGTTTTTATCGGCTCCATTCAACTTTGCGAGCTTTGTTGTGCCGAAGGCTGTCTTTACCTGTCCAGCATTCAGATTTACAGGAAGAACAAGAGAGTTCCACTTTCCTGGGTTGAGGTTTCGCTTCAGACGAAGGGTCTGGTTCTTTTCCGTGTTAACCTGCTGATTAAGATAGTCAATAGACGTCTGTCCCTCGTCAATAATAAGATTCAATTCGCCTTTACCACAATAGCTGAGTGCGAAAGAGTCGAAGCATGTCCACGAGCTTGCAGAACCACCTTTCACCTCAACACCGAATGTCAGGTCTTCATCTTTACCGACATAAACAGTCACTGACTGCTCGAAAGCTGCTGTACCATCATTTATCAGTCTTGAAGCCTTGACGTAAGTAGTAGGTGTTGATTCCGGTTTTATGAACGTCGCTATCTGGTACTTATCATCAGTGTTGTCGGTGCTGGGTGTCGTACCAGAGTATGCGAAGAGCTTTCCTGTACCATCTGTCGAGAAGCCCTTGCAAGTCACCTTATACCATCCAGGTGTCCATCCCGCGGTGTTTGAAGATATTGTCTGTTGAATAATGCCAGACTGACCATGGATATTAGCCGTCCAATCCTTTCCGTAAAGCGATTGCCAGTTATTCTTATCTGGGGTGTCATTCAAATCAGGATCAAGATTCGTGTCTGTTCCTTTAATATATCCATTTCCAATATAATACGTATATTTGAGAGAGTTTCCGCTGACAGCATTAGAAGGAGTGATATTATCAGTGAAAGTTTCTACTTTATCACCTGTGCTCTTCAAAGGAACATTAGTCAGATCTACAGTGAGTTGCTGTTTAGTCTCCCTGATATACCATTCAGAAATACCTAAGTCTCTACGACAGAAACCTGGACATGAGAAAAAGAATGGAGATGGTGTAGGGCTGGACACAGAGGCATTATCTGCATTATTGAAATCTTCCTTTATCTCTGTCAATGTAACAAGCATCCACTGTGAATACTCACCGTTCGCATCAGTTGTTGGCTCAACAGCAAATGAAGAAGACTCTGCAGAAAGATAATAAGTATGGTTATAATAATCAGAAGTTTTTTCTGTAATAGTAACCGACATAGTGTAGACATTTTTCGACACTTCTGTGAATGTCCACCGTCCACAAGGGTATGCATCTTGGTCAAGGAAGAAATGACCTGTATTATTTTGTATTTTTACACCGTCAGCAAAGTTAAGATAGCCAGGATCGGTATATCCGCCATCCTCCATTTTCAGAGATGTCTGCACATAATACTTATTGCTGCCTGATACTTTTTCGAGCTTTTGCATCTGCAGGCCTGATTCACTCACCTCAGTACTTGTGCCCCATAGTCCACCCTGAGACAAGAACATTTTCTTGCCTACATTATATAGATAAAAGTTCCCTTGTTTCCCAGCAGCTATATCGCTGAGAGATGTACCTTTCCATCTCGAGTCTTGAGCCAAGGCTTGAGAGGTAGTAATGAGAGACAGAACGAATGTTGTTATAACAAATAGTAACTTTCTTCTCATAGTAAAAAAGATTTATTAATATTATTGATTCATTTATTATATTCAGCGAGAACGTTTCCGATATTCGGCGATAATTTATACATCTGCAAAGTTATCGAAACTTATAATCATATCGTCAATTATTTCATATAAATATGTATGATTCTATGGAAAAAGACGTCCGATTGGTACGAATCAGACATATTTTGCATATCATAATAGCATAGTAAAATGCATCGGAAGAGGAGATAAAAGTGGTAAAAGAACAGGAGGGGAAGAGGACAGTCTCTCCTCTCGCAGCTCCATCAGGTCTAACAGTCGCGCCTCTTCTGTGGCTGTGGCCAAAGGTTCCCTATTCTGTTATTCTGTATAGCAGCCAACACAACGGACATCCATGCTTATTTGCAGATGTAGGTTGTGGGGCAGTAAGGGAGCTGGGATGAGCTGGGATGAGCTGGGATGAGCTGGGATGAGCTGTGATATTGAAGAAGACTCACGATTGCTCAGCCTCCAGTCGTCTCTGCTCCTGTAGCTTCCAGTCGCCTGGCGACATGCCGAGATTGTCCTTGAATATCTTGTACAGCTGGCTGCGCGACGAGAATCCACACTCGGCGGATATTGTCTCGTTGCTATACTCCGGATGTTCCATTATGATATTCTTGGCAGCTTGGAACCTAACATCGGAGAGCCATACGCGGAAGTTGGAGTGGAGCACCTGGTCGAAATAAATGCTTAGGTCTGAGCGTGAGACAGCAAGGCGCCGTGCAAGAATCTTGAGTGTTATGGTGTGGTCACGGTATCCACGGTCGTCACACCATCTCTGCAGTGAGCAGCGTATAAACTCCTCCCGTTCCTCAGTCAGGGTATTCCCTTTCTCTCCCGCACCGCCGTTTGCGGCATTGTCCGATGTCTCGCCATTCCCGTAGACGGTATTCACATATTCGAGATTCTGGACGAATGTCATATTATTCAGCGTAGAGATGAAGCTTGTGACATAGGCAATGAGCGTAAGCAGCAGTATGGGACCGAATATATAGAGGAGAGTGTTTGACAATAATGAGAAAATGATGAGAATCGAAGACATGGAGACGAGTGCGAGGCATATCCACGAGCTTCGTATCTTAGTTAGCCTGTCTACGGGGTGGCTGTTCCCGTACTCCTTATAGCGCAGAAATATTTGGCGCAGAGGCATGGCTATGAAGAAGAGCATGGTGAGCGCAAAGATGACATAGAGGGCAGTCAGGACAAGGTCGAGATGTAGATTGCCGTAGATAAGAAGTCCAAGGATGACGACAGAATATACAAGGATATGGCACGATATGGCTGTTGAGCGGTAGAATCTGAGTATGGACTCGTCGCTCCTGATATTTACGAAAGCGTATGATATGAGGAATGTTGCTGGTGTATAAAAAAGGATATTTATCAACGTGGCGACATCGGCTCCCTGCAAGCGGAAGTTGAATGTCATCTGCAAGAGAAAATGTACAGTGAGGAGGAGCAGGCCGGAGAAGAGCAGCCAACGCGACTGCTCATAGCGTCTGACTGTCGTGACTACGAAGAGTCTCGACAACGCTATATATATGGCAAGTATCAGTGTCACTAAGAAACATCCGAACTGAAGGTGCGCTATATCTGGCATACTGTATGCTAAAATATTGATTCTACAGTTATTAGGGAATTATCAAAACATAGGGCAGAGAATACACAGGCGTATCATCTGATGTGCCTGTATCCCACCATGGCAGGATTTGATATCATTCAGACAGAGCATTTCCATCCCATGTTGTCCATTCTAATCGAATTGATTCTATGAAAGCGAATAGTAGTGTGTACTTACAAATAGAAATAATTGATTATATGCAAAATTACACTTAGTTTTTGAAAAAGGGCTCCTTGACAGGTGATTATTTTGATTTTTTAACACAGAAGATATGTATTATCAAGGCTACGGATTAGCGGTTAGTGCCTTTCACGTAATAGGGGAAAAACTGTCTTCACTACGAAGGGGATGACCGTATCTATATATATAAGTAGGTGTGCAGAATTATCATTATAATCCTTGCACTGCCTACCGCGCATTATAAGCAAGTGGCAACAGTCGAGTAGGAGCCACTACACTCCTTTATGTCACATACTGATTCTGCATCAATAATCAATACAATCATTATAAAAATAATTCTGCACACCTACTTAGATATGAACAAGATAGGCGATAGGTGGCTATAGCGGAGAGAGATGGCAGAAGGTTACAATATGAAACTTTAATGGGGTGGTATGCTTATAGTTTTCTTGCAATACCGACAATTTTGAGACAGGTACTGAATCAGCACAATAGAGGTATTGAATGAGCAGTGATTTCGTTACCAATGATGTGGTGAGAGGTATTGCTTACAATCTGAAGAGAATGGAAAGCACGGACGCATGAATGATGACATACAAGTACGGGAGAGCGAAAGGGCAAGAAGGCGCATTTCAGCGGCCGGATGAATCAAGGTATATGCTCTCAGCCATGAGACGGTATATCTCGCGTGTTAGGTTGTCGTCAATAAGAGCCATCTGGCGGTCCATGACAGTATGGTCATTACGCACCATGGGGCCTGTCTGTGCGTCGCGGGGGGAGAGAGATGTCACTTTTCGTGCTGTCTCATCAATGAGCGGCTGGAGGAGAGAGAAATCAAGTCCTGCTGAAGACATGACGCGCTCTGCAAGGCGATAACAGTGATTGGTGAGATTGCAGGCGAAGACGGCGGCAAGATGGAGACGGCGGCGGCGTTCGGAAGAAAGGGTGACTACGCGTGTGGAAACAGACGACGCCAACGCATTGACGACGTGGGCGGAAAGAACGTCGGAAGACTCGACAAAACAGGGGATGACGGAGAAATCCACCTCACGCCCCTTGGTGAATGTCTGCATAGGGTAAAGGACAGCTGCGTGCGGGGTGTGGGGCATGAGGATATCAATGGGGACACTGCCAGCAGTATGTATGACAACGCTCGCGGGAGGGAAGGGCGAGAGAGCTGAGAGCACTGAGCTGATGGCATCGTCCTTGATGGATATGATATAGGCATCGGCATCACGGCTGATGAGTGACAACGAGGAAACAGGCTCTGCCCCTACCCTATCGGCAAGTTGGCTGGCATGGGATGCTGTCGGACTGTAAACCTGCATTATGTTCATGCCTGATGCGTGGAGGGCAAGTGTGAGGTGTGTGGCGAGATTGCCAGAGCCGATGATGACAAGGTTATACATAATATTCAGAAGGTGGAGAGGAGGGGTTTCACGCAACGGGGCTGCGGAGACTTACAGATAGGGAACAATCACTCCAGATGTGGAGCGATGACAGAATGGAAAAGGCCCTTGAACTGGAGGAAATCGTCAATCACGACGGAGTGTCTGCAATGCGGGATTATCTTACGCGCCATTCCTCCTGTTGCAACAATGACAGGCTGGGAAGGGAAACGTGAGGAGAGACGGTCAATGATTCCGTCGACCATTGATGCTGTGCCGTAGAGGATGCCGCTCTGCATACACTCAAGGGTGTTACGGCCGATAATGTCGGATGGTGTCTCGATGTTTATCGAAGGCAGCTGCGAGGCCCGTGTGCTCAATGCGGCAAGCGAGGTCTTCACACCCGGGATAATCATTCCGCCGAGGAATACATTGCCAGAGCTGATGACACCGACGGTTGTGGCTGTGCCCATATCGAAGACGATGGCCGGAGAGCCATAACAGCAGGCAGCGCCAATAGCGTCGGCAAGACGGTCATGGCCGACAAGAGATGGCGACTCGATGTCGATGGTAAGAACGGGAAGAGCGTCGGCAACGGAGAAGAAATGGGGCATGATGCCCGTCAGGTCGAAGACGGCCTGCGATATATCATCATTGACCTCTGGCACGACAGAAGATATGGTGACAGTGGATACAGAGGCCGCGGACAGCCTGTACTTGGCAAAACCTGATAGAAGCTCTGAACGGAAGAATGTCGATGTCTCACCCTTCAGAGTCTTGAAGCGCCAAGTAACGGAGATATTACCATCGGAAGAGGCTATGGCCACAACGACAGTCGAATTGCCTATATCTATAAGTAGATGCATTGATAGGGAGGGATAAACCGGAAAGACCGGAGGAGCAGGAAAGACCAGAGGAACCAGAGGAACCGGAGCAACCGGAACTTCCGGATAATCCGGATAATCCGGGGCTTCCGGGGCTTCCGGGGCTTCCGGGGTAGGCCGGTAGGCCTGTGGAGGATTTAGGACATGGCCATTATATACGAGAGTATGCGTGAGGCTGTCTCGTCCTTGGAGCAGAGAGGGAGCTCAACGATATCTGACGGTGTGATGAGCGTGACACGGTTTGTATCGACACCGAAGCCCGTCTCGCCTAATGCTATGGAGTTGGCACAAATAAGGTCAGCATGCTTGCGCATGAGCTTGTCACGAGAGTTGTCCAGGAGATTCTCCGTCTCCATTGAGAAGCCGACAAGCAGCTGTCCCTCACGCTTGTTGTCACCAAGGTGGCCCAAGATATCCTTTGTACGGCAGAGTGGGACAGACATGTCACCATCCTTCTTCTTAACCTTCTGCTGAGAGTAAGCCGCCGGGGTATAATCTGCTACGGCGCTGCACATGATGATGATATCATTGTCTGGAGCCCTGTTCACGACTGCATCGAACATATCGGCAGCGCTGACGACAGGGACAAAGTCAAGACCTATGGGCGGAGTAAGACTGACCGGCCCCGAGACAAGTGTGACAGCGGCCCCACGCAAGGCAGCCATGCGTGCTATGGCATAGCCCATCTTGCCAGACGAATGGTTAGTGATGAAACGCACAGGATCGATGGCTTCTCTTGTCGGACCTGCTGTGACAAGGACCCTCCTGCCACACATGTCCTTCTCACAAGCCACAGCGAGCATGATATGCTGGAGCAAGACATCCTCTGATGGCATCTTCCCGCTTCCTATGTCTCCGCAAGCGAGGCGGCCGGCAACAGGCTGCACGATGGTATAGCCGTAATGAGCCAGCTTGGCAATATTGTCCTGAAGGATGGGATTCTCCCACATGCCAGTGTTCATGGCTGGCGATATGATAACCGGCGCCTTTGTCGCGAGAAGTGTTGTCGTCAGCATATCGTCACATATCCCAGCCGCCAGCTTCCCTATGACATTTGCCGAGGCAGGGGCGACGAGGACAACATCGGCGAGTTTGGCCAGCGAGACATGCTTCACGCTGAAGTCAAAGTTGCGGTCGAATGTGTCGACGATGCACTTATGGCCTGTCAGTGTCTCGAATGTCATCGGCGTGATGAAGTGGCATGCGTTGTGTGTCATGATGACATGCACGTCGGCATGGAGCTTGACAAGCATGGAGGCGAGATTGGCAATCTTATAGGCCGCAATGCTGCCTGTGACGCCGAGAAGGATAGTCTTTCCTGATAACATATAATATATATGTGGGTTCTGGTAGAGGGGGATAGTGGGGATGTGGAGCAGGCTTACTGGTCAGTGAGCAGTCCGTGCTTCTCATAGTTGGCCTTGCGCACGATAGCATTGTTGTCGTCGACAAAGAGGACCACAGGCTTGTGTGTGGCAGCCTCCTCGGGCGTCATGTTGGCATAGGCCATGATGATGACCTTGTCGCCAACGCTGACACACTTGGCTGCAGCGCCATTGAGGCATATGATGCCTGAGCCTTCCTCGCCCGCGATGGTGTATGTCTCAAAACGGTTCCCGTTGTTTATATCGACTATCTGGACCTTCTCATACTCAAGGATACCAGACTCACGCAGGAGACGGGTGTCAATGGTGACGCTGCCAACATAATCGAGGTCGGCCTGTGTGACAACAGCACGGTGAATCTTCGCTTTCAGCAATGTTATATCCATAATACCTATGCATTTACGATGAAGTTGTCAATAAGGCGTGTCTTGCCTATATAAACAGCGATAGCGACGAGAGTCTCCCCGCTTATTGTCTCAACACGCTGGATATTCTCAAAGTCTACGACCTCAACATAATCAATGCGTGCGAGGGGCTCTGTCTGTAGAGACTCTGTGATGATGCTGACGACCTTCGACGCGTCGCGCTCCCCCTCATCGACAGCCTTCTTGCCCAATGCGAGACTCTTGGAGAGAATCAGCGCAGCCTTGCGCTCGGCAGGCGAGAGATATGTGTTACGGCTCGACTTGGCGAGTCCGTCAGCCTCACGCACTATGGGGCAGGGAACAATCTCAAGTCCGAAGTTAAGGTCGCGCACGAAACGGCGTATAGTGGCAAGCTGCTGGGCATCCTTCTGTCCGAAATATGCACGGTCTGGGGTGACAATATTGAACAGTTTGCCGACAACGGTGCATACTCCACGGAAATGTACTGGGCGTACAGCACCACAGAGGAGCTCTGTCGTCTCTGTCGTGTCTATGAACGATGTGAAATGTGACGGATACATCTCTGCAGGCTCAGGATTGAAGATAAGGTCACCGCCGACAGCCTCGACAGCCTCCATATCGCGCTTCAAATCACGCGGATAAGCCTCAAGGTCCTCATTGGGACCAAACTGTATAGGATTGACGAAGACGGAGACAACCGTGCGGTCGTTCTCTGAGACAGACTTGGAGATAAGGCTCTGATGGCCTTCGTGGAGATAGCCCATAGTAGGGACAAGACCGACGGTCAATCCGTCGCGCCGCCATGATGAGACAATCTCGCGCACTTCTTTTATGGTTTTAACTACTTTCATCTTTTGAGTTTGTTATATCTTATTCTCCTTTATCATAAAGAATGGGAGGACAAGTCATATATGGTTACATTCATAAAGGTGGGGGCTATTATATACCTACCGGGAGAAAAGAGGCGAAAGGCTCTCACCGACTGACTAATAAAGCCGCCCAAGGATATCATCGCTTATGGTGAACGTGTTGCCGACAGCAGGGAAAAGACGCTGCTCACACTCTTCCTTATACTGTCTGAAAGCATCAAGCATGACGGTGTGCAGATCAGCATAGCGCTTGACAAACTTAGGCTTGAAACCGTCAGTATAGCCGAGCATATCCTGATAGACGAGGACCTGCCCGTCGCAGTATTTCCCCGCACCGATGCCTATAGTGAGAGCCGGCACGCGCTCAGTTATGATTTTGGCGACAGCCTCCGGCACACACTCAAGGGTAATGGCGAAGGCTCCGGCCTCTGACACGGCGACAGCGTCGTCAATAAGCTTCTGTGCCGCCTCAAGCGACTTGCCCTGTACCTTATATCCCCCGAGGACATTGAACGACTGAGGCGTGAGCCCAATATGAGCCACAACAGGTATTCCAGCCTGCACGATGGCTTTGATGCGGTCGGCATACTCTGCCCCACCCTCCATCTTGACAGCCTGGCAGTTGGTCTCCTTCATTATGCGCCCAGCGTTTGTGAGGGCATCGTAAACAGATGTCTGGTATGACATGAATGGCATGTCGATGACGACAAAAGCATCCTTTGCTCCTCTGCAAACGGCTTTGCCATGGTGTATCATGTCGTCGACAGTGACAGCGAGGGTATTCTCATACCCAAGTATAACGTTGCCGAGCGAGTCGCCAACGAGAATCATATCAATGCCTGCCTCGTCAATGACGGATGCCGTATGATAGTCATAGGCAGTCAGCATGCTGATAGGAAGCACGCCCTTGCGGTCAAGCAATTCAGAAATAGACTTCTTCATCGATTCTGAAAAACAAAAATATGGTTGAAATAACTTGCGCTACGGATTTACGGTGCAGCGCCGGCTAATTTCTTGTGAAACTGTTGATAAATAAGAAAAATGATGGTGATGGAAACGTCCATACCTTGATTTATCAGCGTAATCATGCGAAATCTCAGCCCACAGCCTTCGGCTAAAGTGTACGGAGAGCGTGATCACACCTAGGCCACGACACGCAGTCAGTGAGCCAGATGTTTTTAAAAGTATGCTCTTTTTACGCGTGCAAAGTTACATCTAAAAAAGATGTAAGAAGATAACAGTATTAAAAAAAATATCCATTAGTAACAAACATTAACATTTATGTAACATATTTGAAATAAATATGTAGTATTTTTGCAAAAGTTTTGAAACATGTCGTCAGGAAGTATAATATATAGGAAAAAGGTGAAGACGGACAGCGGTGTCAGCCTATAAGGCGATATCACTGAAGAACAATACAGTGACACCCATGGCTAAAGACAAGGAATGACATCGGTTTACACCTATTTATATATTATATACTGGTGGGAAGAAGACAACCCGCCACATTATGGAGCCATATGAGAAGAAGACATGGCTCAAGAGCAAGACACAAATACCAAAACCGCATAATTCACACAGATGGAAACATTACTAAATCTGCTCTCGCTGATAGGCTCGCTGGGCTTGTTCCTCTTCGGAATGAAGACGATGAGTGAGGGTCTTGAGAAATTCGCAGGTGACAGGCTACGCTCCGTGCTTGCAGCCATGACAAAGAACAGAGTCATGGGCGTGTTGACAGGTATCCTCGTGACAGCGCTGATACAATCGTCGAGTGCCACAACAGTCATGGTTGTAAGCTTTGTCAATGCAGGGCTGATGACACTGGCACAGTCAATCGGAGTAATCATGGGTGCGAATGTCGGCACCACAGTGACAGCATGGATAATATCTCTGATAGGATTCAAGGTGAATATCGCCGCCATGTCGCTCCCGCTCGTCGCAATAGGCATACCTCTCTATTTCAGTGGAAACGAGAAACGGAAGAGTATCGGTGAGTTCGTTTTTGGCTTCGCGTTCCTCTTCATGGGTCTCTCCTACCTTCAAAGCTCGGCAAACGACCTCAACATAGGAGGCATGGTGGCACAGATGCTGGCAGGGCTGGCAGACGGTGGATTCCTGACTGTTATACTCTTTGTCATGGTGGGAGCCCTGGTGACAATGCTCGTGCAGGCATCGGCAGCGACAATGGCCATAACGCTTATGCTCTTTGACATGCATATCCCAGGATTCAGCCTTGAGCTGGCAGCAGCCTTGGCTATGGGACAGAATATAGGAACAACCATCACAGCCGTGATGGCATCACTGACAGCCGGAACACAGGCAAGACGAGCCGCCCTGGCACATATGTTCTTCAATGTTTTCGGTGTTGTAGTAGTGCTGATAATGTTCTACCCTTTCTGCGACGCTGTGAGATGGGCAGTGGCTACAGTAGCAGGCGAAAGCAACCAGCTCGTGCAGCTCTCTGCATTCCACTCGGCATTCAACATATTCAACACATTGCTGCTCATAGGATTCGTGAAGCAGATAGAGCGATTCGTATGCTGGGCTCTGCCAGAGAAGGAGGAGGACCAGAAGGAGGTCGGCCTCAGGTATATCTCTGGCGGTCTGCTGTCGACAGCAGAGTTGTCGATATGGCAGGCACGTAACGAGATTGGAGTCATGGCAGAGCGATGCCACATGATGCTCGGAATGGTCAAATCGGCTATGAGCATGGAGAAAGACGAAGCATTCGAGAAAGAATACAAGAGAGTGGAGCACTACGAGCAGATAACCGACAACATGGAGGTTGAGATAGCAGAGTATCTCAGGAAAGTGAGCGAGGGAAGACTGTCTGCCTACTCAAAGAACCATATAACGAGAATGCTGAGGGAAGTGGATGAGCTGGAGAGTATCGGAGACTCTATGTTCCATCTAGCACGCACAATACGCCGCAAGAGGAAATACGAGAAGTCTGAGTTCACAGAATCACAGGCGACATCGCTCAACCAGATGATGCAGCTGACAGATATGGCTCTCAGCGAGATGTACAGCATACTTACCGGCCCTGAGCATATAAGGATTGACCTCTCGAAGAGCTATCTCATTGAGGAGAAGATAAACACACTGAGGTCAGAATGCCGGAAGGCAAACCTCACAGCTGTGAACTCGGGCCAATACAGCTATCATCTCGGCACATTCTTCAATGACTTCATCGCTGAATGTGAGAAGGTGGGCGACTATGTTGTGAATGTCGTACAGGCTGAAGCCGGAGAATGACACACAATACGTCTCAATGCTATGAGGCAAAAAAAAGACAGGGCAAATATTTGAAATTAATACATATTTGAAATAATTCACCAAGAAGGCCAGAAGCGTTTTATTCCGCTTCTGGCCTTCTTGGTTGATGATGTTATGAAAAACACTGCGTGTTGATAGCTATCTATATTATGCGAGCCAGAATCGGCCCACGGAATGCAAATCAGGAAATGAAACACCCGTGCGCCGCTAAAGATATTTACTAAAGGGACTTGGGAGGTGTGAAAGAGTTGCCAGACAGGATATCCTTTACGCGTATAATCTGGAGTATGGACGAGTAACCACCCTCAGCGAATGACCCGCTGAGATATACGACACGGTCGTCCATCTGGAGCTCGCCAACAACGAGAAGACTCTTTATGGCCTCAACGAACTGGAGCTTCGGATTGTAATCCTCAGGAACAGAAACTGCCGATATGCCATAGCTTAGCGAGAGCTCACGGTGCACATGGGCATCATAGCAAACAGCTATGACAGGTATTGAGCCACGGTAGCTTGAGAGCTTACGCGCTGTACCTCCTGTCTTACAGTCGGTGACGATGGCACGCACACCGAGCTTCTCAATAGCATCAATAGCACAGTTGGAGAGATAATCAGCCGTATCAATCATCTCCTGCATATTCACCTTGCCTACAGGCGAGTTATGGATGTCATGCTCGACACGCTTCGCTATCGAGGCCATGGTTGATACAGCCTCAAGCGGATACTTGCCGCTCGCAGTCTCTCCAGACAACATGACGGCATCAGTACGTGTATAGATGGCTGTGGCGATGTCTGATACCTCGGCACGTGTAGGACGTGGATTCTCAATCATGGTATGGAGCATCTGTGTGGCCACGATGACAGGCTTCTTGGCACGTATGCACTTACGCGTTATCTGACGCTGTATGGATGGTATTTGCTCAAGGGGCACCTCAATACCAAGGTCGCCACGGGCAATCATGATGCCGTAGCTCGATTCGATAATATCGTCGATATTGTCCACACCCTCCTGATTCTCAATCTTTGAGATAATCTTGATATGCGAGCCATGCTCATCAAGAATGTCCTGTACAGCCTTGACATCAGCCGCGCTGCGCACGAAGCTGTGTGCGATGAAGTCAATGTCCTCCTCTATGGCAAGAAGTATGTTGCGGCGGTCCTTGTCAGTCAGTGCAGGCAGGTCGATATGCTCTCCCGGCACATTGACACTCTTGTTGGCACCAAGGCGCCCGTCGTTCATAACCTCAACATTGATATTGTCACCATCAATGCTGACGACACGCATATCGAGCGCGCCATCATCGAAGAGGATATCGTCGCCACACTTTACATCCTCAGCGATGCTGGGGTATGAGACGCATATACGGTCGTGGGTTGTAGGCTCGTCAGGTCTGCCGACAATAGTCAGATGCTCACCAGTAACATAATCTATAGGTGCATCAACCTTTGTAGAGCGTACCTCCGGACCTTTAGTGTCAATGAGTATTCCGAGGTCAGCTGATACTGCACGTGTGTTTCTTATTATCTCCCGTAATCCATCAGGTGTAGCATGAGCAGTATTCATACGTATCACGTTAACACCAGCCTCATACAAAGACCGTATGAACTCCACCGAGCACCGACGGTCACTTACAGAGGCAACAATCTTTGTCTGCTTCATATAATTTATAGTATAAATGTATATATTCAATATATAATTATGATGCAAAAATAATAAAAAAAAGCGAGATAAGCAATAAAAGTCAATAAAAATCAGAGATATAGAAAAAAAACATGAATAAAATTTCGTTATCTTGCAAAAAACTCGTACCTTTGCAATCCGAAATAAAAATAGAAAATTAACATACACAAATGACAAAAGCTGATATAATTAACGAGATTGTAGAGAAGACAGGTATAGCACGCCGTGACGTCTCTGTCACCGTAGAGGCTCTCATGACTGTCATAAAGGAGAACATGGTTAACAACCGCGAGAACATTTATCTTCGCGGATTCGGCAGCTTCAACGTTAAACAGCGCGCACAGAAAACAGCACGTAACATATCAAAGAACGTGACAATCACAATACCAGCGCACGACATCCCAGCATTCAAACCTGCAAAGAGCTTCCTCCAGATGATGAAGGGCGAAGAGGTGACAGCTGAAGATTAATAGCCGGAAAGAAAGAGGAATAAAGAAAAAAAGAAATATTAACCTTTAAACAAAAAAGTATTATGCCAAACGGTAAGAAGAAGAAGGGCCACAAGATGGCTACCCATAAGCGTAAGAAGAGACTCCGCAAGAACAGACATAAGAGCAAGTAAGACCTTTGAGGCAAGGCTCTTGCTCGTCAGTCTCATTACGACTGGGGGGTATGTCAACAAGCTCGATATTGTCACAAACAGCAATGATGAAGGACATAGCGGCTTGGCGACATACCCTTTGTTATTAAAGGTGGGTGACGCATACGGACATCACTGATGTATGCGCAACCATATAACAAGAAGAATGTTGCAGGAATCACCCTCCAACAAAAAAGGGCGGGCACAGTAACTTCATTTGGAATCCGAATGAATTGACCACGACACTGCAGCATAAAGGCGAAAGGGGAAGGACATACGGATAACAGACCAAAGATGACTGTTATCATAACGAGCACTCTGAGAGGGAGGGGAACAGCAAAGAAGAATCTCCCTGGGAGACGAATCATCACAGGTGGGGCATGAGATGGCAGAGACCGCACAAAGCCATCGTCGAAGCATCATATATATACAAAGGCAGTGCATAATGGCGCGCGGACAGGCATGCGAAAATTCAGAACACACAAGGCTGGAACTGCACAAACCATGACAGACGCATATAACACCCGTCGAGGAAAAAATAATGGGACAGACATTAAGTAAAGCCTATTGACAGAACCCCACCTATAATGATGCTAAACGAACAGACAAGTGAAGGAGAAGACGAACACATAACAATCAAGGTAAAAAGAAATACATGACAAGCGAATTAGTAATCGACGTAAAAGAGAAAGACATATCGATAGCTCTTCTTGAAGACAAGAGCCTTGTCGAATATCAGACGGAATCCCGCTCCGCCTCTTTCTCTGTGGGCAACATCTATGTAGCAAAGATCAGGAAGATAATGCCAGGGCTTAACGCCTCATTTGTCGATGTCGGCTACGAGCGTGACGCTTTTCTACACTACCTTGACCTTGGTAACAAATACCCAAGCTACGAGAAGTATCTCAAGCAGCTACTCAGCGACAACCATAAGATATACCCTTTCGAGAAAGCACTGAGACTGCCAGACCTGAAGAAGGATGGCAGCATCGCCTCTGTACTGAACAAAGATGACGAGGTGCTCGTGCAGATTGTCAAGGAGCCTATATCGACAAAGGGACCACGACTGACAAGCGACTTGTCTTTTGCAGGACGATTCATCGTCCTCATGCCGTTCCATGACAAGGTTTCTGTCTCAACAAAGATTAAGAGCAGCGCCGAACGCTCCCGTCTGAAACAGATAGTACAGAGCGTGAAGCCCAAGAATATCGGTGTGATAATACGCACCGTGGCAGAAGGATGCCAAGGAGAAGAGCTGCAGGCAGAAATGAGACTCCTGATGAAGAAATGGGAGGATGTGCTCAAGAGAGTTCACGACACGAAGAAACGGCCACAGCTCGTTTATGAGGAGACAAGCCGTGCCGTGGCATTGCTGCGCGACCTCTTTAACCCGACATACTCGGCAGTACATGTCAATGACAGCAGTGTTTACGAAGAGATACGCGAGTACATATCGCTCATAGCACCAGGCAAGGAGAGTATAGTGAAACTCTATGAGGGCAAGATTCCTATATTCGACAACTTCAACGTCACGAAACAACTGAAATCCGGATTCGGGAAGACAGTCAACTATAAGCACGGAGCCTACCTCATCATCGAGCATACTGAGGCCATGCATGTTGTGGATGTCAACAGCGGGAACAGGACACGTGCAGAGAACGGACAGGAGCAGAACGCACTCGATGTGAACCTCGGAGCTGCCGATGAGCTTGCAAGACAGCTGCGTCTGCGTGATATGGGCGGCATAATCATTGTCGACTTTATCGATATGCATCTCGCAGAGGACAGACAACTGCTTTACGAGCGCATGTGCAAGAACATGCAGCAGGACAGGGCACGGCACAACATTCTGCCGTTGTCAAAGTTCGGCCTCATGCAGATAACAAGACAGCGTGTGCGCCCGGCAATGGATGTCAGTGTCGAGGAGATATGCCCCACATGCTTCGGAAAAGGAACAATAAAGTCCAGCCTCCTGTTCACCGACCAACTGGAACATAAGATTGAATATCTCGTGAAGAAGGTAGGCATAAAGAAACTGACGCTTCATGTGCATCCATATGTTGCCGCCTACATAAACAAGGGCTTCATGAGCATCAAGAGAAGATGGCAATTCAAATACAGCTTCGGCCTGAGAGTCATCGAATCACAGAAGCTCGCATTCCTGCAGTACGAGTTCTATGACAGCAAGAAACAGTTCATAGACATGAAGGAGGAACAGGACGGATAAATGCTCACAGTGGACAAGCATCAAAGCCACCACACACTACACATGAAGAAACCATTGGCGATGAATCCCTCGCGCACTACATGCGGCACGAGGGATTCATCGTCTCACAAAAGACAGGAAAACTAAAAGACAGGAAACTTGACCGTTATGACAATAGACAAAAAGAAAGACCCTATGGGAGCTGCCATCCTGGAGGCCGTAACGTCACGGCAAGGGGACAGACGCCCAAGGGGACATAAACACTACGAGCCGCTAAGGGTCTTGTCACCAATGTTTGAGGATGACGAGCTGCCTGTCAGCCACTTGCTGCGTACACCGGATGAAATGCCCGAGATAGAGAGGAAAGCATTGGACATATCATACGGCAAGATACTCGATGTTGGGGCAGGGGCGGGATGCCACAGCCTCGCTCTGCAAGAGATGGACCACGAGGTGACAGCAATAGATATATCACCTCTCTGCTGCGAGGCAATGGAAAGAAGAGGCATAAAGGATGTAAGGCACGTTGACCTCTTCGACAAGTCATTATCAGGGAAATTCAACACAATTCTGCTTCTGATGAATGGCACAGGTATCGCCGGCAGACTGTCCCGCCTGCCTTCGCTGCTCGGCAGGCTAAAGGAGATCATGGCTGACGACGGCCAAGTGCTGATTGACTCCTCTGACATAAAATATGTATATGGCGATGAGGACGACTTGGCCAGTATCATCCCAGAGGGCAGATACTACGGAGAGGTGGAATTCCAGATGGTATATAAAGACATCAGGGGCAAACAGTTCGAGTGGCTGTACGTCGACTTCGCATTATTGGAAACCATAGCGAAGAGTTGCGGGATGAAATGCGAGATGATTCTCGAGGGCGCACAGCATGACTATCTGGCAAGACTGACGCTTTAGAGCGACAGACGGGAATTGTACAGAGACAGACCCCATGCAGAGTCCATGACACAGGTACACCCGCCAGGGTTACAACTAAGGATAAGAGATGACGGCAGACTGATTTGCCTTCATCTCTTTTTTCGTTTCAGATACAATGCTTGCAGAAGCAATATTATAAAATAAAACACTGTGGCAAGAACAGTGCGCACGAAAACATCCACAACTCCCATTGTCCATCCCTGCCATGCATCGACAAGAAGGGTAACGACAGAGAATCCAAGGAAGGCAGTCAAGACCTTACGTATAAAAGCTTTGTTTATCATAGAAATATAAAATACTCGGTATGGAATATAGCGATACAAGCCATGTCACTTAACATATAGTCCAATGTCAAGCCATCGGACACAAGAAAAGTCAAGGCAAAGATAGCAATAAATCCAGATAATCCAGCAAATCTAATGTGATTTTTTTCTGTGATTATGTGTCAGTCGCAAATAAAAGTCGATATTGAGCTCATTTAGCTGGAGCAACATTACTTTTATCACGGCCTTTTATGGATATCAGGGATTGACTTTAGGGCGAATACTGTGATGATGACCAGAAAAAAGAGGACGTCAGATTTCAACCTCAATCTGCTGACAGTCGTAGGCGAACTCAAATCTCTCAGGAAGACGGGAGTTTGCTTGGTCATGCAGTCCGATATCATGTGTGGAGTGGATGAAATAGACCCTGCGGGCGTCTATGCTTCTCGCAAAGCTGACAGCCTCATCAACAAGCATGTGGGAATGATGTCCAGGGCCAAAGCGAAGTGCATTCACAACGAGTGTGTCTATCCCATGCAAATATTCACGCTCAGTATCATCAATGGTCTTCATGTCAGTTATATATGCGAAACGGCCGAAACGATATGCCATGATGGGAAGGGCGTGGTGCATGACGACAAACGGCATGACAGGAATATCACCAATCTGGAACTGGCGGTGTGGCTGGATGGCCTTCAGCTCCAGACGCGGAACACCGGGATACAGATGCTTTGCAAAAACATATGGCATCGTGTGATGGAGCGAAGATACTGTTGATGTATCTGCATACACGTCTATACTGCCGAACGAGCAGAACGGACGCAAATCGTCCAAACCGCCTACATGGTCATAATGTATATGAGTAAGCAGGACACCGTCTATCTTGCGGTATGGCACACGGAGCATCTGCTGTCTGAAATCCGGCCCACAGTCGATGATTATCCTTGTCGTATCTGATTCGAGCATAACAGAAGTCCGGCAACGCTTGTCACGCGGGTCTCCACTGCGACAGACATCACACTGGCATCCAACGACTGGCACACCCGTAGATGTGCCTGTGCCGAGGAATGTCAGCCGGCAAGTGTTCACCCCATTGCACACGTCTGTCCCTGTGGGATTCTTGGAGAGGTTGTTATCACTGATTGAACATGTAGATTTCATAAGAACTGCTTATTGGCCACGTTAGACATCTCACATTATATGGGAAAGCTGAGCTAACACACACATAGAGCAAGAATAATCTGGCCCATATCATATAATATTCACCTCGGGATGGATTTCTATGCCGAAAGTCTTCTTCACATCGTCGCGTATAGCATCACAAAGCCGGACGATATCCATCCCCCTGGCTCCACCCTTGTTGACAAGCACTAAAGCCTGCTTGTCATGAACTCCTGCAGGACCCATGGAACGTCCTTTCCATCCGCAGCGGTCGATAAGCCATCCTGCTGGAATCTTCTCATGGTCAGAATCGACGTAATAGTGTGGCATGTCTGGATACTGCTCATGGAGAATCCCAAAGGCTTCTCTACTGACAACAGGGTTCATAAAGAAACTGCCGGCATTACCTTCTTTCTTCGGGTCAGGCAGTTTGGCGTTACGTATGTCAGTCACGACACGGCGCACATCATCGGCAGAAGGCTCATTGACTCCGCGTCGTTCAAGCTCTGCACGAATATTGCCATAATCAAGATATGGTGTGAAATGTTTTGAGAGACGGTATGTCACATGAGTTATCACATACTTCCCCTTCCACTCGTTCTTGAACTTGCTCTGCCTGTATCCATATCCACATTCTGGATTTTTGAAGACAATATCCTCAGCCGTCTCGATGTCTATAGCCTCCACCGTCTCGATGAGATCCTTCGCCTCCCTGCCGTAGGCTCCAATATTCTGTACCGCTGATGCTCCCACCTCGCCAGGGATTATGGAAAGATTCTCCATGCCATACCATCCGTGGGCTATGGCATAGGCTACGACATCGTCCCAGACCTCGCCACTGCCACAGCGCAGGAGTATATCGTCGCCATCATCTGAATGCTCAATGCCACATATTGCAGAGTGCAGGACTGTGCCTTGGAATGGTTTTGTGAGCAGGAGATTACTGCCGCCTCCAAGCACGAGCAGGGGGAAATCGGCTGGCGATAGAGACTTCAAGACACGGCGCAACTCATCCACTGTTGAGAACTCAACATACCGGCGACAAGTCTCGCTGATACCAAATGTATTATGAGCAAAAAGATTGTAATCCTTATTGTCTATCATGATTGTCTGGTTTGCTATGATAACTTCAGTGGTGTTCAACAAAATGGCCAAAGGGTTTGGGTGTCCAAGGAGAGGGAGATGGAGCCTGGCTTAGCCTTGCACCCATCACCTAAGGCAGGCCTGAGAGGCAAGAGTGAGTCTACCGGGCAGGAACGCCTGCACATGACATCATTACCGTCTGTTGCGGCCTGCCTGCACGTAGTTTCATCCCAAGCTGTATCACAGAACACCCCATCCAAAGGGGATAAGCGGCAGTATGGCATCATGTGTTCAGCTTTGTCAGGATATAACCGTGGGCTGCCTTCTGGAATGTCATCTCTATCTCAAAGCCATTAGCTATGCCCCGCAGGACAAGGACACGCTGTGAGCCCACCATCTTATGGTCGCCATAGATGATGTTGTATATTGTGCCAACAGGAATCTCGGGCGCAAACATTGACCACTGCTCGGGCATTATCGAGCCGTCCAAGCGCGAGAAATCATCATCTGGGTCAGGGCCGGAATACTCAACATTCTCTGCGAGAGCCTCCTGGCGGAACAAGGAGTCAGTCACAAACTTGTTATAGAAAGTGTAGAACTTCCCGTTCTCATTGTTAGCCATAGAGACCGTCTTTATCTCCTGCAGCTTCCACAGCCCATCAATTCTGTTGAAGATATACTGTCTGACAGACTGCTTCTCAAGCAGCACCTTCTCCACCACGACATGGTTGATGTGCGTGTCTTTTGAGCGGCGTATATCCTTCAGGCTCTCAGCTACAAGCGTATAGAATCCCTGTCTCATGAAGAAGTGCTCCATACGCCATTCTCTCTTCTCTATTGTTGAGGATACTCCATGGTCATCTATCAACAGAGGGAAGTCTGTGCGTTCCATCTGCAGCTTCCTGTTTGCAGCAAAATTAAAGAAGAAATCGTCGAAGAGCTCGTCAGCAGCCTTCGGCATTGGTGTCTCCTCTATCAATGTCTCTAAGGTGTCAGGAGCGAGAGTGTCAGGAGCAATAGAATCAGAGATTGTATCCTGAACATCGGTTTTCCTTTCCGTGCATCCTGTGGTCCAAATCATTGTCGCCAAAACCATTGGGATTATGGCATAGACTAATCGTTTCATAATGTATTATCCACTAATCTTCAATATTTTGCATGCAAAATTACTACTTTATTTCTATATTATTCCAATTTTCAGAGAAAAATTATTAACTTTGCGGTCAAATTGCAAACATACCATGTATATGATGCCGATTCACGGTCAGGGAAAGACTGTGGAACGTCATCCTATGCATTCTACATAGAAAACAACAAGAAAAAGACCATGATACTTGAAAAGATTGAATCCCTGCGCACAGAGATTGAAACTCTGACGGCGAACAGTGCCGCTGAGACTGACGAGCTATACCAGAAATACCTCAGCAAGAAAGGTGAGGTCACTATGCTCATGGCAGAGTTCAGGAATGTTCCTGCTGACATGAAGAAAGAGGTCGGCATAAAGATTAATCAGCTGAAACAGCTGGCTATCGAGAAGATAAAAGCCCTCAAGGAGAACACAGAGGAGGCTGAGTCTGACACAGAGGGTATAGACCTCACACGTACGCCCTATCCTGTGACACTTGGTTCCCGTCACCCGCTCACCATCGTGAAGAATGAGATTATCGATATCTTCCAGCGCATGGGCTTCACCCTTGCCGACGGGCCGGAGGTGGAGGATGACCTGCATGTGTTCACCAAGATGAATTTCGCTGCAGACCATCCCGCACGTGATATGCAGGACACATTCTTCGTGGAGAAGACGAAACTGGATGATGTGACAAAGAACATCATCCTCCGCTCACACACGTCAAGCGTACAGGCACGTGTCATGGAGACATCACAGCCACCAATACGTGTGATATGCCCGGGACGCGTATACCGCAACGAGGCTATCACAGCACGCGCACACTGCTTCTTCCACCAGATAGAGGGACTGTACATTGACCGCAACGTATCATTCACTGACCTCAAGCAGGTGATGCTGACATTCGCACGTGAGATGTTCGGTCCAGAGACGAAGATCAGACTCAGGCCTTCATACTTCCCATTCACTGAGCCATCAGCAGAAATGGATATATCGTGCCATATCTGTGGCGGCAAGGGCTGCGGATTCTGCAAGCATACAGGATGGGTTGAGATTCTCGGATGCGGCATGGTAGACCCTAACGTGCTCGAACTCTGCGGCATTGACAGCAAAGAATACTCAGGATACGCTTTCGGACTCGGTGTTGAACGCATTACCAATCTAAAGTATCAGGTATCAGACCTTCGCATGTTCTCAGAGAACTACACCCCATTCCTCAAAGAGTTTGAGAACGCTTATTAAGTGATGATATAACCTAAGCATAGACAACCCTCAAAAAAAACAAAAGAATCCACCCTCACCCAAGAAATGATAACAGTAACCAACTTAGCCATACAATTCGGGAAACGCGTCCTTTATAAAGACGTGAACATAAAATTCACAAACGGTAACATCTATGGTGTCATCGGTGCCAATGGTGCCGGCAAATCAACACTGCTCCGCGCTATATCTGGCGATCTGGAACCTAACAAGGGAACAGTAGAGATGGGACCAGGCGAGCGTCTCTCTGTGCTCGAGCAGGACCACTTCAAGTATGACCAATACACAGTCATGAACACTGTCCTGATGGGGCACGAGCCGTTATGGCAGAATATGCAGGAGAAAGAGGCCCTATACATGAAGCCGGACTTCAACGATGAGGACGGTGTCAAGGTTGCAGAGCTTGAAGAGAAATTCGCAGAGCTTGGAGGATGGACAGCAGAGAGCGACGCGGCACAGTTGCTGCAGAATCTCGGTGTACCTGAGTCACAGCACCAGAAGCAGATGTCAGAGCTTTCGAACACAGAGAAAGTGAGAGTGATGCTCGCAAAGGCACTTTTCGGGAATCCAGACAACCTTCTCCTTGACGAGCCGACCAACGACCTCGACCTTGACACTGTGCAGTGGCTTGAGGAGTATCTTTCAAATGTTGAGCAGACAGTCCTTGTCGTGTCCCACGACCGCCACTTCCTTGATGCTGTCTCCACACAGACAGTAGACATCGACTTCGGGAAGGTGACAGTATTCTCAGGCAACTACTCTTTCTGGTACCAGTCAAGCCAGCTCGCACTCCGCCAGGCACAGAACCAGAAAGCCAAGGCTGAGGAGAAGCGCAAGGAGCTCGAGGAGTTCATACGCAGATTCTCTGCCAATGTGGCAAAATCAAAACAGACGACATCACGCAAGAAGATGCTCGAGAAGCTCAATGTCGACGAGATACAGCCTTCGACACGCAAGTATCCAGGCATCATCTTTACAATGGAGCGTGAGCCAGGCAACCAGATTCTTGAGGTGGAAGGCCTGCGCGCTGTTGAGGAAGACGGCACAGTCCTCTTTGACAATGTCAGCTTCAATATTGAGAAGGGCCAGAAGACGGTATTCCTCTCGCATAACCCCAAAGCCATGACAGCACTCTTCGAGATTATCAATGGCAACCGCGAGGCTCAGGCTGGCACATACAAATGGGGTATAACAATAACAACAGCCTATCTGCCGCTCGACAACACATCGTTCTTCCAGAGCGAGCTGAATCTTGTCGACTGGCTGAGCCAGTTCGGCCCAGGCAATGAGGTAGCAATGAAGGCTTTCCTCGGACGCATGCTGTTCAAGCAGGAAGAGGTAGAGAAACATGTCAATGTGCTCTCAGGTGGTGAGAAGATGCGATGCATGATAGCGCGCATGCAGATGAAGAACGCCAACTGTCTCATCCTCGACACACCAACCAACCATCTCGACCTTGAGTCAATCCAGGCCTTCAACAACAATCTTGTGACATTCAAGGGCAATATCCTGTTCGCATCACACGACCATGAGTTTATCAACACAGTCGCTGACCGAATAATAGAGCTGACTCCTAAAGGTACAATTGACAAACTCATGACTTATGACGATTATATCTATGACGAGCAGATAAAGGAGCAGAAACAAAGAATGTACGGTGCGTAGTAATGAAAAAAGCCCGGCACAATATGAACATGCCCTGTGACAGCCAAACAAGCAAGAAAGAAGAGACGAATGGTTGTCACAGGGCATTCTATACTTCCTTATCATAATAATGGGAAAACGAAGCGAAAAGTTTTGGCACAGACTTTGCAGAGGTGCAAGAAGTAACCAAAAGAAAGACAATATGACAGATAAAGAACAAAATAAAGAGAAGGAATTCCAGCCAGAGGTAGGAACACCGACAAACGAAGAACTAAATGAGGCTGGGACAGCCAACACCTCTGATACTCCAGACACAGAGGACACAACAGTCATCAATCCGGAAACTGAGTCTCCAGAGGAGGAAGCAGCAGATATCAAGGAAGAAGAGGAGCAGCAGGACCCACTCGGGAAAGCTATCTCAGACATAGAGGAACTCAAGACACAGATGTTGTACAAGCAAGCGGAGTTTGACAACTTCCGCAAACGTACAATGAAGGAGAAGGCAGACCTTATCCTTAACGGTGGAGAGAAGACGATAAAGGCTATCCTACCAGTCCTTGATGACTTTGAGCGTGCCATGTCGCAGGCTGAGAAGACAGATGACATCTCTGCCATAAAAGAAGGCATGGAACTCATATACAAGAAGTTCATGAAGATTCTGGAGGGACAAGGCGTGCAGAAGATTGAGACCGATAATGCCGATTTCAATACCGACTTCCATGAGGCTGTTGCTCTTGTCCCAGGCATGGGCGACGACAAGAAGGGACGTGTCATTGACTGTGTGCAGACAGGCTACAAGCTTAATGACAAGGTGATACGTCATGCCAAAGTGGCAGTAGGACAATAAGCCAAGCCCCAGGCGTCATCATCCACAATCCCAGACACGGGAGGCAGAAACCTTCCCCCATGTCATAAAAAGAGACGATATATGGCAAAACGTGATTATTATGAAGTGCTTGGCGTACAGAAGAACGCAAGCCCAGAGGAAATAAAGAAGGCCTACAAGAAGATGGCCATTAAGTACCACCCTGACCGCCAGAGCGGAAAGAGTGACGCAGAGAAAAAGGACGCAGAGGAGAAGTTCAAGGAAGCAGCTGAAGCATACAGCGTGTTGTCTGACGAGACAAAGCGCCAGCAATATGACCAGTTCGGGTTTGACGGTCCGAAGATGGGAGGAGGAGGCTTCGGAGGAGGAGGCTTCGGAGGCTTTGACATCAACGACATCCTGAACAATGTCTTCGGTGCCGGATTTAACTTCGGTGGTGGAGACTTCAGCGACTTCTTTGGTGGAGGCGGACGCAGTGGCGGACGTGGGCAACGTGTCAGCCGCGGCTCAGATCTCCGGCTGAAGGTACGCCTGTCGCTTCTTGAGGTATCAACAGGCGTGACGAAGAAGTTCAAGGTCAGGAAAGATGTCTCATGCCCCCACTGTAATGGTACAGGAAGTAAAGATGGTGGACAGACCGACACATGTCAGCGCTGCCACGGCTCAGGCTATGTGATACGCTCACAGCAGTCAATATTCGGCATGATGCAGACCCAGAGCCCATGTCCAGATTGTCAGGGCGAGGGTGTGGTGATAAAGAACAAGTGTCCACACTGTAGTGGTACAGGCATCGTGAAAGGCGAAGAGGTTGTCGAGGTAGAGATACCTGCTGGCGTTCAGGACGGCATGGTTGTCACCATACCAGGCAAAGGCAATGCTGGAGCAAGGAACGGTGTTAGCGGCGATATACAGGTATTCATAACAGAAGAGCCTAACGACACATTCATGCGCGATGGCAACGATGTGAGATACAACCTCCTGCTCGACTTCCCAACAGCAGCATTAGGAGGGAAAGTAGAGGTACCGACAATCGACGGCAAACGTCTCGCTGTGACAATAGAGCCTGGCACACAGCCAGGAAAGACACTGAGACTGCGTGGCAAGGGTCTCCCGGCAATAAAGGGTTATGGATACGGGACAGGAGATATGGTACTGAATATATCTGTCTATGTTCCAAAGACACTCTCACGCGACGAGAAGAAAGCCCTTGAGCGCATGAAGGACTCGGACAACTTCAAGGCTGACAACGCCACAAAGCACAACATCTTCGAGAAGTTCAGGAACTTCTTCAGCTGACTCTTTTCTTTTTGACAGACCCCTCCCCTTTGTGTATGCTGATATCATTGGGGAGTATCTGAAATACCAGAATTAAAAGTGACATACGACGAGACAATAGAATATTTATATGCAGCAGCTCCTGCCTTCACAAAGGTTGGAGCTGTCGCATATAAGGAGGGGCTGGCAACGACAGAAGCCCTTGACGCCCACTCAGGGCATCCCCACCACTCATACCTTACTATCCATATAGCAGGAACCAATGGCAAAGGCTCCTGCTCTCACTCTATCGCTGCAATACTCCAGGAGGCAGGCCTCAAGGTCGGCCTATACACCTCACCTCACCTTGTCACATTCAGGGAGAGAATACGGGTCAACGGCGAGATGATACCTGAGGACTATGTCACAGGATGGGTAGAGAGGAACAGAGATTTCTTTGAGCCGTTAGGGCCATCATTCTTTGAGCTGACTACAGCCATGGCCTTTGAGTATTTCAGGGACGCAGAAGTAGACATTGCGGTCATAGAGGTAGGGCTTGGCGGCCGACTTGACTGCACGAACATCATCACGCCGATACTCAGTGTCATAACGAACATATCGTTCGACCACACACAATTTCTGGGCGATACACTATCAAAGATAGCACGGGAGAAAGCGGGGATAATAAAACGTGGTGTACCCGTTGTCATAGGCGAGACGACAGCGGAGACGCGGCAGGTGTTCGAGGAGAGAGCGTCAGAGCTGTCATCACCGATAATATTTGCGGAGGAACATCCCGTCCGTCTCGACTGCAACTATGATCTCCATGGCATTTACCAGAACCTTAACCGCCAGACTGTTCTCAACTGCCTTGTTCCACTGGCAAGAGCCCTGCGCGCTGAAGGCATAAAGATACAGAATGGCACACAAATTGTCCAGCGTGCGCTATCCGCAGTCTGCAAGCTTACCGGGCTCAGGGGGCGTTGGCAGACACTTGGCCACAGTCCTCTCGCCGTATGCGATACAGGCCACAATGTGGCAGGATGGAAGTATCTCTCTGAGCAGATAAGGCAGACAGCCACCCTTTGCAGGACAAAGGCTGCGGGCAGAGACTACACCACGAGAATAATATTCGGTATGGTCGACGACAAGGACATCGGGCGGGTCATGGAAATGCTGCCACACGATGCTGTATATTATTTCACACAAGCAAGCACACACAGGGCAATACCGGCATCTACAGTCCGGGACAAAGCGGAGAGCCGCGGACTGACGGGTGAAGCGTATGGAAGCGTGGCTCAGGCATATATGGCGGCAACTGCCGACGCCTCTGAGCATGACTTCATATTCATCGGGGGCTCAAGCTATATTGTGGCTGATCTGCTCACATATATACAGGATGCAGGTGTTATCCCCAACGACTCAACACCGCAGCATTGAGGAGGGAGTCATCGGGAGGGACTATCATCATATAGTCATACCCCCCCCAAAAAGGCGCACCCCTATTCTGGCTATGCTATAACAAAGTCCATGACATTCTGCTTCTGAATGAATGGACAAGTCTGTATCGCAGATAAGAAAGAATGGAAACACTTGCCTTTATTTATCAAAATATGAGACAATTGAGCCAATAATGCAAAATATAGTTAAAGGAATTTGCATATTACAGGAAAATGACGTAATTTTGCACTATCAAAAATACAGATATTTTTTTAATGCATGTTGCTTGTCTGGTGTGGTACGCTGAGTATAGCACCAGATTTTTTTATACCCCCAACTCATCATTTCTCTCATACCCCTTGTGAGTCACCAGGCAAATCACATAGCCACGAGAGCTTAGCCCCACGAGAGCTTAACAAGAAAGGATATTAAGCCTCTCCCCTACCAAGTATCCTATTGTATAGATATTATATTACGAGGGCTCGGACATGGGCGGAAGGCGGTATTGAGAGAAGGGAACAACAAAGTCACGCACTATATATATGGAATACCTGTCAGAAGAAGGCTACAATAAGATTGTAGCAGAACTGCGGCAGCTGGAGACTGTAGAACTGCCCAGAGTCAGAGAAGCCATCGCCGAGGCACGCGAGCAAGGAGACCTAAGCGAGAATTTCGAATACCATGCAGCCAAGCGCGAGCAAGGAAGGATACTCGGACGTATACGTTACAGGCAGCGTATCCTTGAGAATGCCAGAGTAATCGACCGCGCACTCTTGCACGACGACACTGTGGGGCTGCTGACAAGGGTGGAGATGACCAACCTCGATACGGGAACGAGAATGGCATACACTATTGTCAGCTCTCACGAGGCTGACCTCCGTGAGGGGAAGCTCTCCATTCTCTCGCCAATAGCCAGGGCGCTTGCTGGGAAGAAAGCTGGTGAGACAGTCAGCGTGAAGGTGCCTGCAGGGACTCTGCGCCTTCACATAGACAGCGTGACATTAGGATAGAATCCATCCCGACGTGTGCATACACCGTATCCTGTAATGTAAGGTCCATTGAAGACTATGCCACTCACGCTTGGGGGATGAAGCCCTATGTCTCTCAACATAACGACAATCAGAAATCTGGAGCTACAAAATAAAGACAAGAAAGACTGCTCACCACGAAAGTCCATCATGTGTATAAACATATACGCCTTAACCATATCTCCCATAAGCGGAGGCATGAGTTAAGGCGTTCTCATTTATTACAGTCCGGGGGGGGAGTTTGGTGATAATTCCATGACTTCACCTGACAGAAATATTTTTAGAACTCATGGGGGAAAAAAATGTCAGCCAGTGTTCAGAATTTTACTTTTGCTTGTTTAGCGGGTCATAAATATAGAATGCCTAACATTTATGAGCTCGTTAATAATAGGCAAAATAATAATTATGATTGATAATAATTTATTACTGTCCGCTAAACACAACAATCCCGATCCCAACTCATTGTAACAGAGTAGTTGGGATACTTTTGTGTA